>DATLXF010000030.1:0-1906 GCA_035575945.1 Bradyrhizobium sp. | reverse complement strand
GGCGGTTGGATTCTAGGCCAGCGCGGCGGAGTAAAAGCAGGCCAGTGATGGTGCACTGTCGCGATATGCAAAGGGGCCCGATCGGGCCCCTTTGCATATCGTTGGCGGCGTGGTGGATCAGGCGGGGATAATTTCGCCGGTATCAGGGTCAACGATTTCGCCGGTGGCCTGGTTTTGCTCCGCCCTGGCGGATTGGCGCTGGCCGGCGGATTGTTTGAGGCGATAGCTGTCGCCGTTCATGGTCAGGATACTGACGTGATGGGTGAGCCGGTCGAGCAGCGCGCCGGTCAGCCGTTCGGAGCCCAGCACCGACGTCCAGTCCTCGAACGGCAGGTTCGAGGTAACGATGGTCGCGCCGCGCTCGTAACGCTGCGAGAATGTCTCAAACAGCAGCTCGGCGCCGGTCGGTGACAGCGGCACATAGCCAAGCTCATCGATGATCAGCAGCTTTACGGCCGCCAGCTCGCGTTGCAACTTGAGCAGGCGGCGCTCATCACGCGCCTCCATCAGCTGGTTGACCAGCGATGCCGCGGTGGTGAACGCGACCGTGAACCCCTGTGCAGGGCGGTGACAAAGCAGACCACAGGAACGCCGGTATTTTGCTGAGCGTGGCGGTGTAAAAACCAGCCAGTGGTAGGCTGTTCCCTTTGGGGGCGGCCAAGTATGTTTGCCGTGGAGGTTTATGCAGCGGTTCGGCGCTTCGTGTTTATCGAGGGCCATAGTCGCCGGGAGGCGGCGCGAGTTTTTGGCCTGAGCCGCGAGACGGTTTTGAAGATGTGCCGGTTCTCGCTGCCGCCGGGATATACGCGCAAGGTGCCGGCGGCGAAGCCGAAGCTGGGGCCGCTGACGCCGGCGATCGATGCGATCCTGGAGGGCGACCGAAGCGGGCCGGTGAAGCAGCGGCATACGGCAAAGCGGATCTTCGAGCGGCTGCGCGACGAGCACGGCTTTGTCGGCGGCTATACGGTGGTGAAGGATTATGTGCGCCTTGCCCGCGCGCGGGGCCGCGAGACGTTCGTGCCGCTGGCGCATCCCCCGGGGCATGCGCAGGTCGATTTTGGCGAGGCCGTCGCCATCATCGCCGGTGTCCGCCAGAAGATCCACTTCTTCTGTCTCGACCTACCGCAGTCGGATGCGTGCTTTGTGAAGGCCTATCCGCGCGAGACAACCGAGGCGTTCCTCGACGGCCATGTCTCAAGCTTCGCGTTCTTCGGCGGCGTGCCGCTCTCGGTCCTGTACGATAATCTCAGGATCGCGGTGGCCAAGATCTGCGGTGACGGCAAGCGCGAGCGGACGCGGGCGTTCACCGAGCTGGTCAGCCACTACCTGTTCGACGACCGGTTCGGGCGGCCCGGCAAGGGCAACGACAAGGGCAAGGTCGAGGGGCTGGTGAAGTTCTCGCGCGCCAACTTCATGGTGCCGATCCCGGAAGCGGCGAGCTATGACGAGCTGAACGCCATGCTGGCGGCACGCTGCCGTGCCCGCCAGGGCGAGCGGGCCGGACGGCACGCCGAGACCATCGGCGAAAGGCTGATCGCCGATCTGGCCGGGTTGCGCGACCTGCCCACAGTGCCGCTCGAGTCCTGCGAGAAGCGCGCAGGCCGCGTCTCATCGACCGCGCTCGTGCGCTACCGCACCAACGATTACTCGGTGCCGACCGCTTATGGCTTCCAGGATGTCATCGTGAAGGGCTTCGTCGATCAGGTCGTGATCCTGTGCGGGGGCCGCGAGATCGCCCGGCATGCCCGTTGCTATGGCGAGGGGATGTTCGTGGCCGAACCGCTGCATTACCTGGCGCTGATCGAGATGAAGCCGAACGCGCTCGATCAGGCAGCAGCGTTGCAGGACTGGGCGCTGCCGCATGTGTTCCAGCACCTGCGTCACCTGCTCGAAGCGCGCATGGGCA
>DATLXF010000029.1:0-105263 GCA_035575945.1 Bradyrhizobium sp. | reverse complement strand
TGTCGACGGCATCGGGAAAACTGCGGCGAAATGGCGGGCCGTGCGTACGGCAAAACCGTGTGGTCCTGGCCGTCGTTGCTACGGTCAAGCTCTTGCGGATGCGGCTCTCGTGTCAACCGGTGCGAGAGACGGTGAATTCCGTGAGGGTGAGGGAGGCCAGAAGGAACTCGGCTCCCGGGAGAGCGCGGCATAAGCCGTCCGACCATCGCGCAGGGAAGGCCGAGTGATCGGCACCACCTGTATGCTGCTGTGCGGTTCTTCTGCGTGTGCCTTTTGCGCAGCAGACCGCGGGTGCGTTGTCAGCACCCGGCCTTCCCTGCGCCCTCTTGGCTTTAGAGGGTGAAGCGACGAAGCAAAGCTCGGGCGAATTGCGCCGCGAGGCTGCAAAGGCGCATCTACAAGCGAGATGTCGCGGAAGCGTGTGATGTTGCGTCGTACTCCGTCATTGCGAGCGGAGCGAAGCTATCCGGATCTCGTCGAATTCTCCTCCTCGATCCGCTCACAACCACGTGTCTTTATTCGGGAACAATCATTCCCTATTATCCCGCAATGCAGAAGACCGCCCGCCCACTCCGAACTGTCGCACGTCAGCCCGGCCGTCCTCGGGAATTCGACATGGACACCGCACTCGACCGCGCCGTGCGCGTGTTTCGCGAGCGGGGCTACCATGCCACTTCGATCGGCGACCTCACCGCGGCGATGCGGCTTGCTACCGGCAGCATCTACAAGGCGTTTCGCGACAAGCATGCGGTGTTTCTCGCCGCCTTCGAACGCTACACCGCGCTGCGCCAGCAGCAGACTCGCGGCGCGGCGGCGCGGGGCGCAAACGGCCGTGAGCAGATCCGCAACGTGCTGCTGTCCTATGTCGAGCACTCCGAGGGCGTCGAGGGGCGGCGGGGCTGCCTCGTGGTTGGCAGCGCGGTTGAACTGTCCGCGCTCGATCCGGTCGTTGGTGCCCGCGTCAGGGCGCAGCTTGCGACCAATGAGAGCTTCATCGCCGGCCTCATCCGCGCGGGGCAGGCCGATGGTTCGATCCCCCGCCATGTCGCAGCCGACGATACCGCCCGGCTGATGCTGTGCATCACGCAAGGAATGCGTGTCGTCGGCAAGGCGCGTCTGCCGCTCGACGGAGAGCGCCTCGTCGGCACCGCCATGAAGCTGCTCGCCTGAATTTTTGTCAGAATGGGGAATGGCCATTCCCCATTCCTTAGCTGATGGCCATCCCCTGCGCCTTACCTGGAGACGATGCGAATGACGATGAATGCCACGGTCGAGACCGCGTCCGGGCCGGACGCGATGTCGCAGCGCCTGACGGTCGTGCTCGCCGCGGCCTGTGGCATGATCGCAGCCAACATCTACTATGCCCAGCCGCTGATCGCCCCGATCAGCGCCGCGCTCGGCCTGTCGCATGCAGCGGCGGGGCTGATCGTCACCATGACGCAGATCGGCTACGGCACCGGGCTGCTGCTGATCGTTCCGCTCGGCGATCTCGTCGAGAACCGCGCCCTGATCTGCTCGGTGATCACGCTCGGCGCCGCGGCGCTGCTCGCCGCCGCGTTCGCGACCCATGCGCTGCCGTTCCTGACCGCCGCGCTCTTCATCGGCCTCGGCTCGGTCGCCGTGCAGATCATTATTCCCTATGCGGCACATCTGGCGCCTGAAGCCATCCGCGGCCGCGTCGTCGGCAACGTCTCGACCGGCCTGATGCTCGGCATCATGCTGGCGCGTCCGGTGTCGAGCTTCGTCACCGCGGCCCTGTCGTGGCACGCGGTGTTCTTTTGCTCCGCAGCGCTGATGATCGTGCTCGCGGCCGTGCTCTGGATGACGCTGCCGAAGCGCAAGCCGGTGACGCGGATGCATTACGGCGAATTGCTGCTGTCGATGCCGCATCTGGTGCGGGCCACGCCGCTGCTGCGGCGTCGCGCGCTCTATCAGGCGAGCCTGTTCGGTGCCTTCACCCTGTTCTGGACGGTGGCGCCGCTCCAGCTCGCCGGCGAATTCGGCTTCTCCCAGCGCGGCATCGCGCTGTTCGCGCTGGCCGGCGTCGCCGGCGTGTTCGCCGCGCCGATCGCCGGCCGCCTCGCCGACCGCGGCCATAGCCGCATCGCGACGCTGGTCGCGATGTTGCTCGCGGCCGGCGGCTTCCTCGTGACCTATGTCGGCGCGCCCGGCTCGATGCTGAACCTCGCCTGCCTGGTGGTCGCCGCGGTCGCCATCGACGTCGGTGTGCAGGGCAACGTCGTGCTCGGCTTCCGCGCCATCTTCGCGCTCGGGCACGAGCATCGCAGCCGCCTCAACGGCCTCTACATGGCGACGTTCTTCGCAGCCGGCGCGGCGGGCTCTGCGATCGGAACCTTCGCCTTCGCCCAAGGCGGCTGGGTGCTGGCATCGGCCATTGGCCTCGCGCTGCCCGTCATGGGGCTGCTCTATGCGGCCGCCGAATAGCCATGCCCTGCTTGCCAGCCTCCGCAGTAAGCCCCGCGGCGCGCGTCGCGCCCGCGCAACAGTCCGGCAACCATTCGCGAACTTGCCCCACGCCGCTAACTTTTCGAAAAACATTTGGCCGCAGTTTCTCCCGCGGGAATGACGAGGGAGTTTTGGGACATGAACGGTCACGCCATCCTGGAGAACGTGCGCCGCTACCGCGGCATCGCATCGCTCTATCGCCAGACCGCAGCGTTCCGCCCGGGCCAGAGCTGGTCGCTGCTGGAGCAGGCGCGGGAGTGGGAAGCACGGGCGTTGTCGGAATTGGAAGCCTATTTCGCGACGCGTATGGACCACGCTGCCCCGCTCGCGGCCTGATCGCCTGCCGTCGGCGCGGCCGCGAACCGGCCCGCCCCAGCCGGCACCGGCCACGGGGCAAGTACGGAGTTGTCTCCGTTCCCTTCTGTGCTAGCTACGGGCCGATCGATATCTCCTTCAAGTCGGCCGGGGCGCGCGATGACCACCTTCAACCGCATCTTCACGACGGAACGCCTGCTCCAGATCATCCTGGTGCTGGGAGCGACGCTCGCCATGAAGCTGATGAGTTGAGCGAAGGCCGCCTATCGCTCGCCGGGCTCAAGCATATCGGGCAGATAATTCGATCCGTCCGAGCTCAGAAAGTCGAACGTCGCCTGCGGGGGCGGCAGCAGCATCTTGTTGCTGCGGCGGGTCACGTACCATGGCCGCAAGACCGGCAGCCCCGCGACGTCGAGCACGACGAGCCGGCCCTCAGAAGCTGCAATATAGTTCCCCGCCCCAGAACCGAACCGGACAGAGTGCGGCACATCCCGCTGGGCGCGAGTTCTGCCCCAACGCTTGGAACTAGGTTGCCACCGGCGCTTTTCGATGATGAGCGAGTCAGGCGGATCGCCCGCGCAGCAAATGTTTTGCATGAACGCCATCGGGCTGACGCAAATCTGGGCAATAAGCCCCGTGAACGCGAGGGAGGGTCTCATGGAGAACGTACGTCGCTACCGGGCGCTGGCGTCCCTTTGTCGTCAGCAGTCGGCCTACCGGCCGCTCCAGGCCTGGGAACTCCTCGGCCAAGCCGAACATTTCGAGCATCTCGCCGAAATCGAGCTCAAGGCGCATTTCGACGCGTGCAACGTGCCTTGCGACAAGGACGCCGCCGCGCCCGCGAAGTGGGAAGCGCCCGTCGCGGCGTGATGGCACCAGGCCGATAGCTCAATGCGACATGAGCGCGGGGACCGTCATCGCTTCCAGCATGGCGCGGGTGACGCCCCCGAGGATGCGCTCCTGCAGGCGCGAATGGCCGTAGCCGCCCATCACCAGGAGATCGAGGCTTTCGTCGGCCGCCAGCGACAGGATGGTCGGCTGGATGTCGGCGCGCGCTGCCGACAGGCCGACCATGCGGGCCGACAGTCCGCGCCGGCCAAGATGCCTCGCCAGGCCGCTCGCTGAGGCTTCGCTGGAGACCGCGTCGGTCTCGTTGACCGTGATGATCATGATCTCTGCGGCGCGCGCGAGAAACGGTGCTGCGTCGCGCACAGCGCGGGCCGCGAGGCGGCTGCCGTCCCAGCAGATGCCGATCCGGTTCGCCTTGAAGGCTCCACGGAAGGTGTAAGGCAGGAACAGCACCGGGCCGCCTGCCTGGAACAGGATTTCGCGTGGCACGTCGTTGTCGAACGAGCCTTGCGCCTGATCCGGCTGGAGCACGATGCTGAGGTCGTGCAGACGCGCCATTTCGCCAAGCGCGCCGGCTGCGTCCGCCGGGATCGCGCCGAGCGCGTGGCAGGCGTAGGAGAGACCAGCGTTGGCCGCTTCGCTCTTGAACACCGCGAGCGCCGCCTCGGCCCGCTCCATCGCGCGCTCGCGTTCCAGCTCGAACACGGCCGCCACCGCGGCGCCGCCCTCCATCACGTAAGCTGTACTGGTTGCGACATAGCCGACCGCGACCGCGTCCAGATGTGCGTTGAGGTGCGCCGCGAGCGAGATCGAGCCCTCGATGACCGGACGCATGGGTCGTTCGGTTGGAATGTGGACGAGAATGTCTTTGTACATGGCGCGCCTCCGCTCATCATCCGACGCTCGCAGTTTTTCACAGTGCCGAGGAGCCGTATTGAGCTGCATCAATACGAGCAGGTCATTTGCCTGCCGCACCCGCCGCCTATTGTTTGCCGAGATTTAATCGGATGGACGGGACGCCGTAAGGTGGCAGCGGCCATGTTGAAGGCAAGGCGACTCCTGCTCAACATGGACATTTCGACATGAACGACCGCGTCAATCTCAACACCAACACGTCTCGCAACATACTCAGGCCGCGCCGGCTCGCGCTGCTCGGCACCGTGGCCGCGCTGGGCGTGGCCGTGCTGGCGGCATCACCCGGCGCTTTGCCGTTCGGTATGAATTCCTTCATCGCGCCGGCCCAGGCCGCGGAAGCCGCCGCGACGCCGCCCGGTTTCGGCGATCTCGTCAGCAAGGTCAAACCAGCGGTGATCTCGGTACGCGTGAAGATTGACCGAACCAGCGACAAGACCGCAATGCTGCAGCAGAACCGGATGGATTCGGACGAAAGCTCCCCGTTCGACCAGTTCTCCCGGCAGTTCGGCTTCCGTTTTCCGGGCGGCGCGAACGGCATGCCGCGCCAACGCCATGAGATGATCACGGGCGAGGGCTCCGGCTTCTTCATTTCCGCCGACGGCTATGCCGTGACCAACAACCACGTCGTCGACCACGCCGAGTCCGTGCAGGTGACGATGGACGACGGCACGAGCTACACCGCGAAGGTGGTCGGCACCGATCCAAAGACCGACCTCGCGCTGATCAAGGTCGACGGCAAGAAGGACTTTCCGTTCGTCAAATTCTCGGACCAGAACCCGCGCGTCGGCGACTGGGTGATCGCGGTCGGCAATCCCTTCGGGCTCGGCGGTACCGTCACGGCCGGCATCGTCTCGGCCAGCGGCCGCGATATCGGCAATGGTCCCTATGACGACTTCATCCAGATCGATGCGCCGATCAACAAGGGCAATTCCGGTGGCCCGGCCTTCGACATGAACGGCAATGTGATCGGCGTGAACACCGCGATCTTCTCGCCCTCCGGCGGCTCGGTCGGCATCGGCTTCGATGTTCCGGCCTCGACTGCCAAGCTCGTCGTCGCGCAATTGAGGGACAAGGGCGCGGTCACAAGGGGTTGGCTCGGCGTGCAAGTGCAGCCCGTGACGTCGGATATCGCCGACAGCCTCGGCCTCAAGGAGGCGCGCGGCGCGATCGTCGACAGCCCGCAGGATGGCAGCCCGGCGGCGAAGGCCGGCATCCAGGCAGGCGACGTGATCACCGCCGTCAACGGCACCGCGATCAAGGACTCCCGCGATCTCGCCCGCACCATCGCCACCTTGGCGCCTGGCTCATCCGTGAAGCTCGACGTTTTTCGCAAAGGCGACAGCAAGACGCTGACCGTGGCGTTGGGCGAGCTAGCCAATGACCGTCAGGCCAAGGGAAATGGCAATGCTGACGAAGGCAGGGGACAGCCAAATGCAGGCACGCCGCGCCTGGGCCTCAGCCTGGCGCCGGCCGGCGACGTCCAGGGCGCGGGCCCGAAAGGCGTCGTCGTCACGGAGGTCGATCCGCAAGGGCCGGCCGCGCAACGCGGCATCCAGACCGGCGACGTCATCCTCAATGTCGGCGGCAAGGCCGTCAGCAATATCGGCGAGGTGCGCTCGGAACTAGCGCAGGCGAAATCGTCCGGCAAGCGCAGCGTGCTGCTGCAGGTCAAAAGCGCGGATGCCACCCGCTTCGTCGCGGTGCCACTCGCGTGAGCCAACTCGGCTGGCTCAAATCTGAAAAGGCGGCCCTCGGGGCCGCCTTTCTCGTGCTTCCAGAAGGCTGTGATAACATTCTCGTTAACGTCAGGGTTGACGATCCCTCGCGTCCGAAAAAGCCGTGTTTGCCGATCACGCTTGCACGGTGACGCTCTCCACTGCTGGTATGCCCTGCGGCTTGCAGGCGGGGAACTTCAACGTCCCCGATGCTCTTGTGGAGCCCGCCGGAGGGCAAATGTGATCGGTGCCGACATGGATCGATTGAAGCTCGCGTTGGGAAGTGCGCTGCTTGCGGTGCCCTTGGTGCTCGCAGGCGGAAACGTGCTCGGCCGCGACGACGGCCGCTATGCGAATTCCCCCCTGAAGCAATGGTTCGACAGCCTGCGCAGCCATCTCGGTCCGTGCTGCTCGGATGCGGATGGGTTCGCTGTTGCTGATCCCGACTGGGAATCGCACAACGGACATTACCGCGTGCGGCTCGACGGCCAGTGGATCGACGTACCGGACGAAGCCGTCATTACCGAACCGAACCGGGCCGGCCGCACGATGGTTTGGCCAGTGAAGACTGCGTTCGGGATTTCGATCCGCTGTTTCATGCCGGGCAGCATGATCTGAACTGGGTCAGCGCGACCGCTTGGCAGATTTCCGCTTCGAGGATTTCTTCGCAGCCTTCTTCGAAGTCTTCTTGGAATTCTTGTTCGAAGCCTTCTTGGACGCCTTCTTGGGGACCTTCTTGCCCTTCTTGCGGGCTTTCGACAGCCCGATCGCGATCGCTTGCTTGCGGCTCTTCACGCGGCCGCCGCGTCCGCCCCGGCCGCTTTTCGCGGTGCCCTTCTTGAAACGCCGCATCTCGCTTGCGACCTCGCTACCCGAGCTTGGCGAGTAGCGGCGTTTCTTTGCCTTGCGTGCCATGCATGTTCTCCCTGGCGAGAAGAACCATTCGGCACAGCCATGGTTCCGGCGCGGTTGTGCAACGTTCCGGAAGATCGGGGAGGCTAGAAGGAATTCGCCAACTCGATCTCGGCTTCGAGTGCCTGGATGCGCCGTGCGGCTTCGCAAAAGGAGAGGTCGCGTGCGTATTGGGCGGGCTGATGAGCCTCCTGGCTCAGCCGTTTCAGCTTGAGGCCCTGCGCCCGCGTCATCTGCGCGCTCAGGAAAACGCTGGCGTCGTATTTCCCCTGAACGTGGTTTCCTTGAACTTGCATATCGCTTCCTCCAACTTCAAATCGCGACTTGACTATATGTTCTTATTTTGTTCTAACAAGCCATGGATAACCGAATTAATGAAATTCGAGGCAAAATCAGAGCGTTGAGGCTTGAGATGGCCGACGTCGAAGCGTCGGTGCGCGAACTGGTTGCGCGTGACGGCGATTGCGCAGAAAGGGCTTTGGCGCAGATGGATTTGCGCCGAAAGATCAAGCTCCTGATCGAAGAATGGAAGGCAGCCGGCGGAAGTCAGGTTCTGCCCGACGTCCGCAATCGGAGGCGCCTTCGGCTCGTGAAGGGTGTGGACCGCTGACGGCGTGGAGCGAGCCCGAAACCGAGCCCTCGACAATGGGCTCCGCAATGGCGGAGCCCTCCGGCGGCCAAGCACCTATTGGCTGGTCTTCCGCCTTCGTTCGGCGTGGTGTCGCCCTGGTTGGGATAGGGCCGGAGCCGCGGGGGTTACGCACACTTCAAGATTGCTTGTCCTCTAAGAGAATGAACACGACGCCGGTGAGGGTCGCTCCGATCGCGAACGTCGTCACCAGGACAAGGGTCACGACAGCAGCGGCTTGGCTTCCGCCGTTTTTCAGGAGGTTGGCCACGGCTGGATTGAACAGGACGAGCGTGAGGCTGAAGGTCAGGCCGAGGGCCGCGCCCATCATGGCATGCGTCATCAGCTTGAGGGGTCCGTAGGCAGAGATCAACTCAACCGATTTCTTGGTGCGCATGGGCGGCATCCCAACTCGCAGGCCAACGCGCCCGTGATTCCCGGGTTCCGTTCGGGTGCAGGAATCGTCATCGTCCGCTTCATCCGACGTTCATGCCGGGCTTGCGAAGATGGGGCCCTCGAAACGGGAACCTGGATATGGGTAAGGTCGTATTTCTTTATCGCTCGCTGGCCTATCGCAATGCGGCCGCCGACATGCTGCGTAAGGCGCGTATGCTCCCGAGCGGCGCGGAGAGAAGTGCAGCTCGCCGCTACGCCACGGCGTTGCGCGATCTCGCGCGAACGGAGGCTTGGCTGGAAGGACGTATCCCGCGCGAGCCGCAACCGGCCCAGCGAATCACGAGCGCAGCGTCCGGTTAACCGGATGCGCGTTGCAGTTCGGCGGGGCTGCCAGCGTCGAACTTGCCGAGCTGGGCCGTCGCCATCTTGCCCGTCAACGGCACCGCCAGGCGGCACACCAGGCCCTCGGCGCGCCAGTCGAACAGTGCCTGACCACCAAGCTGGGATTCGACGCTCGCAAGCAGGCTTCGCGTGCCGAAGCCGCGGGATTTGGGTGTTTTGACCAGTGGACCGCCGGATTCCTCCCAACTCAGCGTGAGCAGCCCGCCCTCGACGCGCCAATCGATAGCGAGCCGCCCCGATTGGGTCGATAGCGCGCCATACTTTGCCGAGTTGGTGAAGAGCTCGTGTAGTGCGAGCGCCAGCGTCTGCGCAGTCGTCGGCAGCAACTGGACTTCGGGACCCGCCAATTTGATCTGGTCCCCGAGCGAATAGGGCGCGAGCTCCTCGTCGATCAGCCTGGAGAGCTCGGCGCCCTGCCAGCTCGATAACGACAGGATGGTGTGGACGCGTGCGAGCGCATTGATCCGTCCCTCGACGGCGCTAACATAGGCCTTGACCTCGTCGGCCCGGGTGAGGCGCACGATCGACTGCGCCAGCGCCAGCGCATTCTTGGCGCGATGATCGACTTCCCGCGCCAGGAGATTCTGCCGCTCCTCGGCCCGCTTGCGCTCGGTGATGTCGACGGTGACGCCACTGACGCGCACCACGCGCCCGCTCTGGTCCATCGTCGCGGCCGCCGTGCCCACGCACCAGCGCACCTCACCGTCGGGCCGCATGATGCGGAACTCGGTCTCATAGGCGCGCGTGCCCTTGTTGAATTCGGCGATCGCCTTGCGCAACTGATCGACGTCGTCGGGATGCAAAAGGGCCTGAACGTTGGCCGGATTGACCTCGAAGCTCTCGGGGGTGACGCCGAAGATTCGGTACTGTCCCTCGTCCCACATCCAATCGCCGCTGATCCAGTCCCAGTCCCAGGATCCCATCTTGCCGGCGGCGATCGCCATGCTGCGCCGCTGCTCGCTCTCGCGCAGCATCGCGGTCGAGCGCTCCAGCTCCGCGGTGCGAGCGCGGACGCGGTCCTCGAGTTCGCGGTTCAGACGTTCGAGCTCGCGGGTCTTGCGGTAGAGTTCGGCGAACACCCTGATCTTGGCGCGCAGCACCTCCGGCACGACCGGTACCGGCACGTAGTCGACTGCGCCCATCTCGTAGCCGCGAAGCCGGTCGATGTCGCTGACCTGGATGGCCGAAATGAAGATCATCGCGGTCTTCTGGAACCGCGGGTGCTCGCGGATCATCGCTGCGAGCTCGAAGCCGTCGAGTTCGGGCATGCAGACGTCGACCAGGATCACCGCGATCTCGGTCTTGAGCAGCACCTCCAGCGCCTCGCGGCCCGAGGAGGCGATCACGAGGTTTTCGCCGAGATCCTTCAGGATCACCTCATAGGCGAGCAGCTTGGCCGGCTGGTCGTCGACGAGGAGGATGTTGACCTTTTCGTGGTCCATTCTCGGATCCAACTCAACGGTGAAGCCACATGCGGATCGCAAGCAGCAATTGATCGGTGTTGACGGGTTTTGCGAGGTAATCGGACGCGCCGGCCTCGAGGCATTTCTCTCGGTCGCCCTTCATCGCCTTGGCGGTCAACGCGATGATTGGAAGACGCGCGAAGGCCGGGTTCTCGCGGATCACGCCGATGGTCTGATAGCCATCCATCTGCGGCATCATGATGTCCATCAGCACGATCGCGATTTCCGGATTGGATTCGACCAGGGTCACCGCCTCGCTCCCGGTCGTGGCCGTCAGCACCTTCATGCCGCGTCGTTCCAGCACGCTCGACAGCGCGAAGATGTTGCGGGCGTCGTCGTCGACGAGCAGGGCGGTCTTGCCGATCAGGTCCTCGTCGGAACTGTTCAGCTTCTCCAGCATGCGCTGCTTCGCGACCGGCAGTTCCGTGATCACGCGGTGCAGGAACAAAGCGGTTTCGTCGAGCAGGCGCTCGGGCGATTCAACGCCCTTGACCACGATGCTGCGCGCCATGGTGTGGAGCTCCGCATCCTCCTCCGCCGAGAGCTCGCGGCCCGTGAACACCACGACCGGGATGCTCGACAGCGCCTCGTCATTGCGGATCTGGTCGAGCACTTCGAAGCCGCTCATGTCGGGCAGCCGCAGGTCCAGAACCATGCAATCGCAGGGCTGCTCGCGAAGCGTCGCAAGCGCGCCGGCACCGGTATCCGTGGCCAGGATCTCGATGTCGTCGTGGTGCAGCAGTTCGCGGATCGAGAGCCGCTCGGCCTCGTTATCCTCGACGATCAAGAGCCGCTTGCGCCGCGGACGCGCGTATTCCTTGATCTGCGTCAGCGCAGCGGAGACGCCTTCCGTCGTGGTCGGCTTGTTGACGAAGGAGAACGCGCCGCGCGCCAGGGCGTGCTGGCGGTCCTCGTCGAGCGTGATGATCTGCACGGGAATGTGGCGGGTGAGCGGATTGTGCTTGAGCTGGCTCAGCACGGTCCAGCCGAGCATGTCGGGCAGGAATACGTCGAGCGACACCGCGGTCGGCTGGTACTGCTTGGCGAGTTCGAGGGCCTCCGCGCCGCGCGAAGCGACCAGGACCTTGAATCCCTTGTCGCGGGCAAGGTCGACGAGCACACGGGCATAGTGTGGATCGTCCTCGACGATCAGGAGGATGGTGTCTCCGGGCTCGAGGTTGAGCCGGTCGTCCGGAAGCTGCTCGATGACGCGTTGCGGATCAGGCGCGGCCGGTTGCAGCGCCAGTGGTTGGCCGTATTGCTGTGACGCAGTGGCGGCACGCGGCGCCAGCGTCGGGCCGGAATAGCTCAGCGGCAAATAGAGCGTGAAGGACGAGCCCTTGCCCGGCGCGCTACGCAGATGGATCTCGCCGCCGAGCAGGCTGGCCAGTTCGCGGCTGATCGCGAGCCCAAGTCCGGTGCCGCCATACTTGCGGCTGGTGCCGGCATCGGCCTGCTGGAATGCCTCGAAAATCAGCTTCTGCTTCTCCGGGGGAATGCCTATGCCGGTGTCGGACACTTCGAACGCGATCACGGCCGGCGCGGAGTTCAGCACCGGATGATCCGTTCCCCAGCCGCCGATCGCGCCGGCGACCTTCAGGCGCACTTCGCCGTCGGCGGTGAACTTGAAGGCGTTGGAGAGCAGGTTCTTCAGAACCTGCTGCAGCCGCTTGGAGTCGGTTACGATGCTGCGCGGCAGGTTAGGATCGACCTCGATCTTGAACGACAGGTTGCGGTTGTCCGCCTCGTGCCGGAACGGACGGCCGACCGTCTCGAGCAGGTTCGCGGTCAGGATTTCCTCCGCGTCGACCGTCACCGTACCGGACTCGATCTTCGAGAGATCGAGAATGTCGCTGATGAGATTGAGCAGGTCGGTGCCGGCGCCGTGGATGGTGCGGGCAAATTCCACCTGCTTGGCCGAGAGGTTGCCGTCGGGGTTGTCGGTGAGCTGCTGTCCGAGGATCAGGATCGAGTTCAGCGGCGTGCGCAGCTCGTGGCTCATGTTGGCCAGGAATTCGGACTTGTACTTCGAGGTCAGCGCGAGCTCGGTCGCCTTTTCCTCGAGCGCGCGGCGGGCCTGCTCGATCTCCTGGTTCTTGCGCTCCACCTCGACATTGCGCTCGGCGAGCTGCTGCGCCTTCTGCTCGAGCTGGTCGTTGGTCTGCTGCAATTCGCGCTGCTGGGTCTGCAGCTCGCCGGCGAGTTGCTGCGATTGCTTGAGCAGGCCTTCGGTCTGCATCGTCGCCTCGATCGAATTGAGCACGATGCCGATGGAGTCGGTGAGCTGCTCCAGGAACGTCATCTGCGAGGTCGTGAAGGAGACCAGGGAAGCGAGCTCGATCACGGCCTTGACCTGGCCTTCGAACAGCACCGGGAGCACGACGAGGTTCTTCGGTGCGACGCGGAACAGAGCCGAGTTGATCGGCACCACGTCGGACGGAATGTCGGAGACGACGCGCGGCCGCTTGTCGAGGGCGCATTGGCCGATCAGGCCTTCGCCGAACTGCAGAACGGATAGATAAGGGTAGACGCCGTCGCTGGCGTAGGAGGCGAGCAGCAGGAGCTGGGAATCGTTCTCGTTCTCGACCTGGTAGATCACGCCGGTATGGGCGTTCACCAGCGGTGACAATTCGGTCAGCAGCAGCCGGCCGACGGTGGTGAGGTCGCGCTGGCCCTGCAGCATGTTGGTGAACTTGGCGAGGTTGGTCTTGAGCCAGTCCTGCTCGGTGTTCAGCTCCGTCGTGAGACGGAGATTGGTGATCATCGTATTGATGTTGTCCTTCAGCTCGGCCACTTCGCCGCGGGCATCGACCTGGATCGACCGCGTCAGGTCGCCCTTGGTCACTGCGGTCGCGACTTCCGCGATCGCGCGCACCTGCGAGGTGAGGTTGGCCGCCAGGAGGTTGACGTTGCCGGTGAGGTCCTTCCAGGTGCCGGCGGCGCCCGGAACGTTGGCCTGGCCGCCGAGCCGGCCTTCGACGCCGACCTCGCGCGCCACCGACGTCACCTGATCGGCGAAGGTCGCGAGCGTCTCCGTCATGTTGTTGATGGTGTCGGCGAGCGCGGCGACTTCGCCGCGCGATTTCATCGTCAGGTTCTGCTTGAGATCGCCGTTGGCGACCGCGGTCACCACCTTGACGATGCCACGCACCTGCTCGGTCAGGTTCGCCGCCATCAGGTTCACCGTGTCGGTGAGGTCCTTCCAGGTGCCGGCGACGCCGGGCACCTGGGCCTGGCCGCCCAGCTTTCCTTCCGTGCCCACCTCGCGCGCCACGCGCGTGACCTCGCCGGCGAAGGCGTTGAGCTGGTCCACCATGGTGTTGATGGTGTTCTTCAGCTCGAGGATCTCGCCCTTCACGTCGACGGTGATCTTGCGGGAGAGGTCGCCGCGCGCCACGGCCGTGGTCACTTCGGCGATGTTGCGGACCTGCGTGGTGAGGTTGGCCGCCAGGAGGTTGACGTTGTCGGTGAGATCCTTCCAGGTGCCGCCGACGCCGGGCACGACGGCCTGACCGCCTAGCCGTCCCTCGGTGCCGACCTCGCGCGCGACGCGCGTCACCTCGGCGGCGAAGGAGCGGAGCTGCTCGACCATGGTGTTCAGGGTGTCCTTGAGCAGCAGGATCTCGCCGCGCACGTCCACCGTGATCTTCTTGGAGAGGTCGCCGCCGGCGATGGCGGTCGCGACCTCGGCGATGTTGCGGACCTGGGCCGTCAGGTTTGACGCCATGAAGTTGACGTTGTCGGTGAGATCCTTCCAGGTGCCGGCGACGCCGGGCACCTCGGCCTGGCCGCCTAGCTTGCCTTCGGTGCCGACCTCGCGCGCCACGCGCGTCACTTCGCCGGCGAAGCCATTGAGCTGGTCCACCATGGTGTTGATGGTGTTCTTCAGCTCGAGGATTTCGCCCTTCACGTCGACCGTGATCTTGCGCGAAAGGTCGCCGCGCGCCACGGCCGTCGTCACTTCGGCGATGTTGCGGACCTGGGCGGTGAGGTTGCCCGCCATCGAGTTGACGCTGTCGGTGAGGTCCTTCCAGGTGCCGGCGACGCCGGGCACGTTGGCCTGGCCGCCCAGGCTTCCCTCGGTGCCGACCTCGCGCGCCACGCGCGTCACCTCGCCCGCAAAGCGGTTGAGCTGGTCGACCATCGTGTTCAGCGTGTCCTTGAGCTGAAGGATCTCGCCGCGCACGTCCACGGTGATCTTGCGCGACAGGTCGCCGCCGGCGATTGCGGTCGCGACTTCCGCGATGTTGCGGACCTGGGCGGTGAGGTTGCCCGCCATCGAGTTCACGGAGTCCGTCAAGTCCTTCCAGGTGCCGGCGACGCCGGGCACGTCGGCCTGGCCGCCGAGCTTGCCGTCGGTGCCGACCTCGCGTGCCACGCGCGTCACTTCGCCGGCAAAGGCGTTGAGCTGGTCGACCATGGTGTTGAGCGTTTCCTTCAGCTGAAGGATTTCGCCGGAGACGTTCACCGTGATCTTCTTGGACAGATCGCCCTTCGCGACCGCGGTTGCGACCTCGGCGATGTTGCGGACCTGGCCGGTAAGGTTCGAGGCCATCGAGTTGACGCTGTCGGTGAGGTCCTTCCACGTGCCGCCGACGCCGCGCACCACCGCCTGGCCGCCGAGCTTGCCTTCGGTGCCGACCTCGCGCGCCACGCGCGTGACTTCTCCCGCGAAGGCGTTGAGCTGGTCCACCATGGTGTTGATGGTGTCCTTCAGCTCGAGGATCTCGCCGCGCACGTCCACGGTGATCTTCTTCGACAGGTCGCCGCCGGCGACCGCGGTCGTCACCTCCGCAATGTTGCGGACCTGCGCGGTCAGGTTCGAGGCCATCGAGTTGACACTCTCCGTGAGGTCCTTCCACGTGCCGGCGACGCCGAGCACGTTGGCCTGGCCGCCGAGCCGCCCCTCGGTGCCGACCTCGCGCGCCACGCGCGTGACTTCGCCGGCGAAGGCGTTGAGCTGGTCCACCATGGTGTTGAGCGTCTCCTTCAGCTGAAGGATCTCGCCGGAGACGTTGACCGTGATCTTCTTCGACAAGTCGCCGCTCGCGATCGCGGTCGCGACGTCGGCGATGTTGCGGACCTGGGCCGTCAGGTTCGAGGCCATGAAGTTGACGTTGTCGGTCAAGTCCTTCCAGGTGCCGGCGACGCCCGGCACCTGGGCCTGGCCGCCGAGCTTGCCCTCGGTGCCGACCTCGCGCGCGACGCGCGTGACTTCCGATGCGAACGAATTGAGCTGGTCCACCATGGTGTTGATGGTGTCCTTCAGCTCCAAGATCTCGCCGCGCACGTCCACGGTGATCTTGCGCGAGAGGTCGCCGCGCGCCACGGCGGTGGTGACGTTGGCGATGTTGCGCACCTGTGCGGTCAGGTTGCCGCACATCGCGTTGACGGAATCGGTGAGATCCTTCCAGGTCCCGGCGACGCCGGGCACGATGGCCTGGCCGCCGAGCTTGCCATCCGTGCCGACCTCGCGCGCCACGCGGGTCACTTCCGAAGCGAACGAGCGCAGCTGGTCCACCATCGTGTTGATGGCTTCCTTGAGCTGGAGGATCTCGCCGCGAACGTCGACCGTGATCTTTTTGGAGAGGTCGCCGTTGGCGACCGCGATCGTCACCTCGGCAATGTTGCGAACCTGATTGGTCAGGTTGTTCGCCATCGAGTTGACGCTCTCGGTGAGGTCCTTCCAGACGCCGGTCACCTCGGGCACCTGGGCCTGGCCGCCGAGCTTGCCCTCGGTGCCGACCTCGCGCGCCACGCGCGTCACCTCGGAGGTGAACACGCCGAGCTGCTTGATCATGGTGTTGACGATGGTCGCCGACTGCAGGAACTCGCCGCCGAGCGGGCGGCCGTCGACATCGAGCTTGACGGTCTGGAGCAGGTCGCCTTGCGCGACGGCGGCGACTGCGCGCGTCACCTCGCGCGTCGGCCACAGCAAATCGTCGATCAGCGTGTTGACCGAACCCTCCATGTCGGCCCAGGAGCCCGAGGCGAGACCGAATTTCACGCGCTGGCGGGTCTTGCCTTCGCGCCCCACCACCTGGCCGACCAGCTCGAGCTGCTGCGCCATGCGCTGGTTGGCGGCGATGATTTCATTGAGAGTGTCGGCAATCTTGCCGTCGATGCCGAGATAGTCGCCGCTCATTCGCACCGAAAAGTCACCGCTGCGCATCGCCTGCAAGGCAAGCAGCAGTTCTGCCCGGGAATCCGGCTCCGACGTACCGTTGATTTGTGGCTTTGAGGCGCGACGACCGGAGCGTGATGCAGTTCCGGGATCGATGTCGCTCATATTGATACCCCCGCAGGCGTCGGCCGAATCCGAGGCATGACGCGTTGGTTGATCGAAATAGAGCGTCAGCCGAATTCGGAATCAAGCGCCAAGGGTACAGCGCGAGATGATGGAACCTGCCTTGCTCAGCCCGGCTTGGGCAACTCCGATCTCTCCGATTGGTTCCCGACCGACGGGAACAAAATGACGCGGGGTCTCCAACCTCTTTTTGCTCCGCATTCAGTCGGAACGGAGCGCCAATTCCGAGGGGCGACCAGAAGAGCGGCCAGCCGGGCTAATCCGAGCGGCAGCGGTTCATCTTTCGGGTGGTAAGACCACCGTGGCGCTGTGGACCGGGACAAGATGCTGGAGGGAATGATGCGGCTGCACAGCGGGCAGCGAAAGCCGAACGACAGCCAGTCGCTACTTGTCCGCCATGGTGCGCGCCGCGTCCACGACCTGCGTCCGCAGCATCGGCAGCTCCTCGCGCGCGAACGCTGCGAGCGCGGCGTTGTCGGGCGACCTCAGATAGCGATCAAGCAGGTCGATGATCGCTTCGTATTCGGGGATCTGCGCGGCATAAAAGCTTCTGACGTAGGCCGGACCATCCGACATGTCGGGCTCCACAAGGCTTGGTGACGAAGATGCCGCCTTGCTGGGGCGTGCCTCCGCGCCGATCGCGTCCTGCACCTCCCTCAACCGCTTGTCGCGCTTGGCGGCTTCCTCGGCGCGCAGCGCGGCGAGGTTCTTGACCTCCGCGTTGCCCTTGAGGTCGGTGTTTTCGAGAAGGCCCTGCTGAAACCGGCTGAAGTCGTAGAGGGCGCTGATGACCTCGATCGCGGTCGGCGGCCGTTCGCTGGGCGCTTGGCCGGCGGTGCCCTCGGCAAGTGCCGAGCTGCCAATGAATGCCAGGACGATCGCCACGAGAACTCGCATGAACATCAATGAAGAACCGTGTGCGGAAGTTCCCCGATGATTACGATCCGGTAACCGGGTTGCGGGGTGCGAGTTCCGTCCCCACGTCCTCTGCATGAAACAGTCTGACATCTTCAGAGATAATGCCGATAACTGCCTTCAGCTTGCCGAGCGGGCCGATGGACAGCCTGCGCACAAGCGCTACTCCCGCATGGCCGACGCCTGGAGCGCCCTCGCCAACGAGCAGGATTGGCTCGATGGCGAAATCCCGCCCATTGCCGTGCACACCGTTCCAAAGCGGCGCTGAACTCAGTCGTCCTCGCAAACCCGCGTGTGAGGGCGCTCACGTCGGGCAAGCGACCGGTCAGGCATCATTCGGAGACTGTCGATAGCGTCGATATCACGCTCATCAGGAGGTTTGGCGATGGCTTCACGTCTGGCTCTTCTCTCCCTCATTCTCGCCTTCGGCGTCTCGGTCGCGTTCGCAACCGTGACGACGGTGCGACAGGTACATCTCGAGAACTCGACTGCCGTCAGCCACCCGGTGCGCAGCTAGTCCTGCCGGGAACATTCGACGCCGCAATGCGTAGGGGCTTCGAGCAGCAGGAGAGCGAGAACTCATCATGGCCCATTCTGATCAAGGCATCGTCAGGAACGAGCGCGCGGAAGAGCAGCCGCGCGACAAGGAACGTGCACAGTCTGTCCACAAGAGCAGTCCGAAAGGCTCGCCCTCGCGCGAAGCGACCCGCGATCCCAAGCTGAATGACAACAGCAAGACGCCGGGCTCCGGCGTGATGCCGGACGGCTCGACCGACGCCGCGGGGTAAGTCGCGGAAGAGACGAAGAGTCGACGGATTGCCTCCGGTCGTCACGCCCCCGGTGCGCCCGATGCAATCTCCAAGGACGGCCCTGGCACCATGGTGCCGGGGTCGTTTGCTTGTGCAGGAACCACTCCTTTAGTGTCCGCCGCCATTCTCCGCATCGCCGAGAGTGTCGAGTAAGAGCCATTCCGCCGCGGCGAGCGCGACAAGCGAATGCTGGCGCCAGCTCTGCTATGGCTGGCCAGACCCTCCCGCTGCCCCGTATACTTGGCCGGTTGCATAGCTGGCATCGGCCGCGGCAAGCTGCACATAGATAGAGGCGAGCTCGACCGGTTGGCCGGGGCGGCCGAGCGGCGTCATGCCGCCGAATTTCTCCAGCTTCTCCATCGTGGCGCCGCCGGAGACCTGGAGCGGGGTCCAGATCGGCCCGGGCGCAACGCCATTGACGCGGATGCCCTTCGGGCCGAGCTGTTTGGCCAGCGACTTCACATAGTTCATCGTCGCCGCCTTGGTCTGTGCGTAGTCGTAAAGCTCCGGCGACGGATCGTAAGCCTGCACGGAGGTCGTCCCTATGATGCAGGAGCCGGGCCTGAGGTGCCGTAGTGCTGCCTTGATGATCCAGAACGGGGCGTAGACGTTCGTCTTCATCGTCGCGTCGAAATCCTCCGACGAGACGTCGAGGATGGATTCCCGGGTCTGCTGGCGCGCCGCGTTGTTGACGATGATGTCGAGGCCGCCGAGGCCCTGCACTGCCCGTTCCACCAGGCTGCTGCAGAAGGCTTCGTCCCTGAGATCACCCGGAATTGCAAGGCCGGTGCGTCCTTCCTTCTTGATCAGGTCGATGACTTCCCGGGCATCCGGCTCTTCCGCCGGCAGATAGTTGATGGCGACGTCGGCCCCCTCGCGCGCATAGGCGATTGCGGCGGCGCGGCCCATGCCGGAATCGCCGCCGGTGATCAGAGCCTTGCGGCCTGAGAGCCGCCCGGAGCCCTTGTAGCTGGTTTCGCCGTGATCGGGGCGCGGCTCCATCTGTCCGGCGAGACCTGGCCAGGGCTGCGATTGCTTCTTGAACGGCGGCTTGGGATAGCGATCGACGGGATCGACCAGGCCCTGCTCCGGCATGGACGTGTTTCCTTTCGCTGCTGATGCCAGCGAAGCCGCCGCGAGCGTTGCGCTCGCGGCGTGAACGACGTGGCGGCGGGACAGTGAATTCTTGCTTGGGTTCGACATGGTGCTCTCCGCGATGGTGAAAGCTCAATGCGCGGAGACGACTGTCGTTGCTAAGCGAAGGACGCCGGGTACGCCGGCGTCCTTCAGCAATACGTTACTTGCTGGACTGGCCGACACTCGGCGCCTTGCCGAGGTTCTTGGCCATGTCGAGATGGTGCTTCAGGGCCGGGAGCGTCTTGCCGGCCCAGTCCTTGAGCTCGGCATTGTCGCCACCCTTGGCGTAACGCTCGAACAGTGAGACTGCATCTTCGTGGGCGCTGACCTGATAGGAGTTGTAGTCGGAGGTGAAGTCCTTGCCGCTCGCGTTCTTGAGCTTGTCGATCTTGCTCTGATGCGAGCTGTCGAGTGCCGTCGGCAGCGTGGCCTGCACCTTGCCGTTGCCGACCAGACCCTTGAGCTCGTTGCTCGTCTTGGTGTGATCGGTGATCATCTGCTGTGCGAAGGTTTTCTCCTCTGCGTTGCCCTTCTGCTGGGCAAGCTTGCTCGATTCGATCTCGAACATGTCGCTGATCGCGACCTGGGTGACGAAGTCGGCGGTCGTCGGCGCGACGCCGAGCGCCGAATTCACGCCGGTCTTTTCGCCGAGCGACTGGGCGAGGGCGGGGCCTGCGAGAACCATGCAGGCAAGCGCGATGATTGTGCGTTTCATGATGAAATCCTTCCGAAAGGTCGCGCGGGCGCTTGCCGGCGACGTGCGCCGACCAACACGCCGCCTGGGCGGAGGTTCCTAGCGGCTAATCCGCGGGATTTCGTCCGGTGCGCGGATTGATGGGATCCGTCGGCTTGCGGCGAAGCCGCTCCGGAAGGAACGGCTCTGCCGCCGTCGGCGTCGCCTCGGCGCGCACATCGGCATTGTGCTGGCCCTGCTCATGGGGGGTACGATTGTCGTTGATCCGGCGCTTGACGTCCAAGCCTCCGACCGGATCGTTGACGCCGTGCTGGTTATCGCGGAAGTCGCTCATGGCTCACCTCATTGCTTTCCGGGCAGGATCGATTCGAGCACCTGTCGCGCGGCTCCCTTGATCATCCCGCTTTCGTTCGGGTCGCCCTTCATCAGGGCGAGCGTAAAGTTCTTTGCCTGCTTGAGAGTGATGTGCGGCGGCAGCGGCGGCACCTCGGGGTCGGTCTTTACTTCCAGCACGACGGGCATCTCGCTTGCCAGCGCCTGGTCCCAGGCCGAGCCCAACGCCTGCGGGGTGTCGACGAAGACGCCGCGCAGGCCGATCAACTCGGCGAAGCGGGAGTAGGAGACATTGGGAATGCGCTGCGACGCCTCGAACTTGGGATCACCGTTGATGATGCGCTGCTCCCAGGTGACCTGGTTGAGATCCTCGTTGTTGAAGACACAAACGATGAAGCGAGGGTCCCTCCAGTCGCGCCAATACTTCGCGGCCGTGATCAGCTCGGCCATGTTGTTCATCTGCATGGCGCCGTCGCCAACGAGGGCGATCACCGGCCGGTCCGGGTGGGCGTATTTGGCCGCGAGGGCGTAAGGCACCGCAGCGCCCATCGAGGCGAGGCCGCCGGAGAGCGAGGCGGTGATGCCACGCCGCATCTTCAGGTCGCGGGCGAACCAGTTGGCACAGGAGCCGGAATCGCTGGCAATGATGGCGCGGTCGGGCAGGCGTGGAGACAGTTCCCACGCGACGAGCTGCGGATTGACGGGGTCGGCCGGCTGATGTGCGCGGCTGTCCAACGTCTTCCACCATTTCGCGACGTCCTCTTCGATAGATCGACGCCAGGTGTCGTCGGATTTGGGCTTGAGACGCGGCAGCAGAGCCCGCAACGTCTCGGCGGCATCGCCGACGAGCCCGACCTCCATCGGAAAGCGGATCGACATCATGCCGGCGTCGATGTCGATCTGCACGCCGCGCGCGCCGCCTTCCTTCGGCAGGAATTCGGAGTAGGGAAAGGCCGAGCCCACCATCAGCAACGTGTCGCAGTCTGTCATCATGTTGTAGCTGGGCTCGGTGCCGAGCAAACCGATCGAGCCGGTGACCCATGGCAGGTCGTCGGGCAGCGCGGCCTTGCCGAGCAGCGCCTTGGCGCAGCCCGCCGACAGCCGGTCGGCAACCGCGATGACTTCATCGGTGGCGTGGAGCGCACCCGCGCCGATCAGCATCGCGACCTTCTTGCCGGCATTGAGGACGTCCGCAGCGCGATCGAGATCGGCGTCGCGAGGGATGACGGTCGGCGCGCTGTAACCGACGCCGGAGTGCAATGAGCCGTGGGCGCGGGGCGGATCCTCGTAAGGCTCTTCCTGCAAATCGTTCGGCAGGATGACGACCGTAGGAGCCCGCCGCGCCAGCGCGATCCGTACCGATCGGTCGATCAGGTGGCGCACTTGCGCAGGCGCGGAAGCCTGCACGACGTAGGCCCCGGCGACGTCCTTGAACATCGAGACGAGATCGAGTTCCTGCTGATAATGCCCGCCGAGTGCATTTCGGGCTTGCTGGCCCACGATCGCCAGTACCGGCTGGTGGTCCAGCAGCGCATCGTAGAGCCCGGTGACGAGATGCGAGGCGCCGGGACCGGAGGTCGCGATGCAGACGCCGAGCTGCCCTGAAAACTTCGCATAGGCGGTCGCCATGAAGGCCGCCATCTCCTCGTGCCGCGCCTGTACGAAACCGATCTTGCCTTCCTTGCCTTGGGCCCGGTTCATCGCGCCGAAGACGCCGTTGATGCCGTCGCCAGGGTAGCCGAAGATGTGGCGCACACCCCATTGATGCAGACGCTGAACGATGAAGTCGGAGACGGTCTGGGACATCGGGCGGCCTCCTCTGGCGGATCAGCGTGTGCAGAGAACCGCTCGTTTCGCACGATGTTCCTGATCCGCAAATCCAAAGGCTTTCCCGCATCTGAACCGGAACGATCGCGTCCTCATCCGGTTGGCTTTTTGCACGTGGCTGAACGGAGGATTGCGATGCTGAACCAGGACGAACTCGATCGCAACGAAACGGGCCGTTTGATCGGCAGCGACAAGGTGGAGGGAACATCGGTCTATGGTGCCGATGGCAACCGGATAGGTTCGATCGAACGCGTGATGATCGACAAGATCACCGGCCAAGTGTCATACGCCGTGCTCGGCTTCGGAGGCTTCCTCGGCCTCGGCAACGACCATTATCCGTTGCCCTGGCAATCCCTGAAATACGATCCCGAGCTTGGCGGTTATATTACCGGCATCACCACCAAGGAATTGGAGGGTGCACCGAAATACGGTGCGCGCACCGATTGGAACTGGGGTGATGAAGCCGCGGTGCGCGGCATCAACTCCTACTATGGTGTCCCCTTTGCTTGAGCTTCGGCGGAGGCTAATCGCCCAGGCGTAATGGCCCGCGTCCGTCCATCCGTCTCCCGGCGGGCGGGAAGGCGTCTGCTGCTCCCGCGCGGCGGCGGCTCCTCCGCCTCCTGGCGCTGGCTCTGTCGCGCAGGGGCCGCTGGGCCGGAGACATCTCCATATCGCCCGTCCTGCCATTGCTTCCGGCGCCGGCGCCGGACGGATGCTGCTGCCTCTCGGAGAGAAATGATGTCGGCGTCGCCAAAGTCCGGCTAGACTGGACCGAACCCAAGGCAAACTCCGGGGAGGAAAACCGACGTGAAGACCGCGATCACCGAACTTTTCGGCATCGAGCACCCCATCATCCAGGGTGGCATGCATTTCGTCGGCTTTGCCGAACTGGCCGCCGCCGTTTCCAATGCCGGGGGCCTCGGCATCATTACCGGTCTTACGCAGAAGACACCGGAGCTGCTTGCGAAGGAGATCGCGCGCTGCCGCGATATGACCGACAAGCCGTTCGGCGTGAACCTGACCTTCCTGCCGACATTCTCGGCGCCGCCCTATCCCGAGTACATCGCGGCCATCGTCGAGAGCGGCATCAAAGCCGTGGAGACCGCTGGCCGCAGTCCCGAGCAGTATATGCCGGCGCTGAAGGCGGCCGGGATCAAGGTCATCCACAAATGCACCTCGGTGCGCCATTCGCTCAAGGCCGAACGCATCGGCTGCGATGCCGTCAGCGTCGACGGCTTTGAATGCGGCGGGCATCCCGGCGAGGACGACATTCCGAACATGATTCTGCTTCCGCGCGCGGCGGAGGAGTTGAAGATCCCGTTCGTCGCCTCCGGCGGCATGGCCGACGGACGCAGCCTCGTCGCGGCGCTGGCGCTGGGCGCGGCGGGCATGAACATGGGCACGCGCTTCATCGCCACCAAGGAAGCACCGGTGCATCAGAACGTGAAGAATGCGCTGGTTGCGGCCACCGAGCTCGACACCCGTCTGATCATGCGAAGCTTGCGCAACACCGAGCGCGTTCTCAAGAACGCCAATGTCGACCGCCTGCTCGAGATCGAGCGCGAGAAGGGCGACAAGCTCACGATCGATGATATCCACGACCAGGTCGCGGGCGTCTATCCCAGGATCATGCTGGACGGCCAGATGGACGCCGGAGCCTGGAGCTGCGGCATGGTCGCAGGCCTGATTCACGACATCCCGTCCTGCAAGGAGCTCATCGACCGCATCATGGACGAGGCGGACACCATCATCCGCAACCGCCTGATGGAGTTCCTGGACGGGACGGGATCGGACCGAAAGGTCGCCTGACACCGCCAAACTTCTTAACCACGGCGGCAATAGGCCGCTGGATTTGCGCGCGACGCCTCCTAGATAGTGGTAAATTACCCCTTTCAAAGATCGATTTCAGGAGGCGTCCGTGGTCCTGAAGAGCGTTCCCATCGCAATTGCCTTTGGCCTCCTCGTTGCGGGGAGCGGTCTTGCGCGTGCCGACGACTACGAACCCAACGAATATCTCAGCCTCGATCTCTCCAAGGCCGTGCTGTCGCCGAAGCGCCTCGGGCCGGAAACGCGCTTTGCACCGGTTGCACTCGAAGCGCGCGGCGGCAACGAGGCACAGGCGCGCGCGGAACCGGTCGACGCGCCGAGGAAGGCGGACGCCGAACGCGTACGCGGGGGCGAGCGGAAGGCGGCGCAGGCGAAGAACACGCAGCCGCGTGGGGCGGCACGCACCAAGCTCTCACACCGCCATGGCAACCCGCTGGACGCGCAGGCGATGGACACGCGCATCCAGACCTGGCCCTGCCGCTCCGGCGGCATCTGCGACTGGAAGCGATAGTTTCCGGCCAAGCCGTCATCCGCACGTCGCAAACCCGGTCGACGCGAAGTCAAGAAACCATAAGCTTGGAGTCAGGGAGCAGGCACCTTCCGTCGCGATTCGACGAAGGTTCCCGAAGGGGCGGCGCCCCGCTCTTTCTCGCGCATGACCCGGCGGCAGTTCCGACGGCGCCCCGCGCCTGGTCGCGCGCGTCGCGCCTTCTTCGACTTCATGCCGATCCGCGACGTCGCTCGCGTAAGGGGCGGGTACGGCCCGCTGCTCGACGTCTTCACGATCGACATGCGCAGCTGGAAAAAGGGCGATGATCATCGCGGCTGGATCTCTCGGCGCCGAGCAGCTCGCCTGGCTCAAGGGCGAGCTCGCCGCCCCGCGCGCGACCTGGAAGGTGATCGCGGCCGATCTGCCGATCGGCCTGATGAGCCTGGACGCCGTCGCGCGGCGATGGGCCGCCCGATCGACGCGAGCACGAGATTGGCGATCTGCTCTCCACCATCAAGCGCGCCGGCATCCGCAACATCGTCTGGCTCACCGCCGACATGCACTACATCGCCGCGCATTATTACGATCCGAACAGACCGCGACCTCGGGTCAGTCGACATCGTGACGCAGCTGCAGCTGCGTCCGGTGTTCGCGCAGCACTTGTGAGACAGGCGTTGCGCGCCATCCTAGGCCTTGTGCCAGCCTGAACGAGACGGCGCCAAATCGTCGAGCACCCATGGAAATGGCCCCGTCAGGGGCCATCCATGGCGTTGCGCATTAGCGGTAGTGATGGTGATGGCGGTGGCCGCGCTTGATCACCACGACGCGGTCGCCGCGATGGTGGCGATGCCAGCCGCGATCGTGATGGTGCATGCGATACTCGGCGCGTGCGCCATACGGCTTGTGGTAATGATGACTGCGCTTGATCACCACCGTCTCTGCGCTGGCCAGCGTCGGCGCCGCGATCACGAGCGCACCGAGGGCCGCAACCATTAAACCAAGCTTCTTCATGATGTCCTCCAAATGAATGCACATCTAAACCGCAGAATTGTGCGAACGTTCCGGAGAGACCGGCGGAGAATTCTGAACGGATGTTCAGACGAGGCCCCTATTCGCAGCGCTGCTGCGCGGGTGTCGGCTTGCCGGTGGCAACGTATCTGCCGTCCCTGATCGTGTATTCGCCCCGCTCGCTGCGATTGTAGATCGCGCGCAGACTGCCGTCCTTCAGCAGGAGTCCGAATTCGCGTGTCTGGCGCAGCGATGGGAAGTACACCATCACATTGAGCAGGCCCTCGGCGTCGATCGCGGCGGACACCACCTCGTTCTCGTCCCTGGCCTCGCCGAAATCGCGGCGGTACATCACCCGTCCGTCCTTCCGGATTTCGTAAGTCAGGCGAGCACCCCTGTCGCGGTCGGGCCGGGCGGTGCAATCGACCGCCCATGAGCCGAGCAGGCCCCATTGCTCCACGGTTGCGGCCAACGTCTCGGCACCGGCCGCCGAGGTGAACGCACACCACAGCACCGCAACCGCGATCCAGCGGCTCGAACAACGCACCATGTCCCGAAAACCCCCGCCTCGAAGGATTTCAAGCGTAGCATCCCGTCCACGCTCGTTCCACGCCCGCGGCCGATCGCTCGCGAATTTGATCCGCGTCAATGATGCAGGGCGACCGAAGAGTAGGGTGGCAGCTCCCGAAGGCGAACGTGGATAGAGCAATGCTGAATCAAGTCATGGATTTTGCGGGCGAAGTGCTGCCGGGGAGCTGTGCCGTGCCGCCTTATTCCGAGGCCGCGTTTCTGACCGAGCTGGGCGATCGCCTGCGGTCCTCGCGCATGCGCTGCGACCTGTCGCGCCGGGAGCTGGCTCGCCGTTCCGGAATCTCCGAGCGCTATATCGCCCAGATCGAGGCCGGCAAGGGCAACGTCTCGATCGTGCTTTTGCTGCGGCTGGCGTCCGCGATCCACGGCAGCCAGCCCCAGGCGGCCTGATTCTACAGCCGATGTAGAGGTCAGCGTCGAGGCGCGCGGGACCCGCGCGACGCTGATCAATACGGCTCGAAGACCGCATCGCGGCCCACCGACCAGGCTTCCGAATCTGATGGAAGGTAACGGATCATGGTGACGATCTGATCGCCATTCGACCGATCCTTCCAAAGAAACGCGTAGGTTCGTCCTGGTGATCTGATTCTTCGTGGAGCTTCAAACTGGTCGGGAGCAATCCCGCGCCTCGCACACTCTTGTCGAAAGGCAAGCCGTGCTTCTTCTCGAGCGCTCGCTTCAGTGCTCGTCGCGAAGTCTAGGATTTCAGACGCGATGACCACCACACCAAGAGCGACGAAGGTTCCGAGTATCCATCGCGCGATCCGTGCCGCCCGTCTCATTTACGCCCGCTTCTCCACATTGCTGCTTCGGGCCGGCACGCCGAATTCCTTGCGGCACACTTCGGCCAGCACGGCGACGCCCTCGCGGATCTGCTGATGCGTTGGGCTTGCAAAGCACAACCTGAGCCGCGAGCTGGAATGGCCCTTGTTGGTCGACCATTCCGGCCCCGGATTGATCGAGACGCCGGCGGCGAGCGCCGCCTGATACAGCTTCAGCGTATCGACCTGGTCGGGCAGCTTCACCCAGAGGAAAATGCCGCCCTTGGGCTCCTCGAATTCGGCGGCCGTTCCGAACTGCTCGTTGAGCGCTTCCATCAGCGTGTCCAGCTTGGTGCGTAGCGCCTTCGTCAACGCCGGCACATGGCTGGCGAAATGCGGCTTGCAATAGGCGGCCAGCACCATCTGCTCCAGCGCGCCGGAGCCGGCATCGGTCTTCAGCGCCAGCATCCGCGACATCACCTCCCAAGGTGCCACGACGAAGCCGACGCGCAGCGCCGGCGCGATCGACTTGGAGAACGAGCCGATATGGATCACGCCGCCGCTCGGGCTCATCGCGTAGATCGCCGGCGGCCGCTGCCCCGACCAGACGAGGTCGGCATAGCAATCGTCCTCGAAGATCGGCACGCCATATTCGGTCGCGAGCCGGACCAACTCGGCCCGGCGGCTCTCGGGCATGATGCTGCCGGTCGGATTCTGCACGGTCGGGATGGTGTAGATGTATTTCGGCCGGATGCCGCGGCTCTTCAGGTCGGCCAGCGCCGTCGCCAGCACGTCCATCCGCATGCCGTCCTTGTCGAGGGGAATGCCGACGACATTCACTCCGAGCCGCGCCAGGCGGTTCAGCGAGCCCTGATAGCTGTCCTGCTCGAAGATCACGGTGTCGCCCCGCGCCAGCAGGGTGGCGTTGACGAGATCGAGCGCCTGCAGCGAGCCGGAGACGATCAGGAGATCGTCGATCGTGCAGGTGATCCCGGCATCGCGCCGCAGTTTAGTCACCAGGAATTCGCGCAAGGGCAGGTAGCCCTGCGGCCCATGCGCCAGCCCGTAAGTGGCGAGCGAACGGCCCTCGTGCCGCAGCACCGTGTTGGCCGCCTCGATCAGCGCGTCGAGCGGCACCTGCTCGGGATCGTTGTTGCCACCGACGAAGCTATATCTGGCAAGGCCCGTCCAGCGCGCAGAGGGGGCCGGCAGCCCTGCGGGGAACAGGGGCGCGAAATCGAAGCTGGACGTCATGGGAGCGTTCCTCGTTTTGTTCTTCTCGAGCGGCGGCTTTGCACCGGTCGCGTTGCTTGCCGCCGGCCGTCCGGGCCGGGCGGCCTCACTTCTTTGTGGCCGTCCTGGTGGGACGGCCTTGGCTGATGAAAGCGTAATGCGCATTGGCGATGCCGCCAACCATCAAGGCTTCGACCACTGGTTCGGCGATCTCGCCGGCGGCGGCCCAGTCGACCAGGAAATTGGCCCCGGTGCCGCCGCGCAAATCGTCGGTCGGAACGAAGATCGAGATGGTGGCGAGCGGCCTCAGCGCCACCGGCCCCTTCAGATGGCTCTCGACCTGCTTGCCTGCGGTGTCGAAATAGGCGATGCGTTTGATGACCAGCGGCTGGGTCTCGGAGGCATTGTGCACGCTCAATGTCACCGAGAAGTCGACACGCAGCTTGCCCTGGCTCATCGCGACGCTGGAATAGGCAGGCACATAGAACCCGCCGGAGACGGCCAGTTGCTCCTTCGGTAGCGTGGTGAGCGAATCGGCAAAGTTTTGTTCGATATTGACCTTGGATTGCGCGGCGGCGGGCACGGCAAAGGCGAGGGGACCTAGCAGCATGGCTGCAAAAAGCCCATTGCGTATGTGACGAATTGCTCGCTTGCCGCACCGCAACCCGCCTCTAGGGTGCGGCAAAACGGACCAATTTGGCATGCACGAGCTCATTCGCGATATCACACTCTCTATCCTGTTTGCCTGGATGCTGGGGCTTCTCGCCCATTTTTCCCGGCAACCGCTGATCCTGGCCTACCTTATCGCCGGCTTTTGCATAGGTCCATTCGGGGCCGGCTGGGTCCACTCGCAGGAATCGATCAGCGTCATCTCGGAGCTTGGCCTGATCTTCATGCTGTTCATGATCGGGCTCGAGATCGATCTCAAGAAGATCGTGCGGGCCGGGCGGGTGATTCTGTTCGCGGCGGGCAGCCAGCTGCTGGGCGGCTGTCTGCTCGGGGCCCTGTTCTTCGTCGGCATCGGCCTGTCGCTCGGGGGCGGCCATTTCGACGCGGTCTATCTCTGCGTCGCCTGCGCGCTGTCGAGTACCGTCATCATCGTCAAGGTGCTCTACGAGAAGCGCGAACTGGACACGCTGCCGGGCCGCATCACCCTCGGCGTCCTCGTGCTCCAGGACATCTTCGCCATCCTGTTCCTGGCGGTGCAGCCGAGCCTCGCCAACCTCGAGGTCAGCGTCATCCTGCTCTCGATCGGCCGCGTCGCTGTGCTGGTCGCGGCCGCCCTTCTGGTCAGCCGCTACGTGCTGCCGCGCCTGTTCCACCAGATCGCCCGGCGCCCCGAGCTGGTCCTGCTCGGCGCGCTCGCCTGGTGCTTTTTGGTCGCCGAGACCGCGTACCAGCTGTCGCTATCGCGCGAGATGGGCGCATTGATCGCAGGCGTCTCGCTCTCGACTTTCCCTTATGCGCTGGATGTCACCGCCAAGGTCACCACGCTCCGCGACTTCTTCATCACGCTGTTCTTCGTTTCGCTCGGCATGACCATTCCCGTGCCCGGCCTCTCGGTGATCAGCCTCGCCTTGATGATCGCGGCCTTTACCGTCGTGAGCCGCCTCGTCACCACTTTCACCCCGCTCTACCTGATGAAGCAGGGCTTGCGCGCCAGCCTGCTGCCGGCCCTCAACCTCGCGCAGATCTCCGAGTTCTCGCTGGTGGTGATCCAGACCGGCATCGCCGATCACCATATCTCGGCCGAGACGGCGAACGCCGCCTCGTTCGCCTTCGTGGTGCTTGCGGTGCTCTCCACCTTCGTGATGACCCGCAGCGACGACATCACGCGCTGGGCGATCGGCCCCTTGAAGCGCATTGGCCTGCGCGATCTCGACCATGGCAACGGCCATGCCGAGGACGGGCACGAGGGCCATGGCGAAGCCCGCCGCATCGTCATCCTCGGCTTTTTCCGCGCGGCGAGCGCTCTGCTGGCCGAGATCGAACGCCAGACGCCGGTGCTGCTGGAGCAGATCACCGTGGTCGATTTCAACCCCAATGTGTACCAGACTCTTCTCTCGCGCGGCTTGCACGTGATCTATGGCGACATCAGCAATGTCGATACGCTGCTCCACGCCGGCATCGGCAAGTCCGAGATGATCATCCTCAGCGTGCCGGACTCGCTGCTGAAGGGCGCCACCAACGAGAAGCTGGTCCGCCACGTCCGCGCGCTCAATCCGACCGCCCTGATCGTCGCCACGGCCGACCTGCTGGCCGACGTCGGCGCGCTCTACGAGGCCGGCGCCAGCTACGTCACCGTGACCCGGCTCAGCGATGCCCACGAGCTGTTCACCGTGATCGAAGCCGCCCAGGCCGGCCTGCTCGCCGACAAGCGGGCCGAGCTCGATCAGCGCCTCGGCGAGCGCCGCGAGGTGCTGCCCTGAACTGCGTTCGGCCGCCTTCCTTGCACGCAATCCGCGCCTATATCGCTGGTATGCCCGGTGCAAGCCCGAAACCCGTCGGCAGGCTTGCCCTCCGGCATATGTGGTTGCACTGGGGAGACTAGCGCCCTGCCCCAAGTCCGGCTAAGCCTCCCGGCCATAACCGATAGAGATTGGGAAATGCCCGACAGCGTTCAGGAAGTCTTGCAGGCCTTTGCCCGGGGTGAGCTCGTGGTCGTCACCGACGACGAGGACCGAGAAGGCGAGGGCGATCTCATCGTCGCCGCCTCGCTCTGCACCGCCGAGAAGATGGCCTTCATCATCCGCCACACCTCCGGCATCGTCTGCGCACCCGTGACGACCGAGGACGCACGCCGGCTGCGGCTCGATCCGATGGTCGCCCACAATGATTCCGCGCACACCACCGCGTTCACGGTCTCGATCGACTACAAGCCCGACGGCGGCACCGGCATCTCCGCCGAGGAGCGCGCCTCGTGCTGCCGCGCGCTCGCCAATCCCAACGTCGGCGCCAACGATTTCGCCCGTCCCGGCCACATCTTCCCGCTCATCGCCAAGGATGGCGGCGTGCTGCTTCGTTCCGGCCATACCGAGGCTGCCGTCGACCTCTGCAAGCTCTCGGGCCTGCCGCCGGTCGGCGTCATCAGCGAGCTCATGAACGACGACGGCAGCGTGATGAAGGGCGAGCAGGTCGCCCGTTTCGCCGCCGAGCACAAGCTGAAGCATGTCACCATCGCGGACATGATCGCCTATCGCCAGGCGCGCGAGAAGCTGATCGAGCGGGTCTCGACCTTCGTCACCGAGAGTCCGATCGGCCCGTTGCAGGGCTATGCGTACCGTTCGCCGTTCGATTCCATCGCCCACGTCGCCTTCGTCTATAACGGCGTCGGTGACGGCAAGAACGTGCTGACGCGCTTCCACAAGCCGAACATCGTCAAGGACACCTTCACCGGCCACAAGCGGATGGCGGCCGTGCTCGATCATTTCAAGAAGACCGGCCGTGGCGTTCTGGTTTACTTGCGCGATGGCGCCGCCGGTGTTCCCGTGGCGCCGCTGCCGGACGAGTCCTCGACGGAGGCCGACCGCAACCGCCAGTGGCGCGAGGTCGGCGTCGGCGCTCAGATCCTGCGCGACCTCGGCGTCACGTCGATCCGGCATCTCACCTCCTCGGTGCACGACTACAAGGGCCTGTCGGGCTTCGGCATCGAGATCGTCGCCAACGAGCAACTCGAAAGCTGACACGCTCGTCATTTCGACGATGGCGCGGAATGCGCCAGACCCGGAAACTCGCAGCCGCTGGACGAACGGGTTCGATGCTTTGTGCGGCCCCGGAACGACAGACGCCAGGATGCAATTGAACTTGTTGCCGTGGCGCTCTAGTTTGTCCGGCAATCATTGACGGAACCAGATGCGAAAGGACGTTTCATGAGCGTGCGCCCTCAGGCCAAGGACAAGCCGGCTGCGGCTTCTTTCCAGTGGGACGATCCGTTCCTGCTCGACGAGCAACTGACCGAAGACGAACGCATGGTGCGCGACACCGCCCGTGCCTATGCCCAGGACAAGCTGCTGCCGCGCGTCTCCAAGGCCTATCTCGAGGAGAAGACCGACCGCGAGATCTTCAACGAGATGGGTGAACTCGGCCTGATCGGCATCACGCTGCCGGAAGAATATGGCTGTGCCAATGCGAGCTACGTCGCCTACGGCCTCGTCGCGCGCGAGATCGAGCGCGTCGATTCCGGCTATCGTTCGATGAACTCGGTGCAGTCCTCGCTAGTGATGTATCCGATCTACGCCTATGGCGACGAGAACCAGCGCAAGAAGTATCTGCCGAAGCTTGCCAGCGGCGAGTGGGTCGGCTGCTTCGGCCTCACCGAGCCCGACGCCGGCTCCGACCCGGCCGGGATGAAGACCCGCGCCGAGAAGGTCTCGGACGGCTATCGCCTCACCGGCAGCAAGATGTGGATCTCGAACGCGCCGATCGCCGACGTCTTCGTGGTCTGGGCCAAGTCGGCCGCGCATGACAACCAGATCCGCGGCTTCGTGCTGGAGAAGGGCATGAAGGGCCTGTCGGCGCCGAAGATCGGCGGCAAGCTGTCCCTGCGTGCCTCCATTACCGGCGAGGTCGTGATGGACGGTGTCGTGGTTCCCGAAGATGCCCTGCTGCCGAACGTCTCCGGCCTCAAGGGCCCGTTCGGCTGCCTCAACCGCGCCCGCTACGGCATCTCCTGGGGGGCGCTGGGCGCCGCCGAGGATTGCATGCATCGCGCCCGCCAGTACACGCTCGACCGCAAGCAGTTTGGCAAGCCGCTCGCGGCCACCCAGCTGGTGCAGAAGAAGCTCGCCGACATGGAGACCGAGATCGCGCTGGGCCTGCAGGCCTCGCTCCGCGTCGGTCGCCTGATGGACGAGGGCAAGTTCGCGCCCGAGATGATCTCGATCGTCAAGCGCAACAATTGCGGCAAGGCCCTCGACATCGCCCGCGCCGCCCGCGACATGCACGGCGGCAACGGCATCTCGATCGAGTATCACGTGATGCGCCACGTCCATAACCTCGAGACGGTCAACACCTACGAGGGCACCCACGACGTCCACGCCCTGATCCTGGGCCGCGCGATCACGGGTATTCAGGCATTCTTCTGAGCTGGTTCTCCGTCATCCCGGGGCGATGCGCAGCATCGAACCCGGGATCTCGAGATCCCGGGGTCTGTCCCTCGCGGGCCATCCCGGAATGACGTCAAGGAACGAAGAAGAAGCCATGTCCGATAACGACGACGTCCCGTTCAACCGCAACTTTCCGCTGAAGCCCGGCCTCGTCGAGGAGGTCTGCCCCGGCGTGCGGCGCGTGCTTTGCAACAATCCGAGCCCGTTCACCTTCACAGGCACGGTCAGCTACATCGTCGGCCAGGGCAATGTTGCGATCATCGATCCCGGTCCCGACGATGAGGCGCATGCGGCTGCGCTGCTCGATGCCGTGCGCGGCGAGACGGTGAGCCACATCTTCGTCACCCACACCCATCGCGACCATTCGCCGAATACCGCGCGCATCAAGCAGGCGACGGCTGCACCCGTCTACGCCGAGGGCCCGCATCGCGCCTCGCGCCCCCGTTTCGAGAGCGAGAAACACAATCCGGAATCCGGCTCTGATCGTGACTTCGTGCCGGACATCAGGATCGCCCATGGCGACGTCGTCGAGGGCCGGGGCTGGCGGCTCGAGGCCGTGGCGACCCCCGGCCACACCGCCAACCATCTGGCATTCGCCTGGCCGGAGCGAAAATTCAACTTCGTCGGCGACCACGTGATGGGCTGGTCGACCTCGATCGTAGCGCCGCCGGACGGCTCGATGACCGACTACATGGACTCGCTGGACCGGCTCGCGGCCCGCGAGGAGGATTTCTATTTCTCCGGCCACGGCCCGGAGATCCCCGAAGCCCAGCGCTTCGTGCGTTTCCTGATCCGGCACCGCAAGGCGCGCGAGGCCTCCATCCTGCACCGCCTCGCCAAGGGCGAGACCGATATCCCGACCATGGTCCGCGCGATCTATATCGGGATCGATCCGAGGCTGACGACGGCCGCCGGCTACTCCGTGTTGGCGCATTTGGAGGACCTGGTCGCCCGCGGCGTGGTCGCGACGGACGGTGATCCCGTGATCGGCGGGACGTATCGGATGGCCTAGGGGGCGAATGGCGAATGGCGAATGGGGAGTAGCGAGTGGGCGGGCCCATTCGCCACCCGCCAGTTCGCTATTTTTTCACCGTCTTCGCTGGCGCCTTGGGCGGCGCGACCGGCGTCTTCTTCACCGGCTTGAGCGCGTCGGCATCGGCGGCGGCGTTGAGGTCGTCGATGAATTTCTTGACGCGCGCGGCATTGCTGCCGAGATCTCTGTCGAAATTGCGCGAGGCCGAGCGGATGTCGACGCGCGAATCATCGCTGTCCGCCACGACCCTTATCGAGACGTCCTCGCGAAAACCCATGATCGGCGTGCGCGCGACCGCCTCGATGCGGCCGATGCGGCGGGGCGGCTGAGGTGCGCGCTCGTCGATCACGATCCATTTGCGCTTGTGGACGAGCTGGAGCGCGATCGCATAGGCACGGTCGGCCGAAATCTCGAGTTCGACAGGCTCGATATCGGGGTAGAAGTGGCGCTGCTGCTCCGCCGAGTACAGGCCGGCATAGACCGCGGAGTTGGTGCCCTCGCCGGTGCGCAGCCGTGCCAGCGCCTCGAAGCGCGGCGGATCGATCGGGTCGGTGGTGACGTCGTAGATCGACGGCAGCCTGCGATATTGCAAGGCGAGATAGGCAGGATAGGCGAGGATCGCCCCGTCGATCAGGAAAGCGAGCAGGATGCGCGCCATGCCGCGCGAGCCGTTCTGCCAGATTGCGGCAAAGCCGGCGAGCCCGAACAGGATCGAGAGGCCTGATATCGCGAGCCCGCCGAGGAGCGTCGCAAGCGCCGGCTTCGGCTCCAGGAAATCGAAGCGGACGATGATGACCGAGGCCACCACCGCCACCACCGCGAAGACCGCGAGATTGCGCGCCCAGCTCGCGAGGCTCGACACTGGCTCCGACTGATAGGGAGCGGAAAACCTGCGGGCCATCGAGTGAGCTCTGCCGGGGTTGGCGATGCCGGCGGATCCGGCGCGACGATGGTCCGTTGAGACCACGGCGCGGCGGCAAATTCAAGGGAGACGGGACTGTTACTGTCCGTCATTCCGGGTCTGGTCCTTCGGACCATCCCGGAATGACGTTGCTTGCCGTGCCGCTACGCCGCCGCGTTCGGGAAGCGGTAATCCTTGAATTGGTCGCGCAGCGCCGTCTTCAGGATCTTGCCGGTGGCCGTATGCGGGATACCGTCGACGAAGGCGACGTCGTCGGGCATCCACCATTTGGCGATCTTGCCCTCCATGAACTTCAGGATCTCCTCGCGCGTGGCGTGCTGGCCCTGCTTGAGCTGTACGATCAGAAGCGGCCGTTCGTCCCATTTCGGGTGGAACACGCCGATCACGGCGGCTTCCGCCACGGCCGGATGGCCGACCGCGAGGTTCTCGAGATCGATCGAGGAGATCCACTCGCCGCCGGACTTGATCACGTCCTTGGAGCGGTCGGTGATCCGCATGTAGCCGTCCTCGTCGATGGTCGAGACGTCTCCGGTGTCGAAGAAGCCGTCGTCGTCGAGGATGTTGGTGTCGACGCGATAATAGGCCTTGGCGACCGCAGGGCCGGAGACCTTGAGGCGACCGAAGGTCTTGCCGTCCCAGGGCAGCTCCTTGCCGGCATCGTCGGTGATCTTCATCTCTACAGCGAACGGCGCATAGCCCTGCATCTGGAGCACGTCGAGCCTGGCCTCGCCGGTGGCATTCTGGAACGGCGGCTTGAGCGCCGCGACGCTGCCGATCGGGCTCATCTCGGTCATGCCCCAGGCGTGGCGGACATTCGAGCCCATGTCGAGGAAGGCCTTGATCATCGAGCGGGGCATCGCCGAGCCGCCGCAGATCACCATCTTCAAATCCGGCAGCTTCAGATTGTTCGCCGCCATGTGCTGGAGCAGCATCAGCCACACCGTAGGCACACCGGCGGTGTGCGTCACCTTCTCGGTCGAGAGCAGCTCATAGACCGAGGCGCCGTCGAGCTTGGCCCCGGGCATCACCAGCTTGGTGCCCTGCGAGGGTGCGGAGAAGGCGATGCCCCAGCTGTTGGCATGGAACAGCGGAACCACCGGCAGCATTGTCTCGGACGCACTGGTGCCGAGCGCGTCGACATTGTTGGCCATCAACGCATGCAGCACGTTGGAGCGATGCGAATACAGCACACCCTTGGGATCGCCGGTCGTGCCGGAGGTGTAGCACATCGCCGCCGCCGTGTTCTCGTCGAATTCCTTCCATTTGAATTTGCCGTCGGCCTCCGCAATCCAGTCCTCGTAGGCGACCACGTTTTTCAGCGTTGTCTGCGGCATGTGTGCCTTGTCGGTCAGCACGACGTAGCGTTCCACGCTCGTCAGCTTGTCTGCGATCTTCTCCAGGACCGGAACGAAGGTGATGTCGGTCATCACGATGCGATCCTGCGCATGATTGATGATCCAGGCGATCTGCTCGGGGAAAAGGCGGGGATTGACGGTATGGCAGATGGCGCCGATCCCCATGATGCCGTACCAGACCTCCAGATGGCGCCAGGTGTTCCAGGCGATGGTCGCGACGCGGTCGCCAAGCTTGATGCCGTCGCGTTCCAGCATCTGCGAAACCTTGAGCGCGCGCTTGTGGATCTCGGCGTAAGTGGTGCGATGGATCGGTCCCTCGACCGAGCGTGTGACCACCTCCTGCTTGCCATGAATCCTGGCGGCGTGTTCGATGATCCGGTGGCAGAGCAGGGGCCAGTCTTGCATCAAACCAAGCATTCTCACGTTCCTCCGAGAAGTCGCTGGGCGCGTTATCGCTCTCAGCTTGGGCCAAAGAATTGTCATGACTTTTAGCCTGCCGGACTTTCGCCGCAAATGGTCTTGTCGCGGCTTTATGTCCGTCGGCGCGGCAATGGTTACCGCTCTGCTGGGGCTGTCATTCGTGCCCATTGGGAGGGCAGAAGCGCGGAAATATCCTGCGCCGCTCGACATATTCAACCTCGGCGCCCCAAAGCCGCGCGCGATCTCTCGTGCCGCAAGGATTCCGCTGCCGAAGCCCCGCCCCGAGGAGGCCCCCAAAGTATCCGACAAGGCGCCGGAGCAGGCCGACGGCAACACCTCTGCCGACAAGCCGGACGCGGACAAGCCCGCGGAGGCCGCGCCGCCGCCCGAGAAGCAGGCGTCGGCCTGCCGGCTCGCGCTGACCGAGGAGATCGCGATCGCGCCCTCCATTCCGGATATCCGCGGCCCCGGCGCCTGTGGCGGCGAGGATCTGGTGCGACTGGAGGCCATCGTGCTGCCGGACAAGCGCAAAGTGACCGTGAAGCCGGCGGCCATCCTCCGCTGCAGCATGGCGTCCGCAATCGCCGATTGGGTGCGCAAGGACATGGCGCCGCTGGCGACCAGCCTCGGCTCGACGATCAGCGATCTCGACAATTTCGACAGCTTCCAATGCCGCGGCCGCAACCGTGTCGCCGGCGCAATGCTGTCCGAGCACGGCAAGGCCAATGCGATCGATATCCGCGCCGTCAAGCTCGCCAACGGGCAGTCGATCGGCTTCACCGACCGCACCGCCTCGCGCGAGGTCCGCGAGCGCGTGCTGCAGTCGGTTTGTGCGCGCTTCTCGACCGTGCTCGGCCCAGGCTCGGATTGGTACCATGAGGACCATATCCACCTCGACCTGGCGCAGCGGCGCAACGATTACCGGATCTGCCAGTGGAATGTGTGGGAACCCCTGCCTCAGGTCGCCCCGCTGCTTCCGGTGGAACGTCCGGAGGAGGCGCCGCCGCGGGAGGTTGCGGCCAAACCCGAGATAAAGGAAGGCGCTGGTGACGCGGCGGAGACATCCGCATCGCCGGAGGACAAGCCCGAACCTGAGAAGAAGCCTCAACCGTCCGACCCGGCAACAAAGCCGGCAACAAAAAAGCGCCGGTGAACCGGCGCTTTTGAATCCCCTGAAGGTCGATCCAGGTCAGAGGCGATCAGTAGCTGGCAGCCTGACCGTTCTGGCTGTTGCCGAGCGCCAGCCGCGAGTTGTAAGGCGAGTCGCCGTGCTTCGGCTCGAGCACCACGACGAGGGTGCCGACCTTGACGCGGTCATAGAGATCGATCGCGTCCTCATTGGTCAGGCGGATGCAGCCCGACGAGATCGAGGCGCCGATATATTCCGGCTGGTTGGTGCCGTGAATGCGGAACAGCGTGTCCTTGCCCCCCGAATAGAGGTAGAGAGCGCGGGAGCCCATCGGATTGTCCGGGCCGGGGGCGACATAGGTCGGCACGCCCAGGCGCGAAATTTCGCTGGGGGTGGGGTGCCAAGCCGGCCACTCGGTCTTGCTGCCGACCTTGGCGATGCCCGACCAGGCCATGGCCTCTTCGCCGACCGTGATGCCGTAGCGGATCGCCTTGCCGCCATCCAGCACGTAGTAGAGGTAGTGGTTGTCGGAATCGACCACGATCGACCCCGGCGCTTCCTTGCGGTGGTACTGCACGATCGCCCTGCGGAACGGCTCTGCGACCGGGGTATTCTCGTACTTGACCTTGGCGAGGAGCTCCTTGTCCTTGGGCTTGAAGGCCTTGGTGTCCGTCGCCTCGAAATGCGTGGCCTGCATGCAGCCCGACAACATCAGGCCCGCAGCCAAAATCCCAACCAAAATTCTCAGCGACGACATGGTTTGGTTCCAATCAAAACAATACCGTGCGGACGACCTGAGCTTAGCGCCCAAGTTCCTCGACTCCGTTAATCTCATTATCGTTGGAATCTGCCACAATTTCCAGCGCAGAAGCCCTTTTCCCGCTCCGGAAGAGTGGACCTGTGGCTATTCTGCCGCAAATTGGGCCGTGTTCCGGGCTCTCCGGACGGGATCGGCGCATGGGTGTCGATTCCATGCCACAGTTGCGTCTTCCAAGCCCGCCGCAAATGCAACGCTTCGTTGATGTTGTTGTCATCGTGAACCTGTCAGAATCGGGCTAAGGGCTGTCCTTCCGTCGTGCGACCTCTGGAGCTTTCGATGTTTTCAGTGTTTGTTCCCTCCGAGTTCGCGCTCAAGAAGGCCGTCATCGAGGATCTCGGGGCGTTACCGGAGAACGCGGTCTGGATCGACCTCGTCAATCCGAGCGCTGCCGAGGACAAGGCGGTCGAGCGGCTCGCGGGCATCGCCATCCCGACCCGGGAAGACATGCTGGAGATCGAGATCTCCAGCCGGCTCTATATGGAGAACGGCGCGCGCTACATGACCGCGACGTTGATGTGCCAATCCGATACCGACATGCCCCGGACCACGCCGGTGACCTTCATCCTGGGCGACCACCGCCTGGTGACGGTGCGCTACGACCTGCCGAAGCCGTTCGCTCTGGTCGAGGCCAAGCTGGCCCGTTCCTGCACACCTTCCATCACCGGCGAGATGGTACTGATGGAGCTGCTGGACGCTGTGATCGACCGCTGCGCCGACATTTTGGAGCGTTGCGGCACCGAGATCGACCAGGTCAGCCACGACATCTTCGAGCCCGAGAGTGAGCGCCACGGTCAGGCCAAGAGATATTCGCAGATCCTGATCTCGATCGGCCGCAAGGGCGATCTGACCTCGAAGGTGCGCGAGAGCCTGGTGTCGATCGGCCGGGTCGTGACGTTCCTGTCCGCGGTCGTCGAGGGCGTGAAGTGGTCGAAGGACATGCGCGAGCAGCTCAAGACCATGCAGCGCGACGTGGCATCGCTGACCGATCACGCCTCCTATCTCTCCAACAAGATCACCTTCGTGCTCGACGCCATGCTCGGCGTCGTCAACCTCGAGCAGAACAACATCATCAAGCTGTTCTCGGTGATGGCCGTCGTCCTGATGCCGCCGACGCTGATCGCCTCGGTCTACGGCATGAACTTCAAGGTGATGCCCGAGCTCGAATGGGTTCACGGCTACCCGATGGCGCTCGTGATGATGCTGATCGCCGCCGTCGTGCCGTACTGGATCTTCAAGTGGAAGAAGTGGCTGTAGGAACCACGCTCGCAAAGATACCTACCGAGAACTTACGCCGCTCGCAGAGACACGGTGGATCGTGTCGCAGAATAGATCGGCATTGAGGCGGTGCGGTGACGTCCGCGTCGCGCCGCAATTCCTCCGGTAAAATTTGAGCGGTGGGCTGAACGTTTGCGCGAAACTTGTCTGCGATAAGCAGTGCGTAGCCGCGAGGAACAGCCATGGTTGAGAAACACATAACGTCGCCCCGCAGCGTCATCGATTTGGCGAACTATCGCCAGGTCCTGGCGCGCGGCAAGGCGCCGTCGATGTCGGCACGCTTGTGCCGGCACTGTGGTGCTCCGCTGCTCGATGGCGAGAACGACGACGACTGCTCGACTGCATTCAGCACGGCCGCTCCGCGGTCGCGCGAAAGGGCACGTCGGATTCGACTCGATTGAGGAACGGAGCGAAGGGCGATCCAGGTCTTGCGGCGGCGTTGTCTGGATCGCCTTGCTTCCCTTGGCAACTCTTCGCAGATGCTCAGCTGCGGCGTCCGATCTGGGCCATGCGCTCCGCCCCAGCCATCCTTATCTCTCTTGGTGTTCGTGGTGGAGCCGGTTAAGCTGCGCTCGTGTCATCGGAGGTGCCGATGGGTGTTGGTATCAAAGAATTCTCCAAAGACCCCGCGAAGGCCGGACGGATGTCGGGCGAACGCTTCCGCGCTTTTCAGGAGCGTCGCCCTGACCATGAACGCTGGGAGCTCATCGCAGGTGTACCCATGATGATGACGCCGCCGACGATCGCCCACAACCATATCGCGGAAAATCTCGGACGCCTTCTCAACGACGCTCTCGCGGAGCACGATCAGGGCCGCATCGCAACGCAGCGTCCTGGCATCGAACTCGGATCGGGTGAATTCCGCCCGGAGCCGGACGTCGCCGTCATCGATGCCGATTACGAGCCAGGCCAAAGGTTCGTCGAGCGGGCCTATCTGTTGGCAGAGATCGTCTCCGCGACCGACGGCACGCGAGTGCCAGACACCGAGACCAGGTGGATCGACGTCAAGCGAGCGATTTACCTCGCTCATAACGCCTGCGAGGCGGTGCTCATTACCGAGCAGGATCGGATGGAGGTGCGTCTGGACACCAGGACGCCGGCTGGATGGCGTTCGCAAACGCTCGGGCCCTCCGACGATCTGAAGCTGTCCGCATTCGGACTGCAATGCCCCGTCGCCGACCTCTATGAGGGGACGCCGCTGCAGCCGCGGCGCGGACGGAAGCGGCCCGCTTGAGTCCCATCGTCACCCGTCGGGTAAACACCCGGCGACTGTGCGCTGCGTCCGGGACGCGAGAGCGAGGCCGTCGCGATCGCCCCGACATTGCCGCGCAACCGCGCAGACCGATCACACGTGCTGGCCGCCGTTGATGTGGATCTCGGCGCCGTTGACGTAGGAACTGGTGTCCGTGCACAGCACGTAGATGATCTTGGCGACCTCGTCGGGCGTGCCGAGGCGGTGCAGCGGAATCTGCTGCTCGACGATCTTCTCAGTCCCCGGCGACAGGATCGAGGTGTCGATCTCGCCCGGCGCGATCGCGTTGACGCGCACGCCGATGCGGCCGAAGTCGGAGGCCATCTCGCGCGTCAGCGCGGCAAGTGCCGCCTTCGACGTTGCGTAGGCGGCGCCCGCGAAGGGGTGCACGCGCGAGCCCGCGATCGAGGTGACATTCACCACCGAGCCCTTGGCCGCCTTCAATTCCTCGATCAGTCCGCGCGCCATCATGATCGGCGCGAAGAAGTTGACGTGGAAGACGTGCGTCCAGGTGTCGAGATCGGTGTCGACCGAGCCGAGCCGGGAGCCGCCGGGCCCCTTCGGCGAGATCGCGGCGTTGTTGACGAGGGCGTGCAGCATGCCGCCTTCGAGGCGGTTGCGGATCTCGGTGATCGCGCGCGCGGTATCCATGGGATTGCCGAGGTCGACCTGGATGTGGTCCTCAGGCCCGGCGTCCCACGGGCAGTCCTCCGGGAAGGGATGCCGCGAGCAGGTGATGACGCGCCAGCCCGCCGAGGAAAAACGGATCACGGTGGCATGGCCGATGCCGCGGCTGGCTCCGGTCAGGAGCAGCGTGCGGCGTGGCGCATTGGACGAATGCGGCATGGACATCTTTCAGGCGGCCCAATCTTTACGGATACATCCGCGTCTTGGACCACGGTTGGCCGGCCGCGTCACGGCGAAATTCGATACGGTCGTGCAGCCGGAACGGGCGGTCATGCCAGAACTCGATCCGCAAGGGGGTGATGCGCCAGCCGCTCCAGCCCGGCGGCCGCGGCACGTCGCCGATGACGTATCTGGCCGCGACTTTGGCGATGGCCTGTTCGAAGGCGAAACGGCTTTCCAGTTCCTGCGACTGCTTGCTCGCCCAGGCACCGATCTGGGCCTGCTTGGGGCGGGTGGCGAAATAGGCGTCGGCTTCCGTGTCGGTCACCGGCGTCACGCTGCCGCGGATGCGGACCTGTCGGCGCAGCGACTTCCAGTGGAAAAGTAACGCTGCCTTAGGATTTGCGGCGAGTTCGCGGCCCTTCTGGCTCGCGATGTGGCTGTAGAAGACGAAGCCTTCTGGATCGAAGCCCTTCATCAGAACCATGCGCACGTCGGGCAGCCCGTCAGGGTCCACGGTCGCGAGCGCCATGGCGTTGGGATCGTTCGGCTCGCTCTTGATCGCCTCGTTCAGCCAGCTCTCGAACAGCGCAAATGGCTCGTCGGCGGCGGTGAAATCACCGGATGTTAAGGGTGTCTGGTGTTTCATCGAGGTCGTGTCGGTCATGTCCGGAGTCCGAGTTGCGTCCCGCGGCCCAAAACGCGTTGTTGTCCGCTGCCGTCCTATATAGGGTATGGGAAGGCGTTGGCCTATCGGCGATCCGGGCGTCCGGCTTGGTCATGACGATGATTCTGATCGGGCTTGGTGCCGGCGGCTGCAGCTTTTCCCGCAACGACGGCGGCGCCTATGCCAAGGCCGAGGACAACGATCTCACCGGTTCGATTGCGCGGCCGGCGAAGGACGCTCCGCCGACCGAGACCGATCTCGCCTTCACCCGCAACGCCGCCTCCGACGTCCTCAGCAAGGGCGACAAGGATTCCAGCCAGCATTGGCAAAACCCGGAAACCGGGGCGCGCGGCTCGGTGACGCCGATCGCCCAGTCCTATGCCGCCGAGGATGGGCGCAAATGCCGCGACTTCCTGGCCAGCTACGTCAACGGTAATACCGAAAGCTGGCTCCAGGGCGCCGGCTGCCAAAGCGGCCGTGGCCGTTGGGAGATTCATACGCTAAAGCCGTGGCGGAGCTGAGCATGATCCGGCAAAGTGGGGACCGGTTTTCCGCTTAGATCGCGCTCTAAACATCGCGCGCCAGTTCGCGCCCCTAGTTGCAAAAATGCCACTCTCTTCCCACATGACCCGCAGGTGGGGCGGGGAGCCCAGAACAATTAGATTTTTTTGAAGGAGACGTGACGAATGCGCGACCCCTATGAGGTCTTGGGGGTGCCGCGGAGCGCCAGCGCTGCCGCGATCAAGAGCGCCTATCGCAAGCTGGCCAAGAAGCACCATCCGGACAGCAACAAGGACGACCCGAAGGCTGCCGAGCGTTTCGCCGAGATCAACTCGGCCAACGAAATCCTCGGCGACGAGGACAAGCGCAAGCAGTTTGACCGCGGCGAGATCGATGCCGACGGCAAGCCTCGCTTCCAGGGGTTTCCGGGCGGCGGCGCGCGCGGCCGCGCGGGCCCGGGCGGGTTCGAGAACTATACGTTCCGAAGCGGCGGCGCGGGCGGGCCGGGCGGCGGCGGCGCTTTCGAGGACATTCTCAACAGCATGTTCGGCGGCGGGATGCGCGGCGCGCGCCCGGGTGCCGGCGGCGGTGCCCAGTTCGAGTTCGAAACCGGCGGCATCGGGCTGGATCTCGACGTCAACGTAGCCATGACCGTTTCGCTCGAAGAATCCGTCAAGGGCGGCGAGAAGCGTGTGCGGCTGCCGACCGGCAAGGAGCTCAACGTCAAGATTCCGGTTGGCGTCACCGAAGGCCAGCAGATCCGGCTGCGAGGGCAGGGCGAAAGCGCGCAGGGCCATCCGCCCGGCGATCTCCTGATCACGATCAACATCGCGCCGCATCCGTTCTTCAAGGTCGATGGCGCCGACCTCAGGATCGACCTCCCGGTCACGCTCTACGAGGCGGTGCTCGGCGGCAAGGTTCGCGTGCCGACCCTCGGCAATGCCGTGGAGCTCTCCGTGCCCAAGAATACCTCCAGTGGCCGGACCTTCCGCCTCAAGGGCAAGGGCCTGCCCAAAGCCGGGAGCATAGGCGATCTCTTCGTGACCATCAGGATAATGCTACCGGACGGGAACGACGCCGAGCTCGAGGCATTGATGGAGAAGTGGCGGGACGATCATCCTTACAATCCGCGTAGCGGGCTGGGTTAGCTCGATCGAACTGAAGGGGGTTCTCGAAAAACTGAGGGCATCGTCCGGGAGATGATGCCCATCATGTGCCGGAAGCGTGCTAGCGCTTCATAGGTCGACGTGTCGATTGTCCGGCGGGGCAGTCGATAAGAAGGTGCGGCCTCGAAAGGGGGACCAGCGCGGTACCAAAAACCCCAATCGAGGCCGCCCGCGTCGATCGGCGGATCGAACGCCACTCATAATCGCGTGAACACCCGGTGCGATAATGAGACGCGTCCATGTCCTGATTCCAAATTTTCAATGACGGAATCTGGGCACAACGGTCTGCGGTTGCTCACGTGCCGTTTTTCTCCGCCTGGTCGTACACGGCCTGCGCCACCCTGGTCAGCCTGTCACGGTCACTGCTGCCGCTGACGACGTAGCCGACCCCGCGCTCGGCCCAGAACAGCGCGCCGTCCTTGTCCGTCCTGGCGTAGCGCATTTGCGTTGCACCATTCTCGGTCTTGGTGGAATAGATCGTGTACCGCTCGCCCGATGCGCCCTCATACATCAGGAACGACGCCGGACCGTTCGGTCCCGGCAGAAGCCGGCCGCCGATCAGCTTCAGCCCGCTGGCTTCCAGGTTCGGCGCGAACACGGTCCAGCCACAGCGCCGGGTCAGCCAGGCCTGGAGGTGGTCGCGCTCATTGCCGCCGACCTCGACGGGGTGGCGGACTTCGACGACATAGAGGCGGTGAGCGTCGAGTGCGTCCGCCGTCAAGCTCTGGAAAGTCGAGGGCGCGTTGGCGGCACCATGCGCGAACCAGCCGGCAGTGCCGCCGGCGATGAAGGCCACCAGCACGGCCGCAGCGGCACCATAGAGCCATTGCCGCGGGCGGCGCTCCAGCCGCTCCAGTTCGAGCCGTGCCGGCACCGGCTCCTGAGCAACGGCATCGTAGCGGGCGTGCAGCATCTCGGCCATGACGCGCCAGGATTGCACGCGCTCGGCCTCGTCGGGATGGGCGGCAAGAAAGGCCTCGACGTCGGCACGGCGCTCGGGCGGCAGCTCGCCGTCGACATAGGCGTGCAGTTCGTCTTCGGTCACTGGGATATTGCGGTCGTTCATCTCGGTGGTCTCTGGCTCTGCGGCCCAAGAAGCGGTCCAAGCAATCGTTCGTGGTTCAACTTCGCCCGCTTCGCCGACGGGCTGCGGGCCGACATGAATCGATGCATCAACCCCGCCGTCATTTCACTCGCCTGAGCGCCGGGCGCTCGCCCTCCAGCGAGGCTTTGATGTGGGCCCTCGCACGTGCCAGGCGCGACATCACGGTGCCGATCGGCACGCCCTGGATGTCTGCGACCTCGCGATAGCTCATGCCTTCCAGCATCACCAGCAGCAGCACCGAACGCTGCTCCTCGACGAGAGTAGCCAGGGCCTTCTCGATGTCGCGTCCTTCGGCCTCGGTCCCGCTGGCATCCGGGTTGTTCTCCGTCAGCGGCATGAACTGCGGCCGCCTTGCCAGCGAGCGCCGCCGGTTCTTGTTGAGGTTGGTCAGGATCGTATAGAGCCAGCTTCTGACATCCCCGCTGAGAAACAACCGCTCCGAACGCAGCGCGCGGACCAACGTGTCCTGGACCAGATCGTCGGCCGCATCCGCATCGCGCGTGAGCGCACGGGCGTAGCGGCGCAACGCCGGGATCATGGCTTCCACGCTCTGGCGAAACGCATTCATCGCGGTCTTGACGTTCCTGGCACTCGGCGAGCGCCCATAGCGATCATAACACCCGATCGGAACGGCTATTCCGGCGTTCGAAACAGCGTTAACGCCGCGTATTAGGACTGTACCGCGAAGGAGGGCTGGTGTACCTCCAGACTTCAACGAGGGTTCGACGGGACGTGCAACAATGGCGCAGAATTCGGGTCTGATGCAGGGCAAGCGCGGGGTGATCCTCGGCGTTGCCAACAACCGCTCGATCGCCTGGGGCATCGCCAAGGCGTGCCACGCGGCCGGTGCCGAGCTCGCCTTCACCTACCAGGGCGATGCGCTGAAGAAACGCGTCGAGCCGCTTGCCGCCGAGATCGGCGGCCTCGTGCTCGGCCATTGCGACGTCACGGATGCGGCGACCATCGACACCGTTTTTGCGGTGCTGAAGGAGAAGTGGGGCAAGATCGATTTCCTGGTGCACGCGATCGCCTATGGCGAGCAGCTCGACGGCCGCTACGTCGACACCACGCAGGAGAATTTTTCCAAGTCGATGTTGATCTCCTGCTATTCGTTCACCGCGGTGGCGCAGCGCGCCGAGAAGCTGATGATCGACGGCGGCTCGCTCATCACGCTCTCCTATTACGGCGCCGAGAAGTGGATGCCGCACTACAACGTGATGGGCGTGGCAAAGGCGGCGCTGGAGGCCAGCGTGCGCTATCTCGCCGCCGATCTCGGCGAGAAGAACATTCGCGTCAACGCGATCTCGGCGGGGCCGATCAAGACGCTCGCCGCGTCCGGCATCGGCGACTTCCGCTATATCCTGAAGTGGAACGAGTACAATGCACCGATGCGGCGCAACGTCTCGACCGAAGACGTCGGTGGCAGCGCGCTGTATCTGCTGTCCGACCTCTCGCGCGGCGTCACCGGCGAGGTGCACCACGTCGATTCCGGCTATCACGTGCTCGGCATGAAACGGCCGGATGCGCCCGACATCTCGCTGAGCGGCAAGGACTAGCTTTCAGCGACATGCCGGTGCCCACGATCTACTTCCTTCGCCACGGCGAGACCGAGTGGAATGCGCTCGGGCGATTGCAGGGCACCAGGGACATCCCGCTGAACGCACGCGGGCGCGGTCAGGCGGTGCACGCTGCCGGGGTCCTGGCCGATCTGTTCGCGCGCGATGGGAAGGACCGCGCGGCGCTGCCCTATGTGTCGAGCCCGCTCGGGCGTGCGCGCCAGACCATGGAGCTCGCGCGCGACGAGCTGGACCTGCCGCCTGCCGACTATTCCCTCGACGACCGCCTGCGCGAGATCGGCTACGGTGTCTGGGAGGGGCTGACTCTGGCGCAAAGCGAGGCCTCCGATCCGGAAGTCTATGCAAGGCGCCTCGCCGATAAATGGACGATCGCGCCCGCGGGCGGGGAGACCTACGCGGCAGTGCAGCTGCGCATGCTCGACTGGTACGAGTCGCTTCTGGTCGATACCGTTGCCGTGGCCCATGGCGGCACCTGCCGCGCCTTGATGGTGGCCCTCGGCCTCGAGACCCCCGCCAGTGCCGCCGAACTTTTCATCGAGCAGGGCGCCGTCTACGTGTTCCGTGACGGCCGGCTGGATAAGTTTAGCTAGGCTCCTGCGCAGCATCGAACTCCGGTGCCCCCTTGCGCACCTGGGAATCTCGAGATTCCGGGATCGCGCTCCGGGCGACCCGGAATGACGGGGACGGGGTTGAACGCCATGCCCCGCAGGGCTACGAACGTTGACGAACAACGTTTCTCTGAGACGTCACAGCTAGGCGGCAATTCGGGATGTCCTTCAACACCTTCGGCCACATGTTCCGCGTCACCACCTTCGGCGAGAGCCACGGGGTGGCGATCGGCTGCGTGGTCGACGGCTGCCCGCCCATGATCCCGCTCACCGAGGCGGACATCCAGAAGGACCTCGACCGCCGCCGGCCGGGGCAGTCGCGCTTCACCACCCAGCGCCAGGAGCCGGACCAGGTGAAGATCCTGTCCGGCGTGATGGCGCACCCCGAAACCGGCGTGCAGGTGACGACCGGCACCCCGATCGGGCTCCTGATCGAGAACACCGATCAGCGCTCCAAGGACTATTCCGAGATCAAGGACAAGTTTCGCCCCGGTCACGCCGACTTCACCTATGAGGCCAAGTACGGCCTGCGCGATTATCGCGGCGGCGGCCGCTCCTCGGCGCGCGAGACCGCGATGCGCGTTGCCGCCGGCGCCATCGCGCGAAAAGTGCTGCCCGACGTCAAGGTGCGGGGCGCACTGGTGCAGATGGGCCCGCACAGGATCGATCGCGACAAGTGGAACTGGGACGAGATCGCCAACAATCCGTTCTTCTGCCCGGACAAGGACAAGGCCGCATTCTTCGAGACCTATCTCGACGGCATCCGCAAGAGCGGTTCCTCGATCGGCGCAGTGATCGAAATCGTCGCCGAAGGCGTGCCGGCAGGTCTCGGCGCGCCCATCTATGCCAAGCTCGATTCCGATCTTGCCGCAGCGATGATGAGCATCAACGCGGTGAAGGGCGTCGAGATCGGCGCCGGCTTCGGCGCGGCCGAGCTCACCGGCGAGGAAAACGCCGACGAGATGCGCACCGGCAATGACGGCACGCGCTTCCTGTCCAACCATGCCGGCGGCGTGCTGGGAGGCATCTCCACCGGACAGCCGGTGGTGGTGCGATTTGCGGTGAAGCCGACCTCGTCGATCCTGCAGCCGCGTCTCACCGTCGATCGGCAGGGCACTGAGACCGAGATCTTCACCAAGGGCCGCCACGATCCATGCGTCGGCATCCGTGCCGTTCCGGTCGGCGAGGCCATGATGGCTTGCGTGCTGGCGGATCATTTCCTGCGCGATCGCGGCCAAGTGGGGCGCTGACCTCTTCACCCTTCCTACGGGAGAGGTGAAGACTCCGCGCCCGGGTTCGCAGCACCGCAACACCAGCCCGCCGCGCAGCTTGACGGCTCCGCAACTTCGTTCGCAAATGCGGTCATGAACAGCTCCGAGCTCCAGCGCATCTTCGACTGGCTGATCGACGGCACCTGGGCGGCCCAGGAGCCGGCCGCAGGGATTGCCGAATTCTGCGAACGTCTGGTCGCGGCCGGCCTGCCGCTGTGGCGGTTCGGCATCTTCATCCGTACGTTGCATCCCGAAGTTTTCGGCCGAAACTTCATCTGGCGACAGGGCGAGGAAGTCGAAATCGGTGCCGTCGATTTCGAGGTTGTTGAGACGCCCCAATTCGCTCGCAGCCCGCTTCGCGTCGTGTTCGAGCAGGGGATAGAGGTGAGGGGACGCGCAAGCGATCCGGACAGCAAGCGATTCCCGTTCCTTGAGGACATGCACGCCGAAGGCGCGACCGATTACATCGCGGTGCCGATGCCCTTTCTCGACGGCTCCGTCCACGCGACGAGCTGGATCACGCAGCACCCGGATGGCTTCAGCGACGACGACATCGCGGTCATCCGAGCCATCATGGCGCCGCTCGCACGCATCAGCGAGATCATCACGATGCGCCGCACCGCCGAGATGCTGCTTGACACCTATGTCGGCAATCGCGCCGGCGCGCGCATCCTCGGGGGCCAGATCCGCCGCGGCCACAACGACACCTTGCAGGCGGCGATCTGGCTGTCGGATCTGCGCGGCTTCACCGCGCTGTCAGACCGGCTGCCTCCCGAGACGGTTGTCCAGATCCTCAATCATTACTTCGACTGCCAGGTCACGGCGATCCGCGACCATGGCGGCGAGGTGCTGAAGTTCATGGGCGACGGCCTGCTCGCGGTGTTCCCGATCGACGAATATGTCGGCGATGCCGCCCATGTCTGCGCGCACGTGCTGGAGGCCGCGCGCGAGTCCCGTGCCAGCGTCGAGGCGCTGGCCTTTCCGGTCGGTGAGGCCGTCGAGCGCTTCCGTTTCGGCGTCGCACTGCATGTCGGCAACATCCTCTACGGCAATATCGGCGGCGGCAACCGCCTCGACTTCACCTGCATCGGCCCGGCGGTCAATCTGGCGGCGCGCCTGGAGAAGATCACGGGCCGGTTGGGCCGGACCGTCGTCGCTTCGGAAGGGTTTGCCAATGTCTGCCGGTACGACTGGCAGGCACTCGGCGAATTTCCGATCGCGGGATTTTCCAAGGCGCAGCGCGTGTACGGGCTCGCGGAAGAAGCGCACGCGTTGGTCGCCCGAGCCGCTACTCCTCCGGCTCCGTCGTGAACAGTAGCGGATAGCCCTTGGCGCGGCCGGCGTCGGTGGCGCGCGTGGCCTTGGTCTCGGCGACGTCCTTGGTGAAGACGGCCACCACGCAGGACCCCAGCTTGTGCGCGGTGATCATCACCTTGTAGGCCTGATCCTCGGTCATGCGGAATTCGGCCTTCAGCACCATGGTGACGAATTCGCGTGGCGTGTAGTCGTCGTTGACCAGGATGACCTTGTGCAGCCGCGGCCGCTCGACCTTGGTCTTCGTCCTGGTTTTGGGCTTGGTGACGGGGTCGTTCATCGTTCCAGAAACCGGGCCTTGATGAGTTCCACCAATTCATCATAGTGCAGGCACTTGGGCTTCTCCAAGACGCGTGGTGCGGTGGCACATGCCGCCGCTGATGAGCAGGAATGCCGATCGCGCGGGGCGTCACGCTACGGAAACGCGCGAACGACATGCAGGGCCGCGATCAGCGCGCCGACGGACAGCACCACCGATGCAATCATGTAGACCGCCGAGGCGACGGTCTGGCCGCGTTCGATCAGATACCAGGCATCCAGCGAGAACGTCGAGAATGTCGTGTAGCCGCCGCAGATGCCGACGGTCAGAAAGATCCGGGCAGCCTGCGGCAGGTTCCATCGCGTGGCAAACAGCGCGGTGAAGGCGCCGATCAGGAATGAACCGGTCACGTTGATGATCAGGGTGCCCCAGGGAAAACTGGCGCCGAAGATGCGGCCTGACCCGATTGCGACGAGATAGCGCACGACCGCGCCGAGCGCGCCGCCGGCGGCGACCGCCAGAATGTATTGGATGTTCAACGTGCCGTCTCCTGACTGCGATCTGCATCATTTGTCTGTCGCCAGGCCCTTGCCGACCGCGAGCAATCCCACGAGCGAAACCAGCGCGAAGCCGAGCCCTGCGAGGAACGTTCCCGCCGGGCCGTAGGCGTCCCATAATGCGCCCGCAATCACGCTGGCGGCCAGCAAGGCAAACCCGGTGAACAGGTTGAAATAGCCGAATGCGGTGCCGCGCAGGCTTGGTGGTGCCGCGTCGGCGACGAGGGCCGAGAGCAGGCCTTGGGTCAACCCCATGTGCAATCCCCACAGCACGACGCCGAGAGCGAGGCCCGCAAGGCTCGGCAGCAGTGCCAGCGCGAGGTCTGCGCCGGCGAGGAAGACGAGGCCGAGCGCAAGCAGGCCGGTCCGGTTGATCCGGTCCGACAGCACGCCGGCCGGATAGGCCGAGAGGGCATAGACGATGTTCATCAGCACCAGCACCGCCGGCACCCACATCACACCCAGTCCGATGTTCTGTGCGCGCAGGATCAGGAAGGCCTCGCTGAAACGCGCGAGCGTGAAGACGATTCCGACCGCCACGACGCGCCAATAGACCGCTCCGAGCTGCCGCATGGCGGCGAGATTGAGCGGGTTTTCTGCACGGGTCCGGCTTGGATCGGGCTCCGGCTCGTTCACAGCGAAGGCGATCAAGCCAAAGGACAGGAACGCTGGCAGCACGGCCACCCAGAACACCAGGGCAAAATCGTCAGAGGTCCACCACATCAGGCCGATCGCGACGAGCGGTCCGAGGAAGGCGCCGATGGTGTCGAGCGATTGCCGCAGGCCGAAGCTCGCGCCGCGCAGCCCGAGGGGGGCGATATCGGCGATCAGTGCATCGCGCGGAGCACCGCGAATGCCCTTGCCGACGCGGTCGATGAAGCGCGCAGCGACAAGCCATCCGACGCTGGGCGCAAGCGGAAACAACGGCTTGGTGAAGGCGGCAAGCCCATAGCCGAGCGCGGCGAGCAGCTTGCGGCGGCCGAGCCAGTCCGACAGCGCCCCGGAGAAGATCTTGGTGATCGACGCGGTTGCCTCGGCGACGCCCTCGATGAAGCCGACCGTGAGCGTGGAGGCGCCGAGCACGGTGACGAGATAGACCGGCAGCAGCGCGTGAATCATCTCGGAAGAGATGTCCATCAGCATCGAGACGAAGCCGAGCACCCAGATTCCCCTGGGCAGCCCGCGGCGTGCAGCAAGCGGTGTGGTCGTCGTCACGTCTTCGCCTTCTTCTGCCGGCGCTCGCCATCAGACAATAAAAAACCCGCCATCGGCGGGTTGTCCATGCTCCCGCCCAAGGCCGAGGCCCAACAATGGCCCTCCTCAAGCAGGAGTCATCAGCCCACTACGGTCACGGGACCGCCGGGCGGTTAGCGGGGGACTCCATCCCCATCTGTGCAGCCAACCTAGCATGGAAATCGCATCGGGCAAGTGGGCGGGGGCGTGCCGCCATGTTTGCCGCCAATTCCGGGCCCGCGAAGACTGAACCCGGAAGCTCGAGCTTCCAAGTTCGCCTCTTCGATTCGCCCCGAATGACTGTGCGAGTGATCGCGACTGTTCCCGCTCGTCATCGCTATGGCCAAACGACGGCAGCACGGAGCAGCGATGCACTGGATTGTGAAGTGCAAGCGATCTTCATGCTTTGCGGCAGGGCGATTGCATGTCACCATCGCGTCATACGACGGGAGACTGCGATGCGTTTGCTGTTCTCGATCGGGGCTGTGCTGGTGGCCGGCATGTTTGCCGGAGGAGACGTCGCGGGCATCGCGGCACCGGGACTGAAGTTCGAACCACCGAAGAATCAACCGCAGCGGCTTGCGGCCGACAGGGACGCGCAGACCGTCGACGTCGAGCTGATCCTCGCGGTCGACGTGTCCTACTCCATGGACATGGACGAGCTCGCGATCCAGCGCGAAGGCTATGCGCAGGCGATCCAGTCGAAGGAATTCCTCCAGGCGCTGAAGCTCGGCCCGAACGGCCGCATCGCGGTGACCTATTTCGAGTGGGCCGCCTCCAGCGACCAGAAGATCATCATTCCCTGGCGGCTGGTCGACGGACCGGAGACGGCGGATGCGGTCGCGGCCGAGATCATGAAGACGCCGATCCGGCGTGCGTCTCGCACCTCGATCTCGGGCGCGATCAACTTCGCCATGCCGCTGTTCGACGAAGACCCCTATCGGGGCCTGCGCCGCGTCATCGACATTTCCGGCGACGGCCCGAACAACAATGGCGGCCCGGTCACGGTGGCGCGCGACGCCGCGTTGGAGAAAGGCATCGTCATCAACGGCCTGCCGATCATGGCCAAGGAGCCGTCCTATTCGACCATGGATATCGACAATCTCGATGTCTACTACGAGGATTGCGTCATCGGAGGTCCCGGCTCCTTCGTCATCACGATCAAGGAGCGCGACAAGTTCAAGGAAGCGATCCGCACCAAGCTGCTGATGGAAATCGCCGGCCGCACCCCGGAGCGGCCCGTGGTGCCGGTTGCCGACAAGGAGCCAAGGGTCAACTGCCTGATCGGGGAGAAGATCTGGTCCGACCGCTGGGGGCGTTGACGTCCCAGGTCGAGACCTTCCGCCCGCACGACGGTCGCGTGAGCTTAACCGCCCGTTAACCGGCGCGTGTCCCTAATCGCATGGTTTCTGTTCGTTTCCAGCCGGCATCCTGACATGCCCAAGCCAGCGAAAGCGGGTTTGTCAGGCCCCGTCCGAGCAATCCAATGGCCATCGTCACATCGAGCACCAGCCAGATTTCACCCGCCAATGAGCGGATGTATCGCCAGAGCGCTCTGCTCGGTGACTGGAAGGGCAATTGGGTGGGCAACAACCAGCCCGTCGGCTTCAAGGTCGTCAACATCCGCGGTGCCCGGGCGCAGGTCGAGTACACCCACAATGGACGTACCGAACGCGGCTTTGCCGAGGTTCAGGGCACGCTCATCACTTTCGGCGGCGTCACGGTCGGCACCAAGGACGGCAAGAACATGGTGATGCTGTTCTCCTTCGGCGGCGCCGGCAAGCAGACCGCCAATCTCGAGAAGCAGGCACCGCCGGCGTCCGACAGCCGCCTCATGGGAAGCTGGGGCGGTTATTCCAGCGAGAACGGCAAGAGCGCGAGCTTCAAGGTGCTTGCCGTCAACGGCAAGGAGGCGCAGGTCAGCGTCACCACGGACGGCGTCACCCGCCAGGGCACCGGCTACGTCTACAAGAACGTCATCATGTTCGGGCAGACGCAGATCGCGACCGACGATGGACAGAACGGCAAGGTCATCTACCAGGTCGGCAGCAAATCCTTCATGGTGCCGGTGACGAAGTATCCGCCAGCGGATTCGTCGTCGTCCGTCGACAAGACCGCATAGCCTTTCACGGCGGTGTCGCGCCGGTCTGCGCCAACGTCTTCAATTGTCGGTCGAGGTGCCGCAGGGTCGCGCAGGCCTGTGCGAAATCGCCATCGCCGACGAGCTGCCAGGTTCGGTCGGACTGCGCCACCAAATCCGGGATCGTGAGCGGCAAGCCGGCTGCCTCCTGCAGCGCCCCCTTCTCGTTGATCAGATAGCGCGCGTTGATCGCGAACAGAACCTGCGCGATGCAGGCGAGCGATCTGTAGAGGCAGCCGGCGACATGGGTCTGCTCGTTGCGTGCGGCTGCAAGCTCGGCATTCTCGATGCTGAACAGGACTTCCCACTGGAAGCGCCGGACCAGGGCATCGCGCAGAGGCCCCGGATAGGGAAGCGCAGTGGATTTGAGCCGGGCGATCAGGCCGTTCGGATCGTGCAGCGGCTGACAATACGCGATCTCGCCCATCCAGATTGCCGAGCAGAAGCCGTGCGGATGCCCGGGCTGGTAATCCATGGCGATCACGCCGGCGCGGCACGATTCCATGACGGGCTCGACCGCGTCGGCGTCGCGGTAGAGCAGGTCGACCTTGCGGCCTTCCACCGACAGCCAGGCGCCGCCGACGATCCACCGGCCTCATTCTCCGACTGGCGTTGCGGTCGTGGCGGCGGGATCGTCGGCGAGGTTCTTCGCGGCGGCGAGCACCCGTTCGGTGTCCAGCGGAACCGCCGTCCTGAAATAGAGGCCGATATCGTAGTCCGAGGCCGCGTGCGCGCAGCCCCGGGCGCGGGAGCCGCCGAGCACGACGGCTTGAACGCCGGGTACGTTTGCAAGAACGGAATTCAGGCGGGCGAGCAACGGATCATGCGGCATCAGGCGCGGTTCCCCGAGGACCTGCGGCTGCGACGCCGGCGCAGTCCCTCCGCTGGCATTGATGATGTCCAAAGAGTATAGTTTGCATCATTCTTGACGGTAGGCGGAATGTTCGACTTCGCACGTTCATGCGCGCTTGCAGCGCTCGCGGTGCTCTGCCTTGGCGGGGAGCCGGCTCATGCGCAAACTTCGCCGCTGAGATACTGGATCCCCGGCGGGCCGTTCGGCCTTGGCGGCGCTGCCGGCCAGAGCTCGGACACCTATGGCAGCTTCGCCGGCTTCAACGCCGGCGAGGCCGATTGGCGTACCGGTTCGGCGAACGGGTTCTTCATCGGCCGCGAACGCGCCGATCTGGGGTTGAGCGGCTTCAACCAGGCGGGCTCGTTTGGCAATTTCAGCGCGCTCTCCTATGACAGCACGCAGTTCGGCTATCAGATGAAGGGCGCGGGCGGGATGCCCGTCACCTTCTTTGCCGGCTTCGACACGCTGAAATACGGCAACGGCATCGGCAGCTCGCTGGCACCGCTCACCGGCACCTCGCCCGGCTATGGCGGATTTGCCGGTGTCGAGTTCAAGCCGACCTCCAATCTCAGCCTGTCGTTCGGCGTCGGCTACACCCAGCAGGATTCGAGCCGCATCGACAGCGATATCAGATCGAACATGCTGCCCGGCGAATCGCCGGCGCTGAGCGGCTTGCGGCGTTAGGATTGCATCACGAGGTTCGGCGGGCGCCGCAACGACCTCGGCAGGTTCGGCCCGACTCCGAAGCGCATCACGATATCGGGACGCCGCTCGCCGAGTCCGAGCCAGGCTGCAAATTGCGGCCTGAGCGCTGCGACCTCGACCGGCTGGTTGATGAACGCGTATTTGAGGCCCAATGCCGTGGCCTGCAGGCCGAAGCGCTGACAGGCGCGGCCGACCGCGATCCAATGCGCCTTGTCGCTGCGGTCGGCAGCAAGCACGACGGCACCGGCCGAGCTGTCGAGCTGCTCGCGATACTTCTTGTTCTCCCCACTCTCGGTGAAGAACAGCTTCAGAAGCGGCCGCGCCACCCACGACGGCAGCGAGGGGTTGCCCGAGGCCGGCGCGAACAGCCCGTCCATGGTCGCGAGCGCCTCCGCCTCGTTGAAACGGATCCAGCCGACGAGCTCGCGCATGAAGGCCTTGTCGCGCATCTGCGCCGAATTGCCGGCGAGCACATAGTCGGCGACTTCAGCCATCCTCGCGCGTTCGGTGATCAGGATCGCCGAGACGCCGGGTTCGCGGCAGGCGTTCTCGAGCTGGCGCAAGATCCCGGACGCGGCTGGTGTGCCGGCATAGGCCGCGCGGGTGCATTGCCTGACCGGAATGGCGTCGGCCAGTGCCGATGGCGCAGGCGGGGCCTCCTCCAGCGTGATCACGATGCGATCGCCGTCAACGACCGGATCGGCGCGCCAGCCCAGCGTGGAGGCGGCGAGGACGAGGTTCTCGGCGGCACAGCCGAGACTGACGTAGAGGTGATGATCGTCAGGATCGACGGCCGGACAGCGCCGCGCGACGTCAGGCGCAATCGTGATGACATTGTTGTGGGCGGAAAAAATCCAGGGCTGCGTGTTGTGGCTGTTGGCGGCCAGCGTCGCAAATCGGATGAGCTCGCGATCCCTCGGCGTGGCTCGCAGCGGAGCCCGTGACGCGTTGATGGCGTCGTCATAAGTCATCGCCGCGGCTGCGGCAGGGGGGCCGCCGATCGCCGCCGCAGAAAGCCCGAGCGCGGCCATGATGAATTGTCGCCGGTTGTCCACCAATGTCCGCTCCGCGTTCGCTAGCGCACGACACGTTTAGCGCAAGGGGACGGCCGGGCGATTGACCGGCATCAAGGTTGTCGGCTCGATGGCCCGCTCGGCGTCTATCGCACCAGCCGCGCCACCAGCTCGACATGCGGCGTGTGGCGGAACTGATCCACCGGCACCACTGTCTCCAGCCGGTAGCCGCCGTCGATCAAGAGCCGCGCGTCGCGCGCAAAGGTCGCGACGTTGCAGGAGACCGCGATCACGACGGGCACCTTGCTCGCGGCGAGCTTCAGCGCCTGCGCCTGCGCACCCTGGCGCGGCGGGTCGAACACGACGGCGTCGCAGTCGCGCAGCTCCTGCGGCACCAGCGGTCGGCGGAACAGGTCCCGCGGCTCGGCCCTGATCGGCTTCAGGCCGGGCGTGCGCGCTGCCTTCGCAAGCGCTGCAACGGCGCCGGCATCGTTGTCATAAGCTGTGACGCGCGCCTTCTCGGCGAGCCTCAGAGCGAACGGGCCGACGCCGCAGAAGAGGTCGAGAACCTCCTTGGCCCGGCCGATACGTTCGCTGACGAGTGCCGCAAGCGTCTCTTCGCCGGCCACCGTCGCCTGCAGGAACGAGCCGGGCGGCAAGGTCACCTCGGCGCGGCCCATCTTCACCGTCGGCGGCAGGCGTTGCAGCACGAGCTCGCCGTGCCGCGTCAGCCGGGCCAGGCGATGCTGCTCGGCGACCCGCGACAGCGCCGTGATCAGCGGCGTCGGCAACGGCCCGGACCCGCGCACGTCGACGTCGAGGCCGTTCGCGGTCGCCGTGACCTGGATGTCGAGCGGCTTGGTCACCGGCATCTTCGACGTCAGCGGCTCGGCGAGCGCCCAGGCGGCGTCCAACGCCCCGTTCAGCGCGGGATCGAGGATGGGGCAGCGGTCGATTGGGATGACGTCGTGCGAGCTCGTCGCGGAGAAACCGACCTTGAGGATGTCGTGCGTGCCGAAGCGGCCGTGCAGCGTGATGCGGCGGCGGCCGGCGCCATGGGCGTCGACCAGCGGCGCCACCTCGCAATCGATGCCGGCCTGCGCCAGCGTCTCGACCACGATGCCGCGCTTCCAGGCGTGATACGGTTCGCTCGCCCAGTGCTGAATCGCGCAGCCGCCGCAGACGCCGAAATGCGGACAGAACGGCGCGATGCGTTCGGGGCTCGCGACATCGACCGCGAGCAGCTTGCGGCGGTCCGGATGGTGGCCCACGACGTGATCGACCTCGACGGTCTCGCCGCCGAGCGTATGGGGCACGTAGACCGCATCGCCCGTGGCGAGGCAGACGCCGTCGCCACGATGGCCGACATGATCGATGGTCAGGCGCTCAACCACGGCGCGCGCCCAGGAAGAATTCGATATTGCCGTCGCCGCCCGTGATCGGCGAGGGAAACACCTCGATGCCGGTGCAGCCGAGCGAAGCGGCGAAGGCCGCGATGTCGTCGCAGATCTCCCGGTGCACGGCGGCGTCGCGGATGATGCCCTTCTTGCTGTGCTTCCTATCGGCCTCGAATTGCGGCTTGATCAGCGCCAGCAGGCTCATCGGCGCGGCCGCGAGCGACAGCGCGACCGGCAGCACCGTCTTGAGCGAGATGAAGCTGACGTCGATGACGACGACCTCGGGCCGCGCCGGCAGGCGTTTGCCCTCGTAGCTGCGGATGTCGGTCTCCTCCATCGACACGATCTTCGGATGGTCGCGCAGCGAGGCATGAAGCTGGCTGGTGCCGACGTCGATGGCGAACACCAGGCTTGCGCCGTTGGCCAGCAGCACCTCGGTGAAGCCTCCGGTGGAGGCCCCGACATCGAGGCAGACATGGTCCTCGATCTCGATGGGATAGCGCTCCAGCGCGCCGGCGAGCTTGACGCCGCCGCGGGAGACGTAGGGGTGCGCGGGCTCGGCGTGGATCACCGCATCCTCGGCGATCGTCTCCGACGGCTTTACGACCTGCCGGTCGTCGGCCGTGACGAGCCCGGCCTCGATCGCCGCGCGCGCCCGCGCCCGGCTCTCGAACAGGCCGCGTTCGACCAGCAATACGTCCGCGCGCTTGCGGGGAGTGGACATCGGCTTTCTCGAGATGGACGGGCGCTTATGTAGCAACCAATCGCGCGGCCGCCATCCGGACGCAAGTCTCGAACGCCGCGAGATCGCGCCAGGCGTCGATCGGTTTGCTGGCCGGCGTCACCAGCGGGCAGCCGTGCAGCTCCAGCGCATGGATCATCATGAGATTGTCGACGAGGCCGAAATCCTCGACCGTCAGCCCCTGGGCGTCGACCAGCCGCCCGCCCTCGGAGGCAACCTCCGTGAAGCGGCCGAGACGATCGGCATAGGGGGCGCCATCGTTGGAATAGGCCAGACAAAGCTTGCGGCGCCCGGCCATATAGCCGAGCTCGTAGACGGTGCCGGGATCGGCCCCGGCGCCGCGGAACGGGGAGAGGTTGGCGATGATAGCATCGGCCGCGTCCATCATCGCCTCGTTGCCGCAAAAGATCTGCCGCGAAGCATCGGGCGCGGCGAGGTCGACGGCATTGTCGAGCGGATAGAGCCCGGTGAGGCCATGAGCGGCGCAGATCGCAGCCTTCTGCCGGCCGATCTCGATCGCATCCGGCAGGAACACGTCCGGCCCTGCCAGATAGATCTTCATGGAATTCGAAACCGAAAATTGAGGTCGAGATGCAAGCCGCAACGCGCGGTCTGCTCCCTCCCCCGCTTGCGGGGGAGGGGTGGGGAGAGGGTGTATCCACAGGCGAGAACCCCCAAGGGGAGAAAGCCCTCACCCGGATCGCTTCGCGATCCGACCTCTCCCGCAAGCGGGAGAGGTGTACCACCTCAAGCCAGCTTGACCGTCTCGGCCTTCACATCCTTGCCGAGCGCTTCGAACACCTTGGCGACGATGCCCTTGGCGTCGAGCCCGGCGCGGGCGTACATCGCCGCCGGCGTGTCGTGGTCCTGGAATACGTCGGGCAGCACCATCGAGCGGAACTTGACCATCCCGGTGTCGAGCACACCCTGGTCGGTCAGGAACTGCGCGACATGCGAGCCGAAGCCGCCGATCGAGCCTTCCTCGATCGTGATCAGGATCTCGTGGTCGCGGGCGAGCTTGAGCACCAGTTCGGTGTCGAGCGGCTTCATGAAGCGCGCGTCCGCAATCGTGGTCGACAGGCCAAGAGCGGCGAGCTCGTCGGCGGCCTTCTCGCATTCGGCGAGGCGCGTGCCGAAGGACAGCAGGGCGATCTTGCTGCCCTGGCGGATCATGCGGCCCTTGCCGATCTCGAGCGGAATGCCGACTTCGGGCATCTCGACGCCACGGCCTTCGCCGCGCGGGTAGCGCAGCGAGCTCGGGCGGTCGTCGATCGCGACCTGGGTCGCAACCATGTGCACGAGCTCGGCTTCATCCGCCGCCGCCATGATCACCATGTTGGGCAGGCAGCCGAGATAAGCGTTGTCGAACGAGCCGGCATGGGTCGCGCCGTCGGCGCCGACGAGGCCGGCGCGGTCGATGGCGAAACGGACCGGCAGGCTCTGGATCGCGACGTCATGCACGATCTGGTCGTAGCCGCGCTGCAGGAAGGTCGAGTAGATCGCGCAGAACGGCTTGTATCCTTCGGTGGCAAGACCCGCGGCGAAGGTCACCGCGTGCTGCTCGGCGATGCCGACGTCGAAGGTGCGGTCGGGGAACGCCTTGTTGAAGATGTCGACGCCGGTGCCCGAGGGCATCGCCGCGGTGATGGCGACGATCTTCTCGTCCTTCTGCGCTTCCTTGACGAGGCTCTGGCCGAACACGTTCTGATAGGCCGGAGCGTTCGGCTTGGCCTTGGCCTGGGTGCCGGTCGCGACGTCGAACTTGACGACGGCGTGGTACTTGTCGGCGGAAGCTTCCGCCGGGCCGTAGCCCTTGCCCTTCTGTGTCACGACGTGGACCAGGATCGGTCCGGTCTCCATGTCGCGGACGTTCTTCAGCACCGGCAGCAGATGGTCGAGATTGTGGCCGTCGATCGGGCCGACATAGTAGAAGCCGAGCTCCTCGAACAGCGTGCCGCCGTCCATCATGAAGCCGCGGGAATATTCCTCGACGCGGTTGGCGCGGTTGGCGATGATCTTGGGCAGGCGCTTGTTGATCTGCTTGGCCGCATCGCGCAGCGTGCGATAGGTCTTGCCGGAGTAGAGGCGCGACAGATAGGCGCTCATGGCGCCGACGGGCGGCGCGATCGACATATCGTTGTCGTTGAGGATGACGATCAGGCGCGAATTCATCGCACCGGCGTTGTTCATGGCTTCATAGGCCATGCCGGCCGACATCGCGCCGTCACCGATCACGGCTATGACGTTGTTCTTGCCGCCGGAGAGGTCACGCGCCACGGCCATGCCGAGGCCGGCGGAAATCGAGGTCGAGGAATGTGCCGCGCCGAACGGATCGTAGTCGCTCTCGCTGCGCTTGGTGAAGCCGGACAGGCCGCCGCCGGTGCGCAGCGTGCGGATGCGGTCGCGCCGGCCGGTGAGGATCTTGTGCGGATAGGCCTGGTGCCCCACGTCCCAGATCAGGCGGTCGCGCGGCGTGTCGAAGACGTAGTGGATCGCAGTGGTAAGCTCGACCACGCCGAGACCAGCGCCGAAATGCCCCCCGGTCACCGAGACGGCATCGATGGTCTCCTGCCGCAGCTCGTCGGCGACCTGGCGAACCTGCTCGACCTTGAGCTTGCGAAGGTCTTCCGGCGTCCGGATGGTGTCGAGAAGCGGCGTCTTGCTGTATGCGTTCACGGCGATTTCCAATTTGTCAGCGCCGGAAGGTCATTCCGGTGCGCGATGGGTTTGCACAATATCGGCGCAGCGCGAGTCCTCAAACCGTCGGAGCCACCCGCACGGGGCAAGCCCCGTCTTCAAGCTTAGGTAAGCTTAGCTGCGCTTCGGTTCAGTCTCTGTGATCCCTGTCACTTAGATCGGCTTCGTCCGTCCCAAGCCAATTTCATGAGCAACTTGAAGCGCTTGTCACAGGTGCTCCGTGCCCATGCAAGGCTTGCAAAAGCCACACTCTGCGCAGCTTTACACCAAAGCTGAGGCCAAAGCCAACCCGCCGGGCCAATGAGGGCTATGCAGGTGCAACCGTCGGGCCAGAGTGGTTAACCCTGGCTCTCGCGCCGGGGATCCAGCTTTGCTTGGTTCCGCAGCAATGCTTTCGGATGGAGCGAGAGCGTTGGCGGATCCCGGGACGGCTTGGAAGACGTTCCCCGATGTGTGTTCCGAGCCGACAGCCGCACCAGCGCTATCAGTAACGTCGGATCAGGAAATGCAGGCAAAGGCAGTCAGACGCCGGCCCTATTGCACGTCGAGGGGTGCAGTGCCGGAGGCTTGCCCGGTGGCATCGGTGGTGATCTTGTCGACGCGCGCTTCGGCCTGGCGCAGCAGCTCCTCGCAGCGCCGCTTGAGGGCCTCGCCGCGCTCATAGATCGTCACGGACTCCTCGAGCGGTACCTTGCCGTCTTCGAGCCGCTTCACGATCGTTTCGAGTTCCTCGATCGCGCGCTCGAAGGTGAGCCTGGAGACGTCGACTTGAGTATTTTCGGCCATATCCGGTTCCGATTGCCCGACCCGCTTCAGGTGCAAGAAAACAGTGTTTTGCGGGCGTAATGTGGCGGGTGCGTCAAGCGCCCATCAGGGCGCCGACATGCGCCGTAACAGATTCTTTCAGTCCTTGCAGGTCATAGCCGCCCTCGAGCACCGACACAACGCGGCCGCCTGCGGTCTTGTCGGCGAGATCCATCAGCTTGCGCGTCACCCAGGCGTAGTCTTCCGCGCGCAGGTTCAGCGAGGCCAGCGGATCGCGGTAATGCGCATCGAAGCCGGCGGAGACGATCAGAAGCTCGGGGCTGAATTTTTCGAGCTGCGGCAGGATCAGGTTCTCGAATGCGGAGCGGAATTCCGGGCCGCCATCCTCGGAGGCGAGCGGTGCATTGACGATGGTGTCGTGGTCGCCGCGCTCGCTTTTCGCGCCGGTGCCAGGAAACAGCGGCATCTGATGCGTCGAGCAATACATCACGGTTGGGTCCGACCAGAAGATGTCCTGGGTGCCGTTGCCATGGTGCACGTCGAAATCGACGATGGCCGCGCGCTTGATGCCGTATTTGCGCTGCGCGTGGCGTGCGGCGATGGCCACGTTGTCGAAGAAGCAGAAGCCCATCGGCTTGCCGATCTCGGCGTGATGGCCGGGCGGGCGGATCGCGACGAAGGCGTTGCGATGCTCGCCCGCCATCACGGCATCGGTCGCCGCCACCGCGCCGCCGACGCCGCGCATCACCGCACCCCACGTGCCCGCCGACATCGAGGTGTCGCCGTCGATATAGACCTGCCCGCTGGTCGGGGCGATGTGGCGCAGCTCGGTGACGTAGTGCTCGTTGTGGCACAGCGTGACGAGATCGAGATCGCCCTCCGGCGCCTCTTCGCGCACCAGAAACTGGAAGCGCTCATGCGACAGGGCTTCTTCCACGGCGCGCAGGCGATCCGGCCTCTCGGGATGTCCCGGCGGCGTGACATGGTCGAGGCAGGCCTTGTGGGAAAGGAGAAGCGTGCTCATCAGGTCGGCCTCACGGGGAACGGGCTTTCGACGTCGTTGACGCATCCGGCGCCAAAACGCAATGCAAAACCCAATCTATGCGCTTGGCCCGGAATGGCAAAGGGTGGTCCCGTTCCGGCCCGTTTGATCCGGATCAATTCACGCGCAGGATGCGGGTGAGCGGAAGCGGACCGACCGGCCCATGCGCCCGGAAGAACGCGAACAGCGCGTCGGCGTCGTAGCCGCCATATTGCAGCGCCGTGCCTTCCTTGGCGACGGTGAACCCGTCGCCGCCGACGGCGAGGTAATCATTGAGCGTGACACGGTAGCCGCTGCCAGCTTCGATCGGCCTGCCGCCCAACGTCATGGTCTCGAGGCTGACGCGCTCGCCGAATGGCTTTGATGCATCCCAAGTATAGCTGAAGCCGCGCGACACCTGGAGGATCCGCGGCCGCTTCGGGTCCAGCCATTGCTGCTCGAGCATGTCCTTGAGTTGTCTGCCCGTCAGCGTCATGGTGACCAGGCGGTTGCGGAATGGCTGGGTGGCGAAGACATCGCCGAACGTGATCGCGCCATTCTCCTTGGGGATAATGTCGTTGCGGATACCGCCGGGATTGGTGAGGGCGATGACGGCGCCGCCATCCTTCGCATCGCGGGTCGCGAACAATTGAGCGTCGGCAACGACATCGCCAAGCGCGCTTTCGCCGGCCTCGTTCGGCACGCGCGACAGCGTCTGCGTCACCGAGCCGGCCGGCCGGTTCGCGATCGGCGCCGATAATCTGTCATAGGCGTCGATCAATGCGGTCTGCTCGGGATCCTTGGCCAGCGAAGCATTGGCGACGATGACATTCTCGGCCTTGGCGCCGACGATGTCGCGCGTGGCGGGATCGAGCTTGAGGTCGATCGCGGTGACGAGCGTGCCGTATTTGTCGCCGCTGGTGACGAGCCGCCCGTCGATATCGCAGACATAGGCGCGGTGGGTGTGGCCGCTGACGACGACGTCGACGGCACGATCGAATTTCCTGACGATGTCGACGATCGGCCCCGTGATGGCAGGACATTCGTTGTAGTCGCCGGCGGGCTCGCCGCCCTGGTGGATCAGAACCACGATCGCCTCGACCCCGCGCGCCCTCAACTGCGGCACCAGCGCGTTTACGGTCTCGGCTTCGTCGCGGAATTCGAGCCCGGCAATGCCGGCAGGCGAGACGATGCCCGCGGTCTCCCTCAAGGTCAGCCCGATGAAGGCGACGGGAATGCCGTCGAACTCCCTGATCTCGTAGGGCGGCAGCACGCTCCTGCCGGTCGCGGTTTCCACCGTCGAGGCCGCGAGGTAACGGAATCTGGCGCCCGTGAAGGGATGCGGCCCCTGGCAGCCGTCGACGGGATGGCAACCGCCGTTCTGCATCCGCAACAGCTCGGTCTTGCCCTCGTCGAACTCGTGGTTGCCGACCGAGCTGATCGCAAGACCCATCACCGAGAGCGATTCGATCGAAGGCTCGTCGTGGAACATCGCCGACAGGAACGGGCTCGCGCCGATCAGGTCGCCTGCGGCGACGAAGATCGTGTTCCTGTGCCCCTCGCGCAGCTGCTTCACCAGCGTCGCCATGTATTCGGCGCCGCCGGCCGCCACCGTCACCTTCTTGGATGTGTCCTCGGGGTCGTTGATGCGGATGCCGCCCGGCGGCGGCCGCAGATTGCCGTGGAAATCGTTGATCGCGAGAATGCGCAGCTCGACCGGTGCGGCGGTCTGGGCCGCAGCGGGGAGGGTGCTGATGAAAACGAGGGCGAAGCAAGTCAGCCGGAGAAGATGTCGCATGGGATGAGACTATTCGCTCGGCGCGAAGATTTCACGAAGGTTGTTGTCGTATTTTGGGGCGCCGCGGCGTCTTCCCCGACAATCCCATTCGTCGCACGAGCCATGCCGCTTGACGAATGCCAGGCCGCTGCCTGTCGCAACAATCAGCTACAATGTTTCATTTGAAAAACCGCTGGTTGTGGGGCACGATCCGGCCCCGTTCCCTTCAGACTGCGCGATTGATGATGGCCGCTCCCCGGATCGACGAATCTTCTCCGTATTATCGCGGCTGGCGCGTCGTGTTGGCGTGCTTCCTGATGGCCTTCTTCATGTTCGGCTTCGGCCTCTACGGCCAGGGTGTCTATCTCGCCGAGTTGCAGCGCGCTCACGGCTGGCCGGGCACGCTGGTCTCTGCGGCCAGCACCTGCTCCTTTCTCCTGACCTCCGTGCTCGTCATCTTCACCGATGATCTGCTCGAGCGCATCGGGCTGCGCGCGCTGATCCTGTGCGGCCTGTCTGCGCTCGGCGCTTCGACCGTGCTGCTGGCGCTGGTGCAGACGCCCTGGCAGCTCTACCTCGCCTATGCGCTGATGTCGGTCGGCTGGACCGGCATGGGCACGGTGGTGATCGCGACCGTGCTGAATTCCTGGTTCGAGCAGCGGCGCGGCCTCGCGCTCAGCCTTGCCTTCAACGGCGCGACCTGCGGCGGCATCATTCTCGTTCCGCTGTTGCTGTCGCTGACCGGCAGCATCGGCTTCCGTTCTGCGATGTTGACGGCGACGCTCGCGATGGTGGTGCTGGTGCTGCCGGCGGTCGTGACCTTCATCGGCTGGCCTGCAGGGACGGCGCCTGCAGCGGGCGGACGTTCCTCCGGCTCCGCCGCGCCGGTTCGCTCGCGCAAGGCGGTGCTCGCTACCGCGGGGTTCTGGACCATGGTGCTGCCGGTCGCGCTCGCGCTGCTGGCGCAGATGGGTTTCATCGTCCACCAGGTGACGTTTCTCGAGCCGCTGATCGGCCGCTCCGCCGCCGGGCTCGCCGTCACCGTGATGGCGACGATGGCGATCGTCGGCCGCCTCTCGCTTGGCCTGTTCGTCGACCGGCTCGATGCGCGGCTCGCCTGTGCGGTTTCGATGACGAGCCAGGCGGCTGCGCTGTTCGCGGCGCTGCAAAGCACGAGCCCGACCGTGCTGCTGGGCTGCTGTGCCGTCTACGGCTTTTCCATCGGCAACATGATCACGTTTCCGCCCTTGATCATCCAGCGCGAGATCGGTGCTTCGGCCTTCGCGACCGCGGTGGGCCTGGGCACCTCGATCAGCGGCATCGTCAGCGCATTCGGCCCCGGTGTCGTCGGTCTCGTGCGCAGCTTGACCGGCACCTACACCACCGCTTTTGCGATGTGCGCCGCCCTCAATCTCGTCGCGGCGGGAATCGTGTTGTGGCGGCCGGGGAAGCGAGCAAGGCTCGCGGCTTCGTAGCCGTCTGAACAGGGGAGAGAGGCTTCGCCTCAGGCCGCACGGACCACCTCACCCGAGCAGGACCGCGTCCGCCGCCGCGACCGATTCCGCGCTCTCCGTCACGGTGCGCTCGAGCGCTCCCGCCTGCACCGCGATGTTCTCGGCAAAGAAGCGCGCGAGCGCGACGTAGCGCGCCGCCTCCGCGTTGCCTTCGGCTTTGGCGGCGAGCGCCTCGGAGGCGAGCAGGCAGCCGCCGAGCGTGGCGCCGAACTGCTGCAAATAGGGCGTCGCACCTGCAAGGGCGTCGTTCGGGGCGGACGCCACGCGCTCCAAAAGCCATTTGCTGGTGCGCGTAAGCGCCTCCAGCGCCTCGCGCAGCTTGGTGCCCGTGGTGCCGAAGCCGGGGTCGTTGGACGCCTCCACCCGCTTGACGGTTGCCGAGAGCTCGTCGACCAGCGCCCACACCGCGGCGCCGCCATTGCCAGCCAACTTGCGCGTGACGAGGTCGATCGCCTGGATGCCGTTGGTGCCCTCGTAGATCGCGGTGATGCGGGCGTCGCGATAATGCTGCGCGGCGCCGGTCTCCTCGATGAAGCCCATGCCGCCATGCACCTGCACGCCGAGATAGGCGACCTCGTTGCCGATGTCGGTGGAATAGGCCTTCGCCATCGGCGTCAGCAGCGCCGCGCGCGCGGCAGCATCTGCGCGCACCTTGGGATCTTTGGCGCGCGTCGAGACGTCGATCGCGACGGCGGTCGCATAGCAGATGGTGCGGGCCGCGGCGGTCTGCGCCCGCATCCGCATCAGCATGCGCTTGACGTCGGGATGGACGAAGATCGCATCCGATCCGTCGCCCTTCTTGCCGACGGCGCGGCCCTGCTTGCGCTCCTGCGCATAGGACAAGGCCTGCTGATAGGCACGGTCGGCGACGCCGACGCCCTCGAGCCCGACGCCGAGGCGGGCCTGGTTCATCATCGTGAACATGCAGCGCATGCCCTGGTTCTCTTCGCCGATCAGGAAGCCGATGGCGCCGCCACGATCGCCCATGGTCATGGTGCAGGTCGGCGAGGCATGCATGCCGAGCTTGTGCTCGACGCCGGAGGCATGGATGTCGTTGCGCTCTCCCAGCGAGCCGTCCGCGTTGACCATGAATTTCGGCACCAGGAACAGCGAGATTCCCTTGGTGCCGGCGGGCGCATCGGGCAGGCGCGCCAGCACGAAATGCACGATGTTGTCGGTCATGTCGTGCTCGCCATAGGTGATGAAGATCTTCGTCCCCGTGATGCGATAGGTGCCGTCGGCCTGCTTCTCGGCGCGGGTGCGCAGCGCGCCGACGTCGGAGCCGGCCTGCGGCTCGGTCAACTGCATCGTGCCGGTCCACTCGCCGGAGACGAGTTTTCCGAGATAGATTCTCTTCAACTCGTCGCTGCCATGCGCCTCCAGCGCTTCGATCGCCGAGGCCGTCAGCAGCGGGCAGAGGCCGAAGGCGACGTTGGCGGCGCTCCAGATCTCGGTGCAGGCGGCGTTGATGGCGAGCGGCAGGCCCTGGCCGCCGAACTGCTCGGGGCCGGACACCGCGTTCCAGCCGCCCTCGGTCCAGCGCTTGTAGGCGTCGGGCCAGCCCGGCGCGGTCGTGACCTTGCCGTCCTCGAGCTTGATGCCGTGCTCGTCGCCGACCTTGTTCAGTGGCGCCAGCACGTCGGATGCGAACTTGCCGGCTTCCTCCAGCACGGCGGCGGCGAGATCGGCGTCGAAATCCCCGTAATGGCCGGCCTCCAGGGCGGCCTTGAGGCCCGCGCCATGGTTGAGCGACAGCAGCATGTCGGAAATCGGCGCGCGATAGGTCATGGTTCACTCCCAAGGGACAGATCTTGCCGCCGTATTCCCACGAAACGGAGGCGGTCTCAATGGGCGGCGGGGGCGGCGCGGGCCGGGGCAGGGCACGACAGCGTGAGGGGTGGGGCGTTCGTGCCGCGCTGTATTTTGCCCCTCCAGGCGGTTGAAATGCCGCGCCGCTCCCTATAGACCGGCTGCGACCGACGGGAATCTGCGGGTGCGGTGATACCCTGTTCCGTTCGTCGCCTGATGGGGCGTAGCCAAGCGGTAAGGCAGCGGATTTTGATTCCGCCATTCGGAGGTTCGATCCCTCCCGCCCCAGCCAGCGCCAACGCACTGATTTTGTTAAATAAATAGCCTTACTCGAGGCGGAATTTCCAGCGCATTTGGAAATTCAGTTTGCCCCGCATTTGGAAATTCTGTGCTGGTTTCGTTTGGTCGAAGGCCGACGGAGGACGTCGCAGGTTGAACACGCTCAATTCATCAAAAATGCGAATTGAGCGCGTGAGCGCTGCCTGCGGGTTGCAAACTTTCGATCGTTGCCATTGACGTCGTCGCGTGCGGGATCGCCAGCCGCGAGAGGCCGTCGACCCTTTGCAGCGTTCAACGAAGCGCAAAGTCTATCTTTGCGATCCGACGCTAGTCTTCGACGTTGGGGAGATCTGCTGAATTTCGTCTCGAGCTGATGCTGCTCCATCAGCATTCTGCTGATCGAGTTCCTTCTGCGCCAAGAGATGTGCATGTCGCTTACGGGTCGCAGCCAACGCTCGCATCATCGTTTCCTTGGCATAGCCGCGATAGGCCTGTGCGGTCTTGTGTCCGGAGAGCGCACGACCCTGGCCGTCCGTCAGTTCGGCTTCCTCAAGCTCGGTCATGCCGCCGTGTCGACAGGCATCAAGCGTGAACAGCTTTGACACGCCGTCGATCTTCTTGCGCATCTGCTGCACCACTTTTTCCATGCCGGGGTAGGACCACACTTTGGCGTGGCCCTTGCGCTCACCCCTTTCGATCCGACGCATGATCATCGGGACGCCAAGCTTGGGCAGATGGCTCAAGACGTCCTCTGCTTCGGCATAAAACTTGACGGTCTCGCCGTCGAGAGTCTCTTCTAGCGGATGCCAGACCAACGCCTTGTTCTTATGGTGCTCGATGCGCACGGCGTGTGGCCAATTCTTGCTGCGATAGTCGGGCCAAGTCAGAAAACCGGCCACCACATTCTCGGGCCGTTGCAGCCACTCAAAGCAGATCACTGCGACGGCCGCGGGTTCAGGCCGGCCTTCCTTAATGCAGCCCCACGCAAATTTATAGACCTCCTCGCGGGTGACCGCGTGCTTCTTGGTCTTGGTGCGGCTCTTGAGGGTGAAGTCGTCCCAGGGGTTCGGGTGTTTCTTATCGAACAGCTCCGGGTGCAGCCGACGCATGATCCGCCAGACCTTGCGACAGAGGCCGACCACTTTCTCGCCCTGCCGCAGCCTGAGTCCGTTCGGCCCGTTGATGATCTTGTCGTAGATCTTGTCAGCGGCCCGTGGCGTGACTTCCATGATCTGCCGTTCGCCGATCCGCCGTCCGCTCTTACCGACGGTATCGCAGATCATCTGCATGATCCGCTCGTAGTCAGGGCGTGACCTTGGAGAGACTTTCTCGGTATAGGCCTTCTCCGTCTTGTATTGCCGGAACAGCCAATCGATTGTGCCATAGCGCGCAATCTTTCCCTGCTCGCCCGGCTCTCCTCTGCGCTGATCGTTCCACTGATCGAACAAGGCATTGAGTGTGGCGGCGCGTCCGCCTTTTCCGTCATCGCCGCATGCGACTCCGTAGCTCGTCCCAAGTGGCTCATTCGCCATCTCGCAGCCGAGCTTGCGGTAATGGGTCGGGATCCGGAAGTAGAACGCGACCGAACCGCCGGCAAGCCGACGCACCTCCACGAAGCGTGGAAGCGGGCGCTCCAACGTCACAAATCCTCGGCGAGGTCGCCCGGCACGATGTCCGGGGCAATAGCTCGGTCCAGATCGTCTCTCAACCACAGCTGACGCCTCCCTTCCTTCACACGTGGTCGAGGATACTCCGTCCCGACTCGTTTGAGAAAGGCTTCGACAGTCGGCTCTCCGCAATAGCCTGCTGCGACTGCAGCTGGCATACGACGTGGCCAAGAACCAGCAGGAATTACGGCAAAACGTGGCATCGCAACCCGTCTAAGAAATCGGCTTCCAGTCGTATGCTGCTGAAGCATCATGCAGATCGCCGCCGACGCCTGAAACCGCGACAGTAGCGAGATCGCGCAAGAAGGTAGTAGATCGTACAAAAGGGATGCGTTGGGCGGAGCGCCGCTGGGAGGGGAGAAGCTCATAAGCTCGGCCCGCGCTTCCGCATCGTTCCGCTTTGGGGGCCAGGTTCGCACCCTGGTGCGCCCACCATAAAAATCAAGACTAGGCCTAAGCTGACGCGAGCGGGCGATCGTCAGGAATCAAGAGCTTTCCATGGCAGGGGCTGCTTGGCTAGCCGCAGCAGGAGTTTGTCGAACCGAGCTTTCCCATGTGCAGCCGGAGCTGCTCGTTGTTGGGAAGCGATGTGGTTACGATCTCGGCGAGTGCTGACGCCTTGGATGTCGCCGATGAGCGGGAATCGTCAATGGGCAGATAGTGACCTGATTTTCGCCTGCCCAGCGCGCTGTCAGTGCGGGATGAACGGTTCAAAACTAGTCGCAATGACCTAAGAAGGGCGCGCGCCGCATACAACCTTCAGCCCGGGTCGTTGTGGAAATCGATGCACTACCACCGGACCGTGTGCTAGTGTAGCGCCAGCCAAACGGAGAAGCGTCATGCACCGGCTTACAGCTTCCATAGCTGTTTTGACGTCCGCGCTGGTCTGCCATGGCCCAGCTCGCGCCGCCGAAGTGATCGTAACTAAAGCCTATGCAGCGTGCAAAGACCCCGCGACCGTCGAAAAGTTTGAGGAATTCGAGCGCAATGATAACGACCAAGGCTATAAGCGCCTCTATTTCGAGACGGGTGCTACCCGCGAATGCATCTTTCTTCGGAGCAATGAAATTTTGTCGGTCGGCGAGACGCGGGGTCGATGGATATGCATAAAGGAATCAGAACGCGCTAGCTGTTACTGGACGGCGCAGGAGGCCGTGCGACCGCGTTAGTGGGCTTTGGCCACGAGGTCTTCAAAATGGACGTCATTTTAGCGTTTATAAGGGCGATCCCTAGCGCAGCCGCAAGTCCTCTGGCGCTAATCGCCTACCTCGCAACCCTCGTCGCTTGGGCCATCATTGCGTATCGCGTGAACCGCTTTCGCGAACTGATGAAGCGCATCGAGCTACTCCCTGAAGGTGACCGGCTCGCCGCGATCAAAGCCGAAATAGGACGCGTAGATGTTCCGCGGGGGCTTACCGGCGAACAATACCTACGGATGCGAATCCACACCTTCATCTTTGTCGGTTTCCTTGCCCTCTGCGGTACCGTTGCGATGGTCGGCATTAAGGCGGCTTACGATGTCTACCAGCAGATGATCCGCGCCGATAACCTGACACGGGAGATTCTCGCTCCTCCCAACTCCGACTACATGAGCGCAATCAATACCTTGTCTAATGGCGCGCAAATAGTGGCCGAAGCGGCGGCCGAGCTACGACCGCCAATGAGCAAGGCCGAACTTGATGACCTTGTTAGCAGGCTCGCGCGGCAGCGCTTGAACGGCGAGCAGATCAGCCAGCAGCTCGCAGATCTCGCCGGAACGGGCCGTCTTAAGCGCGCCAATAGCGTTCTTGCCAGCGCTGCCGCACGGGCCGACGATGCCTACGGCAAGGTCGCTGCTTGCTTTCGGCTAGCGCAATGTCGTCCCGGCTTTGAAGCGGCCATGCTCTGCAAGGCTCTCCATGGCATGAAACGCTCGATTGACGCGATCAATGAGGCCGGCCGGAAAATTCCGGGCGTGAATTACAACATGTCGGGAACCGCACCTATGCTTGGCGGCGGCTCCATGGATGTAGATTTTTCAGCGATTGTGGCTGGCAACGTGGATTACCTCCTGTCCGCTTCGTGCGCCACGTAGCGGCAGACTGCACAGTGCGGGGACGATCTACCGCACGTTCTTTCTGCTTAGGGCGACGCAGGCCGAATATGTCGTCTACGCGTCCAAACGCGGCAACCAAGAGCAGAAGGTAAAGAAAGGGAGATGATTTATCAGCTGCGCCGAGTAATACAAGCTAGGTCGCCGAGCCGTCGAGAAGTATCCGTCGAACGCTTCAAAAATTATTTTCCTTCGATAGCAAAGCCGCAACTTTCGTGAGCTCTTTCTAGCGCGAGATACGCGGTCACGAATCCCGCGGACGCGACATCAATGTACTTATCGCTATCATGCGCTTGTATTGAAACTATCTTAGCCGGTTCGATCTGCGCAATGAGGCTCGGCCGCTTCGGAGTTCGAGGCTGGTCTAGCAGATGTGTCGGTCCGGAGTGCAGCTCAACGCGCTTGCCATCAACCAGCACATGGCCTCGATCGGCAAAGACCGAAATTATCAAGCTATGGAATGGCACATAGGGATTTCCGATGATGAAAGACAGCCTGAGCAGAGCTGCAAAATTTCCGCCGCTGACAGTCGTCCCCTGAATGTGCCAAGCGCCGGTCGCTCCGGGAAGCGGTTTCCTCAGCTCCTCAGATACACATTGATGAATAAGCTTCGAAACCTGCTCGCCAATTGCGGTTGAGCATGACAAATCTCGCGGGGAGCAAACTTCTAGAACTCTCTCTACAAAACACTGCGCTACCTTGTCGCGACTTCGGCAGTCCTTGTAGATTATTTCGGCCGAGCCGTCGGCAAATGCTGACGATGTCCAGAGCGCAGACAGGCAGATCAACAGGAGTTGTTTCATCGATTTTCGAGGGCTCCCCTCTCGACGTGTAAACAATTCCGATGTGCCGGCCACGCGCTCAGCTTGACAGAATAAACCGAAAGTTGCAACACTGTGACGTCCACTGCGGTGGCAGGTATATTATGAGGATTGTAGCGAGCGCTCTTGCCAACTGCGTTTTATTTGTTGGCTTACTTTTTTTCATGCTTCCTTCGTTAACGCGGGCCGAAAGCCCCCGCGATTGCACGCTCCCTAATGCTGAAGAGCCTGCCGTCCCGCAGACCCTGCGCGTTGCTCTTTATCCTTATACACCTGATCGGCTTGCTCTTTTTCACAAGATTGAATCGCTCTTCGAGTGTGAAAACCCTGGTGTAAACGTTGTGCTCGTTTCGTCGAGTAACGCGACTGACAAATATTACAATGATGACCCCACCAAGCAGGAAGGATTTCTCTACGTCGATGCAGATATCTATGAAATAGATACCATTCTGCTTTCGGATTTTATTGCCCGAGGCAAGATCGCGGCCATAGAGTTGCCGTTCAACGATTTCCTGCGTGAAAGTATAGAGGCGGTCACACGTAACGGTCAGACCTTTGCCGTGCCTCATTGGATGTGCGGCAACTTTCTGTTCTACCGCAAAACGGATACTGAACTAGCAGAGGTCAAGACATGGGGCGAACTCAGGACGTTATTGCACCGCCGCGGTCAATCTCTTTTTGTGGATCTAAAAGGCAAATCGACAATTGGTGAATGGTATTTCACCTCGCTTGTCTCGATTGTCGGAGTGGATGGTGCCCAAAGGCATATCGTGGAAGGTGAACCTATCAACGCTGATGCGGTTGATCGTCTACAGGATATGCTCGCCATGTGTCCCATTGGCTACTGCCGAAGCGACAAGCTGCATGACAAGGTAGGATTCTACGCGCGGGCATTCGTACGGGGGCAGGCCTCTGCATTCGTTGGCTATTCTGAGTCTATTCACTATGGATTGCGTGAGTTCGTGGACGATTGCCTCTCTTCCTCAGGGTGTGTCCCAGAAGATGAAATTGCCGTGCGCGCGTTGCCGAGCTTTCGCGTTTCTGCCCCGGAGGCCGGTGTTGGTTGGGTCGATGCCTTGGCAATCGACGCAAGATTGTCTGGATTGAAGAAAGAGTTGGCACTGAAGTTTATTCGGCGTCTTGTTTCACAGGACGTGTACTTGTCCATTCTCACCCCTGAATGGCCTTATCCATCGCGGTATTTGTTGCCTGCTCGCGGCGGTTTCCAAGTTCCTGACGCTCCGTTGTATCCGGCGTTCATTGCTGCCCATGCAGGACGAAAGACCGGGTCCTTACCCGAACTGAATAAGAAACTTCGCTCACTTGCAAACAGATTGGATTGCCAGCTCCCCATAGATCGGGATGATGAGGAGGCGAAGGAGAAATGCCGCCTGAAATAGCACAGTAAAGGAGTATCAGGGTTTGGATGGAGCGCTGCGCGGGGCTTGAACCTGCAACCAGACCGTTATGAGCGGCAGACTATCGATCGCCTTCGTTGATTTTGCTGCATTTTCGTTTGAGTTCGATCGCGTTCGTTACGCTTTGATGAGGTCGTTTCTGGTGCGAAACTGGTGCGGCCGACGACAAGCCCCTCGCTGTCAGTGTGGCCGGGCCCGCACAAGTTTTGTGCGAATCGCGATCCATCGACCCAGCGGCCTAGTCAAAGCTGGCTAGTAAGGTAGTGATCGATGTGATCTTTCGACCACCACCGCCTCATGGCTTGCACCCGGATCTGACACGATCTTTAGAGGGAACTGGCCAACAGGTCGAGCGGACTCGATCGAAACATTTCCACCTGCTTTTGCGACCAATCCCTTCAGCCGATCGAACTCGCCGCACCAAATCGTTTCCATGTCCCGGTCACGGTTGGCATCACGAGGTTCGGCCGAACTGCCAATGCCCACGGCCCTAACCTGGAGAAGATCCGATTTCGATCCGCCCGAAAGCTCCACTCCATAGCCAGGATTGGCTGCTTTACGCAGAACGATCTTACCGTTCTGTACCCAAGCGGTCGCCATTCCCTCGGACACCTCGTACCCTAGGCTGGCGAGTCCCTCGAGCACAGCACGCCTGCGCTCTTCGGCCGCCATCGCCTTGAATTCTTCCTCAATGAGAAAGTCGGCTCGCTTGACGAGTTCTTGCTCGTCACTGGCCGAAGGTATCGCAAGCGCACTATCGATTTCGGCCAGCAGCGATGCCGCCTCCGGTGACTTCATCTCCGAGAGTTCAGCGCGTCGCTCGCGAAGCTGGTTCACCAGTCGTGTACGGGCTCGGCCATCCTTGACGGCCGTAGCCAGGTCCAACAGAAGACTATCCGCGATTAGCGATCTTCTCGCCGGTGGCTCTGCTTCCAGAGCCGCAACGTGGGCCGAAAATGGGCCGGAATCGATCCCAAGCCCGCGCAGCTCGCCGAGAAGGGCATCGACGCGCGCCAAGGCCGGATCCTCCATCTCCCGCGGTTGTCGGAAGAGCCACTCTTGCAACGTTTCGCGGCGCTCCCCAGCGCTGAGCTTGGCGGCAAGCTGCCGTTGCCGATCTGTCGTGGCATCTGGTGCCTCCTGAGAAGGAAGCAACATCAGCGCCTTGGCCATGGCCGCTTCCAGGCGCTCTGAAGATGCGGTCGATCCACTGAGCTCGCTTCGGATATCGGCGGGTATATCGACTTTCAGAACATGCAATCTATGCAGCAACGCCTCGGCTGCGGTTTTGGAACGTCTTAAATCGCGCTTCGAGCGGGCCACGATTTCGGCGGCCCTTTCGACCCGGCGTTCGGAGTCCGCTTGGAGGAAGGCGATCTCGCCCGCGACTTGTTTCTGTAATTCGACGAAGCGGTCGGCGTCGAGCAAGCGACGAAGCTCGTCCCGTCGCGCTGTGACCTTTTCGATGTCCTGCTGCTCGATCGTCCCATTGCGTCTACCGGCGGAAGCCCAGGTTTCTATCGCGGCGTCGAGCCGGGCGAGACTGCGACGACAGATGGCGATGATTTCGGCGCGGGTAACGATCCTGAATGCTTTGGGTCCGCTCATTGCAATTCTCCCCCACGGAGCGCGTTTTCTACGGCATTCTTGAGCCGCAGTCGTTCAGCGTCTCCGGCGTGAGTCCAAGCATACGACGAAACCCGGTGCACGTAAGGGACGGCTCTTCCCAACACCTTGGGACGCCAGATCTCGCGGGCGCGAGCCCTCTCCAGCAATCGATGGCGTGGTGCATCGCATTCCACGCCTATCGCGTAGAGACCGGTCCGGGGATCGGTCACCGCAAAATCGATGCTGAATGCGCCGCCGTCGCGGGCCCTGCTGGGCTTCCAGCCATTCGCCTCCAGGAAGGCTTCGACGGATTTGGTGAAACCGTCGTCCTCGTGATTGCCCTCTTCGTGATGGGCATGCTGTTCAGTCACCATCCTCTCCAAGAGAGTCTTGCCCGACTGTCCTAAGCCATCGGAGACGGTCCTGGCATATTCGAGGTAGCCTTGCAGATAGTCGCGTGGAACCCTGGGACCGCTCCGTCTCGTCAATAAATCCGATATCTCTGATATCGGCATGGACGTGACGATGACCACCTTCTCTCGGGCACGCGTTACAGCGACGTTTAGGCGCCGTTCGCCGCCTGCGTGCCCCAGCGCGCCGAAGCTCTTGCGGAAAGTGCCATGCTCGTTGCGACCGAATGTCGTCGAGAAGACGATGACGTCACGCTCGTCGCCTTGCACGTTCTCCACGTTCTTGACGAAGAAGCCCATATCCTCGCCATTCTCGGTACGCTCGCGCTCGCGCATCAATGCGTCGCGAAATGCCTCATCGTTCTCGGCACGATCTTCCAAAGCATCTTCGATGGCATCGGCCTGCTTGCGGTTGAACGTAACGACCCCGATCGATGGAGGTGAAGGATCATCCCAAAGCTCGGAGAGGTATTCCACGACATCGGCCGCTTCCTTCTGGTTCGTCTGGCTCTTGTACGTGCCCTCCGAACGGACCACTTCGATGGGCTTGAGCTTTCGAATGGTTTCTTCGGGATGGCGTACGGGGACGCTGAGGCCATTGGCGTAGAACGATGCGTTCGAGAAGGAAATGAGCTCCCGATACTTCGATCGGTAATGAACCTGCAGAGTACGGGTCCGGAGCACCGAACGGGCAAGCTGAAGAAGGTCGGGACAATCCTTAATCTCACGTCGATTCCAGGTCTCGGCGAACGCCTCGCGCTCCTCTTCTGTCGCCCCTTCTTCGGGTTCTTCACCGTCGAAGATCGCCGCTTCGTCGTTTTCGACCTTGCTCGCGAAGAAGGAGGTTGGTGGCATCTGCTTTTCGTCGCCGCTGACGACGACAAGCTTGCTCCGGAACAGGGATGGCAGGGCATATTCCACCGGCATCTGTGAAGCCTCGTCGAAAATGACGGTATCGAAGAGCCCGGCTCGAGGTTGCAGCACGCGGCTGGCGACGTCCGGCGTCATCAGCCAGACCGGGCGGAGAGCGAGGAGACCGAGCGGAACGGAGCGATCGATGAATTCGCGCAATCGCAGTGCTCTCGGGCCGCGCAGTCTTGTGATCGCATCCCATTCGGATGTCGGACGCACTTTTCCGGCATCTATACCTTGGACGAGAAGCTCTCTGTTGTAGTGCCGGATCTGCGTGTCGGCTTCCGCCAGTGACTTTACCTTCGTCTCGACCTCATTGCCGTCGAACAGTACGTCTGGATTTTGGGATTCCATGGAAGCTTTCCATTCCAGACGAGCCTCGCGCCCTATAGTGGCGCGAATACAGGAATCTAGGTCGTCAGACGGTAATTTCGACAACTCGGATTCCCTGGACCTGAGAATGGTGAAGATGGCACGCTCCTTGTCGTCGAGGCGCGCGGATCGAAGCCGGAATTCCTGGTAGTTGGTGAGCATCGGTAAGGCCTGCACGATCTGGGCAACGGCGCTCGCGTTCGAGCGTCCATTCTCTATCGCCGAGCGTCTCGATCCGAGCCAGAGTTCGTCGAAGTAGGTCCTGAGCCGGTTCAGCGAGGCGCGGCTTTCCTCTCTCGCCTCATGCCTTCGGAGCGCTCGATCGCCTCGTTCAAAGAATGAGGCGAGTTCTTCGATTCTTCCGGTCGCGACGGCTCTTTCGAGATCGGCCAGGCTCGGACACCGATCGATGAGCGAATTGTGACCGCTTAGTCCGGCGAGAAACGAATGAATGCTTTCGGCGAAATCGGCGAGCTTTCCAGGCGACACATCAAGATTGGGGGCTCGGCCGAAAAGGATCATAAAGTATTCCGCCAGTTCGCGTCTCGGTCCGCGCACGGCCAGCTCAAGCTCGGCCGCGTAATAAAGCGAGCTGACTCCATGGATATCTTGCGGGAGCTGCAATGATGAAAGGAAGCCTTGCACACGGCGCTTTCGCATCCAATGTAGCGGGTTCATCCATCGTAGGCCGCTTCCCGGCGAACGAACTCGGTCCGCGAGTTCCGCGATGGACCGCAACTCTTCCCCGTTCAAACCGACGAGCTTTGAGGAAAAGTTCGGTTTGTAGGATGGACCGTCGAGCGACGAGAATATCTCTTTGATCTGTAGTAACCCGTCGAGCACGTGCATAGCTTGCGAAGCCCCGCCATCCGCGCTCCGGAACAGCGGACGCAATCGAGCGAGATTCGAGCATACAGAAGCGCTAATAAAGCGCAGATCGTCCGCTTCGATGAGCCACGTCTGCAAGGCCATCGAATCCGATATTTTCAGGCAATCCGATGTCTCCACATCGGTCGCTTCGCGCCGTGCGTCCACCTCCAAAAACCCTTGCAGATGCAAGGCGAGGGCGGCTGCCGTTCCGCGATCGGGGTTGAACGGCTTGAGAGCGGAAAGGGGATTGTCCTCGAATTTGGCCGGCAGCCAGAATTTCGCCAATGGGCCGCAATTCTCTTCGATGCTCACGACGTCTGTGGGATGCAGATCCGAAAGTAAAGGTCGGAGTTCAGGAACATCGATGGGCTTCGGACTGCCTTCTTCGAGTTCCAATAGCTCGCCCAGTAGCGCCCGATATGACAATCCCGTCCGATCGTCCACGGAGTGAAGCGCAGTTTGGCGGCGATCCAGCTCTGCCTCCAGCGTCTCGATGCGCACCGCCAGTCGCTCGCGTTCTCGCTTCCAGGCCGGGGTCCTTCCGGGAGGCAGGTTGTGCAATGCTTGCACCTGCGAACGGACCGCACTGACGGTCGGCTCGCGATCGCGATTGACGTCGGTGATCATGACGAAGCGATCCGCCAGACGTTCCTTCTCTAAACGCTTCCGCACGACTTCGAGCGCGGCTTGCTTCTGGCAAACGACGAGGAGTGATTTTCCTGTGCCGATGGCGTCCGCCACCATATTGACAATCGTCTGGCTCTTGCCCGTGCCGGGCGGTCCTTCGATCACCAACCCCGGAGCCTGACGCGCTTCGATCACGGCCGCCTCCTGTGAAGGATCGCTGTCGGCAGTGAAGTATCGGTCGACCTCCTTCACTTGCGGCGATGAAGGCGTCACCTGCTGTTCGTTCAGACGCAGTGCGGCCTCGAGCGCCGTCGCCGTCGGCGGTGACCCTCGGAGCGTCTCGAGGTCTTTCATTACCGCTTGCCCCATGAACGCCAGATGGAAGAGCACGGCCGCCGGCACGAGCTGGCGCTCTTGCGAGCCCACTGTGACGTCCTTGCCAGGAAGAGCTACCAGTTCATTGCCGGCTGGCTGGGCCAACCGGCTAAAGGCATCCATTACCGCCTGGACGGACACGCTTGCATGGGTAAGAAGCTCGTTCGCCGCTTCCTGCCATCGTCTTGCTTCTGGGATACCTACAATACCTTCGAGGGCGGGATTGATGACGACGTGTTCGATCTCTGTATCGGGATTTCTTTCGCGTCCAAATCCCAGAGTGATGTGACCGCGGTTTCCCACTTCGGGATTGACGCGCATCGGCCACAGCAGCACCGGCGCGATCCGCGGTCTCGCGGTCGGCCGGCTATCGCGCATGATGAGAAATGGAAATCCCATATACAGGCCATCGATGCCGGTGTCGCGTTTGTAGAGCAACGCGTGAGAGTGCAGCGACCGCAACCTTCGCTCCAAGCCGTCGTCGTCGGCGAAGGCTGCGGGATCGACATTCACAATGCGGTTCGTCCGACCGAGCAGTTGATCGAGAATTTGCGCCGCCGGTACCCTGGAGGTGTCGAGTTCGGTGAGATCGATCCGGGCCGATTTGCCGATGAGCATCCGCGTCAGTGGTCCCCGTAGGACCCCACCCGATATGCGCTTGGCGAAGAAATCCAGGATCGTGGATACGTAGCCTTGCTTTGGAAGCGGTCTCCACCTTTCAGCCGGCACGGAGAGGAGGGCGAGAGCGCGCCCTATGGACATCCGCCTGTCGAGGCGAAACTGATCCGCCCATTCGTCGGCTTCCTTGATGCCGCATCTTGCAAAGTTCCGAATACGCTCGTCGATCGTCTCGTAGATTTCGCGACGCGGACGGGCGAGAAGAGCTGTAGCTTTCTCGGGCGAAAAATCGCCAAGTCCCGCGGTCGACGCTTCCTTTGTCGCTTCTTCGATAACCTCGGCGACGGAGCGGAACTGGTTCGACATCGCGCTGAGCAGGATGACCAGGTCTTCTTCGGCCGAAAGGCGGCGTTCGGTCAGCGCAGCTACGCCGGCATGGTCCGTGTCAGGAAAAAGCCTTCGCTTTTCCTCCCAGAGAGCGACTAGGCGGGCCATCGACGTCGACAGAAGGTGGACGCGCAGGGCATCCTCGTCGACCGCGATTTCCAGTTGGTCGAGTCGCTTTCGAACTGTGTCCGACCGGACCTTGAGACGCCAGAGCCAGTCGTCCGGATCGATCTTCCGAAGCAGGTCGGGTGCCGGACCGGTGATCAGGCTATAACCGTCGGTCGGATGATCGAGCAGCCAACCCGGCGTGACGATATTGCCTCTGACGATCAGGGGCATCGAAGCATTAAGCGTCTTCAGGGAGATGGAGAGCTTCAAGTCCTCCTGAAGATCCTCGGCTCGCAGGATTTGCCGCAGGCCCGCCGACATTGCCGGTTCGAAGCCGGCCTCGGAAGCCCAACTCGCGACTGCGCCTCTGAGAACAAGAGCTTTGGCCTGCTCCCAATTCGCCGCTTCCGCCGCCGCCAAAGCGAACATGTTTGCAGAGCGATATTGCTTATCACCTAGCGAGATCGAAATGCGGCCCTCGGTAACGCCTGGCGTTTCGGCTGCGGGAGCGGATACCGTCTCACCCTGCAGCCACGCCTGAACTTCCGTCCACTGCCACCGCTGGCGTCTGTCACGTGCCAGAAGGCCGCGCAGCAAGGTGTCGATCCGTTCGTCCAGGTTTTCAGGAAGGTGTACGCCGTTGGTGAGAACGTGGATCAGAAAGGCCTGTTCGTTGACACCTTCGAAACACGCGCCTTGGGTGATCTTTTCCAGCAAGATCATTCCCACGCTCCACCAGTCGGAAGCCGGAGCGACGCCACCGGCGATCGCTTCCGGAGCCATGTAACGGGTGGTCTCGAGAGGGGACACGATGTCCAGATCGAACTCGGAAAGTCGTGCGGATCCAAACCCTCCGATGACGAGGTCCAGCGGGTCCCTCGAGCGCATGAAGATGACCGAAGGCCGCAGATCCCTGTGCCGCAATCCGGCTTCGGCGAGTGCATGAACGGCCTGCGCGAGCTCGCCGACCAGCTTCCTTATTGCCGCCTGATCGACAGGATCGATGGCGAAATCCGCCAACGTGCCGCCGCTGAATTCCTCCGCGACGTCGTAGGCACGGTCTTGCCAACGACCGGTGGCGAAGAGCTCGGAAACGTGATCTCGGGGGAGCTTCGAGAGCAGATCGTAGATCGCTTGATCCGGCTCCGAGCCGGGTGCGTAAAGTGTGAGTATTCCACGCCGTCCGTCGGAGTCGCGCGTGGCGACGAAGCGCTCGCGGACGACGCTCGATGAGACGATCCGGTCCTGTAGACGCCAACCGTCTACTATTGTTTCGGCCTCCGGCTCGGGCTCGGGCCCAGGCTCGGTGTCGATCGGTGAGGGTGTCTCGCCCGGTTCGATGATCGGCTCGCCACACACGCTGCAGATGAGATCCCCGGGAGATCCCTGATGACCGTTCCGGCATGTCGGCTGGCTCGGAGCAACCTCTGGAGGATTCGGCCTCGGTCCGGGTGCTCCAGGCGACGTTATATCGACCGCCGACAGGTCCCAGCCACAGTTTTGGCCATTCAACGTGCCTTCACAGAAGATTTCAGTGACAGGCCGTTCGGTATTGCAGTTCGGGCAAAGTCTGATCATCAGCAAAATTCTAGTGAGATGGGAATCGCTTATCTTCCGAAATTCCAAGTGTCGACCCGCCGTCTTCGAGGATATTTCGCAGGCGCCGGAAATCGCCGCGAGCGGGAATGCCCGCAAGCCAGACATCTCCGTTTTCGTCGAACATCACGTCGAAGCTGCGATCGCTTTCGTCGATAGTGCGGTCGAAGCTCTCGAACCGAGCCCGACCCAAAGGGGTCATCATGTGCAGTTGCTGATTGTCGCTGCCGCGAAGCGCCAGAGTTTGCCTCTCATCGATATCGAATGGCTCGGTGACGATCGCGTCGATCAGAGGCGGCCGGGAAGAGATCGCTTCGGAGATTGTGATCCAAGGATAGCCGGTAAAGACGAGGATGTCCGCCGCCGTTAGAGCTCGGAGCCGCGCCAGAAGCTCGAACAAAGCCTCGCGCTGGTCGAAAGGTTCCCCGCCTGAGACCGTGATTCCGTCTGCCGTCGAAAGCCAAGGTGAAATAGCGTCGACGACCTCAGCTATAGTCGTCGTCCCTCGCCCGTGTGTCCACGTATCCATGGAGATGCATCCCGGGCAGCGGATCGAACAGCCTTGAAACCATATCCCGATCCTTCGGCCGGGTCCCAAAGTCGTGACGGGGAAATGGATGCGGGACAGATTGACTGTCGTGGTCATGGAGAGTGCTCGCTCACGAGGTCGATCGTCGTCGATGCACCGGGGCGGACCCCTTCGATCCTGTATCTGCGTCCAGCTTCTGCTCCGCTGTCGAAAAGGCCCCGCGATAGCGGGTTGATGAGGTGAGATTCGACCTGATTGCGGATGCCTCGGCCGCCGTTCGAAAGGTCCGCCAAGCACAATCCTCGAAGTCCTTCGCGGGCGCCTTCTGTCAGTGTCACGTCATAGCCTAGCGATTTGACGTCGCTGAGCAGGTTGTTGACCATATGATCGAAGATCTCGTTGGCGACGTCGGGCCGGATGAAGTCGAAGACGATGACGTTCTCTCCGATGCGGTTCAGTATCTCAGGCCGATTGAGGACCTGCTTGAAGTGCTTTTCGATCTCGCTTCGGACTTTTCTCCTTACCCCTTCGAACGTCTCTTCGGGCGTCACGTTGGCGATCCTTTCGCCCGACGGCCCCGGCACGTAGATGCCCAAGTTCGACGTGAAGACAATGAAGGCTTCCGAGAAATAGACGCGATCGCCTCTTCCGGAGGTGAGAACGCCGTCGTCGAGAACCTGCAGGAATTTGTCCAGAATTCTCGGGTGAGCCTTCTCGATTTCGTCGAATAGGACGACGCTGAACGGCTTCTCGCGGATCGCGTTTGTGAGCTCGCCGCCGACGTCGTAACCGATGTAGCCGGGAGGAGCGCCGATGAGCCGCTGATCCGAATGCTCGGCGCTGAACTCCGACATGTCGAATCGGATATAGGCGCTCTCGTCACCGAACAGCAGACTTGTGATTGTCTTCGCGAGTTCCGTCTTGCCGACCCCAGTCGGCCCCGCGAGAAAGACGACACCTCTTGGTCGACCGCCTCTAGGGGATTGACCGATCCCGGTAACCGCGCGCTTGACGATGTCCAGCATATGGGTGACGGCATGCGACTGTCCCTTGACGCGCCCTCTCACAAATTCTTCACCCGAGCTGATCTTGTCGCGACTGATCTTACGCCAAGGATCCTCGGTCACACCGACCTTGAACCGTCGAACCGCATCTGCAATCCGATCAAACTGGACTCCTTCGCTGCGGGCGAGCTGCGCGACCGCGCTTAGATCTAACAGCAGAAGGCCTTCCGTCTCGTCCACGAATGCTTGGGTGCACTTGTCCAGTTCGCACTGCTCCGCCTTCTGCGCGCCTGGTAAGCCGCGCACCAGGGAGCGGATCATGCTTCTTCTCGCCACGTGATCCGGGCGTCCGATGGGTATGTGTCGTATCCTCGGGTTTCCGACCAGGAACCAGTCGGGCAGATCCCCCTCCTTGTCGACGATCCAGACGATCGTGTTGAAGTAGGGGAGGCGTCTTTCGCCGGCCGGCCGCGCGCGTGCCGAATGCGAGAGGATTAGAGCCCGAGAGAAAAGCTGGTGTTCGGCCGGCGACAGCGCCTCGTTTCGCGCGACCAGCCTCGACGCGAAATCGACGATGAGCGCCACCGGCAACCCTTCCGCGCCGACATGCCTTTCGAGGGTGGCCGATAAGAGGTCAATGCCGCCGGCGGCCGCTCCGTTGGTCGGCGTCAGACCCAACTGCGTCAGGAAGCTTCCGTCGGCCGGTTCGATCCCTCTAAATCCGTTCAGAAGGTCGAAGCTTGCGATACGCGCATAGCCAGCTTCCTTCAAGCGGTCCGGCAGGACCCTGGATAGTGGCGTTGCCGTCACCTCGCCTGGAGCAATCTCGTGCATCTGAAGGTCCCGGGTATTGCCCGAGAGGACGAATTGGCTACGGAGGGGCAGAAAACGCAGCAAATCGCGGAGCCATCTGGCTCTTTCCACCGAACTATCGCGCACCGACCAAGCCCCCTTGTACTCGTTCCGCGCGACTATAAGCTATCTTACTCGCCTTTTTCGAGTGCATTTCCTAGGAGTTCCTAGGGAATTGGGATTAAGGCGACTCGGAAAGGACGAGAAGGGCGGCTTAGCCGACACAAGTGGGCGCATGCAGAGCATCGGGGGAAGCATCAAGCTGAGCGCCTGCGATCTGGTCGGCCACCTGAACTGCCGGTATCTGACGGAACTTGATCTGAAGGTGGCCAATGGCCAGCTGCAGAAACCGAAGGTGTGGGACCCGGTGCTTGCGACGCTCGCCGAGCGCGGCGCGCTGCATGAACGAAGCTACGTTGACCATCTCAAGGGCGGCGGCTTAAGCGTAACGGTCGTGGACGGCGTCGGAGTAGACGGTGTTGCTGTGGCCGCGACCATATCAGCCATGGAGCGCGGTGATGCCGTCATCGTGCAGGGGGCTCTCGAGGCGGGAAGATGGAATGGACGTGCGGACGTCTTGCGTCGGGTCGATACGCCGAGCCGCTTCGGCGGTTGGTCGTATGAGGTGACCGACACGAAGCTCGCGCGGGAAACCAAAGGAAATACGGTCCTTCAGATTTGCCTTTACTCCGACCTGCTCGCGGAAATGCAAGCCACGCGACCGGCCATGGCCTACGTCGTCACGCCGGCAGCCGACTTCGTTCCGGTTGAGTACAGGATCGCAGACTATTCAGCCTATTATCGGCACGTCAGGAATAGTCTCGAGCGTTCCGTCGCTTCTCCGAGCACGGCCTATGCATATCCCGAACCCGTCGAGCACTGCGACATCTGCAGGTGGCGCCGGCACTGCGACGAAAGGAGACGAGCTGACGATCATATGTCGCTCGTCGCGGGAATAAGTAAATTGCAGATCGGAGAGCTCGAGCGGCACGGCGTGACGACTATGGCGGCGCTTGCCGAGTTGCCGTTGCCATTGCAGTGGCGGCCGGATCGCGGTGCTGCTCGCAGTTACGAAAACGTTCGCGAACAGGCGAGGATACAGGTCGAAGGCCGGACCCAGGGCGCAGTGCTCTACGAAGCACTCCCGCCGAAGCCGGGCTTCGGGCTCTCAAGACTTCCCGAACCCTGTCCCGGCGATATCTTTTTTGACTTCGAGGGTGATCCTTTCGTCGGAGAAGGAGGGTTGGAGTTTCTGTTCGGATACCTCTTCAATGGCGATGACGACTTACCTCGATACGTCGGTGACTGGGCATCCGCGCGACACGAAGAAAGGGTCGCGTTCGAGCGCTTCATCGACTTCGTCACAGAGCGACGCAAAATCTTTCCCGACCTTCATATCTATCACTTCGCTCCTTATGAGCCGGCCGCGTTGAAGCGATTGATGGGCCGATACGCGACGCGGGAAAGGGAACTGGACGATCTTCTTCGCTCGGAGGTCTTCGTTGACCTCTATTCGGTCGTACGCCACGCCATCCGCGCGAGCGTGGAGAGTTATTCGATCAAGAAGCTGGAGCCGCTCTATTCGTTCGCACGAAGCGTACCGTTGGAGGAGGTCGCGGCCGTGCTCGCCAGAACGCAGGCGCGGTTGGAAACGGCCGATGACGCCCACGTTCCAACGGAGCACAAAGAGGCGATCAAAGGCTACAATCGCGATGACTGCACCTCTACGGAGGCTCTCCGGAACTGGCTGGAATCCTTGCGGACCGAGCTCCTCGCGGTAGGCGAGACCATCGAACGGCCGGTACCCAAAGAGGCCGAGATCAGTCCCAAGCGTGATGCTTGGTTGGCAAGAGTGCAAGCCGTGGCCTCGCGGTTGCTCGACGGCATACCCGACGACGTAACTCAACGAAGCAAGGAGCAGCACTCAAGGTGGTTGCTCGCGTTCATGCTCGATTGGCACGGCCGCGAGGGTAAGGCCGTCTGGTGGGAATACTTCAGACTCCGCGACCTTTCGGCCGAAGATCTTGTTCATGAACGAGCAGGCATCGGCGGTTTGAAATTCGTCCGAAACGTCGGAGGGACCGCCAAAGCGCCCATCCATCGCTACGAGTTTGTGCAGCAGGACACTGACGTGCGTGCGGAAAGCAAGCTGCGGAGCGTCGGCGGAGACCACTTCGGAGAAGTGGACGCTATCGCAAGAGGACCGGACGGTCGACATAAAGAAGCGGGGCGATACCGCCGATTTGCACCCCGAAGCCGTTTTCGCCCACAAATCGTTCGACCATCCAGAGCAGGCGGGTTCTCTTCTTCGCCTCGGAGAATACGTCGCGGAGAACGGCATGGAGGGGCCGGGCAAATATCGCGCTGCGCGCGATCTGCTGCTGGGGTTGGCCCCTCGCTTGCGAGGACAGGCGCTGCTGCGGCCGGGGGAGACGACTCTGGCCGCTGCCGAGCGTATCGGCGTCTCCCTGGATGAGAGTGTCGTTCCGATTCAAGGCCCGCCGGGAGCCGGAAAAACATATACGGCCGCACGTATGATCCTTAGCCTGGTTCGCGAGGGAAAGCGGGTCGGAATAACTGCAAATAGTCACAAGGTCATCCGCAACCTCTTGACTGAGGTCATTTCCGCTGCCGCGGCCGCAGATTTGTGCCTCCAATGCGTTCACAAGATTTCCGAAAAGGAAACCAGCAGTCTTCCTTCCCTGCGATTGACGAAAAGCAACGAGGAAGCTCTGGATCTTCTTCGCGCGACATGCGCGGTCGGCGGTGGGACCTCGTTCTTTTGGTCGCGGGCAGACGCGAACCTCAGCGTAGATGTGCTTTTCATCGACGAGGCGGCCCAGATGTCGTTGGCGGATGTTCTTGCCGTGTCGCAGGCTGCCAAGAGCGTCGTGCTTCTTGGAGACCCGCGTCAGCTCGAGCAGCCGATTCAGGGATGCCACCCTGATGGGGTTGCAGTCTCGGCGCTCGATCATATCCTCGGAGCACGCGCGACCGTTCCCCCCGAGCGCGGGCTGTTCCTGGCGGAGACCTGGCGGCTGCATCCGGATATCTGCGTCTTCAACTCTGAGCTGTTCTACGAGGGACGACTCCGATCGCACGCAGGACTTGAAAAGCAAGAAATCAGGTCGACGGGTAGGCTTGGCGGAGCCGGGCTCAGATATCTGCCAATCGAGCACACCGGTAATCAGAACTCCGCAAAGGAGGAAGCCGAGGCGATTCGACACCTCGTTTCAAGCATTCTAGATGCCGGCAGCACTTGGATCGATCGGCAGGGCGTAGAGAAATCGATTGGACTTGAGGATATTCTGATCGTCGCCCCCTACAACGCTCAGGTATTCGAGCTCCAGGAGCGCATTCCTGGTGCACGCATTGGGACCGTGGATAAATTCCAGGGGCAAGAGGCGCCTATCGTCATCTACTCAATGACGACCTCAAGCCATTCCGACGCCCCGCGTGGCATGGAATTCCTTTACAGCGCGAACCGCCTGAACGTCGCCACTTCTCGAGCAAAGTGCATTTGCTTCATCGTCGCGTCCCCTCGACTTTTCGAAGCGGAGTGTCGCACGCCAAGGCAGATGCAGCTCGCCAATGCGTTCTGCAGATACCTTGAGATCGCGATCGAGTTAAGAGCTCTTTGAAGCGTAGCGCATTGTGAAATAGCGGACGGCACCAAGATGGCGCTATGCTGACGCTCGCCTTTGTTGCTGGAAAAGCTTGCGCGGTCCGTTTTGTCCACTCTCATTCAGAACGGAACGTTGAACCGTCGATGCCACCAGGCCGACGGAGCCCGATCCGGATCTGCAACCAGACCGTTTTGAGCTACAGGATATCGACTAGTTCCATTGATTTTGCTGCGTTTCCGTTCGAGATAGAGCGGCTCCGTTGTGCGCCTGACCGCGATAGATGGTCGTTGGAGTTTCGCCAACGAAGACCGGAGCTGCGGTTGATGTCTTGAGCCTGAGGAGTTCAACCTCCGAACAATTTCCGTATCGCGCGCAATATCCAATCCCAGATCTTCGCAAAAGTACCCAACTGAGACTTCTCGGCATAATAAGCTTGCCGCTGCTGCTCCTCAGCGCGACGGCCAGCTAGGATCTGCGCGTCCGCCCAGGCGCCCGCCCAGTTAATCTGGCCGTGGCTGATGATGTAGTGGGATCGGCAGGGGAGCTGCCAATTCCCGATCGACGGCCAGAGCGACGGCAGGTCGCCGTTTTCCGAGAGCGACCATTCCACGGGACCAAGAGGGGTTACCACCTTGTTGCCGCAGCCACAGGCGCACAGATGCGCGGCCACGGAATATCGCTCCGTCACATAGAGAATGCCGGGGGAGAGCTGCTTAGGGATGTACTGGACCCGCTCAAGCTTGATGGTGTTCACGGCCCCTCCTGGCGGAACAGCTTGATCTCGGCGGTGTCGAAAAGCATGTGAAAGGGCGCCTGCTTGTCGAGATAGAATCCCCGCAGCTGCTTGTAGCGCATGACCGCCAGGAAGGCGTTCATGGCATTCAGCTCGGAAATCTGGACCTGGGCGCGGTATTCATCATCAGGATGGTCCGCCAGCTCGGCGAGCTGCATGTCGCGGACTTGCGCCGCCTTGTCCGGCGGGTAGTAGGTCGCGCGCAACGTTCCGGCGAGTGGCCCTTCCTTCCGGTTCAGACCCATACCGACATCGATGAAGGGAATCCCAAGGCTGATCAGCAGCTCGAAGATCTCTGCCCGCGCCGAGCCTTTGTCGACGCAGACGAACGCAAAGGTCACACCTTGAAGGTCGGCGGCCGACGAGCGGTCGATATACTTCTTCTCCAGCTTGAGATTCTTGCGGAAGTTTTCGTACCGCCGCTGTTAAACCTCAGCCTTGGCCTTGCCGAGATCCTGCTCGTCGAGATGGCCCGGCGAGCGGTAGGCGTTATGGACGTAGTAGAAGTCGCCGTCGAAGCCGCGAATCTCCTGGACCGGCGTCTTGACCGTGAAGTCCAGGACGAAGCAGCCGGTGCCACCGAGGCCGATGATCGCAATGACCTCGTTCTTGAAAACGGCAGCGAGATCGCCGATCTCGGCGCGGCTGGTCATGGTGTCCTGAAACTTGAACACCGAATCGGCGACCACGTCGTGGTCAACCCGGAACGTGAAGGGATTGAAGCCGTGGAGGCTCATCGCCGGCCCGCCGACGAGGTTCAGGTAGTGCTCGATCTTGGCGAAGAAGTCGGGGAAGTGGCCCGGCGGCGGCTTGTTCGAGAAGCTTCGCTCGACCACGACATCGGTCTTGGTCAGTGCGAGTGACGCGGCACCGCCGCCCAGATTGGGGACGGGTTGGCCATCGAGGCCGTGTGGCGCCGACCCGGCGAAAAATACTTGGTGGTCCTGTTGCTGGACGCGCATCTTGTCGATGAACACGAGCTTGGTGACGATCGCCCCTACCTGGAGCGCCTTGTTGGCGTCCAGGTAGGGAATGTAGCGCACGACCAGATAGCCGCTGTCGAACCTCAGGGCATAGCCCTTTTCGAGGAGTCGGCGGATGTCGTCGTTATGATTGGCCAGTTCGATTAACACGGAACTCCATCCCGTCCTTGACCTCGACGCTGCCGCCCGGCGGCAGAATGCCCTCGTGGTGACCCTTGGTGTAGGTCACCGAGTAGGTGATCTCGGGGTGCTGCGGATAGTCCGGATACGCCAGCGTCACGACCTCGGCGTAGGTGATCTTCTCCTTTTTCGGCACCTCGTGCGGGGTGCCGTCCACGATGATGGTGATCGTCTTCACCTTTTCTGCAGTCTCGGACATGCCGATTCTCCTTCATGATCTGCGGGCCGGGCCGGAACCACTTCTTGTGGCTAACCGGCCTCAAAGGTGCCCAGATGTGGTACACTCCGGTTGATATGCTAGAGGTTTTGACCTATATATTAACCGTTGGTTGATAAATTGCACATAAAAAGACAAATGTCAACTACGCGAAGGGAGACACGGAATCATGGCATTTGGAGAAAGGCTTCGGCTCGCGCGGTTGCGGGCCGGACTGTCGTTGGCGGCCTTGGCGGAGAAGGCGACCCCGAAGGTGACGCCGCAGGCGATCAACAAGTACGAGCTGGGTGAAATGCTACCGAGTTCGAGCGTCCTCGTGGGGCTCGCCCAGGCGCTTGGGGTCTCGTTGGATTTCCTGATGAGCAATCAGGTGACTGCGCTCGACGGCGTCGAGTTTCGCAAGCGCTCTGGCACGTCTGAAAAAGAGCGCGCGCTGGTCGAGGCCGAAGTGATCGACCATATCGAGCGCTACCTCGCAATCGAGGACATCCTTGATCTGCCGGAAAAGCCCAGCGATTTGGATGAAATTAAGCCGGTCGACGTCGATGATCTCGACGACGCGGAGAAACGCGCCACCTGGCTCCGCGAGAAGTGGAATCTAGGCGGAGACCCGATCCCCAGCATGACCTCGCTGCTGGAGGAACGGAACGTGCGGGTTATTGAGATCGACGGTCACGACGGATTTTATGGGCTGACCTGCCATGTGAAGCGACCAGCGAAGAAGCCACCCATACGCGTCGTGGTACGCCGCAACGTCAACGTTGAACGCAACAGGTTTACCCTGGCGCACGAACTTGCGCACGCCCTGATCGGCGAATGCAAGAAAGCCAAACCTGAAAAGGCGATGGACCGGTTCGCAGGCGCGTTCTTGGTGCCAGCAGAGCACCTGAAGGAGGAAGTCGGGACCGGCCGAACCGCATTCGCCTATAAAGAGCTTGTTCGGCTCAAACACCTTTATGGTGTATCGATGTGGGCCTTGCTATATCGACTGAAGGACGTCGGAATCATTTCAGAGGCCAATTTGAAGAACCTATTCCGAACCCCGGCCCGGGCGTGGCTTAAGTCAGAGCCGGAAGAGCTAAGTACGGACGGCGAAACGGCGAGGTTGGAAAAGCCTCAGCGGTTCGAGACTCATGTTTATCGCGCGTTGGCGGAAGGCATTATCCCCTCAACCAAGGCTGCCGGCTTGTTGAGACGGCCCATTGCAGATGTCGAGCGCGCGGTCAAAGGCCAGCAGTGAACCGCGCCGCATCGTCATCAATGATGCGAGCTGCCTGATCGACCTGAATAAGGTAGGTCTGGTTGAAGTCATGCTTCAGCTGCCCTACCGTTTTGTGGTCGCCTTGCCTGTCGCGCACAATGAGCTTCTCGATTTCACTGAGAAGGACTGGCAGCGTCTTACGGGGGCTGGTCTGGAACAGATTGATCTCGATCCCGGACAAGTTGGCCGAGCCATTGCGATCCAGTCCGTCAACGCCAAGCTCAGTGCGGAGGACTGCTTCTCTTTGGTCCTTGCCGAGGACCTCAAGGAATCGATCCTGCTGACCGGTGACGGCAAATTGCGCACTGTTGCTGTCGCCAAGGGCTGCGAAGTTCGTGGCGTGCTCTGGGTCACCGATGAGATCCACAGCCGGGGCCTCGTTACGGCTCACAAGCTGATCCAATGCCTTACCGCTTGGCAGGACGACCCGCTGGTGCGGCTTCCGGCGAATCTACTGCACGCGAGACTGCGGAATCTCACCAAGAAGTAAGTGAGCTGTACCAAACAGGGGTGGGCACAGGCATGGCAGAGCACAAGGAATACAGATACCGCCGGGACTTGAGGCAGCGATGAAGGCGCTTGGCATCATTTGGGGAAAGATTTTCAATGATTGATCCCATCACAGCGCTGGCTTTCTCGGTCTACGAAAACAAAGGGGTCTATGCCCTCCTCTTGGGATCTGGTGTATCGCGTGCAGCGTATATCCCGACCGGCTGGGAAGTGACGCTGGACTTGATCAAGAGGGTTGCGGCCCTCGAAGGCGTCACCGGCCAACCCGACTGGGCCAAGTGGTACGGCGACAAATACGGCGCGGAGGCGAACTATTCGGCGCTTCTCGATCAGCTCGCTAGCACGCCAGATGAACGGCGATCGATCCTGCACTCGTATATCGAGCCGACAGAAGAAGAGATTGCGGAGGGCCGCAAGGTACCCACGCGCGCCCACCATGCCATCGCCAGGCTCGTGCGCGCTGGCTTTATTCGCGTCATCATCACGACCAATTTCGACCGGCTGATGGAAAACGCCTTGCGAGAGGCCGGCATTGAGCCCACCGTCATCAAGTCAGATGACGATCTCAAAGGCGCAGTCCCGCTGACCCACAGCAGGTGCTACCTGGTCAAGGTTCATGGAGACTATCTCGACACGCGGATTCGCAATACCGACCAGGAGTTAAGCGCTTATTCGCCGGAAACGAACGCCTTGCTTGACCGGATCATTGACGAGCACGGCCTCATCATTGCGGGCTGGTCGGGCGATTGGGATGCGGCACTCCGGGGCGGCATCACCCGGGCGCCCAACCGCCGCTATCCGCTATTCTTTGCTGCTCGCGGCAAGCCGTCTCAGATTGCGGCCGACCTGGTGCAGCATCGGGCCGGCAGAATCATCACGATCGACAATGCTGACAGCTTCTTTGAAGACCTCGAAGGCAAGCTTTCCGCCCAGGCAGAGCTACAGCGCGAAAACCCGCTCAGCATTGAGCTGATGGTCACGAGCGCGAAGAAATACCTCGGCAAGCCTGAATTTCGCATCCAGCTAGACGAGCTGATCGGTAACGAGGCCGCGCGGCTCGCCAAGGCGATAAAGGAAAAGGAATTTGAACCGAGCGGCGCATGGTCGCCGGAGCGCTACGCGCAAACCGTCGCCCGTTACGAGGCGTTGACCGAACCGCTCGCCAGGATCTTTGGAGTGCTCGGCCGTTGGGGCACCGGCACCGAATTTGCGCAAGCCGTCGAGTACATTGCGCGGTTTTCGCAGGCCGAAGTGGTTGGCGGGCTGACGGTGTTGATCAATCTGCGCACCTATCCTGCCGTGTTGCTCTTCTATGCCTATGGTATCGGGTTGCTGAAGGCCCGCCGATATGGAGACCTGTTTAAGCTGTTCGCGACGACTGTGCCACATGAACGCGAGCCTCAACCCCTTGTAAAGCGTTTACTGCTCGGCTCTTGGGAAGGAGGTGGCACTGACGCCTGGAAGACCCTGGAAGGCCTAGAGAAGCGGAAGACGCCGCTCAGCGATCACCTCCACGATGTTCTGCCCGCCTGGTGCACCGATTTCATTTTCATGAATGGCGAGTTCACCAGGTTATTTGAGGAGTTTGAGATGTTGGCGGCGCTGGCGCACCTGACGCTATCGACCTCGCTGGAGGATTTACAAGCGACCCTCAGCAAAACAGGCGGTCGCGATTTCGCCTGGAGCCCCATGGGGCGCGCGGGTTGGGACGGACAAACCAGGCGGCAGATACTCGAGGGTTGGGCTGTCCCGGAAATCAATGCCGCCATCCTCAAGGCCGGTTTTGCGAACAAGTCCGCTGATTATTACAAGCTGGCGATCGACAGTCTCAGCCGTCTTGCAGCATACATGGGCTGGCGATAGTCGTGGAATCGCGGTTTTCGCGATGGGCCAGCATCAGTCGGACTTATTAGGTTCGCCCTTGGTTTTCTTTCGGGCGAAATAGTCGATCATCGCGTTGAAGTTGAACCCAATCCCGGCGATGTTCGGCTTTAGCTCAAAGAAACTGGCAACTGTCGCCAGCCCGCCTTTGGGCGTGCTGTCTGCTTTCGCCACAGCAGACGGGGTGCCGCTGGCAAGAGTTTCCGTCACCCGGAGCAGCAGGTTCAGGCGGCGATCATTGAAGATTGGCTCGGCCGGACCTAGAGCTCGAAGAAGCGTTTTGGCCTCGGTCAGGCGGTCAGTTTTTGCCGACCAAATCGCGATTGCAGCATAAGCGAAAACAAAATCCTCGAACTCATGTCGCGGCAGGGTCTCTCGCTTTACGGTGTCGATCTCGGTAGCGGCAGCATCGATTTGCTTGCGATAGAGCAAGCATTCCGCGACGTGGACCTTATCGAGGTGAGACCCGCCAAGCGCAATTGCCTGACGATAAGCCATTTCTGCCTGATCCCACTCATCGGCATATCGGTAGCTGTCGCCTAACTCGCGTTGGATGGCGGCCCTGCCGCTTTGTGTCCAGCGATCCTCAAGCAGCAGCGCATGAAATTGCAATGCCGACTCCTTGAGCGTCGACTTGTAACGCTTCAAGCTGCCGAGCAGTTGAAGGAGCCTGCCATATAGGTGCTTCTCGTACCCCTCCAGCGGCTCATCCGCTTCGGTCTGCCGCACAAAGCCAATGACTTCGGCCAACTGTTGCGCGGCGGTTTGCGCGTCACCGATCATGAAGTATTGAACGGCTTTGGCTCCCCGATACTGCAGCTGGTTTTCGCGATCGTTATCCAGTTCGAGGATGCGGTCTAATATTTCCATTCGAGCTGCGAATGGCAGATCATCGAATTCAAGATCGACATACAGCTGCAGAAGCTCAAGGTCCTCTTCCTTTTTCGTAATCGGGCCTGCCTTCGCCAGCTCTTGCCGGGCTTTTGCGCGATCACCGCCGGGACTGAGGTAGTAGAACGAAAGGTAATACGCGATCTTCCTGTACCAGGCAGGATGCTGGATGTTGGTGCGAAGCCGATCCAGCACGGCGGGCCAGTCTTTCCAAAGCCCAAGGTGAAAATACAGTGAGGACAAGCGGCCAACGTAAGCCCCCAGTGCGTTCACGTCGATGCGAAGCAGCTGCAGTCCGACGCCGCCTGCCGCCAGCGCTGGTGCGGTGTTTGTCTTGTGCCATATCGTGTACTGCGTGACGTCGGCGCGTGTTGCAAGAAGCGCCCGGTCCAAATTCTTTTCCCGTAGGGCCGCCGTGTATGCCTTACCTATGTCAAAGTCTGGCAGGCGCCGCCAGCAGCAATCCTTGTACTTCTTCCCGGAGGCGCATGGGCATGGCTCGCTCCATTTTGGCTTCCACTTCTTGCGTATTGGCATTTTGCGGCTCTCGCTCGTCTCTCTTATGGCAGTTAAGCCGCTGTTGGAGAGTCGGAGCCTTGGCCATCATCAAGCAGCCGGAGAACTCGTTGCGAGGCGGTCACCCCGCCGACTACCCGCGTCATGGCGTCGGGCTCGGCGGCATCGCCGCTGACGCGAATGCCGCCGAACAGGTGAAAGATCCAGATCGACATCTCCGGGGAATCCACGCCTTGCGCCCCCTCGTAGACGAAGGCGCCGCCGCCGATGTCGCCCTTTACCCGAGCGCGGGCATTCTGCGCCGCGAGGAGCTTCCGGTGCATCTCCTCGCCGGGGCGGTTGAGGAAGCCCGCCCAGATCCCGTCTTTTGCCGATCGAGAATGACCTTGAAGTGGTGATAGAGCAGCCCTTGGGTGATGAACTTGAACAGTTCCCCGACACGGTCGCCGTCAAAGGGCAACGTCATGGCCGGCAAGAAAAGGCCATTCTGGAGAGTCAGCTCCTGCTGATGACCGGCTGCCAGTTGGCGCTTCAGCTTGGCGTTCTTATCCAGGCGCCGCTCCACCATCTGGGACAGCACCAGGGGCGCGTCTTGATGGTTGCTGGCGAACGGCAGCACCGTGGTCAAATAGTGCTCGTGGCCGCTCTTGACGCCGTTGCACGCGCTGCAGGTGGGCACCTTGGGCAGGTTCGCGCGGCGGCTCACCAGGAAAAATTCCCGCGCGAACACGTGATCCATCGTCTCGGCAGGCGCGGTGCCGCAGTAGACGCAGATCTTGCCAACATGCCGTTTGCTCATGGCGCCAGTATAACATGGAGTTTTGAGTCGAACGGTCCAAGGAAAAGACCCCGCATCCAATCGCGGTCTTAGCCACAGGCTAGCGCCACATCCCGCGCATGCGAGCGCCGATATCAATTCGTGGGCCTTGGGTTGGGCCACGGGCGGCCGCGCCCGGGGATGCAACCGGCCAATTCGTGCGCTCGAACAGGGCGAGCAGTTTCTCGGGAATGAAGCGGGTTCGCGATGCATAAACGTGCCGGTCACCCTGTGAGTGTTGACCGTGAGCGAAGAAGCGCTGCGGCACTACTAGATGGAGATGGTCCTTTGCACGCGTCATCGCGACGTAGAGCAGGCGGCGCTCCTCCTCGAGTTCGGCGGAGGTGCCGGCTCCCAGGTCGGATGGCATGCAGCCGTCGACCACGTTGAGGACGTACACCGACTTCCATTCCTGGCCTTTTGCCGAGTGGATGGTCGACAGGATGAGATAGTCCTCGTCTAAAAACGGCACGCCGGCCTGGTCGCTCGTCGCATCCGGCGGATCCAGGGTGAGTTCGGTGAGGAAGCGTTCGCGCGAAAGGTATCCGCCGGCTATCTGTTCAAGTTGAACGAGGTCGGCGCGACGGACTTCGGCGTCTTCGTGGATACGGTCGAGATGTGGTTCGTACCAGAGGCGGGCACGCTCCATGCCCGATGGCCATTCCGAATATCGAAGGTTTCCGATGGTTTCGACGAAATTGGCCCAACCGTCGCCAGCGCGAGGCGGGGAGGGAAGGGTACAGAGCGCGCCGAGCGGGTCGGTGGCCTCTGCCGTCTGATCGAGGATGCGCTGCGCGGAAGCAGGACCGATACCCGGCAACAGGTGCAACACGCGGAACCCAGCGACCCTATCGCGGGGATTCTCGACGAACCGCAGCAGTGCGAGCAGGTCCTTGACGTGCGCCGCGTCGAGAAACTTCAGACCGCCGAACTTCACGAACGGGATGTTGCGACGGGTGAGTTCGACCTCCAGCGCCCCGCTGTGCGAGGACGTACGGAAAAGCACCGCCTGTTGTTTGAGGAGAGCCCCTTCCTCGCGGGTTTCGAGAATGCGCTCGACGATGTACCGCGCCTGGTCCGCCTCGTCCCGCACCGCGATGAGGCGAGGTTTTTCCGACGAGGTCCGCTCCGTCCACAGGTTCTTGGTGAAGCGCTCCCTCGCGAGATCGATGACGCCATTTGCCGCGGAAAGGATCGGCTGCGTCGAACGATAGTTGCGGTCCAGGGTGATGATCTCCGCCATTGGACTGAACTGGTCGGGGAAGTCCAGGATGTTACGGACAGTCGCGGCGCGGAAGGAATAGATCGATTGCGCATCGTCGCCGACCACGGTGAGGCCACGGCCTCCCGGCTTCAAAGCGAGCAGAACCGATGACTGCAGACGGTTCGTGTCCTGATATTCGTCGACGAGGACATGATCGAAGCGGCCGCCGACATCGTCGGCGATGCCGGCATCGGACATCATCTGTGCCCAGTAGAGCAGGAGATCATCGTAATCGAGAACGTTGTGCTTCTGCTTGGCCTCGACGTACGCCGCGAAAAGTTCCTTGAGTTCATTGGCCCAGCCGGCGCACCACAGGTAAGACGCTCCGAGCACCTGGTCCAGCTCGGCCTCGGCGTTGACGCAGCGTGAATAGATCGAAAGGCACGTGCCTTTCGTAGGAAAGCGGCTTTCGGTCTTCGAGAGCCCGCGCTCGTGCCTGACCAGATTCATCAGATCGGCCGAGTCCTCACGATCGTGAATGGTAAATGCAGGGTTGAGGCCGATCTGGTCGGCATATTCGCGAAGCAGCCGGGCACCGATACCATGGAACGTGCCGGCCCAACTGAGCGCGTCCGTCATGATCCCGGCATCAGCGCCAAGCACCTTACGAGCGATCCGCTCGACGCGCCTTGACATCTCGGATGCAGCGCGCCGCGAGAACGTCATCAGCAAGATCCGACGCGGGTCGGCGCCGCTGACGATGAGGTGGGCAACACGGTGGGCAAGGGTATTCGTCTTGCCGGATCCGGCGCCAGCGATGACCAGCAGGGGAGCTCCGACATGACTGTCAGCGGTGACCCCGTGCTCGACGGCTCGACGCTGTTCCGGGTTGAGCGTCTCAAGATATGATGCGGCCGTCGACGCGAGCACGATCGTCCCCCTGTTAGAACTGCACGCTCGATGATTCTCGCTCAAATCGCAATGAGATCATCCACGCTGCGACCCCAGTAGAGAGCGTCCTTGTCGCTCCCTGTGTTCCGGCGCTCCATGCATACGGGCCTACGCCGCCGCCTTGTCTTCCTTGTCTTCGCCGCGCAGGACGATCTTTAGCGCCTCGTCAGGTAAAGGACGCTGCTGCGCCTTCGCCTCATCCCACGGAGCGCGCATCCAGACGTCGCGTTCCTCCTCGGTCGTCAGGATCACCGGCATTGCCTTCGGATGGATCGGCGCGACGATCGCGTTCGGTGATGTCGTTAAGAAACCATAGACGAGGTGAGGGCCGGGGATCGGCTTCGACTTCGTGCCGCGATCGCCCTTGAACTCGGTCCAGATGCCGGCGAACATGAACAGCGGTCGGCTGTCGTCGAGCGCAAACCAGACGACGTCTTTCTTCTTGGTCTCCGGGTTCATTTCGGGCGCGTACTCGGCGAAGCTGTTCGCCGGCACAAGGCAGCGGTTCTCTGGCTTTAGCCAGCCGCGCCAGTGGGGAGAGGACGTGTTGCGAATATTAGTTACCGGCGGACCGCCGGTCCTTGGTGGCGGCGGCATGCCCCACCGCATCGACACCATCTCTTCAGCATCGCCGAAATTGCGGACCACCGGTGCCGGATAGTCCGGAAAAACACCGGGCATCGCCGGCAGGTTGCCTACGTACTGGTTCATGCGTCTGAACAGGCCGGCAATCGCCGCCTGGTTGGTCGTGATTGAATATAAATTGCACATTTCAGCGGTCGCTCACGACGGACAACGACATTGCCAGGCCGCGGCGCTCTGCGTGACCGAACATCGCTTGGTCTGCATGTCCAGCCGTCACGATGACTTCCTCACCCCGTTCTGTTCAAATGATCGCATCATGATGCCGTCGAGAATCTTGCAGGCGGCAGCTCGAACCTTTCGCTCAGTATCCCCTGGCATCGGTGGCAGCTTATAGCTCGCCACGAGATCGGTAAGTTCCCTATGTACATCCATACGGAAGCCACGCGGGTCATCCGCCATTTCCGACAGGAGCTGAAACAGTGTCGCGAGCATGAACTGGATCGCCATGTCGGCTCCCATCTGCTCGGCCTGATCGTCCGTGATGAAGGAAAGCCTGTCCTGATGTTTCATCGCTGCGTCACCACACTCTGACTCTATCCTGTGTAGGTCCGAAAGCGTCCGCGTGTGTAAGCATGCGATACGGCCTTCCTCAACTCCGCTATCTCCGATTCCAAGAGATTGTTCGCAATGATTAGCGCGCGAACAGCCGCACGCGGATCGCCGTCGCAGACGGCGATTGCCTGGTCAACGGCGGCTTCAAGACCATCGTCCTGTTCGTTCGGCTGAGAGACCGAGAACATGGCTCTGTTCCAGGTTGACCGTCGATGGCGTATGTTCCTATTTTGTTCTCATGGAGTCAAGCCGCCGTTTCAAGCCGCCCTGGACGCTGATCCGGGAAAATTCGGAGTGCTACGTGGTCAAGGACGCCAACGGCGTGACCTTGGCATGGCTCTATTGCCGTGATGACGCGCAGCGCTACAGCTTCGGCGTCAGCAAGCTATCCGCCGATGAGGCCCGCCGCATCGGTAAGGCGATCGCACGCATTCCCGAATTCATGATGCCGCGCCAGGGCTTCTATCCGCGGGGCGGCGGACCGCGCTGGCGCGAAGACCGGCCATACCACGTCGCGCTCGAAGACCGTTACATCCGCGAGCACTGGGATGAAATCTACGCGCTCTGCAGGTTGAACAGCCTGCCGCTCAATGCGACCGGCGAGGTGATTGAGAATGACGGCGTTTGGAGAGTCTACGAGTTTACCTGGCAGATGGATGCCATCCTGTTCTGGGAGCGGTTCGAGGGGCGCTGGCTGCGCGGCACGGAGTTTCACTATCCCGAGCGGCCAGTGAACCTGCCTGCATTGAAGCCGCCTAAGAACTGGCCGAAATCCAATCTCCGCGATCTACGCTAATCGATGGTAGCGAACATCATGAGCAAACGCCGAGTCCTTGTATCGATGCTCCTGCTGCTGTCGAGCGCGGTGGTGGCCGACGAATTCGTGGGGCAGGCCAGCGTCATTGACGGCGACACGCTGGAAATTCATGGGACGCGCATCCGGCTCTGGGGAGTCGATGCCCCTGAGAGCAGCCAGCTATGCCGAGATTCGGACAGCAACCTGTATCGCTGCGGCGCGAACGCAGCCAATGATCTCGACACCTTCATCGCACGGCGGCCGGTCAATTGTACACGCGTATCCGAGGATCAATACGGACGGAGTGTAGCGACCTGTTCGGTTGGCGGCACCGATCTCGGGGAATGGCTTGTTCGCAATGATCTCGCGCTGGATTGGCCGCAATATTCGAAAGGGAGGTATGCCGCTGCCGAGCGCGATGCCGATCGTGCGGGCCGCGGCATGTGGGCAGGCAGCTACGTGGCCCCATGGTTGTTCCGCGTGTGCATCAGGGCGGGCGGCACCCCTTCCAACTGCTCGGATGATGCGAACGCACATCCCTGAATGCGCCTTCATGCAGCGAATCGGAGTTTCAAGAGTTAAGAGGGCCAAATCAACATCGGAGTGAGCTGGTGCGATTTGTGCGACTCGCGCTAAGCAGTTGCCATCACCTCCTCACTGCGCAAAGGGAATGAGATGGTTGCTGCTGCCCGTGAATTACCGGCGTCAGGTTATGCGCTGGAAGTTGATGGTCGACTCAAGGCCGAATTTGCGACCAGGGACGGAGCCAAGATGGGCGCGGAAGAACTGAAAAAGCGTTTTCCCATGCTCAGAATCAGAATCTATGACGCGCAGACGCAGACGCGCGAGGACGTCGAGCTGACCTGAGTCTGGCATCGGCTTGGAGGGGCAACCGCTGTGACGATACCTGTTGCTGAAATCCACATGCGGATGCTCGTGGGCACGCAGAATCGTATGGCTTGAGAAAAGCGCAATAGGTTCATCGTCAGACTTTGCTGATCGGCAGCCCAGTGGTTTGCCGTCTCCCTGCGGGACCGGGCTGTCGGCTGACGCTAAAACCCGGCTTGAGCCGGGTTTTCACCCTTCGGGCTTCCATCCCTGACGGAAGATGCGGCGGGAGCGGAATTTCGTCGGCGTCGGCGATAGACGATGCAGGAGAGAGGAAGAGTGGGGCGGCGCTTGCCGTGACGGGTTGAGGACCGGAGGAGAGTCTTCCGGCGCCCGTCATGGAGATTGCTCCCATGAATACGCAGGTTCTTGATGCCCGCCGCGACGCCGACGGCGGTTACAGAGTGGATGTGAGTCGCGGAGAGCGCGTCGGTCGGGTGTCCTCGGAGTGGTTTTCCCGTCCGGCGGATCAGCGTTATCTGTCGCTCAACGAACTGGCCCGCACGGTACGTGATCGCACGGACCGCAGCCGGACGCGCGTCGTGGAAAGCGCGCTCATCCATGTGGAGGCAAGCCGCGAGGACCCGGAGCGCTTGGCGCTGATGTTGCCCGGCTCGGACAGGCCAGTCGCGCCGACCCACTGGAGCTTCGGCCAGCTTGCAAGCCAGGTTGGCGCGCCGGCCGCTTACCTGCGGCAACTTCCCGCGGCACTCGCAGGGATCAACCTGCAATATGGCCTGACCGCCAATCGGGCCGAACAGATCAAGACGCTCGAAACTGACGATGGCCGAGTCGAGCTTCGCGCCGTCACGAGCCCAGACTACGGCAGAATTTTCGACCACGAGTTAGTCGAGGCCGTCCAGCGCATCGCCGGCAATGGAACTGGCGATACGCGGTGGAAGGTGCCGGGTGTGCTCAACTGGTCGACCGGGACCTACAATCCTCGTGTCGACATCTCCAAGGACACGACGACCCTCTATGCATCGGACAGGGACGTTTTCCTTTTCCTGGTTGACGACCTGAACCCGATCGAAGCCGGTCGTCTCCGTGACGGCTCGCCCGACCTCTTTTTCCGAGGCTTCTATTGCTGGAATTCGGAGGTTGGGGCGAAGACGCTCGGCATGGCGAGCTTCTATCTCCGTGCAGTCTGCCAAAACCGCAATCTGTGGGGCGTGGAGGATTTCGAGGAGATCACTATTCGCCACTCCAAATACGCCGCAAATCGTTTCGCCCATGAAGCGGCCCCGGCGCTGCTGAACTTCGCCAACTCCTCACCCATGCCCTTCGTCAATGGCATCAAAGCCGCCCGCGAGCGAATCGTGGCGCGTAACGACGACGATCGCACCGAGTTCCTGCGTCGCCGCGGCTTCTCGAAGGCCGAGACAGGCAAGGTGATCGATGCAGTGCTGGCGGAGGAAGGCCGCCCGCCTGAAAGCATCTTCGATTTCGTGCAGGGCATCACCGCCGTCGCCCGCGACAAGTCTCACCAAGACGCACGCCTGGACATGGAGACGAAGGCGAAGAAGCTCTTGGATCGCGTCGCCTGATTACCACGAAGCCGGGCATGCGAACTTCCCGTGTCCTCGGCTTTGCTTCTTCCGCGTTTTTCCGTTTCGTCTCCTTCGTGGCGCCGTCCTCTGAGAGCAAGAGGGCGGCGCTTCGCTCCGTGAACGGCTTGGAGGCCGAGAGAGAGGCTTTCGGCCGGCCGTTCTGGAGAAACTGACATGGCAAAAGCCGTTCAGAAGATCAAGCTGTCGCTGTCGCGCGACATTCCCTTCAACAAACTCGTGCTGTCCCAATCCAATGTCCGCCGCATCAAGGCGGGTATCTCGATCGAAGATCTTGCCGAAGACATCGCACGTCGGTCCCTCCTGCAAAGCCTGAATGTCCGGCCAGTCCTCGATGCCGACGGCCAGGAGACCGACATGTTCGAGGTGCCAGCCGGCGGTCGCCGCTATCGCGCGCTTGAGCTCCTGATCAAGCAGAAGCGTCTCGCGAAGACCGCGCCGATCCCCTGCATCGTCGCTGATGCCGGCGGTGAGATTTCGGCGGAAGAGGACTCGCTTGCCGAAAACGTCCATCGCGTCGCGCTTCATCCTCTCGACCAGTTCCGCGCGTTCCAGACCCTGCGCGAACAACGCAAATCCGAGGAGGAGATCGCGGCCATCTTCTTCGTATCCGTCGGTGTCGTGAAGCAGCGCCTTCGGCTTGCGGCCGTTTCTCCAAAACTGCTCGACGTCTATGCCGACGATGGCATGTCGCTCGAGCAGTTGATGGCGTTCTCCGTCACGGACGATCACGCGCGGCAAGAGCAGGTCTGGGAGAACGTCAACCGGTCGGGCTATGACGAGCCGTATCAGATCAGGCGCGTTCTGACCGAGCGCGCGGTAAAGGCCTCCGACAAGCGCGCCCGTTTCGTCGGCGTCGCCGCCTACGAGGCGGCCGGCGGCAATGTGCTGCGCGATCTCTTCGAGGAAGACGGCGGCGGCTGGCTCGAGGACATCGCCCTGCTCGAGCGTCTTGTCGCCGAGAGGCTCCGCACCGAAGCCGAGAAGATCGCTGCCGAAGGTTGGAAGTGGATCGAGGTCGCCCCGAGCTTCCCCTACGGTTACGATCACGGGCTGCGCCGGCTCGAAAGCGAACCGGCCGATCTCACCGTTGAGGAACAAGCAAGCCTCGATGCGCTCCAAGCCGAGTATACGGCGCTCCAGGAGAAATACGAGGATGCTGACGAAATACCGGATGAGGCGGACACGCGCCTCGGCGAACTCGAGCAGGCCCTCGCGGCCTTCGAGGACTGGCCGCATATTTTCGACGCGGCCGCCATTCCGCACGCCGGCGCCTTCGTCAGCATCGATACCGATGGGACGGTACAGGTCGCGCGCGGCTATGTCCGCGGCGAGGACGAAGCGGCGTTCGCTGCGGCAGTAGTCGAGCCCGATCCTGAATCCGGCCCCGCAACGCCTGGCTCCGACGATGGTGCTCAACCCACAGCTCCGGTCCAGGGCAGTGTGATTACCATGGCCGGGCAGGTACCGCCGGATGAGGAAGAGGATGATGCCATCCGGCCCTTGCCCGACCGGCTCGTCATCGAGCTCACCGCGCACCGGACGCTGGCGCTGCAGGACGCGGTTGCGGCCCAACCGCAGGTCGCGATGACGGCGCT
>DATLXF010000028.1:0-100590 GCA_035575945.1 Bradyrhizobium sp. | reverse complement strand
TCCCGGCAGACCTCGGTCATGGCTTCCCCATCCAGAAGCCGGGCAACGAACCGCAGGCGCTCTTCCATCACCGAACTCACTGTCCACGGCATCCACACCTCCCGCAGAACAAAAGCGGAAAGTGTAACCCATGTGTCCGGTTCGTTCTGTCACCTATGTCTCGGGCCGCTCAACTTTCACTGCTACGGCTCAGCAAGCCAGAGATCAGTCCCCCGGCCTTCCCGGCAGCAGCGGCACCGCGTCGATCCACACTGCGGCCGACTGGCACCAGATCTGCCTGACCGGGCGCAATTTGTCGCGCTGACGAATGCTGCCCCAACGGATGCCCCAATCGTCGGCCTGGTCACCCTCGCCGCTGGTGAACAGCGGGGAACCGCAGCCGGCGCAGAAGTGCTGGAAGCGCGTCCGGCCGTTGTCGCCGCGCTTGCCGTAGATCCTTGGCGTGCCGGCGGTCAGGCGGACATCGGTCGCCGAACAGATCGCGGTGACCCGGAAGGGCGAGCCCGTCAGCGTCTGACAGTCCCGGCAATGGCAAACCGAGACGGCATCGGGGTCGATCTCGGCTTCAAAGGTGATCTGCCCGCAATGGCATTGCCCATCGATATGCATTGCCTCCTCCGCTCCCCCAAAACAAAAACGGCGCCTGAAGGCGCCGTTTTATCATCTCTCGATGGAGCTTAGTGAGCGGTCAGGCCGCCCGCGGCCTCATCCCCGTCCGGCTTCACCGTCACCTTGGTGTCCTCTTCCCAGACGATCGGCACCGGCTTCTTCACCAGCGCCTTGGCGACGACGTCGTCGAGGCGCGAGACCGGGATGATCTCCATGCCGCCCTTGATCGCATCGGAAATCTCCGTGAGATCCTTGGCGTTGTCCTCGGGGATCAGCACCGTCTTGATGCCGCCGCGGGCCGCAGCCAGCAGCTTCTCCTTGAGCCCGCCGATCGGCAGCACACGGCCGCGCAGCGTGATCTCGCCGGTCATCGCGACATCGTGGCGGACCGGGATGCCGGTCATGACCGAGATGATCGCGGTGGCCATGGCAACGCCCGCAGACGGACCGTCCTTCGGCGTCGCACCCTCGGGCACGTGCACGTGGATGTCGCGCTTGTCGAACAACGGCGGCTCGACGCCGTAATTGATCGCGCGCGAGCGGACGTAGGACGCCGCCGCGGAGATCGACTCCTTCATGACGTCCCGCAGGTTGCCCGTAACCGTCATCTTGCCCTTGCCGGGCATCATGACGCCTTCGATCGTCAGCAGCTCGCCGCCGACATCGGTCCAGGCAAGGCCGGTGACAATGCCGACCTGCGGCTCGCTTTCGATCTCGCCGAAGCGGTACTTCGGCACGCCGAGGAACTCTTCCAGAGTCTTCTCGGTGACCTTGACCGACTTCTTCTTGGAAACCATCAGCTCCTTCACCGCCTTGCGGGCGAGTGTAGAGAGCTCGCGCTCCAGGTTGCGCACGCCCGCTTCGCGGGTGTAGCGGCGGATCAGAAGCAGCAGCGCCTCGTCGTCGATCGAGAACTCCTTGGAGTCCAGACCGTGCTTGGACACGGCGTTCGGGATCAGGTGCTTGCGCGAGATCTCGACCTTCTCGTTCTCGGTGTAGCCCGCGATCCGGATGATCTCCATGCGGTCCATCAGCGGCCCCGGAATATTGAGCGTGTTCGCGGTGGTGATGAACATCACGTTGGAGAGATCGTAGTCGACCTCGAGGTAATGGTCGTTGAAGGTCCCGTTCTGCTCGGGGTCGAGAACCTCGAGCAGGGCCGAGGACGGATCGCCGCGGAAATCGGCGCCCATCTTGTCGATCTCGTCCAGCAGGAACAGCGGATTGGACGACTTCGCCTTGCGCATCGACTGGATGATCTTGCCGGGCATCGAGCCGATATAGGTGCGGCGGTGACCGCGGATCTCTGCCTCGTCGCGTACGCCGCCGAGAGAGACGCGCACGAATTCGCGTCCCGTCGCCTTAGCGATCGACTTGCCGAGCGAGGTCTTGCCGACGCCGGGAGGCCCGACGAGGCACAGGATCGGGCCGGTCAGCTTGTTGGCGCGCGACTGCACCGCAAGATACTCGACGATGCGTTCCTTGACCTTTTCCAGGCCGTAGTGATCGGAGTCCAAAACGGCCTGCGCGGCCTCCAGGTCCTTCTTGACCTTGGACTTCTTGTTCCACGGAATCGACAGCAGCCAGTCCAGGTAATTGCGCACGACGGTCGCCTCCGCGGACATCGGCGACATCTGGCGCAGCTTCTTCAATTCATGCTGCGCCTTCTCGCGCGCTTCCTTGGAGAGCTTGGTCTTGGAGATCTTCTCTTCGAGATCGGCGAGCTCGTCGCGACCATCGTCGTCGCCGAGTTCCTTCTGGATCGCCTTCATCTGCTCGTTGAGATAATATTCGCGCTGGGTTTTTTCCATCTGGCGCTTGACGCGCGAGCGGATGCGCTTCTCGACCTGCAGCACCGAGATCTCGCTCTCCATCAGGCCCAGCACCTTCTCCAGGCGCGTGGTGACGGACAGCGTCTCGAGGATGCCCTGCCGGTCCGCGATCTTGACCGCGAGATGCGAGGCAACCGTGTCGGCGAGCTTGGCGAAATCGGTGATCGCCTGCACGACGCCGACCACCTCGGCCGAGATCTTCTTGTTGAGCTTCACGTAGCTTTCGAAGTCGGACACGACCGAGCGCGCCAAGGCTTCCGCCTCGACCGACTTCGCATCGGTGTCGGCGAGCGCGACGGCGGTTGCCTCGTAGTAGTCGGCGCGATCGGTGTATTTCGACACGCGCGCCCGCTCGAGCCCTTCGACCAGTACCTTCACGGTACCGTCAGGGAGCTTCAGGAGCTGGAGCACGCTGGCGAGCGTCCCGGTCTCGTAGATGGAGTCCGGCGCCGGATCATCGTCGGACGCATTCTTCTGCGTCGCGAGCATGATCAGCGCGTCGTTCTTCATCACCTCTTCGAGCGCGCGGATCGACTTCTCGCGGCCGACGAACAAAGGCACGATCATGTGCGGGAAGACGACGATGTCGCGCAGCGGCAGCACGGGGTAGGCGTGCGTTTCGCCATGAACGATGGTTGGCCGGGGTTTGGGATTTGTCATGGCCTTTTCCTTTTGCTTTGCCCCCTTGCACGCAGCCCGCAGATCCTGCGCAACCGCCACAAGGTGCCGAGGTGATCCGCAAGACCGGTCGGTCCTGTACGGGTTGGACCGGCTCGCCGGATTGGAACTGAAGCGAATCTCGGAGACAATTTTCGCTCGCCGCCGACATTAGGTGGCTATCGACCGGGGGGGTGTCAAGTCATTGAAACACGCGCATCATCAGGCGTTTACGCGATGCGACGAGCGACGCCGAACCGGCTGCGGAGATAAAGTTCCGCAGCCCAACTGGAGAAGACGATTGGAGCGTTCCAGCGCCGCAGGATCAGGCGCTGGCGTTCTCGACGGCGCGATCGGATCGATCGGCGTAGATGTAGAGCGGACGCGCCGTTCCTTCCACGACTTCGCGGGAAATCACGACTTCTTCCACACCTTCCAGGCCCGGCAGGTCGAACATGGTCTCGAGCAGGATGGCCTCGAGGATCGAACGCAGGCCCCGCGCGCCGGTCTTGCGCTCGATCGCCTTGCGGGCGACCGCGCCAAGCGCCTCGTCGGCGAAGGTCAGCTCGATGTTCTCCATCTCGAACAGCCGCTGGTACTGTTTCACCAGCGCGTTCTTCGGCTCGGTCAGGATCTTCTTCAGCGAGGTCTCATCGAGATCCTCGAGCGTCGCCACGACGGGCAGACGGCCGACGAATTCCGGGATGAGGCCGTACTTCAGAAGATCCTCGGGCTCGACGTGACGGAATATCTCGCCGGTCCGGCGGTCTTCGGGCGCCATCACCTGGGCCGCGAAACCAATCGAGGTCGATCGTCCCCGCGCCGAGATGATCTTATCGAGACCGGCGAACGCGCCGCCGCAGATGAACAGGATGTTGGTAGTGTCCACCTGCAGGAACTCCTGCTGAGGATGCTTGCGGCCGCCCTGGGGCGGGACCGAAGCCACCGTGCCTTCCATGATCTTCAGCAGCGCCTGCTGCACGCCCTCACCCGACACGTCGCGCGTGATCGAGGGATTGTCGGACTTGCGGCTGATCTTGTCGATTTCGTCGATGTAGACGATGCCGCGCTGGGCCCGCTCGACGTTGTAGTCGGCGGCCTGGAGCAGCTTCAGGATGATGTTCTCGACGTCCTCGCCGACATAGCCGGCTTCGGTCAGCGTCGTCGCATCGGCCATCGTGAACGGCACGTCCAGGATGCGCGCCAACGTCTGCGCGAGCAGCGTCTTGCCCGATCCGGTCGGACCGATCAGCAGGATGTTCGACTTCGCGAGTTCGACGTCGTTGTGCTTGGTCTGATGGTTGAGGCGCTTGTAGTGGTTGTGCACCGCGACCGACAGGACCTTCTTCGCATGGCTCTGGCCGATCACGTAATCGTCCAGCACCTTGCAGATTTCCTTCGGCGTCGGAATCCCGTCGCGCGACTTGACCAGCGAGGACTTGTTTTCCTCGCGGATGATGTCCATGCAGAGCTCGACGCACTCGTCGCAGATGAAGACCGTGGGACCCGCGATCAGTTTGCGGACTTCGTGCTGGCTCTTGCCGCAGAACGAGCAATACAGCGTGTTCTTGGAGTCGCTCGTGCCGACCTTACTCATTCATGTCTCCGTCCGCGGTTCGATTCCGTTCCGCTCGATCGCTGCATTCCGACACGATGGCCGGCATGTAGCTTAAGTAGAGCAAATTCCGTACCAAAAAAGACCCTACGCTTTACAACCCGTGCGAATCACGGCCGTTCGATTCTCCTGCGATCTTAGCCGATCAATCGTAGCCAACCATGCTGTCACCCGACTATCAAGAATTCGCTAATCGGGGCGCGCCGGCTACCCGTGACAATACCGTGATTTTCGGTCTTGGCACGGGCGAAGTGTTGAAAATCGCCCCGGCGTGGCTGGATTGCCACGAAAAACAAGCACGAAAACGGAACTTTCTGCTTGTCGCAGGGCCCGTAACCCTGTTCTGCGCCGCGCGCACGCGCACCTAACGTGAACACCGTCCTGACGGGCGCGCGGCAACCTGAGGGATCACCGTAACCGCATAGTGCTGCTACGGGGCTTTCGCCGGTGCCGGCTCCTCGGCGCGCTTGTCGATCACCTTGTCGACCAGACCGAACTCCTTGGCGTCGTTCGCGGTCAGGAACTTGTCGCGTTCCAACGCATCCTCGATCGATTTGTAAGTCTGCCCGGTGTGCTTCACGTAGATCTCGTTGAGGCGCTTCTTCAGGTTCAGGATCTCCTGGGCGTGCAGCATGATGTCGGTCGCCTGGCCCTGGAAGCCGCCGGAGGGTTGATGCACCATGATGCGCGCGTTCGGCAGCGAGAAGCGCATGTCCTTCTCGCCGGCGCAGAGCAGCAGCGAGCCCATCGAGGCGGCCTGTCCCGTGCACAGCGTCGAGACCGGCGGGCGGATGAACTGCATGGTGTCGTAGATCGCAAGACCCGACGTCACCACGCCGCCCGGCGAGTTGATGTACATCGAGATTTCCTTCTTCGGATTTTCCGCCTCGAGGAACAGAAGCTGCGCGACGACCAGGGTTGACATGCCGTCCTCGACCGGGCCGGTCACGAAGATGATGCGCTCCTTCAGCAGGCGCGAGAAGATGTCGTAGGCGCGCTCGCCACGGTTGGTCTGCTCGACCACCATGGGCACGAGGTTCATGTAGGTTTCAACCGGATCGCGCATGAGTCACCTAGGGTTTTCGGAAACGGACATCGCCGGGGCGCCAGTCTGGCTGGAGGCGCCCGAAGGGCGGATGGACGTACCGTGATGCAGGAACTTGGGTAAGATGTAAAAGGCGTACCGACAGATATAGCCCAATTCGCGCCTGACAAGTGCGGAGCGCATTAAGGCTTAATCCCGCGGGACAGTTGAAGCTGATTCGCACGAAGAGGCCCAGCCGGCCATCTGGCTAGCTGGGCCCGTCCGGTCATCATGCTTAATGGAAGACTGACTCAAACGCCTCAAGCAGCGGTCTTTTCCGCCTCGTCGTCCTTGTAGAGATCCTCGCGCGAGACCTTCTTTTCGGTCACATTGGCGAGTTCGAGGATGAAGTCGACGACCTTGTCCTCATAGATCGGTGCACGAAGCTGGGCCAGCGCCTGAGGATTGTTGCGGTAATAATCCCAGACCTCCTTCTCGCGGCCGGGCATCGAGCGCGCGCGCTCGATCACGGCGCGGCCGACCTCGTCGTCGGTCACGGTGATCTTGTTCTTGTCGCCGATCTCCGAGAGCACGAGGCCGAGCCGCACGCGGCGGTCGGCGATCCTGCGGTACTCTTCCTTCGCCTCCTCCTCGGTGGTGTCCTCGTCGGCAAAGGTCTTGCCGGCGGAGTCCATCTCCGCCTTGACCGAGTTCCACATCAGATTGAATTCCTCGTCGACGAGCGAGGGGGGCGCTTCGAAGCGGTGCGCCTCGTCGAGGCGGTCGAGCAGCGCGCGCTTGACGCGCTGGCGCGTGGCGGTGGCGAACTCGGCAACGAGGCGCTCGCGCGCGGCTTCCTTCAACTTGTCCAGCGATTCCAGGCCGAGCGACTTGGCGAACTCGTCGTCGATCGTAAGGTCCTGCGGCGCCTCGATCAGGGTGGCGGTGGTCTCGAACTCGGCCGGCTGGCCGGCCAGCTTTTCGTTCATGTAGTTCTTCGGGAATGACACCTTCAACGTGCGCGTGTCTCCCGCGCCGATGTCGATGAGCTGCTCCTCGAAGCCCGGAATGAAGGTGTTGGACCCGATCAGGACCTGGATGCCCTCGCCGGTGCCGCCTTCGAAGACTTCGCCGTTGATGCGGCCCGTGAAGTTGATGGTGACACGGTCGCCCGACGCAGCCTTGGCGCCCTCGCCCTTATCGGCGAAGGAGCGATTGGAATCGGCAATGCGCTTGATCGCTTCGTCGACGTCGGCGTCGGAGACCTCGGCGACGGGCTTCTCGACCTCGAAGGTCTTGAAGTCGGCCAGCGCGATCGCCGGGACCACCTCGATCGCGACCGTGTAGGTCAGGTCGGTCTTGCCGCTCAGCAGTTCCTCGACCTCGGCCTGCTCGCTCGGCATGGTGATCTTCGGCTCGGTGGCGAGACGGAAGCCGCGCTCGGAGAACAGCTGCGTGTTGGTGTCACGGATGGTCTGGTCGATCGTCTCGGCCATCACCGAGCGGCCATAGACCTTCTTCAGGTGGGAGACCGGCACCTTACCCGGACGGAAGCCGTTGATGCGGACCTTGTCCTTGAGGTCGACGAGCTTGGCGCCGGCCTTGGCGTCGAGATCAGACGCGGGAACGCTGATCTTGAACTCGTGCTTCAAACCTTCCGAGAGGGTTTCTGTGACCTGCATGGCGTCCAATCTTCTTCTCGTTCGGTCCCGGCACGTCGCGCGTCGGGACGCTGTCATTAATCGATCCGTCGCGAGGCAAACGCCTCAACGCCGGGGGTTCATCGGACCGGCTCTGGGCGGACGATCATCCGCGCCGAAGCAGGTCTCGCAATCCGTTGCAAACGCGATAAGCGCTTGGTGCGGGCGGAGGGACTCGAACCCCCACAACTTTCGTCACTGGAACCTAAATCCAGCGCGTCTACCAGTTCCGCCACGCCCGCGTGAATTTGCATCAAGACCGGCCGCGATGCCGCGGGCGGCCGGGCTTATAGCATGTGCCTGACTGTTCGCAGCAAAAAAATGGCCTGATGGAGGCAGGCTTCAAGTGGGCATGATGGCTGGACTTATCCAGCGCGGCGTGGTCCGGATCAGCCGCATGAAACTGCGGTTCATCGACCCTCATCGACGCGAGGTTCTGGCCGGGCTTGGAGCTGCGGCGGCCAGCTTGATCGCTGGCGGCGCCGGCCCGCTCGTGACCGCCCAGCTCGCGCTTCAGGCCAGGGCATCAACGCTGGCCCTGAGGCCGGGTCAGATGGCTACACCAATCTTGGAACTGGCGGCGGTAAGCCACCTCGGCGACGTCCGTCTCAAGCGCGGCGACCGCTGCGAGCTGGTGTTTCGAAACGAGCTTCCGCTACCGCTTGCGCCAGTCTGGTACGGTCTCACTGGCCCGGCCATGGCCGACCAGCTGCGGGGGCGCGCGCCCGCCCCGCCCAATGCGGCTGAAACATCAATTATCTCAATATCCAGCGCGGGAACCCTGCTGGCCGACTTCCGCCTGTTCGAGGACGGCCTGAAGCAACCCGCGCGCCCGCTTCCGATCATCGCGGCCGAGACCGGCCCGGTCGCTGTCGATCGCGACGAGGTGTTGCTGATCGAGGAATGGCGCCTGCGGCCGGACGGCTCCGCAGTCCCGCCAGGCCGGGACCCAACGAACGCGGCGCCGCTCTACACCATCAACGGACGGACTTCATTTGAACTCTCAGCCTCCGTCGGCCAGCGGCTGCGGCTGCGCTTCATCAATGGCTCGCAACGCTCCGTTCTGGCGATCAAATTGGAGAGCCACGAGGTCCGCGTGATGGCCTTGGACGGACAGCCGGCCGAGCCGTTTCCGGCGCGCAATGGCGCCCTCGTGCTGGCGCCCGGCGCACGCGCCGATGTCTTTGTGGATGCGGCCACGTCGGCCCCGTTCCTGCTACATGACGGCAGGGCGGCGCGCCCAATTGGCAACCTGGCGATCTCGGGGATGCTGGAGCGCGCGCCGCGATCGCCGCCACAGCCGCTTCCGTCGAACGATCTCCCCGAGAAGCTCGACCTTAAGGGCGCCCTGCGGTTCGATGTCGCGCTCGGTGCGGCGGACGCCAGCTGGACGCGCCCCGCGAGCTTCTCCACCGCTTCCGCCCCTGCCTTCCGCACCAAGGTCGGCCGCACCGTCGTGCTGGCCCTAAAGAACCCCGGCCCGGTCGCGACCGTCTTCCACCTGCACGGCCACCCCTTCCGCCTGCTCGACAAGCTCGACGACGGCTGGAAGCCCTATTGGCTCGATACGCTCGCGATCGAGCCCGGCCAGACCCAGCGCATCGCGTTCGCCGCAAGCTCGCCCGGACGCTGGCTGATCGAATCCGTCGGAACCGACTGGGCCGCGCCGCGGCTGGTGCGGTGGTACGGGGTGGAGTAGCGCTCAATACTCCAGTCCGAGCGCATCATAGATCCGCCGGTGCACGGCCGGCAGCGTCTCGGTGAGGTCTTCCGCGATCAGGCCCGGCCCGGCTTCGCTGGCCGCCTCGCCATGCATCCAGACGCCGATGCTGGCGGCTTCGAATGCCGGTACGCCCTGCGCCAGCAGCCCTGCGATGATGCCGGACAGCACGTCGCCGGCGCCGGCGGTGGCGAGCCAGGGCGGCGCGTTGGCGGCGATGGTGGCGCGGCCGTCGGGGGCAGCGACCGTGGTGTCAGGTCCCTTCAGCAGTACGACGGCGCCGCAGCGCTCGGCGGCGGCGCGGACGCGCTCGAGCTTGGAGCGGCCGGGATGCTTGTTGCTGAGATCGGAGAACAGCCGCGGAAACTCGCCTTCATGCGGCGTCAGCACCACCGCGTTGTCCTGCGAGGACTTGATCGACTCGAACAGGCGATCGGGACTTGCGGCAAAGCTCGTCAGAGCGTCCGCGTCCAGCACCAGATGCCGCTGCGCAGCAAGCGCGGTGTGAACCAGATCGCAAGTGCGTTCACCGATGCCCGCGCCGGGGCCAATGATGCAGGTGTTGTAACGCTTGTCGCCGAGCAGCTCGCCGAACTCGATCGCGGTGTCGACCGCCCGGACCATGACCGCGGTCAGCGCGGCGGCATTGATCGCGAGCGCATCGCGCGGGCTCGCCAGTGTCACGAGGCCCGCACCAGCCCGCAGCGCTCCGCGCGCCGCGAGCCGGGCAGCGCCTGTCGCGGCTGCGTCGCCGGAAACCGCCAGCACGTGACCCCGCGCGTATTTGTGGGCATCGATGCGGGGCACGGGAAAAGCGGCGCCCCAGAAACCCGGGTCGTTCTCGAAGGTCTGCGGCGCGATCTCCTCCAGCACCTGCGCGTCGATGCCGATGTCGGCGACCCGCACGCGCCCGCAATGCATTCGGCCCGGCAGCAGCAGATGCGCCGGCTTCCTGCGGAAGAAGGTGACGGTCTCGGTTGCATTCACCGCCGTGCCCATCACGGCCGCGCTCGTGCCGTTGATGCCGCTCGGCAGGTCGACTGCGAGCACCAGGGCACCATTGGCGTTGATCGCCTCGATCATCGCGCGCGCCTCCCCCTCGACGGGCCGGCTGAGGCCGGCGCCGAACAGCGCATCGATGATCAGCGCCGGCTTGCCGATCGCCTGCGGATTGAACGGAAGCACCGGGTGCTTCCAGCCACGTGCGGCGGAGGCGGCATCGCCCTGGAGCTGGTCACGCTCGCACATTGGGATCACCGAGACCTCCCGCCCCTGAGCAGCGAGTTCGGCGGCGGCGACGAAGCCGTCGCCGCCATTATTGCCGGGGCCCGCCACGATCAGGATCGGCCCCTCCTCAACCAGCGCCCGCGCGGCCGCAGCGACCGCCTGGCCGGCGCTGAGCATCAGCTTGAAACCGGGCGTGCCGGCCGCAATCGCGAGCTGGTCGGCGCGCTGCATTTCGGCGTTGCTCAGAACTTCCATGCTACTTCCTAGTACAATCGCCTCTTCAACAGGCATTTTTCGAAACCCACCCCACGGCGGGTAGGTTGATCTGCACATATCTTGAACCGTTTGCCTATTTCGTAGTCTTCGGTATTTTGTGCAGATCGGCGCCACTGCCTAGAGATGCTCGTTAAAAGGCTGATAACGCTCCAACAATCAGGCCATTTGCAACTTGGCATAGACCCTGCTTTCGAGGAAGCCGCTTCGGTTCGTCGTGCTCACTGGCATCTTATTGGCGTGGCCGGCCGTTGTTGTCGGGCTGGTCAGGGTCCGGCTTAGAGAAGACAAGATCGTGCGTTGGAAATGCGCATCCTGACGAAGACGTTGCCATTTGATCGAGAGGCCGGGGAGTCGCGCAGTGAAGAAAATCGAAGCCATCATCAAGCCGTTCAAGCTCGACGAGGTGAAGGAAGCGCTACAGGAGGTTGGCCTTCAGGGCATTACCGTGACCGAGGCCAAGGGCTTTGGCCGACAGAAGGGTCACGCCGAACTCTACCGCGGCGCAGAATACATCGTCGACTTCCTGCCGAAGGTAAAAATCGAAATCGTGATCGGCGACGATCTGGTGGAGCGCGCCATCGACGCGATCCGCCGTGCCGCGCAGACCGGCCGCATCGGCGACGGCAAGATATTCGTCTCCAACATCGAAGAGGCGATCCGCATCCGAACCGGCGAATCCGGGCTGGACGCTATCTGAGCCGGGTGCTATCCCGAATTTTGCGACACTCCGACTAGAAAGAAGGCTGCTTCGGCGGCCTGATTTCGTTTGTGCGGTCGCGCAAAACTCGCTCGGGCGAGGATTAATTTTGCTCATCTGGAAACCGACCCGCAGAGCCAAAAGGGGTATGCATGAAGACCGCCAAAGACGTCCTGAAATCGATCAAGGACAACGACGTCAAGTACGTCGACCTGCGCTTCACCGATCCGCGCGGCAAGTGGCAGCATGTGACGTTCGACGTCAGCATGATCGATGAAGACATCTTCGCCGAAGGGACGATGTTCGACGGCTCCTCGATCGCCGGCTGGAAGGCGATCAACGAGTCCGACATGTGCCTGATGCCCGATCCGGTGACCGCAACGATCGATCCGTTCTTCGCCGAGACCACCATGGTCATCACCTGCGACGTGCTCGAGCCGACCACGGGCGAACCCTACAACCGCGACCCCCGCGGCATCGCCAAGAAGGCCGAGGCCATGGTGAAGTCGATGGGCATCGGCGACAGCGTGTTCGTCGGCCCCGAAGCCGAGTTCTTCGTGTTCGACGACGTCCGCTATTCGGCCGACCCCTACAAGACCGGTTTCCGCCTCGACTCCTCGGAGCTGCCGACCAACTCCGACACCGAATACGAAGGCGGCAATCTCGGCCACCGCATCCGCACCAAGGGCGGCTACTTCCCGGTGCCGCCCCAGGACTCGGTGCAGGACATGCGCTCGGAAATGCTCGGGGCCATGGCCAAGATGGGCGTCAAGGTCGAGAAGCATCATCACGAGGTCGCCTCCGCCCAGCACGAGCTCGGCATGAAGTTCGACACGCTGACGCTGATGGCCGACCACATGCAGATCTACAAGTACTGCATCCACCAGGTCGCGCACATCTACGGCAAGACCGCCACCTTCATGCCGAAGCCGATCTATGGCGACAACGGCTCGGGCATGCACGTGCACCAGTCGATCTGGAAGGACGGCAAGCCGGTGTTCGCCGGTAATAAATATGCCGATCTGTCGGAGACCTGCCTGCACTACATCGGCGGCATCATCAAGCACGCCAAGGCGATCAACGCCTTCACCAACCCGTCGACCAACTCCTACAAGCGCCTGGTCCCCGGCTATGAGGCTCCCGTGCTGCTCGCCTACTCCGCGCGCAACCGCTCGGCCTCCTGCCGCATCCCCTACACCGCGTCGCCGAAGGCCAAGCGCGTCGAGGTGCGCTTCCCCGATCCGATGGCCAACCCCTATCTCGGCTTCGCCGCGATGCTGATGGCCGGCCTCGACGGCATCAAGAACAAGATCGATCCGGGTCCGGCGATGGACAAGGACCTCTACGACCTGCCGAAGGAAGAGCTGAAGCAGATCCCGACGGTGTGCGGCTCGCTGCGCGAGGCGCTGGAAAACCTCGACAAGGACCGCGCCTTCCTCAAGGCCGGCGGCGTGTTCGACGACGACTTCATCGACGCCTATATCGAGCTGAAGATGACCGAAGTCGCCCGCTTCGAGATGACCCCGCACCCGGTCGAGTTCGAGATGTACTATTCGGGCTGATCGCCCCCAACTGTGTGCGACAAGCAGGGGCGCTTCCGCGAGGAAGCGCCCCTTTGTCGTAGCGAAGCAAACGCAAGCGGCGACTTTGGACTCGCCGGGCTCAAGCTGCCCGTCCTGATCGCTCCAAAGGCTGTTGCTCCGCAACGGGAGCCTTCGCGCCGCCAGCCTGCGTTCTCCATTCGACTCCAATTCGTTCTCAAAGAACAAATCAGGGCCGCAAGAAACGTCTCGGACCAATTCCTACTGATTGGTTATTCGGAGCGCCATTCGAAGGCGCATCCGCTTCATAGCGCTCGCCCCGACCTCGCAGTCGGTGCGCACAGAACCGCTTCTACGCCGCCGCCTTTTGCCGCGCGACCAAGGCTTCGCCGAAGGCCTCGAACAGCTTGCGATTGATCGGATTGTGCTGCGGGTCGTACTCCGCGTGCCATTGCACGCCGAGCGCAAAGCTCGGCGCTTCCGCGATGCGGATTGCTTCGATGGTGCCGTCCTCGGCAGTGCCCTCGATCAGCACGCGTTTGCCGGGCTCCAGGATGCCCTGTCCGTGCAGAGAATTCACCCGGATCTTCTCGCAGCCGAGTATCCTGGCGAAGGCGCCGCCGGGCGTCAGCTCGACGTCGTGCCGGTCGGCGAAAATGACGGTCGGATCGGGATGGATCTCGCCGTTCTCGAGACGGGGCATGCGGTGGTTTATCCGGCCGGGGATCTCGCGGATCTCCGGATGCAGTGAGCCGCCGAAGGCGACGTTCATCTCCTGCAGGCCGCGGCAGATGCCGAACAGCGGGATGCCGCGGGCGACGCAGGCGACCGAAAGGGCCAGCGCGACCTCGTCGCGGTGAATGTCGTAAGGCTCGTGCTTCTCGCACGGATCGACGTTGAAGCGGGTCGGATGAACGTTGGCGCGAGCCCCTGTCAGGATGATGCCGTCGACGGTATCGAGTAACGCCGGGATATCGGTGATGTCAGGGGCTCCCGCGAACATCAGCGGCAAGCCGCCGGAGACTTCGGCCACGGCGCGCAGGTTTCGCTCTCCAACCATCTGGACCTGAAATCGATTCTCGACGCGATGGGAATTCCCGATCACGCCGACGACCGGCTTTCTCATCTGTCGTTCCGAGCCTCCCGATACGAACATTCTTCGAAGATGCCCCTCGGTTGGAACAAATTCAACAGAGGTGATCGCGGGACGGCATTGCTATTTTCGCGCAAAGGCCTCCCCGGCCGCGGTCGGCTCCACCGCCGGCAGCCCAGCAGCCTGCAGGGCGACCGCCGCAGGGGCGTCCGGCAGGGCCAGCCAGGGGATTCTCGAAAGGAGTCCGCGTGTCACGGGCTCTCCGAGAGGCCCGCCGAAATCAATCGGCCAGAACCCATTGGGCACGACCTCGGCGAAAAAGCCGCGGATCGCATAGCCATCCCCCAGGATTGCCTCCGCGTTGCGGCTATCGACGAGGCGCGCGCTGGCAGGGTCCTTGAGATCACCGAAGCTCACGAGCGCGGGGATCAGTTCCCCCTGCACCGGGACGACTCCAGTCTGCCGGCTCATGTCCTTGAACGACACGCGGCTGCCGCGCGCGGCGCCGTAGGCGCGGAGCGCCAGGTAATTGATGTCGTCGAAGTCAAGCTTGGCACCCTGCTGATGCGCCAACAAAGCCACGAGATTCTTGCCTCGGCCGAGGTCGACGAACACAGCTTCTCCGCGCGTCGTGGTACGGCCGCTGCGGTTATAGTTGCGATCGGGCACGACAGCGAGAATTCCCGACCCGGTCTTGATTCCGTCAGGCGTCGCGACTTCGACCGTCAGGCGATATTTGTGGTCCGGCCGGTTGATCCGGATCTGGTCGCCACCGACGATCAAAGCCAGAAGCCCGAGCAGACCTGCCCATTTGCTGATGAAACCCAAGCGCTCGCATCCTTCCTGCACTTACCGCTCTGCACCGTCCGCGCCGCGGCGTCAAACCGGCCCGTTACCGCTCTTGATCGGAAGCGCGTTTGTCGAAAGAGTGCCGGACGTAGGCCTGCGCGAAAGGACACGACGTGACGATTCTCAGAGATGAACGCCCCCCGACCCGCGGTGACCTCGCCCGGGACCAGGCCTGGGCGATCGCGGTCGGGGGTATCGGCATCGTGCTTTTCACGGCGCTGCTCGCCTTCACCTGGTATTTCGCGGCCACTGTGCTGCTGATCTTCACCGGCATGCTGCTCGGTCTCGGTCTCAACGCCCTCGTCAATGCGCTCGGCCGCCGGGTTCACCTGCCGCACACCGTGCGCCTCGCGATCGTCTGTGTCGCGCTCGTCTTGGCGCTCGTGGGCATCGCCTATCTCGGCGGCGCGACCATCGCCGAACAGGCCTCGCTGCTGAGCAAGACCATCAAGTCTCAAATCGCGAACGTGAGGTCCTTTCTCGAGAACCACGGTATCGACACCAGCTTCTTCGATTTCGGCAATGCCGCCTCGGACGCCTCGGCCACGACCTCATCGGAGGCATCCGCCGCGCCAGCAGCGCCCTCGCGCGCTCCCCTGCCCAGTGCCGGCGCGCTCGCGTCCAGCGGCGGGGCGATCGTGAGCCAGACCTTCAAGCTGCTGATCGGCACCATTCACGGCGTGGGCAACATCTTCATCGTGCTGTTTCTCGGCCTTGCGTTCGCCGCCCAACCCCGCGTGTATCACGACGGCCTGCTGTTCCTGGCCCCGGCCAGGCACCGCACGCGTGTCGCCCTCGTCATCGACCGTATCGCGGAGACGCTGGAACGCTGGCTGATTGCGCAGATCATCGTCATGCTCGCGGTCGGTGTGGTGACCTGGATCGGGCTTGCCCTCATCGGTATTCCCGGCGCGTTCATCCTGGGCATCCAGGCAGGCCTGCTCGCCTTCATCCCGACCGTCGGAGCCATCATCGCCGGCGTCATCGTGGTGCTGGCAAGCCTTGCCTCGGGCTGGATCCCCGCCTTGTCGGCCTTTCTCCTCTTCATGGGTGTACATGCCATGGAGAGCTACCTGCTGACGCCGATTATGCAGCGGCAGGCGCTCGACATTCCCCCCGCCACGCTATTCGCGTTCCAGATCCTGCTCGGCGTCGTGTTCGGAATCTGGGGCCTCGCGCTGGCGCTGCCGCTGGTCGCCATCGCCAAGGTCATGATCGACCACTTCAAGACCTACGAGGCGCCCGCCCTCGCCGAGGCGGCCTGACTCCACTCAGGTCGCCAGAACGGTCTCGGTGTGCTCGACCTCCGGCGGCGCGGCAAAATACTGGCCGACGAGGCCGCGCCATTCCGCGAAATTCTCCGAGCCGCGGAAATCCACGGTGTGGTTCTCCAGCGTCTCCCATTTCACCATCAGCCGGTATCGCTGCGGCTTCTCGATCGACTTGTGCAATTCAAATCCGTGAAAGCCTTTGGAGCGGCCGAAAGCGGCCTTGGCTTTGGCAACGGCCGCCTCGAAGTCTTTCTCGGTGCCCGGCTTGACGTCGATTTGCGCGATCTCGGTGATCATCGGCTTTGCACCCTTCTTCTTTGTTCAACCGATGTCTAGCGCAGCCGGCAGAAAAGAAAAAGGCGCCGAAGCGGCGCCCTTTGCTGCTCATGCCGTTGCAGGCCGCGGCGACGGCGCCCGCGCCGCGGTCTGGCGGCGCCAGTTCTCCAGCGACAGCGGCAGCTCCTCGGCCGCCTCGACGCGGTTGCGGCCGCCGCGCTTGGCTTGGTAGAGCGCGGTGTCGGCCGAGGCGAGCAGCACCTCGAGCTCGGTACCGGCCGGCCCTCCCGCGACGCCGATGCTGACGGTGGTGTCGACCGGGCCTTCGTCAACCACCACGCCCGAGGTCTCGAAGGCCTCGCGCACGCGCTCGGCGACCAGCACGCCCTCCTCGAGCGAGCACGGCAACAGCGCGGCAAACTCCTCGCCGCCGATGCGCCCCGAGAGGTCGGTGATGCGCAGATTGCTGACCACGACGGTGGAGAACAACTTCAGCATCTCGTCGCCGGCGGGATGGCCGAAGCGGTCGTTGATCGACTTGAAATGGTCGATATCGAAGATCATCACGGTCACGGGACGTCCGGCCTTGGCCTCGCGCTCGATCACGCGCGCGCAGGCCTCCGAGAAGCCGCGCCGGTTGAGCATGCCGGTCAGGGGATCGGTGGATGCGGCGGTCCGGTGCGCGGTCACCGTGCGTTCCGAGACGAGCATGAAGATCACGAACACGGTGCCGACCGCGTAGAGGATGAGTTCGACCGCGAACACGGTCACCCAGATGCTCTGGGAGAAACCGGCATCGTGCGGACGCAGGAAGCTGCCCAGCACGATCGGCAGCATCAGCACGCAACCATGCATGACCGGCACCACGATGGCCGGCCAGCGCCGTTGCAGGCTCTTGCGCCGCTCGACCCAGAGCTCGCTTGCGGTCAGCGCCGCATACACGGAGACGATGGTGGCACCGATGAGCATGCGGAGCATGGATGCTGCGGGATCGAGCAGCGTCGCAGCAGCGACCCAGGCCAACGCGCCGAGCACGAGGCCGGGCCAGTTCGGCTTGCGGCCGTGGAAGACGCGCGCCGCGTTCCACACCATGCCGCAGGCGACAAAGCCGACGGCGTTCAGCGCAAGGTAGATGTGCGGGCCGAGCCCCTCGCCCGCCGCAGTCCACAGCGCGACTGAGGCGGCACCGAGAAGGTAGGCGGTGCCCCACCATTTGAGCGCCGGGCTGTTCTCCTGCTTGCCGAAAAACACCATCATGGCGCCGAGCAATGCGGCAACCATGGTGGCGACCAAATAGAGCGTGATGCTATCGAGCGACATCATGTCGGCCCCCTCTGAAACATAGCAGCTACGCGATCGGCACATCCGATTTGCGCGCTCTTCCGAAGGACGACGCTAGGTCCGGCGCGTTCCATTCAGGTTTTCGCGGGTGCCAAATTTTTCGGGAAACACTCCATCAATTTGCACACAAACGACCAGCAAAAAGGGCGCTGAAATCAGCGCCCTTTTGCATCTCATTGAAGCCGCTTTCGCGGCGAATGCGACGGAAGCGATTAACGCTTCGAGAACTGGAAGGACCGGCGGGCCTTGGCCTTGCCGTACTTCTTGCGCTCGACCACGCGGGAGTCGCGGGTCAGGAAGCCGCCCTTCTTGAGCACGCCGCGCAGCTCCGGCTCGAAATAGGTGAGCGCCTTGGAGATGCCGTGACGGACCGCGCCGGCCTGGCCGGACAGACCGCCGCCGGCGACGGTGCAGATCACGTCGTACTGGCCCGAACGCTGGGCCACCGAGAACGGCTGCTCGATCATCATGCGCAGCACGGGACGGGCAAAATAAACCTCGACCTCGCGCGAGTTGACGGTGACCTTGCCGGCGCCCGGCTTGATCCAGACGCGGGCGACCGCGTCCTTGCGCTTGCCGGTGGCGTAAGCGCGATTGAACTTGTCGACCTTCTTCTCGTGCTTGGGCGCCTCGGGGGCGACCGCGGTCTTGAGCTGCGAGAGCTGGTCGAGCGACTGGATGGATTCGGCCATGTTATGCGGCCCTCGTATTCTTGCGGTTCAACTTGGCGATATCGATCTTCTCGGGCTGCTGCGCCTCGTGCGGATGATCGGCCCCGCCATAGACACGGAGGTTGCCCATCTGGACGCGGCCGAGCGGACCACGCGGGATCATGCGCTCGACGGCCTTCTCGAGCACGCGCTCGGGATGCTTGCCTTCGAGGATCTGGCGCGCGGTGCGCTCCTTGACGTGGCCGACATAGCCGGTGTGCTTGTAGTAGGTCTTCTGCTCGCGCTTGCGGCCGGTGAGAACCGCATGCTGCGCGTTGATGATGATGACGTTGTCGCCGCAATCGACGTGCGGGGTGTAGGTCGGGAGGTGCTTGCCGCGCAGGCGCATGGCGACGATGGTGGCGAGGCGGCCGACGACCAGACCCTTGGCGTCGATCAGCACCCACTTCTTCGTCACCTCAGCCGGCTTTGCCGAAAAGGTTTTCATGTCGGAGTTTCCGTGGACGAGACATCGGCGCGAACACCGCGCCGGACTACGCGGGTTTCTAGAGAAGAGACGCGCGACGGTCAATGCCCAAGACTGGATATTACACGAGAAAAATCAAGTACTTACAATTAAGGTGCTAAATTACCTGCGAAAACCTCAAACATTTGGAATGGAATAGGTCGAGGTGACGTGGGCAATCGGATCGGGTGAGGTGCCGGACAGCAGCTTCACTTCCCCAACTGCCAGCCGCTTGCCGAGCTTCAGCAGCCGCGCCTCGGCCAGCACGTCCTGCCCAGGCCCACCTTTGCGCAGGAAGTTGATGTTGAGATTGGTGGTCACGGCGAGGCCGACCGGCCCGATCGCGGACAGAAGCACGACGTACATCGCGAAATCAGCCAGCGCCATCAGGGTCGGGCCGGATACGGTACCGCCGGGTCGCAGCATCTTTTCGCTGTAGCGCTGGCGCAAAAGGCAGGTCTGTCCGTCGGCGCTCTCGATCGTGATGTCGTCGCCACTGAAGGCTTGGGGAAACTCGTGACGGAGAAACTGCTCGACCTCGGCCACACCCATTTTCGCTAACGCCATGCTGTTCCTACCCTCGCTTCGCTTGCCCTGTTACATTAAGTTATGGGTGTCATCCAACTGCAATCATCTAGCGGAAATCGCGTCAATGTCGGTCACCCCTGCGCGCGCGCCCTCCTCGCAACCGCCTATCCTGCTGAGCGAGACGGCGGGTTCCATCGCCATCCTGACGCTGAACCGCCCCGCCGCGCGCAACAGCCTGTCAGCCGCGATGATCGCGAGCCTGCATGCGGAACTCAACAGGATCCGCGACGACAAGGCCGTCCGCGGCGTCGTGATCGCCGCCAACGGTCCCGCCTTCTCCGCCGGACACGACATGAAGGAGCTGACTGCGCGTCGCGCCGATCCCGATTGCGGCCGCGCCTTCTTCGCCGAGATGATGAACGCCTGCAGCGCCATGATGCAGGCGATCGTCCACCTGCCGAAGCCGGTGGTCGCTGCCGTCCAGGGTATCGCGACCGCCGCGGGCTGCCAGCTGGTTGCGAGCTGCGACCTCGCGATCGCGTCCGAGGCGGCAGGCTTTGCGACGCCCGGCGTCGATATCGGCCTGTTCTGCTCCACGCCGATGGTGGCGCTGTCGCGCAACGTGCCGCGCAAGCAGGCGATGGAGATGCTGCTGACGGGCGAGCCGATCCCGGCCGCGCGCGCCCGCGAGATCGGGCTGGTCAATCGCGTCGTTCCCGCCGGCACCGAGCGCGACGCCGCGATTGCCCTGGCGCAGAAGGTCGCGCTGAAATCCGCCTACACGATCAAGCTCGGCAAGGAGGCGTTCTACCGCCAGGCCGAGATGAACCTTGCAGACGCCTACCGCTATGCCGCGGAGGTGATGACCGAGAACATGATGGCGCGCGATGCCGAGGAAGGCATCGGCGCCTTCATCGACAAGCGCACGCCGACATGGCGGGATGAATAGTCACCCCTCATCCTGAGAGCCGCGGAGCGCGGCGTCTCGAAGCAAAGAGGCCCGACTGCGGCTTCATGGTTCGAGACGCGCGCGCCGCGCTCCTCACCATGAGGGTCAGAGAAAGAAAAACATGAACCACGACGCCTATCCCGACAATTACATCCGCGGCATCCTCAACGGCGTGAAATCGATCGCGATGGTCGGCGCCTCGCCGGTCAACGTGCGGCCGAGCTATTTCGCATTCAAGTATCTGGCGCAGCGCGGCTACGACATGATCCCGGTCAATCCCGGGCACATCGGCAAGGAGCTGCTCGGAAAACCGTTCGTGGCGTCGCTGTCCGACATCGGCCGTCCCGTCGACATGATCGACATCTTCCGCAACTCCAGCCACATCATGCCCGTGGTCGAGGAGGCGCTCACGCTCGACCCGTTGCCGAAGGTGATCTGGATGCAGCTCGGCGCGCGCGACGATGCCGCGGCGGCGAAGGCGGAATCGGTCGGTATCAAGGTGGTGATGAACCGCTGCCCCAAGATCGAATATGGCCGCCTGTCATCCGAGATCTCCTGGATGGGCGTGAATTCGCGCACGCTCAGCTCCAAGCGGGCCCCGGCGCCGACGCAGGGCATGCGGCTGTCGCTCAACCGGGTGAGCGTCGGCGGCGGCGACACCGCCGCATCGGATCGCGCTGCGAAGAACAAGAGCGAGCAAAGCTGACGCAATCGCGAAGGTTTCGTTTCACGAACGCGACAATGCGTAGCACGATCATTCCGAAGTGAAGCCGCGCCTTGACGGCGGGCACAGCGCCGATCAGCATGCCGCGCGATTTCCAGGCCACGAGAACAGGACGCCCAAATGAGCGATCGCCTTCCGGGATTTTCCACGCTTGCCGTGCATGCCGGTGCGCAGCCCGACCCCACCACCGGTGCGCGCGCGACCCCGATTTATCAGACGACCTCTTTCGTCTTCAACGATGCCGACCATGCGGCTTCGCTATTCGGCCTACAGGCATTCGGCAACATCTATACCCGCATCGGCAATCCCACCAATGCCGTGCTGGAAGAGCGAGTCGCCGCGCTTGAAGGCGGAACGGCCGCGCTTGCAGTGGCCTCGGGCCACGCTGCGCAGGTCGTGGTGTTGCAGCAATTGCTGCAGCCCGGCGACGAGTTCATCGCCGCGCGAAAGCTCTATGGCGGCTCGATCAACCAGTTCACGCATGCGTTCAAGAGCTTCGGCTGGAACGTGGTGTGGGCCGATCCCGATGACATCCCGAGCTTCGAGCGCGCGGTGACCCCCCGCACCAAAGCCATCTTCATCGAATCCATCGCCAATCCCGCCGGCAGCATCACCGACATCGAAGCGATCTCGACCGTGGCGCGCAAGGCGGGTGTGCCGCTGATCGTCGACAACACGCTGGCCTCGCCCTATTTGATCCGCCCGATCGACCACGGCGCCGACATCGTCGTGCACTCCTTGACCAAGTTCCTCGGCGGCCACGGCAATTCGCTCGGCGGCATCATCGTCGATGCCGGCACCTTCGATTGGTCGACGGGCGGCAAATATCCCATGCTGTCGGAGCCGCGCCCCGAATATCACGGTATCCGCCTCCAGGAGACCTTCGGCAATTTCGCCTTCGCGATCGCCTGCCGCGTGCTCGGCCTGCGCGATCTCGGCCCGGCGCTGTCACCGTTCAACGCGTTCATGATCCTGACCGGCATCGAGACGCTGCCGCTGCGCATGCAGAAACACTGCGACAATGCCAAGGCCGTTGCCGAATATCTCGCCGGACATCCGGCGGTGGCCTCGGTGAGCTATGCCGGCCTGCCGAGCGACAAATACAATCAGCTCGCGCGCAAATATGCGCCCAAGGGCGCGGGCGCGGTGTTCACCTTCAGCCTGAAGGGCGGCTACGACGCCGGCGTCAACCTGGTGTCGAAGCTGCAGCTGTTCTCCCACCTCGCCAATGTCGGCGACACGCGCTCGCTCGTCATCCATCCGGCCTCGACCACGCACAGCCAGCTCGACGACGCCGCCAAGATCAAGTCCGGCGCCGGCCCCGACGTGGTCCGGCTCTCGATCGGCATCGAGGACAAGGAAGACCTGATCGCGGACCTGGAGCAGGCGCTGAGTGCTTGATCTTGGAGTCGTTCCGGGGCGGTGCGGAAGCACCGAACCCGGAACCTCGAGATTCCGGGTTCGTGCTCACGCGCCCCGGAATGACGGCCGCCGGTTAATCCTCATTAACCATATCTGCCCCATACATCGTCCTTGGATCGCCCCTTTGATTCGGAGCCGACGATGGTGCGCTGGATGGTGCCTGCCCTTGCAGCAATGCTGACGGCTTCAAGCGCGCTCGCCGCCGATCTGCCGGCGACGCCGAAGCGGCGCGCAGTCGCCAAAAACCCGCCACAGGTCTATGTCGAGACCGATCCGGATGCACTGATCTCGCCGGCCTATGGCGTCGGCAGCTACATCGGCAACCTGCCGGGCACCCCGCTGCTGCCGGGGTCGCACACCCTGCCCGGTTATTACGGCCGCCCCTGGAGCTACGACTATCAGGGCGCGTATTACGGCGGCAAGCAGGTCGGTTATTTCTGGCGCCTGCCCTATGCGTGCGGCATCTACGGCTATTGCTGATCAGCCGGGCTGATGGTGATCAGCCGGGCTGACCCACGGGGACCGCGCGCGGCTCCGCTTCCGCAGGCTGCCGTGACGCCAGCCGCTCCACCTGCAGCACCGCCAGCGTCAACACCACGATCGCGACCGCCTGATGCGCGAGCGCAAGGCCGATCGGCACCTGGTTGAGCAACGTGAGGATGCCGAGCACCGCCTGCGCGCTCACCGCCGCGAGCAGCCACAGCGCGCCGCTCGCCGCCGCCCCTGCGCGCAAACGCACCGCATCGATGGCATGCAGCAGCGCCAGCACGAACAGTGCATAGGCCGTCATGCGATGCTCGAACTGCACCGTCAGCACGTTGTCGAACATGTTGCGCCACCACGGCGTCTCGAACCACAGCCGCTCGGCGGACGGGATGAAGGCGCCGTCGATCTCGGGCCAGGTGTTGTAGACCCGCCCGGCACGCAGGCCCGCGACCAGCGCGCCGAAATAGATCTGCACGAAGGTCACCCCCAGCAGCAGCACGCTCGTGAATCTCAGCCGCGCGGGCGCTGCGATCTGCGGCCGCTCCTCGAGCCGTCGCACGGTCCAGACGATGCCGGCGAAGATCACGAGCGCCAGCATCAGATGCGTTGCAAGCCGGTATTGCGAGACCTCGGTGCGTTCCGACAGGCCCGAGGCCACCATCCACCAGCCGACCGCGCCCTGGAGGCCGCCGAGCGCAAACAACAGCCACAGCCGTCGCTTCAATTCACCGGAGAGACCGCCGCGCCAGAGAAAGAACAGGAACGGCAGCAGATACGCAGCGCCGATGAAGCGGCCGAGCAGCCGGTGGCTCCATTCCCACCAGAAGATCTCCTTGAACTCGGACAGGCTCATGCCCGCATTGAGCTCGCGATATTGCGGGATCTTCTTGTAGGCCTCGAACGCCTCCGTCCACTGCGCCTCGGTGAGCGGCGGAACACTGCCCGTGACCGGCTTCCATTCGACAATCGAAAGGCCGGATTCGGTCAGCCGCGTCGCGCCCCCGACCAGAACCATCAGCGCAATCAGCGCGGCCACGGCGATCAGCCACGCGCGCACGGCGTGATGCGGCTCGGACGGGGCGGAAATCGTCGTCATCGGAGGCAAAAACCAGGCTTGAACCGGACTGCGTGACCCTTATAGTCCCCCGCTCCCGCAGTGCAAGTTACGCGAAGGCCGCGATCCCCGTCATGACCATCCGCACGCGCAAGTTCCTCGGCGCCATCCTGCTCCTGGTGCTGGCCACGGTCTGGGCTCTCTTGGGCATGGCGGCGGCGCAGATGCCGTGGATCGCCGAATCCGGCTGGCGACAGGCGATCTACTATGTGGTCGTCGGCATGGGCTGGGTGCTGCCGGCGATGCCGATCGTGAGCTGGATGCAGCGGCCCGACCGCGTCAGATCCGGCTCGTAGCGCTGCCGGTCGGCTTCACCGGCGCAAAGGTCGCGCCCGACACCAGCACGCGCAGCATGCGCAGAGAACGCACCCGGCCGTTCCAGGAGATGCGCGGCAACGCGCGCAGATTGGTGCGACCCTCCGCTTCAACGATGCCCGGGATCGTCGACACCGCGCTGGCAAAGCCGGCCTCCTCCGCCATCACGACATGGCTGCGCCGGAACGAGGCTCGGTCGCCGAACGGAAAGGCGAAATGCCTGATCTCGCGGTGGAAGGCTGATTGCGCAACGGCCTTGCCCATCGCCATCTCGCGCAGCGCGGCTGGATCCTTCAGGTTCGCGAGAACGGGATAGTTCACGGTTGCACTGCCGATCGTCACCAGCGGATCGGCGGCAAATTTCGCAAGGTCCTCCCAGTTCATCGAGGTCTCGCGCGAGAGCGCGGCAAGGTCGACCCGATAGCGCGTGCAGAGGTCGACGATCGCAGCCGACAGATCCGCTTGCGGCAGCGAACGCAGCCAGCCCTCGAGATGGGAGAAGAGCGCCCGCTTCCCGGCATCGTCGGAGACGGTAAAGCGCTGCTCCTTCTCGCCCATCATCAGGATGACGCGGCTCTCGCGCGCGATCACCTGCTCCAGCCCGAGCCACCAGGCCTCGCCGACCCCGTCAGGAAAGGCGGTGGGCACATAGATCGTGAAGGGCACGGCGTGACGCGCCAGCACCGGATAGGCGAATGTGGCGATGTCCTTGCTCGCGCCGTCGAAGGTCAGCGCCACGAAGCGCCGCTTCTCCGGCAACGTCACTGCGCGCCGGCAGACCTCGTCCATGTCGACAAAATCGTAGTCCCAGCGCTTGAGCGCACGAATGGCGCGATCGAGAAATTGCGGGGTGACCTCGTGCTCACGCAACGGCTGAAACCCGCCACGGCGCCGCGGCCGCACATGTCGAAAGCGCAGGATGGCGCCGGTACCGCGACTGCGCAGCAGTGCCTGGCCAGTGAACCAGGCCAGCTCGAGGCGCAGCCGATCCAGCCATCTGTCGTCGAAAGCCAAAATCTCACCCTTCGCGCTCGCCCGGCGGTCCGTCCCTCCGCGATCGTCATTACCCTTTGTTGACCTTTGTTTGCAAAGGTCGGCCACGGGCCGGACTACGTATTTTCGATTTCTCGACAGGTTTCGCGAATGACCATGGCTGCGGCGATGCAAAGCCGGACGGCAGAAGCGCCAGCGCGGTCGAAAGCGAGCCGTATTGCGCACGTCGATATCGTCGCCGATCTTGCCGAGGCCGAGACGGTCTGGCGCGCCTTCGAGACCAACGGCCATCTCTTCACGCCCTACCAACGCTTCGACCTCCTCAGCCCCTGGCAAGGACAGGTTGGTGCCCGCGAAGGCGCACGGCCGTTCGTCGTGATCGCCCGCGGTGCCGAGCACCGGCCGCTCCTGCTGCTGCCGCTCTCGTTGCGCCAAAGTCACGGCGTGCGCACGGCGTGCTTCATGGGCGGCAAGCACACGACCTTCAACATGGGCCTGTGGAATGCCGAGTTCGCAGCGCAGGCCGTCAGCGCCGATCTCGACGCGCTGCTTGCGCCGCTGCGAGAGCATGTCGACGTGCTCGTGCTGAGCCAGCAGCCGCTTCGCTGGCACGACCAGCAGAATCCTTTTGCATTGCTGCCGCGACAGAGTTCGATCAACGGCTGTCCGCTACTGGCGATGGAGACCGGCGGCCCGCCCGAATCGCGGATCAGCAATTCCTTTCGCCGCCGCCTCAAGAGCAAGGAGAAGAAGCTGCAGGCGCTCGCCGGCTATCGCTATCACCTGGCCCAATCGGATGCAGACGTCACCCGTCTGCTCGACTGGTTCTTCCGCGTCAAGCCGGTGCGGATGGCCGAGCAAAAATTGCCGAACGTGTTCGCCGAGCCCGGCGTCGAGCAGTTCGTCCGCAGCGCCTGCCTTGCATCGCGCGGTGAAGGCCGCGTCATCGACATCCACGCGCTCGAATGCGACGAGGAGGTGATCGCGATCTTCGCGGGCGTGGCCGACGGCCAGCGCTTCTCGATGATGTTCAACACCTACACGTTGTCCGAAAACGCCCGTTACAGCCCCGGCCTGATCCTGATGCGATACATCATCGATCGCTACGCCGAACGCGGCTACCGCTCGCTCGATCTCGGTATCGGCACGGACGACTACAAACGGATGTTCTGCAAGGACGACGAGGACATCTTCGACAGTTTCGTGCCCCTGACCTCGCGCGGCAAGCTCGCAGCGATGGCGATGTCCTCGCTCAGCCACGGCAAGCGCCTGGTGAAACAGAACCAGATGCTGTTCGACATGGCCCGACGGCTGCGGCAAGCGTTCGGGTAACTTTTTCCACTTGCGCAACTGCTTTCCCTTCTTCCCTTGCGGGAGAAGGTGGCGCGAAGCGCCGGATGAGGGGTTCTCTCGACTCGCAAAGCCCTTCGTGAGAAGAGAATCCCCTCACCCGGCTTCGCTCTGCGAAGCCACGCTATCCCGCAAGGGGAGAGGGTTAGGAAAGCCTATGCTGCCACCACGCGCGGCATCTCCACGGCATCCGCCGGCTGCACCGGCTTGCTCAGCATCGTCACCTCGCTGAAGCCGACCGCCTTCAGCTGCTCGCACATCAAGTTGCGCGCATCCATATCCATCGAAGCATCGGGCACCACGACGGCGCGAGCATGCACCGTCAACAGGTCGGCCGGCAAGTCCGAGGCGCTGCCGGCGTCGACCAGCACGTGATCGTAGGCGCGCAGCAGGGCATCGATCGCAAGCGCCACGCGCGGTGATTGCAGCAGGCTGCGGTCGAAGCCGGGACGGCCGGCCATCACCAGATGCAGCCGCGACAGCTTGTCCCGGGTAATCACTTGCGCGAACGACGCTTCGCCCTGGATCAGCTCGGCAAGGCCGGGAGCCGAGGCATCGACCGACACCGCGGCAATGATCGGCGAGGCCCCTGCAAGATCGACCACGACGACGCGGGCATCGCGCGAAAGGTGCCGGGCGAGCGTGAGGGCCGACAACGTGATGGCGTCGCCGGGCGCGGTGCCGAGCACGGTGACCTTTCGCGCGGCAGCACCTGCGGCGCGGAGATTGTCGGCCAGACCTTCGATCTCGGTGAACTCGGTAACGTCCATGCCCGTCGTCATCGCCGGCTGCAGCGGCGCGGGCTCCGCCAAGGCCGAATCGACGACCGTGTCGAGTTCAGGCTCGGCAGCGCGCTGAACCACGATCGGCCCGCGGCGCACCGGCGCCTGCGCCGGGCCCATGGCCACGGCCTCCCGCGGGGCAGTCTGGCGCAGCAGCTCGCCGGTGACGACGACGCCGGACGACAGCAGCAGCGTCGCGATGGCCGCGATCAGCACGATCGGCAGCTTCTTCGGATAGGCCGGCGTGTTCGAGACGATGGCGCGCGAAATGATACGGCCCTCGGTCGGCGCGGTGTCGATGGTCTCGCGGGTGTTGGCTTCGCGGTACTTGGCCAGGTAAGTCTCCAGCAGGTCACGCTGCGCCTTGGCCTCGCGCTCCAGCGCGCGGAGCTGGACGTCCTGGCCGTTGGTGGAGGCCGCCTGCTTCTTGAGCTGCTCGAGGCTCACCGTGAGGCCGTCGACCCTGCTGCTGGCGATCCTGGCGTCGTTCTCGAGCGAGCGCGAGATCTTGGCCGCCTCGTCGCGAATCTGGTTGTCGAGGTCGGCGAGCTGCGCCTTCAGCTCCTTGATCCGGGGATGATTGCCGAGCAGCGTGGACGACTGCTCCGCAAGTTGCGCGCGCAGCGTCACTCTCTGCTCCGACAGCCGACGCATCAATTCCGAGTTCACGACCTCGGACGCCTCGATCGGCTTGCCGCTCTGGAGCATCTCCTTGATCAACCGCGCCTTGGATTCCGCATCCGCCTTCATCGAGCGCGCATTGTTGAGCTGGGTGTTGATCTCGCCCATCTGCTGATTCGAAAGCGTCGTGTTGTTGGTACCGACGAACAGGCTCGACTTGGAGCGGAAGTCCTCGACCCGAGCCTCGGCCTCGGAGACCTTCTTGCGCAGGCTCTCGATCTCGCCGGCGAGCCACTGGCTGGCGTTTTTGGCCTGCTCCTGGCGTGCGGCCTGCTGCAGCACGAGATAGCCCTCGGCAATGGAGTTGGCGACGCGTGCGGCCAGCTCGGGATCGGCGGACTGGAAGTCGACCACGATCACGCGCGATTTGTCGACCGCGTAGGCCTGGAGACGTTCGTAATAGGCATCGAGCACGCGCTCTTCCGGCGTCATCGCGAACGGATCGCGGCCGATGCCGATGAGCGCGGCAAGCGATTTCAGCGGCGAGATGCCCTGCAAGACCGGATCGAATTCGGGACGCTCGGCCAGCTTGTTCTTCTTGATGATCTCGCGCGCGAGATCGCGCGACAGCACCAGTTGCACCTGGCTGGTGACGGCTTCGGCATCGAGGCCCTGGCGCTCCTCGGCACGATCGCTGTTCGGACGCAGGAACACGTTCTCGCGGCCGTCGATCAGGATGCGGGCTTCGGACTTGTAGCGCGGCGTGACGAGATTGACGATCACGAGGGACGCGACCAGCGCCAACACCGCCGGCACGATGATCCAGCTGCGCTTGCGCACCAAGGCTGCACCAAGCGCGTGCAGATCGATGTCGCCGGACTCGATCTGCGCCGGCTTCGCGGCAACGGGAGCCGGACTCGCCTCGGCCTCGGCCTTTGCGTCGATCTTCGCTTCAACCTTTGGCGCGGCCTCGGGCTTGGCCTTCGGCTTCGGGACCGCCCGCGCAATCACCGCCTTGTCCTTGCCGTCACGCCAGAACGCTAAACGCATCGAACACTCCCGCAGGGCAACGCTGCGACTCTACCTCAACCCCGACGATTACACTCCATTAAGGTTGCTGCTGGGTTAATCGAGCCTCGTGCCATCCGCGCGCCTGCGCCCGTCACCGTTTGTTAACCACGAGCCTCCTTAATCCATATCGGTGAATTCGTGACAACTCTTCGGTAGTCGCCGTCGAGCGCTGGTTTGATCATGCCCCCCTTTCCCGACCGGCCGCTTCGCATCCTGCACGCCGTGCGCGCCCCGGTCGGCGGAATCTTCCGCCATATCGTCGATGTCGCTAATGGTCAGGTCGACCGCGGCCATCATGTCGGCATCCTCGCCGACAGCCTCACCGGCGGCGAGCGCGCCGACAAGGCGCTGACCGAACTCGCACCGCGGCTGCAGCTAGGTGTGCATCGCATGGCCATCCGCCGTGAACCCTCACCCGACGACGTCCTGGTCTGGCTTCGCATGCGGCGGCTGATTGCCGCGCTCGAGCCCGACGTGTTGCACGGCCACGGCGCCAAGGCCGGCGCCTTCATCCGCATGCGGCGGCGCTGCGACGCCACCATCCGCATCTACACCCCGCATGGCGGTTCGCTGCACTATCCGCTCAACACCTTCAAGGGCGAGTTCTACGCGCGGCTCGAGCGCGCGCTGATGGATTCCACGGACCTGTTCCTGTTCGAAAGCGCATTTGCGCGCGACACCTATCAGCGCATCGTGGGAGCGCCCAAGGGCGTGGTGCGTTGCGTCTTCAACGGCGTCACGCCCGAGGAATTCGAGCCCGTCGTCACGGCCGACGATGCCACCGACCTCTGCTATGTCGGGGAGTTCAGACACATCAAGGGAGCCGACCTCCTGGTCGACGCCGTGGCGCGCCTGCGCGAAGGCGGCAAGAAGGTCACGCTGACCCTCGGCGGCGACGGCGAGGAGACCGCCGCGTTGAAGGCCCAGGTCGACAGGCTCGGCCTCGCAGGCGCAATCCGCTTCATCGGCCACGTCAAGGCGCGTTACGGCTTCTCCAAGGGCCGTCTCCTCGTCGTCCCCTCGCGCGGCGATTCGATGCCCTATGTCGTGATCGAAGCGGGTGCCGCCGGCATTCCGATGATCGCATCCCGCATCGGCGGCATCCCGGAGATCTTCGGCGCCGACAGCCCGGCTCTGTTCGCGCCGAGCAATTCCGAAGCCATGGCGGAGGCGATCGCCGCGGCACTCGACAATCCGCAGACGACCGCGCAGCGTGCGATGTCCTTGCGCGAGCGCATCTCGGCACACTTCTCGCAAGCCGCGATGGTCGAGGGCGTGCTCGCCGGCTACCGCGACGCATTCATCGATCATTAACCATCCTTAAGCCCGCTTTAGAAAATCTTCCGATTTGTCCGATAATCCAAGCGCCGGGGGATGCTTGCCCGTGGCGCTAGGCCGCGTCGCGGGTTTCGGAATGGACGTGGAATCCCGTGGAACCGCTCAACGCACGCTCGATGCTCGACGCCGCGACCAGCGCCGCGGCAATGCCTGACGGCCAGCCATTCGTCGAGCGCCGGCGACGGCTGTCGCCTGCGGCGCTCGACGTGGTCAACCAGAAGGTCGCCCGCGCCTATTCACCGATCGTGATCGCGGGCTTCGTTCGCCTCGCCGACTTCGCGCTGCTCAGCCTCGTCGGCATAGCGCTCTATCTCGGCTATGTCATGCCGCTCGCCGGAGCCTTCAGCTGGGTCTATCCTGCGGAGGTCGTCGCCATCGCCGCCGCCGCCGTGGTCTGCTTCCAGGCCGCCGATATCTATCAGGTGCAGCTGTTCCGCGGGCAGCTGCGGCAGATGACACGGATGATCTCGTCCTGGTCGTTCGTCTTCCTGCTGTTCATCGGCATCTCGTTCTTCGCCAAGTTCGGCAGCGACGTATCGCGGCTATGGGCTGCCGCCTTCTATGTCCTCGGGCTCGCCGCACTGCTCACCCAGCGTCTGGTCTTGCGCCAGCTGGTGCGCGGCTGGGCGCGAGAGGGCCGGCTTGACCGCCGCACCATCATCGTCGGCTCCGACAGCAACGGCGAGCAGCTGGTCGAGGCGCTGAAGGCGCAGGAGGATTCCGACATTGACGTGCTCGGCGTGTTCGACGACCGTAACGACAGCCGCGCGCTCGATACCTGCGCCGGGGCGCGCAAGCTCGGCAAGGTCGATGACATCGTCGAGTTCGCCCGCCGCACCCGCGTCGATCTCGTACTGTTCGCGCTCCCGATCTCGGCCGAGACGCGCATCCTGGAAATGCTGAAGAAGCTCTGGGTGCTGCCGGTCGACATTCGCTTGTCCGCCCACACCAACAAGCTGCGCTTCCGTCCGCGCTCCTATTCCTATCTCGGCAAGGTGCCGACGCTCGACGTGTTCGAGGCGCCGATCACCGACTGGGACCTCGTGATGAAATGGCTGTTCGACCGAGTCGTCGGTAGCCTCGCGCTGCTCGCCGCGCTACCGGTGATGGGCCTCGTCGCCCTCGCGGTGAAGCTCGACAGTCCCGGCCCGGTGCTCTTCCGCCAGAAGCGCTTCGGTTTCAACAACGAGCGGATCGACGTCTACAAGTTCCGCTCGATGTACCACCATCAGGCCGACCCGAGTGCCGCGAAGGTCGTGACCAAGAACGATCCGCGAGTCACCCGCGTCGGTCGCTTCATCCGCAAGACCAGCCTGGACGAGCTGCCGCAGCTGTTCAACGTGGTGTTTTCAGGCAATCTCTCTCTGGTCGGCCCGCGGCCGCATGCGGTGCAGGGTAAGCTCCAGACCCGGCTGTTCGACGAAGCCGTCGACGGCTATTTCGCCCGTCACCGCGTCAAGCCCGGCATCACCGGCTGGGCCCAGATCAACGGTTGGCGCGGCGAGATCGACAACGAAGAGAAGATCCAGAAGCGCGTCGAGTTCGATCTCTATTACATCGAGAACTGGTCGGTGCTGTTCGACCTCGTCATTCTACTGAAGACGCCGATCTCGCTGCTGACCAAGAACGAGAACGCGTATTGAGTTTCCGTCATGCCCCGGCTTGACCGAGGCATCCAGTACGCCGGCGCGCCAGCCGTCTTCTTCAATCGGCGTCGCGGATTACTGGATCGCCCGGTCAAGCCGGGGCGATGACAGCGAAAGTTGTGACGACGAGTTGCGTAAGTGTGAGCGTGTGATGGCGTATGCGGCAACAGCCGGGGAGATGAATGCAGCGGTCCGTGCTGCGCCCGGCGTGCTGGCGCTGCAGCGCGCACTGGTGTGGCTGGTCGGCGCCTCCGGCGCGATCGTCTTCATCGAGCCCAGCCCCTACGAGATCGCGACGCTGCTCGCCACCGTCATCTTCTTTGCCACCGGCCTGCGCCTGAAGCTCGTGCTGATGCCGCTTGTGCTGATGCTGGTCCTGCTCAATGTCGGCTACACCATCGGCGCGATCCCGCTGTTCGATCAGTCCGCGGTGGCGAGCTGGATCGCGACATCCTGGTACATGGCCGTGACGGTGGTGTTCTTCGCGATGGTGGTTTCGGAGGACACCGCGGCCCGGCTCGACATGCTGCGCCGCGGTCTCGTGGCCGGCGCGATGGTCGCTTCGCTGCTGGCGATCGCCGGCTACTTCCACCTGGTGCCCGGCGGCACCGATCTGCTGACGCTCTACGGACGCGCGCGCGGCACGTTCAAGGACCCGAACGTGCTCGGCGCCTTCCTGATCCTGCCGGCGCTGCTTTCGCTGCAGAGCGTGGTCTCGGACAAGTTCGCAAAGTCGCTCCGCAACGTCATTGCCTTCGGCATCATGTCGTTGGCGATCCTGCTCGCCTTCTCCCGCGCCGCTTGGGGCGGACTGGTCCTGACCTCCGCCTTCATGCTGGCGCTGATGGTGCTGACCAGCCGCACCAACGCGCAGCGCTCGCGTATCATCATCATGGCGATCGTCGCCGCGGTGCTGGGCCTCGCGCTGATCGCCGTGCTGCTGTCGTTCGACGCCACGGCCGAGATGTTCAAGCAGCGCGCCAGCTTCGACCAGAGCTATGACGAAGGCCGCTTCGGCCGGTTCGGCCGGCACATCCTCGGCGCGGAGATGGCGCTGGACCTGCCGTTCGGCATCGGTCCATTGCAATTCAACCGCTACTTCCCCGAGGATACCCACAACTCCTACCTCAACGCCTTCATGTCCGGCGGCTGGCTCTCCGGCGTGTGCTATCCCGCGCTGGTCTTCACCACCGTCATCATGGGGTTCCGCCACGTCTTCGTCCGCGTGCCGTGGCAGCGCACCTATCTCGCGATCTTTTCCGCCTTCCTTGGCACCGTCGGCGAAAGCTTCGTGATCGACACCGATCACTGGCGGCACTTCTGGATGATGCTGGGCGCGATGTGGGGCATGATCGCAGCCGCGCAGGCCTACAGGACGAGGACCGGCGCGGACGCCTAGATCCTACTTCTCCACCTCGAACGTCAGCCCCGCATGGTCCTGCAGCCGCTTGATGAGCTTGTGCTGCATCGCGGCTCCCGGCGTCCAGAAGCCGGCGGGAACGTCGCTCGCATCGCGCAGCAGGCAGATCGCGCATTCGGAGATCATCTTGGAGGTCGAGCCGTAGCCGGGATCGCGGTCTCCGGTGACGCCCGCGCGGACCATGCGGCCATCCGGCGCGATCGCGACATAGAGCAGGTTGAACAGACCGTTCTCGCGCTCTTCCTTCGACGGCCCCTCGCCCGGCTTCGGCACGTTCGGCCCGGTCTTCTCGGCATTGACCGCCATCACGCGCCTGGCGTTGGCTTCGCCCTTCTCGCCGGGGCCGGTCAGCACCATCTCGTCATAGACGAACTCTTTCCCGTAGGGAAAACCCATCAGCATGTTGGAGCGATGGACGTTGCGGGTGTTGATCAGCGCCATCATGAATGGCGCGGCCCAGGATTGCAGGTCCTCCTCGAACACCGCCCGGTTGCCCTTGGGCTGCTTCGGGCCGCTGAAGCCCGGCGTCAGCGCGAAGTGGTCGTTGAGAATGGCGACGAGGCTGAGGTCCTTGGCGACCGCATCGAAGGTCGCCTTCGCGCTCGCCGCGGTGCCGCCTGACAACGTGCCGCGCATGTCGCGCACGCGGCCTTTCACGCGCAGTGCCGGCGCGCCGAACACGCGCTTTGCCTCCTCCTGCACGAAGAAGGTGCCGAGCTCGAACGGCACGGAATCATAGCCGCAGGAGAACATGATGCGCGCACCGCTCGCTTTTGCCGCCGCCTCGTACTTGTCGATCATCTGCCGCATCCAGACCGGCTCGCCGCAGAGATCCAAGTAATCCACGCCCGCGGCGACGCAGGCAGCGAGCAGATCCTCGCCGTAGAACTGGTACGGCCCCACCGTCGTGATCACCGACCTCGTCTGCGCCACCATCGACTTCAGCGAGACCGCATCGGAGGCATCCGCCACGATCAGCGGTGTGTCGGCCGGCGCGCCAATCGCATCGCGCACCGATTTCAGCTTGTCGAGGCTGCGGCCCGCCATCGCCCATGTCAGCGCCTTGTCGTCCTTGTAATGCGCCGCCAGGTATTCGGCGACGAGCTGGCCGGTGAAACCGGTCGCACCGTAGACGACGATGTCGAATTTCGCAGCGCTCATGCTCGTCCTTACTTCTTCGCGTAGCTCACGCCCATGCCGGCACGGACGTCGCTCTGGATGCCATAGGGCGGGATCGGATAGCGCAGGCCGTTCTTCGCCAGCGCCTTCATGCCCTCGATTGACTTGGCGAGATGCGAAGGTTTCAAGGCCATCAGCATCTCCTCGTCCGGCACGCCGCCATAGCGCCGTTCGGCATAGCATGGCAAGGACAGGCTGGGCTCCCCGGTCTTGAGCGCCCGCCCCCAGGAATCGGCGCAAGCGGTCTCGCCGACGACACCCCATTCGAACTTCTTGTAGCCGGTATATTGCAGCCCGTTGATCAGGATGATCATCTGCCCGGGGGTCGCATAGACGAGGCAGATGTCGGGCGGATCGAGCCGGCCGCTCGCGAGCGGACTGACGGCGAGCGCCTGATAGTGACCGAACGGAACCACGTCCAGCGCCTCTTGCCGCCTGCGTGCATCCTCCGCCGTGCCGTGCCACACGCCGACATAGTTTGCGCCGGCAAGCCATGTCTCGTCCTGGGGGCTGAGCCCAATCACCGCGCGGCACTGCGCACCGACCAGATCGTCGGCGGTGATGCCGACGGTCCAGCCCAGACGCGCGGCCATGCTGACGATCTGGTCGGTGGTGTGGATCGCGTTCGGCCGACGGATTTTTGGAATCGCCTCCATCTCCCCGACGGTTGCAAACAGCTTCATGCCGGTCACCGTGGTCTTCAGCCGCAGGAGGCTGTTCAGATCGGCGACGAGGCCGGCGAGATCGATCCTGTCCGCGCTCTGCTGCTGCATGGCTTCCTCCGGCCGCGACGTTGGCACGCCGCATGTTCTTGTTGTGCGATCCTCGTTCTAGTCCCTCGCGGGTCCTGGAAGCAACTCGCCGATCCGGCCCATCAGACGGTAGGCCACGAGGCCGATCCACTCGCGCACCGCGACTTCGGTTCGGCGCAAGCCGTCCGCGGCCATGTTGGTGAAGGAGAAGAGATCGTCGCGTCCGCCCATCCGCCAATCCACCGGATACGCCTCGACGTCAAACCCGGCCGCGCGGAAGATTCCCATCGAGCGCGGCATGTGGAAGGCCGACGTCACCAGCAGCCAGCGTTCGCCCGCCTTCGGCTTGACGAGCGCCTTCGTGAAGATTGCATTCTCCCAGGTGTTGCGGGAGTCGCGCTCGAGAATCAGGCGCTCCTTCGCGATACCGAGATTCTCCAGGATCGGCGCCGAATAGTCTGCCTCCTTCGCCTCGCTCGACATCAGGTTCGCCGAGCCTCCGGTGAAGACGATGCGCGCGTTCGGATAGCGGCGCGCGAGCTCGGCCGGCGCAAACAGGCGATCGGCGGCGTGCGCGACGACGGGCGTGCGGTGCGCCCCCGACAGATTGGTGTCGACGGAGCCGCCGAGCACGATGATGCCGTCGGGCGCGCCGCGCGACGGATCCCACGCCGGAAAGCGCGACTCCAGCGGATAGAGCAGGAGATTGCCGAGCGGCGAGAACGCACCCAGTCCCAGCAGCACCAGCGTAATCACAGCAAGCCTGCGGCCGAGCGCGGCAAAGCGCGTCGCCATCAGCACGACAGCCACGATACCGAGCTCGACCAGCAGGTTGATCGGCAGCAACGCGGTGCCGAGGGTCTTGGAAAGAACGAAAAACAGGGGAGCCTCGCTGAATCGCCGGGCCTGAACGATCAGGTATCTGTCCGTGCGGGGCTTGACCGGCCCCGCCGTCTCTAGAAATCTTCTTGGAAGAGGATCGATCGCCGGGTCAAGCCCGCGGCCGATGAAACCGAGTGGACGCGGCACATGACCCATCATCACCTGCATTCCAGCCCCGAAACCTGCCATTGGGGCTTCTTCGAAGCCGCGCTTCGACCCGTCCTCACCGTTCACAGCGGCGACGAGGTGACGGTCGACACTATCAGCGGCGGCCCGGACCTGCTGCCCGACCCTGACAAATTTCACATTCCGCCCGAGATGCATGAGGTTCATGCCAGGAACGAGCGCATGCTGCCTGGCCACATCCTCACCGGCCCGATCGCGGTCGAGGGCGCCCAGCCCGGTGACGTGCTCGCGGTCGAGATCCTCGACGTCGAGCTTCGGCAGGATTGGGGCTGGAACATGATCAAGCCGTTGTCAGGCACCCTGCCCGACGATTTCCACCAGACGCGTATCCTGAACATTCCGCTCGACCGGTCGCGGATGGTCGCCCGCCTGCCGTGGGGCCTCGAGCTGCCGCTCAAGCCGTTCTTCGGCGTGATGGGCGTGTCGCCACCGCCGGCCTGGGGCCGCATCTCGTCGCTGATCCCGCGCGCGATGGGCGGCAATCTCGACAACAAGGAGCTGGGCGCGGGCGCGACGCTCTATCTGCCGGTGTTCGTGCCGGGCGCGATGTTTTCCTGCGGCGACGGCCATGGCGTGCAGGGCGATGGCGAGGTCTGCGTCACCGCGATCGAGACCGCGCTCCGGGGCCACTTCCGCCTGACGCTGCGCAAGGACCTCAGGCTCGACTATCCCCGCGCCGAGACGGCGACGCATTACATGACCATGGCGATGGACCCCGATCTCGACCAATGCGTGGTGCGCGCGTTGCGCGACATGATCGCGTTGCTCGGCGAGAGGCGAAACCTGTCGCGCGAGGATGCTTACACGCTGTGCAGCCTGGCCGCCGATCTTCGGGTGACCCAGACCGTCAATGGGGCCAAGGGCATCCATTGCATGATCGAAAAGGCGATCGTGCACGGCTGAGCCGCCGCGCCCAATCCGGACCTATCGATAGCGGCGCGCGGCGCGTTTTCCCGCGGCGCGCCGCATCATGTCAAAAATTCTCAATTAATTCCAACGAGTTGAGCTGCTGAGCGCGGGCTGATTTGACTTCCACCCCCGAAACTAAATAGAGTCTTAATCGTTACTTTTATGTACCCGAGTAAGAGGCTAGCGTTCGGCCATGGCCACCGAAAAAGCCGAGACTGACCGCATTCCCGTTACCTTGGCGCTCTCGACCATCGCTTATCTGGAAAAGCTGGTGCGACAGGGCACTCACGGCACCAGCGTTCCCGGCGTCGCACGGACATTGATCGAGGAAGGCATCCGTCTGGCCATCAAGGACGGGCTTCTGTCGATCCGCGACAATGGCAGGACGTGAGCGCGCGCCAGGACGTGAGGCGGATGGATCTCGAGACAGCGGATGGCCGACATCTGCAACCTGGGACCGTGACACATGCCTGCTCTCTCATCGACCTCTTCGCCCACCTGGACCGACGACCGTATCGAACTGTTGAAGCGGCACTTCGAGGCCGGCCTGTCCTGCCGCGAGATCGCCGCCGACATCGGCGTTAGCCGCAACGCCGTGATTGGCAAGCTGTCGCGGCTGAATCTGACGCGCGGCAGGACGATTGACGACCGCAAGGTCCAGGACAAAGGCTTGGCGCCGGCGCGAGGGCGCAAGGCCGTGCCGAGGCTGCAATACGAGATGCTCGCCACGATCTATGGCGAGACGGGCGCGGCCCCCATTCCCGGTCCCATCGACGAGACCAATCGCTGCTCGCTGCTGGATTTGTCCGAGAACCGCTGCCGGTGGCCGATCTCGGCGCCGGGCGCGGACGATTTCTGCTTCTGCGGCAACGCCGCGCCCGACGGCCAGCCCTATTGCGCCGGCCACAGCCGCCTTGCCTACCGCCCGAACACGCGCGCTCGCGTGATGCGCGGTTGATGCTGCGCCATCCAACAAAAAACCTCCGGCGGGGCATCGCCGGAGGTTTCTGGAGGCTTAGCGTGAAGCTAAGAGCCGCAACTTTCGTATTTGGCTGAGAGCTATATAGCTTAGTAACTCATGTAAGTAAATTAATCCGTAGCGATTGAATCGCATGGCTCGTCTTCGTGCGCCGCACGGGCGACCAGGCGTAGGCGTAGCCAAGGTCCGCAAAAAAGCCCCGGCGGTATCCCGCCGGGGCCATGTCGGATCAAAAAAGCCGCAAGGCTTACCAGTTGCGCTGGGCGCGCAGCAGCAGGCTGTAGGTGTCCTGGTCCTTCAGCTCGTAGGTCGCCGCCGGCTTGGCGACGCTCGTCAGCGCTCCGGTCGTGATCGCGCCGGAATACTTCTGGTCGAGGTGGCTGTAGGTGAAGTCGGCCGAGAAGGTCAGGCCCTTCAGCGGCGTCCAGCGGGTGATGACGCCGACCTGGCCGATGTTGAAGTCCGGGTTGCAGGTGCCGGTCAGGGTCGCGAACGCGGCGCTGCCGCAGATCAAACCCTTGGCGGTGCCGTTGTAGTTGACCGCAGCCCACGCGCCGTAGAGCGCCGTGTTCCAGTATGGGCTCCAATTGTGGGTGTAGGCACCACGGAAGCCATAGGTCTTGGTGAGCTCGAGGCCGCCGCCGGGGCCGAACACCGCATCGGAGACGCCGGCGAAGCCGATGCTCTGATAGGCAGCGTTCGAGCTGCCGAACATCGAATAGCTGGTCGCTGCCAGCGACTGAAAGTTGTAGCGGCTCGCGCCGTCGGTGTAGACGCCCGAGATGTTGATCACGTCGCCGGCGCCGGTCGGAATGTTCTTGATCGACAGAGCGAGCTGGACGGCCCAGCCCCACTTGTCTTCGGGATGACCGGTGACTTCAGTGGCGCCGTAATAGCCGACGTGATTGTCGTGTGCGGCGACCGACGCCTGGAACATGCCCCAGGCCTGGTCGACGCGGACAGTGCCGACGATGTCAGGCGACCGGCTGCCGCCGATGTCGTTCGAACCGTAGGCGCCGCCGAGCACGCCGGTGGTGCTCATGCCGGCCGTGTTCCAGATGTTGGTCTGGAAGACCTGAGTCTGGTCCTGCGCCGAGATCGTCGCTGTGACGCCCTGGCCGAAATCGGCCGTGTAGGAGAACTGGGCGACGCCGTTGGTCGAGCCGCTGCCGCCGACCAGCTGGTCGAAATTGTTGCCGGGATAGTTGACCCAGGGCGCGTCGAACTGCGACACCGCCTTACCCATGGTGAAGCCGGCGAACTGGATGAAGGCATAATAGACGCCGAGCGCACCGCCCGAGATGCCGCCGTCCGTCGGGTTGATGGTGGACGAGCCGGCCGTCGTGGCACTGTAGCCGGTCGCACCCGTAGCAGAGCCGGTGCCGACATAGCTGCCGGTCGTCCAGGTGAAGACCGCATCGAAGTAGGTTCGGACCACGCCGTACTCGGTCGCGGTACGCGTATCGATGTTGAGATCTTGACGAGCCCGCATCGAGTAGTAGTTGGCCAGGCGGTTGTTGGCCGCGGACACGCCGTTGTACTGGCCGTTGTAGTTTCCGCCAGCGTTCAGCGCCACTTCGGCACGCAGGTAGCCGCCCAATTTGATGCAGGTGTCGCTGCCTGGGATGTAGTAGAAGCCGGCGCCATACAGCGTGCAGATCTTGACGTACTCGACCGCCTTGGCCTTCACCGGAAGATCGGCCGCCTGCGCTCCTCCGACGGCGATCAGACCCGCCGCAGTGCCGAGCAAAAGGCTCTTCACCACTCTCATTTAAACCTCCAAGTTGCTCATTTTTGCAGATGACCGGGCCGTGAGGCCCCCCAAGGTCTCCGCCTCTCAAATCCGCTCGGCCGCCTTGCTTTCGGACACACCCGCTTTCGAGGCGAGGGACGTGAGCGAACCACCTGCAACGGGACGATCGAGTACCCCCCACCGTCACGGACCAATATGCCCTCGCCATTCCCCTAATCAAAATAGTTTATTAAGTCAGCTTATCGGTTTCACTAAAACTGTGCCCTCGCCGCAACATGCCGCGCCGCGGCTAACTGCTGAGTTGCTCATCTTTGTAGTTAAATTACTCGGCTCTGCACTTGCGTCAGAGCAGGCTTGCGTGGACTATGGCCTTCGAGGAATACCGACCTGAGAGATCGGTTCACGGAGTGACGCTGTGTCCGCCACGAGGAAGGAAGGAGCGCGCCTGCGCCCCATCGGCAACCTGGATATCATCAGGCGCTTCACCTGGGAGATATCGTCGATCAACATGTATCTCGAGGAACTGCGTCAGTTCTGGGCGCGAACGCTCGGCATCAGCGGGCCGCAATGGCTGATCCTGATGGCCATTTCCGACCTCGACAAGGACGACGGCATCCCCGTCAACGTCGTGTCCAAGCTGCTCCACGTCGACCCGTCCTTCGTCACCACCCAGTCCAAGCTGCTGGAGAAGAAGGGCCTGCTGCGCCGCCGGCCCTCGCCGACCGACGCCCGCGTGGTCCGGCTGTCACTGACCGAAAAGACGCAGAAGCATCTGGCGAGCCTGCACGAGCAGTACAAGACCATCAGGGAATTCGTCTTCCAGGAGTTCGACGAGGGCGAGCTCACCGAGTTCACCGCCAAGCTGGCGACGTTGAAGACCCGTCTGGAAAAGGCCTGCGTCCGCCTGAGCCTGGATTTCTGACGCGCGCCGCGGGCCGCTAGACGCGCCCGGCGAGGCCGAGCTGCGATTCCAGCCAGTCGAAGATGTATTCGTTGGCAAGGCTCGGATTGTCGGCATGGGCCTGCGCCGCACCCGTCTCCGCCGCGGTGAACACCTTCAGCTTGACGTCCGAGTTGCCGAGCTGCGAGTTGCCGACCAGCTGGCGGGCTCGGTCGGCCTTGAGCCAGCCGTCCTCGCCGAGCGTGATCAGCACGGGACAGTCGGCGCCGGACGCCATCAGAGGTGCGTGCGGCACCGGGACGATGCTGAGGTCGCTCATCGCGAATCGGCTGGCAAAGAACGCCCGCTCGTGCAGGTCCCACAGGCCGCCGTCGCAGACGGCGGCGGCCAGGCGCGGCTCCTGCATCACCGCGCGCGCCACGAAGGACGAGCCCCAGCCATCGGCGATGATGCCGACGCGGGCAAAATCGACGTCCTCGCGCGTCTCCAGATAGTCCATGACGGCGGGGACCGCGCTCTCGAGATCCCCGCGCCGCAACAACGCGTCGAGATAATCGTCGCGCTCCTCGCCGAACAGGTCTAGTGCGAGCATCGAGAAGCCGCGCTCGCGCGCATGCGGCACGAGCTTGAACAGGAACTCTTCCTTGCGATGGCCGGGCTCGCCGATGCAGATCACGGTCGGAGCGCGCCCGCTTGCCGGCGGCGCGGGCAGAAAGTAGCCCTGTAGCGGATGCCCGTCCACCCAGGGTATCGTCACCACCTCGCCGGCAGGTTTGCGCGCGACGAGGTAGCGGCGCGCACATTCCTGCATCGCCAGCACCGCAACCCAGCGCCGCTCGTCGGCGGGGTCGAGCGGCATCGCCGCGGCACCATAGTAGTTCATGGCGCGCAACCAATTGCGCTGTGCGCTCGCCAGGTGGCCCTCGGCGAAGGCAGCCTCGGCGCGCTGCCGATTGGTTTGCGCCAGCTTCTTCCACGCGCGATGCCAGGACCGGTCATCGCCGCGCTTCAGCTGACGCGCGATCATCAGGCATTCGGCGATCGTGGCGCCGCCCTCCTGGGCCGCCGTGAGCAGCCGCGTGAACTCAGCGGAGATGTCCTCTCGTTCCGGGCAAAGGGTCCAGTCGTCGGAGAGGCATGCGGGCATCATCGGGAGCTACGCTCGTATCGTCGCGTTACGCAGATTGATTAGACCATTTCCGTTCGCCGACCAAGCTGCCGCGCGCGCCATGCCCCGCGTTTGAGATCACCATCGCTTGAACATCGCCGTGTCACATGCGTGACACTCAAGCACGCGATGGAGCGGGCACGAAGATTGGCAGGAGATGACACGCAAGAAGCGCCGACACACCTCTTGCGATGATGATCATCATGCCTATATGCGCGCGCCGAAGTTAGCCGAGCCGCCACCCGACCTCCTGCGTAAAGCTTTCGTAGAACGCGCGGTCGTAGGCTTGCTCCGGCGTGGCGCGCACGCGCTCGTCGAGACGTTTTGCGTCTTCGCCGACCAGGATGCGCCAGCGCTCCGCCTTGACCCCGTCGAGGATGATCCTGGCGGCATCTGCCGCCGTCGTCGGCGCATCCTCCAGGAAGCTGCGGGCTCGCTCGGCGAACACCGCCTGGATGTCCTCGTCCGACATCTTGTCGGCGTCCGGCACGCCGGCCGCCACCATGCGCTTGCGGGTCAGTGCCACCTCGTCGGCATTGAGCCGCTCCGAGCCGTCGGCGCTCTGCACCTTGCGCGAATTGGAGACGATCGAGGTGCCGATATGGCCGGGCATCACCACCGAGCATTTGACGTGCGGCGCATGCAGGCGGAGGTCGTTGATCAGCGCTTCGGTGAACCCCTTCACCGCGAACTTGGCCGCGCTGTAGGCAGTGTGCGCCTGGTTCATGCCGATCGAGGCCCAGAAGCCGTTGACGCTGGCGGTGTTGACGATGTGGGCCTCGTCGGCTGCGACCAGCATCGGCAGGAAGGTGCGCACGCCGAGATAGACGCCGCCCCAGCAGATGTTGAAGGTGCGCTCCCATTGCTCGCGGCTGTTGGTGAACAGGCTGCCGCCGCCGCCGATGCCGGCATTGTTGAACAGCAAGTGGATCCTGTCGGTCTGCTGCTGCTCGGCGACCTCGTCGCGAAACCGCCTCAGGTGATCCTCGATCGCGACGTCGGCGACATGCGTCGTGACGCGCAGCCCCTGGGGCAGCTTCTCGGCTTCGCACAGTCGCTTGGTCTCGGCCATCGCCGCCTCCGAGACGTCGCACATGGCGACGTTGCAGCCCTCGGCCACGAGCTGTCGCGCCAGCTCGCGCCCCATGCCCGTGCCGCCGCCGGTGATGATTGCGATCTTTCCAGCAAAATCTTTCATGGGACTTCGGTCCCTCCCCTTCTCGGTATGTTTCTTCGTCGCCGCGCGTCTTGCCGCGCGCGCAAAATGTAGCAGCGGCGCGTCCGCGAAAGAAAGCCGATCGGCGATGCAATCTTCGGCGTAATTTCGGCGCGCGGAGTATCGTCATTCCAGTGCGGCCAGTGCACGCCTGCAGCTTTGTGACAGGGTCGCTGGCGGCGCATCCTTCGAGACGCCCGCCTGAGGCGGCCCTCAGGATGAGGTCCGGAGGGCGTCGCGCTGGTTCGACGAGCACCCCTGCTCTCAGCCTCACCCTGAGGGACCGCTGAAAGCGGTCGTCTCGAAAGGCGCGGCGCTTGCTCCGTCGTCGCTCGAATCACCGCTCGGAGCGCGGGCAACGCGGAGCCGTACTTCCCCGGCTGCCGTATTTGTCCGGCTTCGGTTTATGGGCATTCTTTCACAATCCGAATCGTCAAATGGACACCGACGCTGGGTCGAGTCGGCCAGGCCAGCACGTTGTTTGCGTGTCACGGGCTCTGGCACTCCGCTTGCATCCTAGTCGTGGTCAGAAACAACCGATGAGGTGACAGGAATGTTCGTGACCGTCGTTGCCGTGCTCTGCCGGCTTGGCGCAGCCAGCTCGGGCAGTTGCGTCGAGGAAATCGTGACCGACAGCAACATGACGCCCGAGATTTCGATGATGCAGTGCGCGGTCGGCGCACAGGCCCCCCTGGCGAAATGGATGGGCGAGCATCCGATCTATCGCGCCAATTGGCGCCTTGAACGCTACAAATGCGTGCCGGGTCACTACGAGATCAAGGGCCACGCCTGACGGCCCCGCAAAAGTACTGATCAAGAGGAAACGCCCGGGGGCGCCTTTTCCCTGTGCGGCTTTCAGCGCCAGCCCTATTACGGCCGCGCTCTGGGACAACGGTCACATCTTCCCTCTATGCCACCGCACGCAAGATGATCGCACGCGCACGCCGTCCCTCCGGCGTCGGCATCAGCGCATAATTGTGCGGCTGGTCGCGCAGCAGATGCAGTTCCACCGGCACGCCCACCGCCCTCGCTTTTTCGGCAAGATCGATGCTGTCGGGGTATAGAAGATCGCGCGTGCCTGCTAAGATCGTCATCGGCGCGAGCGCGCGGAAGGCGCCGTTGAGCGGGCTGACGAAGGGATGGCCAACATCGAGCTCGCCGGCATAGAGGCGCCCGGCCTCGACGATCCCCGGAATATCCTGGATCGGATCGCGCGAAGCGATCGCAACCTGCTCCGGACGGCTGACCGAGGCGTCGGTCGCGGGCGAGATCAGCAGCAGCCGGCTCGGCTGCCGATGACCGCGATCGCGAAGCCATTGGCAGGCGGCGAGCGCGAGGCCAGCACCGGCCGAATTGCCGACGACCGTCACCTTTGCTTCGCCCGCGTCTTCCAGCAGCATGCGCAGCAGCTCGGCCGTCGCGGGCACGACATCCTTTGCGGTCGCGCGCGGCGCAAGCGGATAGATCGGCACGACGCAGCACACGCGCGCCTTGCGCGTCATCTGACCGACGAAGCGCCAATGCGCCGACGCGATCTCGTTGATGTAGCCGCCGCCATGCAGGAACATGACGTAGTTGCACCCCTCATGCCCCGACGCCGGCGCAGTGTAATAGACGGGCCATCCGCCCATCTTGGTCAGAATCACCTCGACGCCACGGCCGAGCCCCGTCGGCTCGAACGACGCCGGCGCCGAGGCCAGCTTCTGGACATGCGCCTGCACCGCCTCGGCTGATGCGAGCTGCTGCTTGTAGGGGAGCTGTCGCAGCAAGAGGTTGAAGGCGCGGCTTTGCAGGCTTGGTGCTGGATCGCGCGGCGCCCGCGCGCCGAACACGCAGCCGCCCGGACAGAATTGGAAGGCCGATACAAGTCTTGCAACGCTCATCGCCACATCCCCATCCGGCTGTTTCGACCCGGCGACGAAGGCTTGCCGCCCGCCGCCGATCGCCGATATAATGCGAGCATTAACTCGCTTTTCCTACTCGCATTCAGATCACAAGGCCGTGGCCCGCAAACCGCCCACAAGACCCCGGAAAAAAGCCTCGCAGCAGCGATCCCGCGCCACGGTCGATGCGTTGGTCGAGGCAACTGCTCGCGTTCTGGTCAAGCAAGGCTTCGAGAAGGCGAGCACCAACCGCATCGCTGACGTCGCTGGCGTCAGCGTCGGCTCGCTCTATCAATATTTCCCCAGCAAGGAGGCACTCGTCGCCGCCGTGATCGATCGTCACAACGAGGAGATCATGAGGCTCGTCCGCACCGCCTTCGCGGAAGTCGACGACCTGCCGATCGAGAAAGCCGTGCGCCGCCTCGTCACGGTGGCGATCGAAGCCCATCTCGTCGACCCGGACCTGCACCGCGTCCTTGCCGAGCAGATTCCTCGTTCAGGCCATCTTGCGGAGGTCGAGGCCTACAGCCAGGACATCCACGTCCTCGTCCGCACCTATCTCGAACGCCACCACAAGGAGATGCGCAAGCTCGACCCGGCGCTCGCAGCCTTCATGTGCGTGAGCGCGATCGAAGCCATCGCGCACAACACGGTGCTGAACGGAGAGATGCTGTCGGAGAAAATGGTGAAGACGCTGGTGGACGAGACGACGCGGTTGGTGGTGGGGTATTTGAAGTAATTGGAAAGGTGCAAGCGTTGAGTTATTTCGTCATTTCGGATGTTATTCCTAGCGACCAATGCGAACGCGGCTGGTCGCAAAGCTAGCCGCCCGAATTTGCGCGGACCGAAGCGGAGATTGCATCGGAGGCAAGGAGACGGCTTGATGTTTGACGAGCAGAAGATCAAGTACCTGCTGGATCATCGAATGCGTCGGTCGCCATGCTTCGATGGGCTTTCGATCTGAGATCGACTCGGCGGACAGCACCAACCAATCGCGCGCCCGTGAGCCAGCCGACGCGACTGCCCCTCTGGCAATGCTTTACGGTCGGAGCCACTCTCCGCGAGAATCAGCCGCCCACCGATGCATCAAAAAAATGGTCGGAGCGAGAGGATTTGAACCTCCGACCCCTAGTCTCCCAGACTAGTGCGCTAACCGGGCTGCGCCACGCTCCGAACGTCGTTCCATTAGCTAGGATCGGCGCGATGCGCAAGGCGAGGCCGCAGCATTTTGGTACCACCCGCCCGCGGCCCCGGAACTGCCCGCAAAGTCGGCCGGATGCGGCCTATCCGTCCTTCAGCGCCTGGTCCAGCATTTCGCGGCAGGCGACGAGGTCGGCGAGCGCCCGGCCCAGGCGCTCCCGGTCGAGCGCGCTGGGGCCGGCGGGCGCGGCGGGGGCGCCGGCTTTGCGGAAGGTGGTGAGGATCTCCTCGTCGTCGATCTCGCTGAAGCGGAAGTCGATGCCTTCCTCTTCGTCGCCCTGGAAGTCGTCATCGTCGGTGTCGGTGACGCCCTTGATGGGCGCCTCGTCCTCGGGCTCCATCAGGCTCGCGCCGATGGCGTCCTCGATCGCGCCGAAGGAGACCGCGGCCGCGCTGTCGGCGAGGCCCTGCACCGATTTGACGCCGTGCTCCTTCAGGATCCGCTGCACGCCGCGGATGGTGTAGCCCTCGCCGTAGAGCAGGCGTCGGATGCCCTTGAGCAGGTCGACGTCGTCGGGGCGGTAATAGCGGCGGCCGCCGCTGCGCTTCATCGGCTTGATCTGCGAGAAGCGGGTCTCCCAGAACCGCAGCACGTGCTGCGGAATGTCGAGTTCCTGCGCTACTTCGCTGATGGTTCGGAACGCATCCGGCGCCTTGTCCAAAGGCCAGTCCTCTCCGAAAGACGGTTACGCCTCTGCTTGAGCCTTGGTGGCGTCGCCGTTGGTGCGGTGCTGGGCGTTGATGCGCTGCTTCAGGATCGCCGAGGGCTTGAACACCATGACCCGGCGCGGCGAGATCGGCACCTCAGTGCCGGTCTTGGGGTTGCGGCCGATGCGCTGGCCCTTTTTGCGCACCATGAAGGAGCCGAACGAGGACAGTTTCACCGTCTCGCCCTTCTCCAGGCAGTCGGTGATCTCCTTCAGCACGAGTTCCACGAAGGCGGACGATTCCGTGCGCGACAGGCCCACCTTCTGGTAGACGGCTTCGCACAGATCGACTCGCGTTACGGTTTTGCTGGTCTCGGTCATCGCCCTGCCCCACATCACGGCGAACAATTCTCGTCTGAAATTATGAGCTTACGATACGATGGTCAACAGCGCTCATCAATGCCGGCGCATCGATAATCGGCGCGGAATCCTTCGAATTTTATCGACTGTTGCTACCAGCGCACCAGCGCGGAGCCCCAGGTAAAGCCGCCGCCCATCGCTTCCAGGAGCACCACGTCGCCCTTCTTGATGCGGCCGTCCTTGCGCGCGACCGAGAGCGCCAGCGGAATCGAGGCCGCGGAGGTGTTGCCGTGACGGTCCACCGTCAGCACCACCTTCTCCGGCGCAATGTGCAGCTTGTGCGCGGAGGCGTCGATGATTCGTTTGTTGGCCTGGTGCGGCACGAACCAGTCGATGCTGTCCGCATTGAGTCCGGTCGCTTGGAAGGCATCGACGATGACGTCGGTGATCATGCCGACCGCATGCTTGAAGACCTCGCGGCCTTCCATCCGCAAATGGCCGACGGTCTGGGTCGATGACGGACCGCCGTCGACAAACAGCTTTGCCTTGTGGCGTCCGTCGGAGCGCAGATGCGTGGTGACGACGCCGCGGTCGGTCGCGGCCTTGCCCGGCTGCTCCTGCGCCTCCAGCACCACTGCGCCGGCGCCGTCGCCGAACAGCACGCAGGTGCCGCGGTCGTTCCAGTCGAGGATGCGCGAGAAGGTCTCGGCGCCGATCACCAGCGCGCGTTTGAAGGCGCCGGTGCGCAGGAAGTTGTCGGCGGTGGCGAGCGCGAACACGAAGCCCGAGCACACCGCCTGCAGGTCGAAGGCCGCGCCATGGTTGATGCCGAGCCCGTGCTGCACGGCGACCGCGGTTGCAGGAAACGTGTTGTCCGGTGTCGAGGTCGCCAGCACGATCAGCTCGATCGATTGCGCGTCCACGCCGGCATCGATGAGCGCGGCCTGCGCCGCCTTGATCGCCAGATGCGAGGTGAACTCGCCCTCGGCTGCGATGTGCCGCTCGCGAATGCCGGTGCGCTGAACGATCCACTCGTCGGAGGTGTCGATGCGGGCCGCCAATTGGGCGTTGGTCACCACCTGCTCCGGCAGATAAGAGCCGCAGCCGAGCGCGACCGAACGAATTTGAGTCACGAAACATCCTCCGGCGCGGGTTGCACGGAACTGAGTGCACCACCCTCGCGGTTGAGCATCTGATTGATCTTGTTCAGGAGATCGTAGTGAGCCATCTCATAGCCAACATCGATCGCATAGGCAAAGCCTTCGGCGTTGGTTCCGCCATGGCTCTTGACCACCACCCCCCTCAGCCCCAGCAGCACGCCGCCATTGGACTTGTTGGGGTCCATCTTGTCGCGGAGGGCCTGGAACGCGCTGCGAGCGAAGACATAGCCGAGCTTGGACATCCAGCTCCGCCGCATCTCCTGACGCAGCAAATCCGCCATCTGCCGCGCGGTTCCCTCGGCAGCCTTGAGCGCGATGTTGCCGCTGAACCCTTCGGTGACTATCACGTCGGCCAGTCCCTTGCCGATGCCGTCGCCCTCGACGAAACCGATATAGTCGAGCTCCGGCAGGTTCCTCGCGCGCAGGATCTCGCTGGCCTCGCGGATCTCCTCGTGCCCCTTGATCTCCTCGGCGCCGATGTTGAGCAGTCCGACCGTGGGCCGCTTCTTGTTGAACAGCACGCTGGCCTTGGCCGCCCCCATCACCGCCATCGAGACCAGATGATGCGCATCGCCCCCGAGCGTTGCGCCGAGGTCGAGCACGACCGACTTGCCGCGCATGGTCGGCCAGATCGCCGAGATCGCCGGGCGGTCGATGCCCGGCAGCGTGCGCAGGTGAAAGCGGGCCATCGCCATCAGCGCGCCGGTATTGCCGGCGGAGATCGCAACATCCGCCTCGCCCTTCTTGACCGCGTCGATCGCGAGCCACATCGAGGAGGTCTTGCGGCCACGCCGCAGCGCCTGGCTCGGCTTGTCCTCCATGCTGACGGCAACGTCGGTATGGAGGATGCGGGAGGCGGATTTCAGCTTCGGGTGCTTGTCGAGCTCGGGCTCGATCCTGGCGCGGTCTCCAACCAGCAGGAACTCGCTGTCACGATGCCGGCCAAGCGAGACGGCTGCGCCGGGGATGACCACGGCGGGGCCGACATCGCCCCCCATGGCGTCCAGCGCGATGCGAACCTTGCTTGGCATGAAAGTCCTGGAAACCTGGTCTGGTGCGGTCTTGGATCAGCGGGGCCGCAAATGGGGTTCGCCACGGAGGTGGCGGGCGGCCAAGTGCCACGCCGCACCCGAACCGGGGCGCGACAATAGCGTTTTGTACCCCCGAAACAACCTCTTGCCCCCAGCCTTTTGCACCCCGCACGATCCGGAAACGCACGGACGGGCCAGCAAGAAACACATTGTAATCAATCGGATATGGCCGCTCTTCAATCCATCCTTGCAGACGGCTCGTGTTCAGCCCCCCGCCATCGGGCGGAAATGCCTGGGCTATTTGCCCTTTTTCCCGTCCTGAAGCGCCTTCAGCGCTGCGAAGGGGTGGTCTTCCGGATCTGGCGCGGCGACCTCGGCTTCGAACACGGCCCCCGCCTTGCGCGGATAGGGATCGATGGCCAGGAACAGCGCATCGGTGGCGAGCCGGCCGAGATCGATGATGCCGCCCGCGATCGGCTCGGGAGGGTCCGCAACCTCAGGCGGCGCCTCGTCATCCTGCCCCTCCTCGATCAGGTCCGCGAGCCGCCGCGCCTCGGCCTCGGGGGCGAACATCAGGTCCACCTCCTCCTCGATTTCGCTCTCGACCGGATCCAGCGTGACGACGCAGGTCTGGCCGATCCGGCCGCGAACAAGCCCGGTGACTTGGACCCGGCCGCCGCTCTTCGGGACGACATCGAAGCTGGCATGCGCGGACAAAATCTCCCGCACGCCCGCTAGCTCCGCCATGGCCTGCCGCTCGGCCGCCGAGGCCTCGAGCTCCCGATGAAGGCCTGCGTCGGGGATCTGCGCAACGATGACGGGCGCCCGCCAGGGATCGGGCTCGGATCCGGTGCTCGGTCGGCTCATGGCGTGACATCCTCGGGCAGAGCTGGAGGAAACTTGAAGGCGGCGCGCAACAGCGCGGCCTGGTCGGTCCGGCCGAGCGCGGCCTCGCTGGCCCTGGCATAGGCCGCGAGCCGCTGCGCCTGGTCCAGGCCGGTCCCGTTCAAGATATTCTTGCAGATCGCCGATGCCAGCGCCTCGCCGCCAGATTCCATTGCCTGGTCGTAGGCCTGTACCCGGCCGTAGAACGCCTCGCCGAAAGCGCGCATTCGCTTCGGCACGGTCTGGTCGCCCACCCCCATCTCGCGCAGATTGTCGTCCATGTCCTCGCAAAATCGGTCGAACAGTGCCTGCGACAGCTCGGAGGAGCCTTCCGTGGCGCTCGGGCCCCTGCGCAACCGGCGCAGCAGAAGCCAGAGGTGCAGCAGCAGCAGGTCAAATCGCCCGTTAACCGTATCGGGCACGCCCAAGTCACGGTAAAATATGGGTTCTCGCGCCTGCGTCACGATCATGCCATAGATGGCTTCAATGGTGCCCGCTTGGGCTAGGCGGGGTTTCCTGAAGTGATTGAACGGCCAAAGCATTGTGGTTTCCGCAAGCGGGCGCGCGCGAGTTGCATTCAGACGCCCAGCCCGGTACTTCAGCGCCTCGCGCAACGCAAGGGGACGGAATCAGTTCCGCTATGACAACGAACCAGACCAGCCTGCGTGCGGACAAGCGGCACGGCCTTCATGCATGTTGGCGCGGCTTGCGCATGCTCGCGGCGACGGCCGTCGTCGGAGTTGCGCTCGCGGCCTGCACCGGCGAGCAGTTCCAGAAGGGTTACATCCTGCCGCCCGGCGCGCTCGAGCAGATTCCGATCGGCGCGAGCCAGGACCAGGTGCTGATCGTGATGGGCACGCCCTCGACGGTCGCAACGCTCGACGGCGAGGTCTTCTATTACATTTCGCAGCGCTCAGAGCGCCCGGTCGCCTTCATGAACCAGAGGGTGGTCGACCAGCGTGTCATCGCGGTCTATTTCGACAAGAACCGGCGCGTGCGCCGGCTTGCCAATTACGGCCTCCAGGACGGCAAGATCTTCGACTTCATCAGCCGCACCACGCCGACCTCGGGCCAGGAGATGAGCTACCTCACGCCGCTGTTCAAGCTGCTCAGCTTCAACTGAACAGGAATGCTTTCGAGGCGAAGCGGCTTCCGCTTCGCCTCGACGGCGCGCGTCGAAACGAGGCTCCCCAACCGGCCTAATTCCATTCCAAGGTAAATGGCGCGCGCCTGCGGCGTCGTGCCGCCCTCCGCGCAGCACTTGCATTCGCGCGCGACTTGCGGTCGCACGTCCTGTTCCCTACGGTCCCGGCGAGCAACAAGAGGAATTGGATTCGTGCCCAAACTTCAGAATACTTTGTTGTCCCGCCGCCATGTGCTCGCCGGTGCTGCCGGCCTCTCGGCCGCAGCGATCCTGCCCCGATCGAGCCTTGCCGACTGGAAGCCGACCGAGACTGTTCGTCTCATCGTGCCGGCGGCAGCCGGCGGCTCGACCGACGTCATGGGCCGCTTGCTGGCCGCGCATCTGCAAACCGCTTGGGGTCAGTCGGCGGTCGTGGAAAACCGCTCCGGCGGGGGCGGCACGATCGGCACGGCCGAGGCCGTGCGAGCCAAGCCTGACGGTCAGACCATCCTTGTCGGCAACCCCGGGCCGAATGCGATCGCCTACAGCATCTTCAAAAACCTCAGCTACAAGCCGGACCAGCTTCAGCCCGTCTCGAACATGATCCGGATTCCGAACATCGTCTCGGCGCATCCGAAGACCGGCATCAAGTCGATCCCCGAGCTGATCGCTTACCTGAAGGCCAATCCGGACAAGCTCAGCTACGCCTCCTCCGGCGTCGGCCAGAGCCCTCACCTCACCGGCGCCTGGTTCCTCCAGCTCACCGGCCTGAAGATGACGCACATCCCGTTCCGGGGCGCCGGACCGGCGCTGCAGGCCGCGCTTGCCGGCGACATCCAGATCCTGTTCGACAATCTCTATCCGAGCCTGCCGCAGGTTCAGAGCGGCACGCTCAACGGTCTCTGCGTCACCACACCCGAGCGCAGCGACCTCGCGAAAGACCTGCCGACGATGCGCGAGAGCGCTCCGGAGCTTGCGAGCTTCGACGTCTCGTCCTGGTTCTCGGTGTTCCTGCCAAAGGGCGTCTCACCCGAGGTGCTCAATGCGCTCAATCTCCAGGTCAAGGCCATGCTGGAGCGCGACGACGTCAAGAAGCAGATCGCCGCCATGGGCGCCCGCGCCGATTACGGCACGCCCGAGCAATTCGCCGCCTTCGTGGATGCCGAGACGAAGAAGTTCGCCGGCATCATCCAGAAGGAAGGCCTGCAGATGGACGTGCAGTAGGTCTTGGTGCCCCGGACGCGGTGCAGCGTGTAACGATGCTCCGCTGAACCGGGGCCCATAGCTTTGTACATGGGCCCGGATCTGCAGCGCATTACTTCGTGCTGCGCAGCGTCCGGGGCACGCCGACAGAGTAGCGCAGACAACAAAAACCCCGCGGCTCGCGCCGCGGGGTTTTCTCTTGCCTTTTCGACGCCGCTCAGTGTGCCAGGATAGCCAGCAGCAGCAGGGCCACGATATTGGTGATCTTGATCATCGGATTCACGGCGGGACCCGCCGTGTCCTTGTAGGGATCGCCGACGGTGTCGCCCGTTACCGCCGACTTGTGCGCATCAGAGCCCTTGCCGCCGAAGTGACCGTCCTCGATGTACTTCTTGGCGTTGTCCCAGGCGCCGCCGCCCGAGGTCATCGAGATCGCGACGAACAGGCCCGTCACGATCACGCCGAGCAGCATCGCGCCCACCGCCGAAAACGCCGCCGACTTGCCCACCGCGCCGCCGCCTGCGATCGCGTAGATCAAGAAGTAGACGACGATCGGCGACAGCACCGGAAGCAGCGAGGGGATGATCATCTCCTTGATCGCCGCCTTGGTCAGCAGGTCGACCGCCTTGCCATAGTCAGGCTTGTCGGTGCCCTGCATGATGCCCGGCTTTTCGCGGAACTGACGCCGAACCTCCTCGACGATCGCGCTGGCTGCGCGGCCCACGGCCGTCATGCCCATCGCGCCGAACAGATACGGCAACAGGCCGCCGAACAGCAGGCCCACCACCACGTAGGGGTTGTTGAGCGAGAAGTCTGGATTGACGCCGGCGAAGTACGGATGCTGCGCGGAGCCCGCAATGAAGTATTTGAGGTCCTCGTTGTAGGCCGCGAACAGCACGAGAGCCCCCAGACCGGCGGATCCGATCGCGTAACCCTTGGTCACCGCCTTGGTGGTGTTGCCGACCGCATCGAGCGCGTCGGTCGATTTGCGCACCTCCTTGGGTAGTCCCGCCATCTCGGCAATGCCGCCGGCGTTGTCCGTCACGGGACCGAAGGCGTCGAGCGCGACGATCATGCCGGCCAGCGCCAGCATGGTGGCGGTCGCGATGGCGATACCGAACAGCCCGGCGAGACTGTAGGTCACAAGGATGCCGGCGATGATGACGATCGCAGGCAGCGCGGTCGCTTCCATCGAGATAGCGAGGCCCTGGATCACGTTGGTGCCGTGGCCGGTCACCGAGGCCTGCGCGATCGACTTCACCGGACGATAGTCCGTGCCCGTGTAGTATTCGGTGATCCAGATGATCAGCGCGGTGACGATGAGGCCGACGACGCCGCATTCGAACAGCGCCATGCCGGTGTAATCGACGCCATCGAGCTTGCCGAAGCCGATCAGATAGTAGATCACCAGCGCAATACCGAGCAGCGACAGGACGCCGGTCGCGATCAGGCCCTTGTAAAGAGCGCCCATGATCGACTGGCTCGGCCCGAGCTTGACGAAGAAAGTGCCGATGATCGAGGTGATGATGCAGATGCCGCCGATCGCGAGCGGCAGCGTCATCATGCTGGCGAGGATCGGCGTCTTGGCAAAGAAGATCGCCGCCAGCACCATGGTGGCGACCGCGGTCACCGCATAGGTCTCGAACAGGTCGGCAGCCATACCGGCGCAGTCGCCGACATTATCGCCGACGTTGTCGGCGATGGTCGCGGGGTTCCGCGGATCGTCCTCGGGAATGCCGGCCTCGACCTTGCCGACGAGGTCGCCGCCGACGTCAGCTCCCTTGGTGAAGATGCCGCCGCCGAGACGAGCGAAGATCGAGATCAGCGAGGCGCCGAAGCCGAGCGCCACCAGGGCGTCGACGACGACGCGGCTGTCGGGCGCAAGCTTCAGCGAATGGACCAGGAAGGCGAAATAGATGGTCACACCGAGCAGCGCGAGACCCGCCACAAGGAGGCCGGTGATGGCGCCCGCCTTGAAGGCAAGCTCGAGGCCGCCGGCGAGCGATGTCGTTGCGGCCTGGGCCGTGCGAACATTGGCGCGGACCGAGACATTCATGCCGATGAAGCCGGCCGCGCCCGACAGGATCGCGCCGATGGCGAAACCGATGGCGACATAGAGCCCGAGGAAGTAGGCAAGCAGCACGAAGATGACGATGCCGACGAGACCGATCGTGGTGTATTGGCGCCGCAGATACGCCTGTGCGCCTTCGCGCACGGCTCCCGCAATCTCCTGCATGCGCGGCGACCCCGCATCCGCGCCCAACACCGAAGACGTCGCCCAAATCGCGTAGGCAACGGAAAGCACTCCGCAGAGCACTATCAACCATAATGCTGTCATGTGATTTATGCCTCAGATCCTTGATGTACCCCCGGCGCCTTTTGTTGTCCGTCGTGCGGCGCGGCGCCTTGATTTCGAACAAGGCCGCCCCTTGCCCAAAAGCGGCGGCCTCAGTCGGTGGCAACCTTGCCAAAATCATATTGAGGGTGCAACGCCGTATAAGGCGGAAAGCGCCGATCTCGGCAGGTATTTAGCACCAAGTGCCGTGAACCAAGATGCCGGTTTGGAGCAATTCCTAGAAGTGGCTGTACGATAGACGGGTCAAGGACAGCTCCTGGCCCTGCTCGTCCAGGAAGCGCGGGCGTTCATGTCCCTCGAGGATCGTACCGATCGCGGTCACGGCAACCCCGACGGCCCGGCCCGCGGCAATCAACGCGTCGCCTCGCGTCGGCGGAACGGTGCACAGCAACTCGTAGTCATCCCCGCCGGCAACCAGCGTCTCGACGCAAATGACTTTGCGGGCGAGCAAGTCGGCCGCCGGAGCCGAGAGCGGCACGCTTGTCACCTCGACCCAAGCCGAGACTCCGGATGCTGCGCAGAGCTTCGTGAGATCGCCCGCGAGACCGTCAGAGACGTCCATCGCTGCTGTCGCGCAATCGAGCACAGCCCGCGCCAGCAGATTGCGCGGCTCCGGCACCCGATAGCGTGAGACAAGAACTTCCCTTGCGGCGGCATCGGACGCGAGTGCCGCAGCAGCGCCGCCGCCCTTGAGAACGTCCAGTCCGAGTGCGGCATCGCCGATCGTTCCCGTCACCAGGATAAGATCGCCCGGTTTTGCGCCGGTGCGGCCGACCATCCGCCCCTTCGGCACGCGGCCAAAGGCAGTGATCGAGATCATCTGCGGGCCCGGCGTCGACACCGTGTCGCCGCCGAGCAGCGGGCACGCGAAGCTCTCGGCATCCTCGCCCAGTGCGTCGGCGAAGGGACGGAGCCAGGCCTCCTCCCGACTGCGCAAAGCCAGCGTCAGCACGAAGCCGGCCGGCACGGCGCCCTTGGCAGCGAGATCGGACAGGTTCACCCGCAGCGCCTTGCGCGCGACGGTGTCGGGCGGATCGCTGGCAAGATAGTGCACGCCCTCGACCACCGCATCAGTGGTGACGACGATGTCCTCACCGGACGAGGACAGCACTGCGGCATCGTCGACCAGGCCGAACGCGCCGGGATCGGTCGCCAGCGGCTTGAAATAGCCCGCGATGAGGGAGTCTTCGGCGGAGGGCTGTGTTCTGTCCTGTGTCACGATGCCGACCCGTCATCCTGAGGTGCGAGCCCTTGCGAGCCTCGAAGGATGGACGGCCGAGGTGCGACCTCAGCGGCACGCCGCCGCCCTTCGAGGCCTCCGCTTCGCTCCGGCACCTCAGGGTGACGGCTACGGCGGAAGTCGTCGTCTCAATTACCCCCGCCCGAACTCGTCGCCGCGGAACAGGCGGCCGATCTGGTCGAGAACGGCGTTCACCATTCCGGTCTCCTCGCGGTCGACGAAGGCGTTGGCGACGTCGACATACTCGGAGACGACGACGCGGCCCGGCACGTCCTTGCGGTGCTGGAGCTCATAGGCCCCTGCCCGCAGCACCGCCCGCAGGATGGCTTCGATCCGCTTCAAGGGCCAGCCCTTCGAAAGAGCATCGTCGATCAGGGGATCAAGCTTCTTCTGGTCGCGCACCACGCCCGAGACGACGTCGCGGAAGAACGCTGCCTCTGCCGGAAGGTAGGTATCGCCTTCGACCTCGTTGCCCAGCCAGTGGCTCTCGAACTCGGCAAAGATGTCGTTGATGCCGGCGCCCGCGATGTCCATCTGGTACAGCGCCTGCACGGCCGCGAGCCGCGCCGCGCCCCGCCGGTTCGCCTTCTTCTCGGCAGCGGCGCCTGCCGGCTTCTTGGGATTATCGGCCATGCATCAGGCCTGCGCCAGGCGGCGTTTGATGCGCAGCATCGCAAGCGCCGCGCGCGCGGCATCGCCGCCCTTGTTGAGCTCGCTGGCGCGCGCCCGCGCCCAGGCCTGGTCCTCATTGTTCACGGTGAGGATGCCGTTGCCGAGCGGCAGCTTCCGCGCGACGGCAAGATCCATCAGCGCGCGCGAGGATTCCTGGGAGACGATCTCGAAATGGATGGTGTCGCCGCGGATCACGCATCCGAGCGCGATCACCGCGTCATAGGGTTTGCCGTTCGCCGCCGCGGCATCGACCGCGATGGCGACGGCCGCGGGAATCTCCAGCGCACCGGGAACAGTGAGGACGTCGTGGGTCAGGCCGGCCGCCTTCAGTTCAGTCACCGCGCCCTCCATCAGCGCGTCCTGGAGATCGTCATAGAACCGCGCCTCGACGATCAGGGCGCGTGCGCCGGAAATGTCGGTCTGGTCCTTCAGAGGTGCGCGCCGCGCGTCTGCCATCGTTCAATCCGTTCGAAAGGAGTCGGCGCTATGTAGTCGCCGGAAGCATGGAAGCCAAGCGAGAACCGTCCTTCCGGGGCGATGCGGAGCATCGAACCCGGAATCTCGAGATTCCGGGTTCGCTTCGCGCCCCGGAATGACGGCTTCGCCGTCACTTCATTTCCGTCAGCCGCGCCGCGTAGCGGGCCATCAGGTCGACCTCGATATTGACCTCATCCCCCGCCTTCCAGCCGCCGATCGTCGTCATTGTCAGCGTGTGCGGGATGATCAGCACCGAAAAAGTCACGTCCGCAACCGTATTGATCGTCAGCGAGACGCCATCGAGCGTGATCGAGCCCTTGGTGGCGATGAAACGCGCCAGCTCCCGCGTCGTCGAAAGCTCGAACCGCGCCATTTCGGGCAGGTCCTCGCGGCCGACGATGGTTGCAATGCCGTCGGCGTGGCCGGCGACGATATGGCCGCCGAGCTCGTCGCCGATCTTCAGCGCACGCTCGAGGTTCAGCCTGGTGCCCAGCTTCCAGTGCTTGGCCGTCGTCAGCGCCAGCGTCTCGGCCGCGGCATCGACCTCGAACCAGGTCCTCCGCTCGGAGTTCCTGCCGTCCGCGACGCCCGAGGCGACCACGGTCAGGCAAACCCCGTTGCAGGCGATCGAGGCGCCGTCGGCAATCGTGGCCTGATCGTAGTCGCAGGCGATGCGCAGCCGGTGCAGTTGGCCCTGCGCCGTTGGCGTGAAGCTGACGATCTCGCCGATATCGGTGACAATGCCGGTGAACATTACGCCCGCTCGTAGATGGTGAGAGTGTCCTTGCCGAAGGTCTCGCTAGCATGAAGCTTGTAGGCCTGCGACTGCGTGATTTTCGACAGGGGCAATGCATCGAGCGCATCGACGCCGCCAGGGCCCACCTCTTCCGCGCCGCGGAACAGCCATATCTCGTCGACGAGATCGGCCGTGACGAACGACGCTGCAACACGGCTGCCGCCCTCGACCATCAGCCGCGTGATGCCCTTCTCGGCCAGCGCATGCAGCACGGCCGGCAGATCGAGCCCGGATGCACCGCCGGGAGGCACGCGCAGGATTTGCGCACCGGCCGCCCCGAGCCGCGTCGCTGCGGCAGCTTCCGCAAGCTCAGAACCGACCAGCCAAAGCGGCGTTTCGCGCGCGGTGCGTACCAGCTGGCTCGCGCCGGGGATGCGCAGACTCTGGTCGAGCACGATGCGGACCGGCGAGCGCGCTGCCATGCCCGGCAGGCGGCAGGTGAGGAGCGGATCGTCCGCCAGTACGGTGCCGATCCCCACCAGGATGGCGTCGCTCTGTGCGCGGAGCAGATGCACGCGGTCACGCACGGCTTCGCCCGTGATCGCGACCGGTTTGCCGCCGGCCGCGCCGATCTTGCCGTCCGGCGAGACCGCGAGCTTGAGGATCACATGTGGACGCTTGTCCCGGATGCGGCGGAAATGGCCGGCATGGTCGAACGCGGCTTCTGCCGCGCAGAGACCAACGTCCACATTGATGCCGGCGGCGCGCAGGCGGGCGTGGCCCTGGCCCGCGACGTCGGGATTGGGATCTTCGATCGCCGCCACCACCCGTTTGATGCCGGCCGCGACCACCGCATCGGCGCAAGGCGGCGACTTGCCGAAATGCGAGCACGGCTCCAGGGTGACATAAAGCGTGGCGCCCCGCGCCGCCTCGCCCGCCCGCCCCAGAGCTTCGGGCTCACCATGCGGCCGTCCTCCGGGCTGGGTCCAGCCGCGGCCGACGATGACCCCATCCTTGACGATGACGGCGCCGACGGCCGGGTTCGGCCAAGTGCGGCCCTGCCCGCGGCGCCCAAGCGAGAGCGCCAGCTCCATGAAGCGGCGGTCTGCGTCCCTGGCCTCGCGGGCCTTCTGCGCGAACTGGTCTTCCAGGATACGGAAGATCATTTGCGGATCGCGGCAAGCCGCGCTTCCTCCTCACCGGAGAGCTCGCCGAGCACGTTGGCGAAGTCCTTGGCTTCGCGGAAGTTGCGGTAGACGGAAGCGAAGCGCACATAGGCGACGTCGTCGAGCGTACGCAGATGCTCCATCACGGTCTCACCAATCACCTCCGAGGAGATCTCGGCCTCGCCCCCGGTCTCCAGTTCGCGCACGATGGTGGAGACCATCTTCTCCACGCGCTCCGGCTCGACCTGCCGCTTGCGAAGTGAGATCTGCACCGACCGCATCAGCTTGTCGCGATCGAACGGCACGCGGCGGCCGTTGCGCTTGATGACCGTGAGCTCGCGCAGCTGCACGCGCTCGAAGGTCGTGAAGCGGAAATTGCAGGCGACGCACACGCGCCGCCTGCGGATCACGGCCGAATCCTCGGTCGGACGCGAGTCCTTTACCTGCGTATCCAGACTGTTGCAGTTCGGGCAGCGCATCCGCTTGGCCTAGCCTTACTGGTAGATCGGGAACCGGTCGGTGAGCGCCTTGACCCGTTCCTTGATCGCGGCCTCCACCAGCGGCGCCTTGCCGTCGGAGGACTGTGCGATCGCGTTGAGGACCTCGGCGATCATGCCGCCGACCTGCTGGAATTCGGCCACGCCGAACCCGCGCGTGGTCGCCGCAGGCGTGCCCAGGCGAATACCGGAGGTGACGAACGGCGACTCGGGATCGAAGGGAATGCCGTTCTTGTTGCAGGTGATGGCGGCGCGAACCAGCGCCTTCTCCGAGACGTTGCCCTTGAGGCCCTTCGGCCTGAGATCGACCAGCATCAGATGGTTGTCGGTACCGCCTGAGACGATATCGAAGCCGTGGCTCTTCATCGTCTCCGCCAACGCCTTGGCGTTCTCGACGACGTTCTTGGCGTAAACCTTGAAGTCCGGACGCAGCGCTTCGCCAAAGGCGACCGCCTTGGCCGCGATCACGTGCATCAGGGGACCGCCCTGCAGGCCCGGGAAGATCGCCGAGTTGAGCTTCTTGGTCAGCGTCTCGTCATTCCACAGCATGAGGCCGCCGCGCGGTCCGCGCAGCGATTTGTGCGTCGTGGTGGTGGTGACGTGCGCGTATGGTACGGGCGAGGCATGCACGCCACCGGCGACGAGCCCGGCGAAATGCGCCATGTCGACCAGGAGATACGCACCGACGCTGTCCGCGATCTCGCGGAAGCGCTTGAAGTCCCAGGCGCGCGAATAGGCCGAGCCGCCGGCGATGATCAGCTTCGGCTTGACCTGCTCGGCCTGCTTGGCCACCGCATCCATGTCGATGATCTGGTCTTCGCGGCGCACGGTGTAGTGCGCGGCCTTGAACCACTTGCCGCTCATGTTGACGGGCGAGCCGTGTGTGAGATGGCCGCCGGCCGCGAGATCGAGCCCCATGAAGGTATCGCCGGGCTGGAGCAGCGCCAGGAACACCGCCTGGTTCATCTGGCTGCCGGAGTTCGGCTGCACGTTGGCGAATTGGGCGCCGAACAGCTTCTTTGCGCGATCGATCGCAAGGTTCTCGGCGACGTCGACCCACTCGCAACCGCCGTAATAGCGCGCGCCGGGATAACCTTCCGCATATTTGTTGGTCATCACCGAACCCTGCGCTTCCAGCACGGCCCGGCTCACGATGTTCTCGGAGGCGATCAGCTCGACTTCGTGGCGCTGCCGGCCGAGTTCGCCCTTGATGGCGGCGGCGATTTCGGGATCGGCCTGCTCGAGCGAGGCGGTGAAAAACGAATCGGGCGCGGAGGCGGTCTTTGCGAGGGTCATCTTGCGAATATCTCCACCGCCGCAGCCTTGTGGTGGGCTACGGGCGGGTCTGGTGTGGCGGTCGGAAGCACGCGCGATCTACCACATCGCCCGCAACAGGCCAAGCATTTGCGGGTCGAGCCTGATATTTATGCAAGATATGGTGGGATTCGGGGTTAGCTCCGAAACGGTCTCATCAAACGACCCATCTTGATATCTGGAATGGGGCCGCGCCGGTCTCATCGCTGGCCGGCCCTCCCTCGGGCTGAGGCCTGGGTTCTACAGCCCCGTATAGCCGGCCTTCACCGGGTCGACGCTGCCGTCGAGCTGGCGCAGATAGGTAAGTCCGCACACGGTCAACCTATGGGGGTCTTTCTCGCCGGCTTCCATCAACGTATTGAGATAGGCTGTGACCTTGGCCCTGGCCTCTTCGCTGGCAGCCGCGGTGCGGTTGGCGAGTAGGTCGTAGGTCTTCATGATACGGTCGATGGCAGCTTCCATGGCGTCCTCTGGTTCGTCGCAATGTCGGGAGTGTTGATCAAGCGACCGCTCTATCTGCGGTCTGTGCCTCGAACCTGGTGATAGCCTCGTTCGCCAGCCTGATCTTATTGAATTCTCCGTGCTGGAGCAGCTTCACGATGATACCGAGCAGGCGTTCATCGGTAGCGAGCGAGTCGGGGATTGAACCGGAGCGGCGCAGGTAATTCGCGGCGATCGCGTAGGCCTCACTCACGAGTTCCACATTCATCGCCTGCAGCCCGCGCTCGACCAGCATTGACGTTCCTCCGATCCGAAGGAGATAAGCGCCGAGCCTGGAACTCGTTCCCGTAGGCAGGGAATTTTTTCGCAGGTGCGAAAAACATGAACGCACCGGTCCGGGGCAACTCCGGGCCGGCGCGCTGGGGGAAGCAGGCACATCAGGAACGGCTGCCGGTCTTGTTGCGGGCCGGCTTGGCCTTCATCCCTTGAGAAAACTCAGAGGCGATACAGGATCTGGTCGGTCCAGAACCGCTCGAGGCGATGCAGCGACTTGTTGAGGGTCGCGAACTCGTCGCCGGAAATGCCGCCGACCTGCTCCACCGTCTTGACGTGCTTCTGGTAGAGCGCATCGACGATGCGGCGGACTTCCTGGCCCTGCGGGGTCAGGCGGATGCGCACAGAGCGGCGATCGACGCGCGAGCGCTGGTGATCGAGAAAGCCGAGCTCGACGAGCTTCTTCAGATTGTAGGAGACGTTGGAGCCGAGATAGTAGCCGCGCGTGCGCAATTCGCCCGCGGTCAGCTCCTTGTCGCCGATATTGTAGAGCAGGAGCGCCTGGACCGAGTTGATGTCCGCGCGGCCGCGGCGATCGAATTCGTCCTTGATCACGTCGAGGAGCCGGCGATGCAGCCGCTCCACCAGAGTCAAAGCTTCCAGATAGAGCGACTGCACCGAACCCTGCTGGCCGGAGACGCGCTCTGCGGTATCTGCCGCAGTTGCGACGGCTTTCATCATGACACTTCCCCTGTTGTCGTTTTTATCGACACTTATTCGACGAAACTTGTGTCCCGCCTGATAGGTGCAACTTAAGGGGCGCTTTTGAACATCGGCTTAAATAAGAGAATAAAGAGATCATGAATTTAAGACAGTGAATTGCGGATTAAGCCTGTGCCACAAGCACTTTTCGAAAGCCTCTGTTGACCTTCGCAAGCTGCTGTTCACCCTCCGTCCGCCGCTATTGTCACATTCCAGAACAGGCCCGCCCCGTTTCGAAACGCGCGCGTAAGAGCTGTGGCGGAACCGTCTGGTCAATGAAAACTTACCGCAAATTTTAGGCAACCGGCGGTCAACCAAGCAGGCACAACTCTGCCGACGACACGCTTCGTGTCCCGGACAAGCGGAGCGCGGTCCGGGCCAAAGAGCCACACCGAGGTTGCGGAGAGATGGGCCCGGTTCTGCAGCGCATCACGGCGTGCTGCGCACCGTCCGGGGCACGAGACAGTGAGCGTTCAATCGTTGTCGGCTACGGCGGCCGTTCGCGCGCGGCCATCCAGGCGAGCCCGAGATAGGCGGCGAGCATGAAGGCCTCGACACCGACGACGATCAGGCTGCCGCCATAGATGCCGGGGAACATCAGCTCGATGACCGCCATCGATACCACGGTCGTCAGCCACACCACCGCGCCCCAAGGCGTGGCGAGCCATAGGCCGACCGCGGCGACGAGCTCGATCACGGCGAAGTAGACGGTCGCGGCCTGCCAGGCCATCGACTGGTTCTCGAACGCCTCGTCCTCGTCACCAACGAAGCCGGTAACCTGCGCCCAGTGATACAGACCCTTGAGGATCGAGAGCAGCGCCATCACGCGCAGGAACAGCACCAGCCGGCGCGTCCAGACATTGTCGTCGGATTCCGTCCGCCCCGACGAGATGGCCGCCACCGAGAGAACGCTCTCTCTGGCGGGGTCTCGGGCAGCGTCCCTGGCATTGGCGCCGTCACGGGCCGCATCGCGGGTGGAGATTTCGGACATGGCCCCTTCTGGCTGTTTCGCCCCGCAAAATCAATCGGCTGCTATCCCTTGCGGCAGGTCAAGCCGCCGTGACGGGAACCGTGCGAGCTGGTATAAGAATAATTCCAGCCGGAGGAAGAGTGATGGCGATCAAATACGGACGTCCGATCGAATTGCGCGAAGTGTCGCGCCAGGACAGCATGGCGGTGCCGCATGCTCTCGATCTGACCGTCCGTCCGCGCCGCAATCGCAAGGCCGAATGGTCCCGGCGCATGGTGCGCGAGAACGTCCTCACAACTGACGATCTGATCTGGCCGCTGTTCCTGATCGACGGCAGCAACAAGCGCGAGCAGGTCGCCTCGATGCCCGGCGTCGACCGCCTCAGCGTCGATCAGGCCGTGCGCGAGGCCGAGCGCGCGATGAAGCTGACCATCCCCTGCATCGCGCTGTTTCCCTACACAGATCCCGCCTTGCGCGACGAGGACGGCTCGGAGGCCACCAATCCGAACAATCTGGTCTGCCAGGCGGTGCGCGCGATCAAGAAGGAATTTCCGGAGATCGGCATCCTCTGCGACGTCGCGCTCGATCCCTTCACTAGTCACGGCCATGACGGCCTGATTTCCGACGGCAGGATCCTGAACGACGAAACAGTCGCCGTGCTGGTGCGTCAGGCGCTGGTGCAGGCCGAAGCCGGCTGCGACATCATCGCCCCCTCGGACATGATGGACGGCCGCGTCGCCGCGATCCGCGAGGGGCTGGACCGCTCAGGCCTGCTTGACGTGCAGATCATGGCCTATGCCGCGAAATATGCCTCCGCCTTCTACGGCCCGTTCCGCGACGCGATCGGCTCGGCCAAGACGCTTACGGGCGACAAGCGGACCTATCAGATGGACAGCGCCAACACCGACGAGGCGCTGCGGGAGGTCGAGCTCGACATCGCCGAGGGCGCCGACATGGTGATGGTGAAGCCCGGCATGCCTTATCTCGACGTGGTCCGTCGCGTGAAGGACGCATTCGCGATGCCGACCTTCGCCTATCAGGTGTCCGGCGAATACGCGATGATCGCGGCGGCCGCGAATAACGGCTGGCTCGACGGCGAGCGCGCGATGATGGAGAGCCTGCTCGCCTTCAAGCGCGCCGGCGCGGACGGCGTGCTGAGCTACTTTGCGCCGAAGGCCGCGGAGAAGCTGCGAAGCCAGGCGTAAGAGCGATTGCGCGGGCCTGCCGGCTCCCGTCATTCCGGGGCGATGCATTACGGTCGAACCCAGCTGCGCAATTGCGCACCCGGGATTCTTGATTCCGGGTTGGGTCCTGCGGACCGCCCGGAATGACGGCGGCAAGAGAACCGCCCCCAAATCGCCGGAATATTTCGGCTTGTTAACGCCCGAGCTCTTGGCACGGAGATGAGCCGCTCCCATGTCCTGCCTCGAGGGATTTCCCGTTTCCCTCAGGAGAACGGACCATGTCGTACGACTCGGGCAATTCCGGCAGCTGGCGCAATGACGGCGGGATGCAGCCCCACGCCTATGACCCCTCTCTGCATCCGGAGCTGTTCCGGGGCGTGGCGACGCGGCGGGTGTTCGCCTTCCTGATCGACATGGTCGTGATCTCCGTGCCGGTGATCCTCGGCTACATCTTCATCGCCTTGTTCGGCGTGGTTACGCTCGGCATCGGCTGGGCGCTGTTCTGGATCGCCTGGCCCGCCTCCGTGATCTGGGCCATCGTCTATTACGGCGCCAGCATCGGCGGTCCGTCCTCCGCCACGGTGGGCATGCGCCTGATGGATCTGGAATTGCGCACCTGGTACGGCGCGCCGGGCTATTTCGTGCTCGGTGCCACGCATGCGGTGCTGTTCTGGGTGACGGTGTCGTTCCTGACGCCGTTCGTAGTGCTGGTCGGCCTGTTCAATGGCCGCCGTCGCCTGCTGCATGATTTCGTGCTGGGAACAGTCGTGATCAACAATTCGGTCCGCGTGCCCGCACCCCAGGCGGCGCGGACGTGGTGAGCTAATCGATTGACCGTGGGCTTCTGGAGCGCGATGCTGATGCCAGTTTCGGAGGCCCACGACGTCCCTTGACCCAGCACTCGCGCGACACCCCCCAATTTTACCTCACGGCGCCGTCGCCCTGCCCGTATCTGCCGGGTCGGCACGAGCGCAAGGTGTTCACGCATCTGGTCGGAGACCGCGCCGGCGACCTCAACGACCTGCTGACCCATGGCGGTTTTCGCCGCAGCCAGTCGATCGCCTATCGTCCCGCCTGCGACCAGTGTCGCGCCTGCGTCTCGGTCCGGGTCGTCGCCAACGAGTTCCGGCCCTCCCGCAACTTCCGCAAGGTAATGGCGCGCAACGCCGATATCATCGGCGAGCAGCGCAGCGCAGTGCCGACCTCCGAGCAATATTCGGTGTTCCGCGCCTATCTCGACGCCCGCCACCGCCACGGGGGCATGGCCGACATGACCGTGCTCGACTACGCCATGATGGTGGAAGACAGCCATGTCGAGACCCGCATCATCGAATACCGCAAGCGCGGTCCCGACAGCGGCCTCACCGGCCGCGGCGAGGAGCTGATCGCAGTCGCCCTCACCGACGTGCTCAGCGACGGCCTGTCGATGGTCTACTCGTTCTTCGAGCCGAGCCAGGTCAGCCGCTCGATGGGCACCTTCATGATCCTCGATCACATCGCCCGCGCCCGCCGGCAGGGGTTGCCTTACGTCTATCTCGGCTACTGGATCGAAGGCTCCAAGAAGATGGACTACAAGGCCCGCTTCCTGCCGCAGCAGCGCCTCGCCCCCTCCGGCTGGCTACGCATCGACGCACAGGGCGATGCGGCGTCCGAGCCGCAGGATTAGCGAATGGTGAGCGGCGAGTAGCGAATAGAAAAACGACCCTACCGCTCGCTATTCGCCACTCGCCACTCACCCAAAAAACGTATCCCCCAGCAACTTCACGTTCAAAATCACGATGACGCCCGCGACGATCCACGCGACCACGGCAATCGACCTCGGGATCGCGAACTGGCCCATCTTGCGGCGGTCGGAGACGAAGCGCACCAGCGGGATGACAGCGAAGGGCAGCTGCATCGACAGCACGACCTGGCTGAACACCAGCAATTCCGCCGTGCCGCGCTCGCCATAGATCGCGGTCACGACAATCACGGGAATGATTGCAATGCCGCGCGTGAGCAGGCGTCGGGCCCAGCTCGGCAGGCGCAGGTCGAGAAAGCCTTCCATCACGATCTGGCCGGCAAGCGTCGCCGTCACCGTCGAGTTGAGACCCGAGGCGAGCAGAGCCACCGCGAACAGCGTCGAGGCGATACCGAGGCCAAGCAGCGGCGACAGCAGCTCGAATGCCTGTTCGATTTCGGCCACGTCCGAATGCCCGCTCTTGTGGAAGGTCGCCGCCGCCACGATCAGGATCGCAGCGTTGATGAACAGCGCCAGCATCAGTGCGATCGTCGAATCCGTCGTCGCCCATTTGATCGCCTCGCGCCGGCCGGTGTCGTTGCGCTCATAGGCGCGCGTCTGCACGATCGAGGAATGCAGGTAGAGATTATGCGGCATCACGGTCGCGCCGATGATGCCGATCGCGATGTAGAGCATGTCCGAATTGGTGAATATCTCGCTCTTCGGAATGAAGCCGCGCAGGACCTCCGCCACCGGCGGGGCCGCAGCAACGATCTGGACGGCGAAGCAGACCGCGATCACTGCGAGCAGCGCGATAACGAAGGCTTCCAGGAAACGGAAGCCGCGGTTCATCAGGAGCAGAAGCAGGAAGGCATCCAGCGCGGCGAGCAGCGCGCCGCCGATCAAGGGAATGCCGAACAGCAATTTCAGTGCGATCGCGGTGCCGATCACCTCGGCCAGATCGCAGGCAATGATCGCCGCCTCGCAGGCGATCCATAGCATGAAGTTCACCGACCGCGGATAGGACGCGCGGCAGGCTTGCGCGAGGTCGCGGTCGGTGACGATTCCGAGTCGCGCTGCGAGCGACTGCAGCAGGATTGCCATCAAGTTCGAAAGCAGGATGACGGAGAGCAGCGTGTAGCCGAACTTCGATCCGCCGGCGAGGTCGGTCGCCCAATTGCCGGGATCCATGTAGCCGACCGAGACGAGATAGCCGGGGCCGACAAAGGCCAGCAGCCGCCGCGACCAATGGGCCGCGGCTGGAATGGCGACTGTGGAATTGACCTCGGCGAGGCTCTTGGTGGTTGGCGCGTCGGCGCGCCATCCGGCGGCGGTGGTGTCAGGACTGAGCTGGGGTGATCGGGCATCCATGCCGGCAGAATACCCAAGTTGATTCTTATTGCAACTCATTTGCAACTGCATCTGGCGCGGCGAACTCCCGTTCCCGCCGGTCAATCGCCTTGCTGTCGGGAAGCGGGTGGGTTTGGCGGGCTTTCGGAGCCGAATATTGACTCCAACCCGGCCTCGCAGGAATGAGCCATGTCAAACCCGCCTCGCCTCCCTGACGCCTTTGGCCGTCTCGCTTGGTCCAACCTCGCAGCGCAGTCGGCCGAGCAGATCGCATTGGCGGCGGCCCCCATTGTCGCGGTGGTCACGCTCGGGGTCGCGGAAGGCCAGACCGGCCTGTTGCAGACCGCACTGACGTTGCCTTTCGTGCTGTTCGCCATTCCAGCCGGCGTGCTTGCCGACCGCATCTCGCGGCGCGCGCTGATGAGCGCAGCCGAGGCGCTGCGAGCCATGGCGCTGGCAACCATCGTGCTGCTGCTGGCGCTCGGCGCGCTCAATCTGCCCCTGCTGGCACTGCTCGGCTTCGCCGCAGTGTGCGGCACCGTGGTCTACAGCGTCGCCGCTCCGGCGCTGGTTCCCTCGCTCGTGACCTCGCACCTGTTGCCGGCGGCGAACGCGCGAATCGAGCTCGCGCGCACCGTTGCCTTCGCCAGTGGGCCTGCGCTCGGCGGGGTGCTGGTGGGCTGGTGGGGCGCGAGCCCCGCCTTCGGCTTAGCCGCGGTGCTGTCGGCGATTGCGGTCGTGCTGCTCTCGGGCATCTCCGAGCCCGCGCGCATGCCGGCGCCGCGGCGCCATCCGTTCGACATCCGCGAGGGCGCGGCCTTCGTGTTTCACCATCCGCTGCTGCGGCCGGTGTTCATCACCCAGTTCATCTTCAACACCGGGTGGTTCCTGCAGATCGCCGTGTTCGTGCCCTACGCCGTGCGCCATCTCGGCCTGAGCGCCGCCGGCGTCGGCACCGTGCTGACGATGTACGGCGTCGGCATGGTGATCGGCGCGCTCTTCGCCACACGCGTGATGAAGCGCCTCGCCTTCGGCACCATCGTCGGCCTCGGCCCGGTCACCGGCTTCGCCGCCGCCCTGTTGATGGCGCTGACGGTGCTGATCCCTTCGCCCTGGCTCGCCGCCTTGAGCTTCTTCCTGCTCGGCGCCGGGCCGATCCTGTGGGTGATCTCGACCACGACGCTGCGCCAGTCGGTGACGCCTCCGCGCCTTCTCGGCCGCGTCTCCGCCATCAACATCATGAGCTACGGCGCCCGCCCGCTCGGCTCGGCGCTCGGCGCGATCGTCGGCGGCTTCTTCAGCGCGGAAGCGTGCCTCTATCTGGCCGCCGGCGTGTTCGGCGTCCAGGCGCTGGTGATTTGGCTGTCACCGGCGGTCGCGCTCGACCGGCAGCCGGACATGGTGGGAGATGAAGAGACGGCGCGGGCTAGCTACCGCTCCGGCTATCCTGCCAGGTAACGCTCGTAGCTGCCCCTGACCGGCTCGCTCGCATCGACGTCCGGATCGAGCGTGTAGAGGTCCTGCGCACGGCCGATGCCACGTAGCGCAAAGCGGCCGGTGGAGACGAGATACCGGCGGCCGGCGGCATCGAGGCCCTTGTAGAACTCGGACGACGCCAGCAGCTCGCGATCGACCGAGCGGCTCATCGAGGCGATGCGGCTGACCTCGTTGACGGTCGGGCCGACCACGGTGAAATCGAGCCGGTCCTCGCTGCCGATATTGCCGTAGAAGACCTCGCCGACATGCAGGCCGATATAGGCCGACGTGGTCGGACGGCCCTCAGCCGCCCGCCGCTCGTTCAGCGCGGCGACGTTCTTGCGGAACAGGTGCTCGGCGCGCAGCGCCGCACGCCGCGCGTCGGCCATGTCCTCGCCCCAGAACATTGCGAGCACGCCGTCGCCGATCAGCTTCAGCACATCGCCGCCGGCGTCGTGAATCGAATCGATCACGGCCTGTGCGTAATCGTTGAGAAACGGAATGATCTCGTCGGGTCCGATGCTCTCGCTGATGCCGGTCGAGCCGCGCAGGTCCGAATACCACAGCACGGCGTTGATGCGCTCGGTGACGCCGCGCGAGATGCGCCCGCGCAGCACCTGCTCGGAGGCGTCGCGGCCGAGATAGACGCGGCCGAGGGTGCGCGCGATGTCCACCTGCTGCGCCGACTTGATCGCAAGACCAAGGACGGGCACGAGATCGCGCATCGCCTCCAGCTCCAGTCCGGAGAAGCCACTGTCGCGGCGGGTGGTCCAGCAGGAATAGAGGCAATCCATCAGCCCGAGCGCGCCATTCTCGCCGAAGCGGTGCACGAAGGCGAGATAGTGCTTGTGACCCTTCTTGGCGAGTTCGCCGATCTGCGAATAATCCATCGAGGGCGCATCGGCGAGATCGATCAGCATCTCGTCGTGGCCATTCTCGAGCATGTGGAAGAACACCGAGCGGCGCCAGTTCTTTGCGGCGTCGCCATCCGCGGTCGAGCCGTATTCGAACGCATCGCTCTCGTTGCTGGGACGGTCGCTCCAGCGGAAGCCGCGGCCCTCGTAGATCGGATGCAGCGTGTCGATCACGACGAGCGCGCGCGACAGGTCCAGCCCCTCGGCGCAGCAGCGCTCGCAGAAGCCGCGAAGCAGCTCATTTTCAGGCAAGCCCGTGAGGCCCTGGCCGGTGAGCCAGTTCATCAGCGCGAGGCGCGACGTCAATTGCATGCGCCATTATGGCGTGCATTCGTGACGAACGAAAGGCCGCGCGCGGGCGTTGGGCAGGCTCGCACCCGCAGCAGGTCGAATATGTCGCAGACGCTGTTGACGCATTCTCGTCGCGAGCGGCAAATGCAAACGATGGCACAGACGACCAGAATCGCGGGGATATGACCAAGCGTCAGCTTCCGATCATCCTGGCGCTCGGCACCGCGCAGACCCTGGCCTGGGCCTCCAGCTACTATCTGCCGGCGCTGCTCGCCGACCCCATGGGGCGCGATCTCGGCGTCTCCTCCAACTGGATCTTCGGTGCGTTCTCGGCCGCGCTGGTGATCTCGGCCATGCTCGGCCCGCGCATCGGCCAGCAGATCGATCTCGTCGGCGGCCGTCAGGTGCTGTCGGCCTCGAACCTGACCATCGCTGCCGGCCTCGTGCTCCTCGGGGTCTCTCACTCTGTCGCGGTAATGGCGATCGCCTGGCTCGTTGCTCGGCATCGGCATGGCGATGGGTTTGTATGACGCGGCCTTCGCCGCGCTCGGGCGCATCTTTGGCACCGAGGCGCGCCGGCCGATCACCGGCATCACGCTGATGGCGGGCTTTGCTTCCACCGTCGGCTGGCCGCTCACCGCCTGGGGCCTCGCCCATATCGGCTGGCGGGAGACCTGTTTTGCCTGGGCCGCCGCCAACATCCTGATCGGCCTGCCGCTCAATTTCTTCATGCTGCCGGCGATCGAGGGCGCGAGGCAGGCGGCGGCCACGGCCGTGAAGCCGCACGTGCCGCTCGATCGCACCATGACCCTGCTGGCCTTCATCTTCGCCGCGGCATGGACGGTCACCGGCGCGATGGCCGTGCATTTCCCGCGCATCGTGGAGGCGGCTGGCGCGACCCACGTCGAGGCGATCGCGGCTGGTGCGCTGATCGGTCCGGCGCAGGTTATGGCGCGCATCCTCGAGGCCAGCGTTCTGAGCCGCTTTCATCCGCTGTGGTCGACGCGGCTCGCCTGCCTCACCCATCCGATCGGCGCCGCCGTCGTGGCCATCTTCGGCGGCGCTGCCGCGAGCGCGTTCGCGCTGTTCCACGGCTCCGGCAACGGCATCCTGACCATCGCACGCGGCACGCTGCCGCTCGCGATCTTCGGTGCGAAGGATTTCGGCTACCGCCTCGGCATCATCGGCGCGCCAGCGCGGATGGCGCAGGCGGTGGCGCCGCTCGCCTTCGGCCTGCTCATCGACCTCATGGGCGCCAAGGTGCTGATCGTCTCATCCGCGCTCAGCCTCTCGGCGCTGGCAGCACTGTTGCTGATCCGCCCCGGGCGGCGACCGGATTGACCGGGCTAGAGCTTTTGTACACAAACGGGCCATGAGCGACGAGACTCCGCCACGCACGTTCAAGGGCCTCTTACGCTGGGCAACCACGCCGCCGCAGGCCTGGGGCGTTTATCTGCTCGCGCTTCTCCTGGTCTGGTTGATCTCGTTCTATGCCGGCACGCTGAAGCCGAAGAAGACGCCGGAGACGAGCCCTCCGCCGGCGACCGCGCCGCGGAGCTAAGGCGGCTTCGTCTCGCTGGTCGCAATCCAGATCCCGGCAAACACTGCCACCAGTCCGACGAGCAGATTCGGCGTTATCGGCTCGCCGATCAGGAGCGCTGCCAACAGCGCGGCAGCGATCGGATTGACCGTCATGGTGTTGGCGACGCGGGTCGGCGTTGCCCGCCTCAGCGCCATGACCCAGAGGATGAAGGCGAACGCTCCGCCGCCGACGCCGAGATAGATGCCAGCGATCCACTGCGCAGTCGTGAAATGCACGAGCGCGGCATAGCTTCCCTTCACTAGCCCCGCCAGCACCAGCACGATGGCGCCCGCCCCCATACCGAAGGTGAGAAAGCCAAGCGCGCTGGAGCGTTGCATCAGCGGGCGCGACAACACGTTATAGAACGCCATGCAGAACACGGCCGTCGTCATGATCAATTCGCCGCGCCAGGCCCCCGGCGGACTTTGCGCCAGGCCTGTCGCCAGCGCCGCCGCAACGCCGAGCACGGCGATGCAGACACCGGCGATCTTGCGCGGCGTCAGCGGCTCGATGCCAAGCAGCGCCCCGACCATCATGGTGTGAAGCGGCAGCGTCGCCAGTGCCAAGCTGGCTCGCGCGGCGGTCGTGTAGGACATTGCGATGTTGTAGAGAATGAAGAACAGGCCAAAGAAACAGATGCCGAGCAACGCCACGGCTGGCCAGTCCAGGCGCTTCGGCCATCGTGCGCCCAGCATCAGCGCACATGGCAGCAGGCAGAGAAAGCCGATTCCCCAGCGCAGGATCGCGAGCAGGATGGGATCGGCACCGCCGACGAGATAGCGGGTGATTGCCGCAGCCGTCCCGCCGATGCTGCTCGACAGCAATGCGATCGCGACCGCGGCCCACTCTACCACGACCATCTCCTGACATCGGAGTTTCGGGGGCGTCTAGCACTAAGCTGCTGCCAGCGTCATGGCAGCAGCGTCATCATGGGACTCCGTCAATGCGGGCAGGTCTCGACCTCGACCGTGACGTGGCTGAGGCCCTTAAGCCCCGCGAGTCGCCGCTTGTAGATGGCCGGCAGCTTCGGCTTGTCCGACACGACCGAGAGCAGCACGGCGCAGTGTCCGGGACCGACCTGCCACAGATGCAGGTCGGTCACACGGTCCTCGCCGACCTCTATGCGGGCCCTTATCACCCGCTCCAGCTTCTCGTCGGCGCGGACGTCGAGCAGCACCGCACCTGAAGACTTGATGAGGCGGAAGGCCCAGCTCGCAATGAGCGCGCTGCCGACGAGGCCTACCGCCGGGTCGGCCCAGGCCCAGCCGGAGAACATGGCGAGACCGAGCGCCGCGATCGCCAGCACGGACGTTGCGGCATCCGCCATGACGTGAACATAGGCCGCGCGAAGGTTGTTGTCGTGACGATGATGATCGTGTGCGTGGTCATGTTCGGCGTGGTGGTCATGCGCATGGTCATGGCCGTGATCATGGTGGTGGCTGTCGCGCAGCAGCCACACACTGGCGAGGTTGACGCACAGCCCGAGCGCGGCCACAGCGATCGCCTCGCCGTAGACGATCGGCACCGGATTGATCAGCCGCAGTACGCTCTCATAGGCGATCCCGACCGCGATCAGGCCGAGGATGATCGCACTGGCGAAGGCGGCGAGGTCACCGAACTTGCCGGTGCCGAAGGTGAAATGCGCATTCCCTAGATGCCGCCGCGCGAAGCGATAGGCGAAGGCGGCAATGCCGAGCGCCGCCGCATGCGTGCCCATGTGCCAGCCGTCGGCCAAGAGCGCCATCGAGCCGAACAGCGAGCCTGCCAATATCTCGCCGACCATCATGACCAGCGTCAGGGCGACCACGAACCAGGTGCGGCGCTCGTTCTCGTCGTGCTTCTCGCCTAGGAAGGCGTGGTCATGGGTCCATTGTTCGATGGAATGGGAATGCATCGAAGTCTCCAGAAACGTCAGCTCTGCCGGCGCAATATAGACGGCAGCTGGCAATTTTCTAAGGTCTGACCGTCCCGCGGATTGACAGTGCTTCTTAGTTTCGCTGTAATCTGCGCCATGGGGGTTTGAGCGATCTCCCCACGAGGCGACAGGCCCAAGCATCGCGTCCCGTTGTTTTCTTGCGAGGACGCATCATGTCTACGTTCACGACCATATCATCCGACAAGTTGGCGCGCCTGATCGGCACGGCCAATGCGCCTGTCTTGATCGATGTCCGGACTGAAGAGGATTTTGCCGCGGACAGCCGGCTGATTCCCGGCTCGATCAAACTCAGCCACGAGACCGTCGCGGAATGGGGCAGCGAATTTGCCGGCCGTTCGGCCATCGTTTCGTGCCTGCGCGGCGCCAAGCTCGCACAGGGGACGGCCGCCTGGCTGAGGCAACTCGGTGCCGAGGCAGAAACCCTGGAAGACGGCTTCGAGGGCTGGAAGGCGGCCAAGCTGCCGCTGGTCGACACCCGCAAGCTGCCGCCGCGCGATGCCAAGGGGCGCACCGTCTGGGTAACGCGTGCGCGGCCGAAAGTCGACCGCATCGCCTGCCCCTGGCTGATCCGCCGGTTCGTCGATCCCAGTGCGGTGTTCCTCTATGTTGCGCCGTCGGAGGTGGTCGCGGTCGGCGAACGCTTCAACGCCTCCCCGTTCGACATCGAGAACGTGTTCTGGAGCCACCGCGGCGAGCTCTGCACCTTCGACGTCATGATCGAGGAGTTCGGCATTGCGACCCCGGCCCTGCTCCGCCTCGCGACGCTGGTGCGCGGCGCCGATACCGCGCGCCCCGACCTCGCGCCCGAGGCGCCCGGCCTGCTCGCGGCCTCGCTCGGGCTGTCGCGGATGTATGACGACGACCTCAAACAGCTCGAGGCGGGCATGCTGCTCTATGATGCCTTCTACCGATGGTGCCGGGACGCTACGGCCGAAACCCACAACTGGCCGTCCAACAAGGTGAAGGCCTAATGGATATCCGCAACGTTGAAGCGGGAGCTGACGCCGGTCACGGCGTCAGCTTCGGGGAAGCCTTTCGCGTCTGGCTGCGCGTAGCGGCCTTGAGTTTCGGCGGTCCCGCGGGTCAGATCGCGGTGATGCACCGCGTCCTGGTCGAGGAGAAGAAGTGGATCTCCGAAGGCCGGTTCCTGCACGCGCTGAACTATTGCATGCTGCTGCCGGGACCTGAAGCGCAGCAACTCGCGACCTATGTCGGCTGGCTGATGCATCGCACCGCCGGCGGTCTGATGGCGGGCGGACTATTCATCCTGCCCGGCATCATCGCCATCATGGGCCTCAGCTACATCTATGCGGCCTTCGGCAAGGTCAGCTTCGTCGAGGCGCTTTTCTTCGGGCTCAAGGCCGCCGTGCTCGCCATCGTCGTCGAGGCCGTGGTGCGCGTCGGCAAGCGCGCGCTGAAGAACCGCATCATGATCGCGCTCGCAGCCCTCGCCTTCGTCGCAATCTTCTTCTTCGCGGTGCCCTTCCCGATCATCATCGTCGCCGCCGGCCTGATCGGTTATGCCGGCGCGCGCAGTGGCCGGCCGGAATTCGCCCCCTCCGGTCACGGCCATGGCGGCGGCAACGCCGTCATCGACAGCATGCTCGGCGAGGCCGTGCCCGAGCACGTCAAACCCGACACCGCGCGCTCGATCCGCCTCAGTGCGCTGTGGCTGGCACTCTGGCTGGTGCCGGTCATCGCGCTGCTCGTGCTGCTGGGACACGACAACGTCTTCAGCCAGATCGCGCTGTTCTTCTCCAAGATGGCGCTGGTCACCTTTGGCGGAGCCTATGCCGTGCTGGCCTATGTCGCCCAGCAGGCGGTGGAGCATTATCACTGGCTGAAGCCGCACGAGATGCTGGATGGCCTCGGCATGGCCGAGACCACGCCGGGCCCGCTGATCATGGTGCTTCAGTTCGTCGGCTTCATGGCCGCCTATCGCGACCCGAGCGGGCTGTCGCCAATGCTTGCGGCGACGCTCGGCGGCCTGCTCGCGACCTGGGTCACCTTCACACCCTGCTTCCTCTGGATCTTCGTCGGCGCCCCCTATATCGAGCGGCTGCGCGGCAACACGGGATTGGCGGGCGCGCTCAGCGCGATCACCGCGGCCGTCGTCGGCGTGATCCTCAACCTCTCGATCTGGTTCGCCCTGCACACGCTGTTCCGCGAGACGGTGCCGGTGCACGCCTTTGCGCTGGACTTCGACATGCCGGTGCTGAGGAGCGTGGACATTCCTGCCCTGGCGCTGGCGGTCGCGGCGGCGACGGCGATCTTCCGCTTCAAGCTGGGCATGCTGACGGTGCTGGCGGGCAGCTGTGCGGCGGGCGTGGCGCTCAGGCTCGCGGGGATGATCTAGAGAGAGGAGAACGCCGCGATGCCATCCGTCTTGCAGTCCGACTTGGCTTCAGGCAGCGGTGTCCAGCTGACCGAGCGCGGCCTTGATGTCCTTGGCCGGCGGCAGCCCGAACATGCGTCCATACTCTCTCGTGAATTGCGAGACGCTCTCGTAACCTACTCCGAAAGCTGCGCTGCTCACGTCCGGGCCCTCGGACAGCATCATCCTGCGCGCCTCGATGAGCCGCAGCTGCTTCTGAAATTGCAAGGGACTGAGTGATGTGATCGCGCGGAAGTGCTGGTGGAACGAGGACGGACTCATGGCCGCCGCTTCCGCCAGGCGTTCGACGCGCAGCGGCTTTGCAAATTCGGACCGAATGATCGCGACGGCGCGCGCGATGCGTTGCGCGTGGCTGTCGGCGACCCCGAGGGCCCTGATCCCCGCGCCGTGCCGCCCCGCCAGCAGCCAATAGTGGATTTCGCGAACGAGCTGAGCTTGCAGAACCGGCAAGGAAGACGGGCGCTCGAGCAACCGCATCAAGCGGAGCGCGGCATCGGCAACCTCCGTTTCGGTCGGATCGACGCGCACGGGAATGCCTTGCTGCTCGGGAGCAAGCTTCATCTCCACGATCAGGCTCGCGATCACCGCCGGGTCGAGCTCGACGACCAGGGAATAATATGGGAGCCGCGCACCGGCGCGGGTAATCTGGCTCACCGTCGGCACATCCGCCGAGATCAGGAGCGACTCTCCTGCGCCGAAATCGAAGGTATGCGCTCCCATCGTCACGCGTTTTCGGCCCTGCAGGACGAGCGCAACTAGCGGCCGGTTGATTGCGTATTGGAGCTGACCCGGCGTCAGCGCCCGTATGGCCGTAAGGCCGGGAATCGGCGTCCTGGCCGTGCCGTTTTGATCTGAATGGGCGTCCGCATAGCGGCGAACCGTTTCGAGCAAGGTCGTCGTCATCGCGCGAATTTACACCAGCCGCGGGCTCCGGCAACCGACATGGCTAGACTGCTTCAGCTTTGGGCACGTGAATTATTCGTTCGACGCAGCGACGGTCCGGCCTGAGCGAAGTCTGTGGTCATTTGGAGGATTAGGCAAGAAGCCTCAAGGATCCGGCAACTCGAATGCCGCGGTGTCTGCCACCTTTCGCAGGGTCAAACGAAGGAGACATGACATGGCAAAAATTGCAATCGTCACCGGAGCGAGCCGCGGCCTCGGCCGCAACATGGCCGTCAACATCGCGCGCAAGGGTAGCGATGTCATCATCACCTATCGGAGCCGTGCTGACCTCGCGGAGAGCGCCGTTTCCGAGATCAAGGCGCTGGGACGCCGGGCCGCGGCCTTTCAGTTGGACAGCGCCGACGTCGCCAAATTTCCCTCCTTCGCGCAAAGACTGGGCCTGACGCTGAAGGAGACATTTGGCCGCGAGAGCTTCGACCATCTCGTGCACAATGCCGGCGACGGCCTCTTCGCCCCGCTCGGCGAGACCACCGAGGCTCAGTTCGACCAGCAGATGAACCTGCATGTCAAAGGCGTGTTCTTCCTCACCCAGGCCTTGTTGCCCCTGATGGCGGACGGTGGCTCGATCGTCACCATCGGCAGCGGCTTGACGCGTGTGACCTATCCGGGCTTCGCCGTCTACACCATGGCGAAAGCCGCCGCTGACATGATGGCGGTCTGCATGGCCAGGGAACTCGGGCCGCGTGGTATCCGCGTCAACAGCGTTGCGCCCGGCGCGATCGAAACCGACTTTGGCGGTGGCCTGGTGCGAGACAATCCCGACGTCAACAAGCAATTCGCCGCCATGACTGCGCTGGGCCGCGTTGGTGTCCCGGAGGATATCGGCCCGATGGTCGCGAGCCTGCTGAGTGAGGACAATCGCTGGGTGACGGGGCAGCGGATCGAAGTATCAGGCGGTCAGACGATCTGAACGCCGCCTCCGCTACCGCATCATCATTCGCGCGATCGCCTCCCCGATCACCACCGTCGTGAGATGCGTGTTGGCGCGGCAATCGGACGGCATGATCGAGGCGTCGGCGACGCGCAGGCTGGAGATGCCCTTGACCGAGCCGTCGGGGTTGACCACGCCGTTGGAATCCCCGACCGCGCTCATGCGGCAGCTGCCGGCGGCGTGCTGAATGTCGCCGGTCTCACGGCGCAGCACCGTGTCGAGCTCGTGATCCGGAAGCGCTGCGGCCTGCGGCAACGTCAGGTCGCTGTCGCCAAGCCGGATCCAGTCGGCAATGCCCGACAGCGCCGGCTGTGAGGTGATCACCGCAAGGCGCCTCACCGCATCCATCATGCGCAGCATGTCGCGGGGATCGGCCAGCATGTTCTCCTCGACGATGGGATCGATCGCGGGATCGGCCGAGGCCAATTTGAGCGTGCCGCGCGAGTACGCGTTGAACAGGCCCGCGCCGATCGCTCCGTGATTGCCAATGCCGCGGTGATTGAACGCGATCAGGATCATGTCGCGCTTGCCGCCGTCGGCGAGCCCAGAGGAATAGGTCACGCAGCAATTGGTGTGACGCGTGTCGGGATCGGCGGGACGAAGCCCCTCCTGCAGCTGGATCGTGGCGCGAAACAGCGGATGGTCGAAGAAGTGCCGCCCCACCGGCAGATCACGCGCAACCGCGATCCCCATCGCCTGTAACTCCTCGGCAGGGCCGACGCCCGAGCGCAGCAGGATCGCCGGACTGTGGATGGCGCCGGCGCAGAGCACGACCTGTCGCGCGCTGATCTCGCTGATGCCATGCCCTTCGATGTGAACGCGGACCCCGGTCGCGCGGCCGTCGCTGATCAGCACGCGATCGACCAGCGCATGGCCGCGGATCTCGAGATTGGCGCGGCCGCGCGCGGGCTCGAGATAGCCCTCATTGGTGGTGATGCGGCGCAAGTTGCGGCTGTTGATGGGATAGCAGGCGACGCCCTCGCCGTCCGGGCCGTTGACGTCGGCACACCAGGGATAGCCGCTGGCCAGCGCCGCATCGCGCAGGCCGCGATCGATCGGGCCCCATGTCTCCGGCGGCGCGCGATAGACCGGCAGCGGCCCGCCGCGGCCGTGGCCCTCGGCATCGCCGAATTCCAGATCGTCCTCGATCACGGAGAACAGCGGCATCACCTCCCTGGCCGACCAGCCGGTGCAGCCATTGGCCGCCCATTCGTCGAAGGCATCGGCAACGCCGCGGATGGCGATCTGGCCGTTCATCATCGACGAGCCGCCGAGCCCCTTGCCGCGCCAGTAGAAGCGCGGCTCCTGCCCCGCCACCCGGCGCGTCAACAGGTCAGGCCATTGCCATTTCTCCTGATACTCGCGCTTGTGGATGATCGGAATGGGATTGGGCGTCCGCACCTCCCAGGGTGCCTCGTCGGCGCGCCAGTCGCGCCCCGCCTCGAGCAGCAGGACGCGCCGCGCGGGATTCTCTGACAGCCGTGCCGCAACAGCGGCGCCGGCGGAGCCGCCGCCGACAACAATGACGTCGTACATCGTGCTACTTCTCAACGTTCCAGAACACCGGGATGGCGGACGGTATCAGACCGCGCAGGGTCGCGCGATAGGCCGCCGGCTGAGCGAACTGGCCCCACGGTATCGCGGGGGCCTGATCGTACATGACGGCCTGGATCTCGCCCGCGATCTTCTTGCGGTCTTCCTCGGCCGGCGCCTTGGCGAAAGCTTCCATCAGGGGCGTGATGCGCGCGTCGCATTGCCAGCCGGTGAAGTCGGCGCAGTTGAAGGCAACCATGACATTGGTCAGCGGGGAGCCCAGGTCGAAGCCGCCGGCGTGAACGCCGTACACGCTCCAGCCTTCCTTCTTGGCGCGGCGCGCCAGCACGCTCGCCCAGTCCATCACCTGCAGATCGACGTTGAAGCCCGCAGCCTTCAGCCGCTCGGCGAGTACCTGTGCCGAGACCCGGGGCGCTTCGAGGTCGTTGGCCTGCATGACGACAACGGGCTCGCCGGCATATTTGGTCGCCTTCAGCGCAGCCTTCGCCGCTTCGACCGAGGGCTTGGCGGCGGCCTCGATGCCGGCCTTGCTCTCATAGGTGGTGCCGCAGGTGAAGAACGTCGCGCACGGCGTGGCGTATTTGGCATCGAGCCCAAGCGCATCCAGCACCTCGCGCTGGTCGACCAGTTTCCACAGCACGCGCCGGATCTCGGGATCGTCGAACGGCTTCGACGCGGCGTTGAGGCGGTAGGCCCCTGCAAACATGTTCCCGCCGGTGAAGTTGACGAGCTTGACGCGGGAATTCTTCTCCAGCTGCGGCAACAGATCGAACGGCGCGTATTGCATGAAGTCGACTTCGCCGGCCTGGAGCGCGGACGCCGCGGTCGAACCGTCGGGAATGACGCGGATCTCGAGCGTGTCGACATTGACGCGCTTGCCGCCGGCGAGGAAGTCGGCAGGCTCGGGGCGCGGCACATAGTCGGAGAATTTCTTCAGGATCATGCGGTCGCCGGTGCGGTGATCGGCTTTGCCGTAGACGAACGGGCCGGAGCCGATGATCTCGGTGATGCGCTGGTCGCCGGGCGTCTTGGCGATGCGCTCGGGCATCATGAAGGCAACGGGGCTGACGGGATTGCCGAGCGCGTCGATGACGAGACCCGACGGCTCCTTCAGCGTCAGCACGAAAGTCTTGGCATCGGTCGGCTCGAGCGAAGCGGTGATCGCGAAGATGCGGCGGCCGAGCGCGCTGCGGGTGCCCCAGCGGCGCAGCGAAGCCACGCAATCGGCAGCCGTGACCGGCTGGCCATCATGCCACTTCAGGCCGTCGCGCAGGGTGAAACTGTGGGTCAGACCATCGGGCGAGACTTTCCAGTCCTGCACCATCTGCGGTTTGACGTCGCCCTTGGAGTCCTTCGCGAACAGCGTATCGAACACCATGTAGCCAAACGTGCGCGAAATATAGGCCGTGGAGAAATGCGGATCGAGGGTGACGATTTCCGCCTCGAGCACCGCGACGAGATCCCCCGCCGCATGCGCCGGCGCTGCGGCCAGCGCAAGGCCGAGCAGCGCCGGAATGAAAACCTTCAGTTTGAACATGGATTTGTTTTTGCCTTTAGACCAAGCGATTGCAGTCGCCAGCAAAAAGCAATCTTCGTGCCCGAACGTATGCGTTGGTGGCTGGCTGCCACGCGTTTGCGCGCCACACTCTCCCTGTCATCACGCCCGGCTTGACCGGGCGATCCAGACTCCACAGCAGCTGTGAATCAATCGAGAAGCCGCGGCGCACTGGAGTCCCCGCCTTTGCGGGGACTGTCTGTCAGCCTCGTTGTGGGGACGGTTGGGGCCTACGGCCTACCCGATCGTCTTGCCGAACTTGTTCGACTTCGGAAAACCCTTCGGCGGCAGGCGGCCGGCGTCGGCGCGGGTGCCTTGCCACTCCGCGAGCTCCTTCATGGTCGCAGAGAATTCGCGGCCCGCGGAGTCCTTCCAGGTCAGGCCGGCCTTGGCGTCGAATACGGTGACGTCGGAGAGGCCGCCGTCCTTGTACTTCTGCAGGCGAACGCCGCGCCCCCGCGCCATTTCCGGCACCTGGTCCAACGGGAAGACCAGCATCTTGCGGTTCTCGCCGATCACCGCGACGGTGTCGCCCGTGACCTCGGTGATCGCTCGCGCCTCGTTCGGCATCTCGACGTTGAGTACCTGCTTGCCTTTCTTGGTGGTGCCGACGCAATCGTCCTCGTTGACCACGAAGCCCTGGCCTTCGTGGCTGGCGACCAGGAATTTGCGTCCGCCCTTGTTGACGAACAGCGCGACGGGCGCTGCCTCCTGCTCCAGATCGATGAACAAGCGGATCGGCTCGCCATGACCGCGACCGCCGGGAAGCTTGGCGACATCGAGCGAGTAGAACTTGCCATTGGTCGCGAACAGCAGCAGCTTCGAGGTCGTCTCCGCGAAGAAGGCGAAGCCGAGCTTGTCGTCCTGCTTGAAGGCGAGCCCCGAGAGATCCTCGACATGGCCCTTCATGGTGCGAATCCAGCCCTTGTCGGAGACGACGACCGTCACCGGCTCGCGCTCGACGAAGGCCTCCTCGATCGCGGCGAGATCGTGCTCGGGGGCGTCGGCAAAGGTGGTGCGGCGCTTGCCGAGCGGCGTCTTCGGTCCGAACATGTCGCGGACCTTGCCGACCTGCTCGCTGACCTTCTTCCACTGCTCGGGCTCGGAGGCCAGCAGGGCCTCGATGCCGTTCAGCTCCTTGCGCAGATCCTTGTCCTCGGTGCGGATCGCCATCTCTTCGAGCTTGCGCAGATTGCGCAGCCGCATGTTCAGGATGGAGTCGGCCTGCAACTCGGTGAGCTTGAACGCCTTGATCAAGGCCGGCTTGGGCTCGTCCTCGGTGCGGATGATCCGGATCACCTCGTCGATGTTGAGATAGGCGATCAGCAGGCCGCCGAGGATCTCGAGCCGATGCTCGATCTCGCCCTTGCGGTACTTGGTACGGCGGATCAGGACGTCGCGCAGGTGATCGAGCCATTCGCGCAAGCACTCGGCGAGCCCCACGACCTTGGGGATGCGGCCCTTGATCAGCACGTTGAGGTTCAGCGGAATCTTGTTTTCGAGCTCGGTGAGCCGGAACAGCGATTCCATCATTAGCGCGGGATCGACGTTCTTCGACTTCGGCTCGATCACGATGCGGACGTCTTCAGCCGACTCGTCCCTGATATCGCCGACCAGCGGCAGCTTCTTCTGGTCCAGCAGCTCGGCGACCCTCTCGATCAGGCGCGACTTCTGCACGAGAAAGGGGATCTCGGTGACGACGACGACCCAGGTCCCGCGGGCGCCCTCCTCCTGCTCCCATCTGGCGCGGACCCGGAACGAGCCGCGGCCGGTGGTGTAGGCTTCGGCGATCGCCTGCTTGGAATCGACGCAGATGCCGCCGGTCGGGAAATCGGGCCCCTTGACCCATTTCATCAACGCCTTGGACTTCGCGTCGGGCTTCTCGATCAGATGCAGCGCGGCGTCGCACAGTTCGGCCGCATTGTGCGGCGGGATCGAGGTCGCCATGCCGACCGCGATGCCTTGCGCGCCGTTGGCGAGCAGGTTCGGGAAGCCGCCGGGGAGCACCACGGGCTCCTTGGACTGGCCGTCGTAATTGGCGCGGAACTCGACGCCGTCCTCATCGATGCCGTCGAGCAGGAGCCGCGCGACGTCGGTCATGCGCGCTTCGGTGTAGCGGTAGGCCGCCGGGTTATCACCGTCGATATTGCCGAAATTGCCCTGCCCGTCGACCAGCGGGTAGCGCGAGGAGAAATCCTGCGCCAGGCGCACCATGGCGTCGTAGATCGCTTGGTCGCCATGCGGATGGAACGAGCCCATCACGTCGCCGACGATCTTGGCGGACTTCTTGAATGCGGTCCCTGGGTCGAGCCGCAGCAGGCGCATGCCGTAAAGGATGCGCCGGTGCACGGGCTTCAGGCCGTCGCGCGCGTCCGGCAACGCACGGTGCATGATGGTGGAGAGGGCATAAGCGAGATAGCGCTCTTCCAGCGCCTCACGCAGCGGCACCTCGTGGATTTCGGCCGGCTCCTCCGGCGGAACGATTCGTTTTCCCATGCCGCCCGGTTAAACCGTGGAAGCGAATCGGGCAAGAACGAATGGTTCCCTGTGGGCGGCTAGTGGCCGGCCCAACCGGCCGTCACGGTTTGGGTCTGGGTCTGGGCAGGCGCCGGGGCATTGGTCAGGCAACGCCGGGCCGCCTCGATCTCGGCATCCGTCGCGCCCTTGGACCGCGCCCATGTCTCTGCGGCCGCAGCGGAATATTTCGCAACATAGTAGCGGACCACCGTGCACGAGGCCCGGCGAAACGCCCCGGGCTGCGGCTCGCCGGCCATGGCGTCGGGAGCAAACGCAAGCAGTGTCGCAGACAAGGCGAATCCCCTGATCAACATTTGGGCTGTCCCCCGGTTGTGGAACCTCTCGGGCAATCTGTTCGCGCCGATTTTGTTCCATCGGAGTGTTGGCGCGCCCCGCGAGCGCAGGCTGAATAGCCGTTACGTCATGGCGCTGGGCTTGCGGTCCTCGACGGCTGCCGCATCAAGGCGTTGATGAAGCCGGCCCGCGCATCGGAATGGCCCTGCCCGCGCGGCTCCAGCACGTGGCGCAGCAGGAAGAGGCCAGTCAGCCGAAAGCCGTCCTGGAGATCCTGCTCGGTGAGGTCGCTCGCGGTTTCGCCCTGGCGCAGGAATGGCGGCAGGCGCAACAGGCGGTCGCGCCACGGCTCGCCCGCGCCGCGCGACACCGCACCGCCGGATTTCGGGGAGACGTAGATCAGGTCCGCGGTCTCGCCGGTGACGGCGCAATTATCCAGCGCGAGACCGAAGCCGAGTTCGGCGAGCATCGCCAGCTCGAAATGGATGACATGCACGGCCGCGCCGCCGATGTCGTCGAAATCGTCGAGCGAATGTTCGAGCAGCGCGTAGATGTCCTCGTGCGGATCGCGCTCCGGCAAGAGCCGGGCAATCGAGGCAAGATGGGTGACGCCATAGACGCCGTGGGACGATGCCAGCAGGGTCGCGGCGCGCAGCTTCAATCCCTCGATCACATAGGTGCCGAGATGCTCGTCGAGCCGCGCACGCCACACCGCGCTGACGCTGTTCCCCGGCTGCAGGAGCGGCCGCATCCGCGAGCCGGCGCCGCCGCGGACGAGGCCGAGATGCCGGCCATGCTGACGCGTCAACAGCTCGACGATGGCGCTGCTCTCGCCATGCCGCCGCACGCCCAGCACGATGCCTTCGTCGGTCCATTCCATGGTCGGAAGCTTATCGCATTTCGAGCTGTCGCAGGGTGGGCAAAGCGAAGCGTGCCCACCAATTTTGGTCGACGCCGCGAGATGGCGGGCACGGGACGTTGCGCTCCGCGAGATCCTACGCGTTGAACCAGCCCTGCGCGTCGCCGGTGAAGGAGTAGTACAGCCCCGCGGCGGTCAATACGCAGGAGACGATCTCGATGGCGCTGTCGAGCTCCAGGCCCTTCTCGCCGATGATCTGCCCGAGCGAGATCACCGACAGCGCGAGGGCTGCCGCGAGCACAAGACGCGGCCAGTTCCTGCGCTCATGTACAGCCAGTTGGACCAAAAAGACCAGCAGCAGGATCATGCCGCCGGCAAGCAGCGTCGCCGCCATGATCATCTGCTCGGTCACCTCGGCATTGGGTGTGCGGTCCTGCACCGCGACCGAGAGAGCATCCAGCATCAACGATGCGTAGAGCAGCGCTTCGAAGCGCCGAACGTTGCTGGGCAGGCTCATCGGACACCGATCTTTTCTTGGTTATTCCTTGGGGAAGTCCAGGCCCATCTCGCGATAGCGGTCGGGATCGTCACCCCAGTTCTCGCGCACCTTGACGAACAGGAACAGATGCACCGGCACATCCAGGATCTGCATCAGCTCCTTGCGCGAATCCGCGCCGATCGACTTGATGGTGGCGCCGCCCTTGCCGAGCACGATCTTGCGCTGGCTTTCGCGCTCGACGAAAATCGTCTGCTCGATGCGAACCGACTTGTCCTTGCGCTCCTCCCACTTGTCTGTCTCGACCGTGGACTGGTAGGGCAATTCCTGGTGCAGCTTCTGGTAGATCTTCTCGCGCGTGATCTCGGCCGCCAGCTGCCGCATCGGCGCGTCCGACATCTGGTCCTCGGGATAGAGGAACGGGCCCGGCGGCACCATCTCGGCCAGCGTCTTGCGGATGTCGTCGACGCCGTCTCCCGAGATCGCCGAGATCATAAAGGTTCGGGCGAACGTCATCCGCTCGTTGGCTGCCTGGGCCAGCGCCAGCAATTTCTCGCGCTGGACCAGGTCGACCTTGTTGATGACGAGGATCTTGTCGTGATTGACGCTGGCCGCCTTGGCGAAGATCGCCTCGGCCTCCTCGTCGATCCCGGTCTTGGCATCGAGCAGCACGCAGACGAGATCGGCATCATGCGCACCGCTCCAAGCCGTGGAGACCATGGCGCGGTCGAGCCGGCGCTTGGGCAGGAAAATGCCGGGCGTGTCGACCAGGATGATTTGCGCGTTGTTCTCGATGACGATGCCCCGGATCAATGCGCGCGTGGTCTGCACCTTGCGCGAGACGATCGTGACCTTGGCCCCGACCAGCGCGTTGACCAGCGTGGACTTGCCGACGTTCGGCGCGCCGATCAGCGCAACGAAGCCGCAGCGCGTCGCAGGAGGCGCCTCGCCGCTCGATTCAGCCGTCATTGCCGCCGCCAACGCCTTCGCGTTCGATCATGACCGACGCCGCCACTTTTTCTGCCGCGCGCTTGCTGCCGCCGACGCCTTCGGCCGGCGCCAGCCCCGGCAGATCGACGGCGACACGAAATTGCGGATCGTGATGCGGACCTGTGCGCTCGACCTCGCGGTAGACCGGCGTCGGCAGCCCCTTTCCTTGCGCCCATTCCTGAAGCACCGTCTTGGGGTCGCGCAGGGGACGGCGCGGCTTGTGCATGCGCTCGGTCCAGTTGCGCCTGACGAATTCGGCCGCCGCGGCATGGCCGCCGTCGAGGTAGACGGCGCCGATCACGGCCTCGCAGATGTCGCCGAGGATGGATTTGCGCAGGCGGGCATCGGCGCTGGAGCCGACCGAGCCAAGCTTGATGTCGTCGACGAGACCGAGCGACTTGGCGACGTCCGCGCAGCTCTCCTTGCGCACCAGCTCGGCAAGCCGCTTTGACAGCTCGCCTTCGTCGGCGTTCGGGAAGGCGTGGTAGAGCATGTCGGACACGACGAGCCCGAGCACGTGGTCGCCGAGAAACTCCAGCCGCTGATAGCTATCGCCGCGCTTGCGCCCGGACTTCAGCGCCGACACGTGCGTGATCGCCTGCATCAAAAGGTTCGGGTCAGCGAAGCGGTGCCCGATGCGCGCCTCCACCGCCGCGTTGGCATCGGCGCCCGTGGACTTGCTGCTTCGCGCCCGCTTTCTCTTGGCAGGCGCCTTCGGTGCAGCTTCGCTCTCCGGAGCGGCTTGCGCCTCGGTCGGTTGGAGTGCGATGTCCTTGGCTTCGTCTTTCATCGGACGATTTTGAAGAAGCGATTCCAGCGTACCGCCCAAGGCCAGCGCCAGAACATCCAGGCATGCTCGCCTTCGGCGATGGAGAAGAAGATCATCTGGGCGCGGCCGATCAGATTCTCCTGCGGCACGTAGCCGACCTGGCCGAGGAAGCGGCTGTCCGTGGAGTTGTCGCGGTTGTCGCCCATCATGAAGAAGTGGCCCGGCGGCACGTTATAGACGTTGGTGTTGTCCATGTAGCCGTTGTCGGCGCAGTCGAGCGTCTCGTAGGACACGCCGTTCGGCAGCGTTTCCTTCCAGCGCTTCACCCGGGAGATGCCGCCGCCTTCCGAGCCGCAGGGCTCCTCGCCGACATATTCGCTCATCCGCTGCCGCTCGACCGGCGTGTCGTTGATGTAGAGCAGCCCGTCCCGCATCTGGATGCGGTCGCCGGGAAGGCCGATCACCCGCTTGATGTAGTCGGTGGAATCGTCCTTCGGCAGGCGAAACACCACGATGTCGCCGCGTTGCGGGTCCGAACCCCAGATCCGCCCGGAGAACAGCGGCGGCGAGAATGGGATCGAATAGTGGCTGTAGCCGTAGGAATATTTCGAGACGAACAGATAGTCGCCGACCAGCAGCGTCGCCTTCATCGAGCCCGAGGGGATGTTGAAGGGCTGGAACAGGAAGGTGCGGATCACGAGTGCAATCAGCAGAGCGTGGATCACGACCCGGATCGTTTCGCCGACGCCGCTCTCAGTTTTCGTTCCCGAAGTCACGCTCATTGCTCTCTCAATTCCGGCCGGCGGTCACAGAGCGCCCTCCTCGCGCGAACGGCCCACCGGTCGCGGCGCCAAGGAGATTGTCCTGATTCTGATAGTGAGGGCCAATTCCGGCGTAAAGCCGAATTCACCCAAGCTGGTTTGCGTCGGCGACTTTTAGACGGTTGTCGGAGGTCACGCAATCAACGATCTCATGGACACTTTGTAACGCATTGATTTCGTGCAATAATCACAAGACGATCGCAGCAAAGATCAGTCTTGGGGTAGCGGCACGGCGGAAATGATGACGAACGCCTGTGCCAGCGGCCAGTCGTCGGTGATCGACAGGTCGATCCGGGCCTCGAACCCCTCCGGTGTCAGGGCCTGAAGCCGGACCAGGGCGCCGCCGGTCAGCTGCATGGTCGGCCGCCCGCCCGGCAGGTTGACCACCCCCATGTCGCGCCACCAGACCCCGCGCCTGATGCCGGTACCGAGCGCCTTGGAACAGGCCTCCTTGGCGGCGAAGCGCTTGGCGTAGGTTGCCACCACCATCTTCTCGTTCTTCGACCGCCGCTCCGCCTTGGCCCGCTCGGCCGTGGTGAAGATGCGGTCGAGGAAGCGCTCGCCGTGGCGCTCGATCACCTTGGCGACGCGGGTGATATCGATCAGGTCGGAGCCGATGCCGATGATCATGCCCTGCTCCGGCCGCGGTCCATGGCGGCGCGCATTTTGCGCACCGTCTCGCCCAGTCCCACGAACAGGGCTTCGCCGATCATGTAGTAGCCGATGTTGAGCTCCATGATCTCGGGCAGGGCCGCGATCGCTTCCGCGGTCGCGTAGTCGAGCCCATGCCCGGCATGAACCTCGAGCCCGGCTGTCTTGGCCAGTTTCACCCCTGCCACGATCCGTTGCCACTCGCCCTCGGCCTTCCCGGTGTGGCCGTCGGTAACGGCGTCGCACCAGGCGCCGGTGTGAATCTCGATCACGGGCGCTCGCAGCCGCGCCGCCATCTCGATCTGGGCGGGATCGGCGGCGATGAACAGCGAGACCCGAATGCCGGCGTCGCTAAGCCGCGCGATATAGGGCGCAAGCGCGTTGTGCTGGCCGACCACGTCCAGTCCCCCCTCGGTGGTCACTTCCTGCCGACGCTCGGGCACGAGGCACACGGCGTGCGGCCTGGTGGCAAGGGAGATGCGCATCATGTCGTCGGTCGCCGCCATCTCGAAATTGAGCGGCTTGGAAATCTCCGCCTTCAGCCGCGCCATGTCCTCATCGCGGATGTGCCGACGATCCTCGCGCAAATGGGCGGTGATGCCGTCGGCACCCGCGTCGATCGCCAGCAACGCGGCTCGCACAGGATCGGGGTGGCGGCCGCCGCGCGCATTGCGCACGGTTGCGACGTGATCGATGTTGACGCCGAGGCGAAGTTTCGATGCGGGCATTTCAGGACTCGCGAAATCAGGGTGATAGACGCATACGCAATGCGTCTATCCGTTAACACGTTCGACTTTGGCGACGACCGCCTTTGCACGCAACTGGGCCAGGATCGCGCTGAGGTGTTTCAGATCGTAAACTTCGAGATCGATCGTCGTCTCCGTGAAATCGGGCGAGCGGCGCTGCATGCTGATGTTGTCGATGTTTCCGTCGTGCTCGGCGATCACGGTCGCGATCTGCGCCAGCGCGCCGGGCTCGTTGACGTTCTCGACCTTGATGCGGGCCGGGAAGCGCTGCGGCGCGGAGTCCTCGATGTCCCAGCGGACGTCGAGCCAACGCTCCGGCTCCTCCTCGAAATCCTTCAACGCGGGCGACTGGATCGGATAGATCGTGATGCCCTCGCCCGGCGTGACGATGCCGACGATGCGATCCCCGGGCACGGCGCCGCCGTTCGGCGCGAACTTCACCGGAAGGTCGGAATTGATGCCGCGGATGGGGATCGCAACCGGGCTGCGCGGGGACTCCGGCGACTTGTCCTTGAGCTTGGCCGCCAGCCCCTTCTTGACGCCGTAGCGCGCGATGCGCTCCTCCTTGTAATCCGGGTACATCGCACGCGCGACGTGGGAGGCCTTGATCTCGCCGCGCCCCACCGCTGCCATGACGTCCTCGATCGAGGTGCGCGCAAGCCGCGGCAGTGCGCCCTTGAGCTTGTCGTCGGCGTATTCGATCTTGGCCCGCTCGAACAGGCGCTCGACGATGCGCCGGCCGAGACCGACATATTGATCGCGCACCGCGGTGCGCGTGGCGCGGCGGATCGCGGCGCGCGCCTTGCCCGTGACGGCGAGGGTTTCCCAGGCCGAGGGCGGCGCGGACTGCGCCTCCGAGGTCAGCACCTCGACCTCGTCGCCGTTCTGAAGCTCCGAGGATAACGGCGCGAACTTGCCGTTGATCTTGCAACCCACCGCGCTGTTGCCGACGTCGGTGTGCACCGCATAGGCGAAGTCGATCACGTTGGCATGGCGCGGCAGCGCGATCAGCTTGCCTTTCGGGGTGAAGCAGAACACCTGATCGTGGAACAGCTCGAGCTTGGTGTGCTCGAGGAATTCCTCCGGATTCGCGCTTTCCGAGAGGATGCCGATGGTATGGCGCAGCCAGGCGAACGCGTTGGACTCGCGCTTGAGGTATTCGGTCGGCGAGCCCACGCCCTCCTTGTAGAAGACGTGCGCGGCGATGCCGCGTTCGGCGATCTGGTCCATCTCCTCGGTGCGGATCTGGAGCTCGACGCGCTGGTTGCCGGGGCCGATCACGGTGGTGTGGATCGAGCGGTAGTCGTTCTGCTTCGGTGTCGAGATGTAGTCCTTGAAGCGCCCCGGCACGACCGGCCAGGTGGTGTGGACGATCCCGAGCGCGCGATAACAGGCCTCGATGTCGCTGACGACGAGGCGGAAGCCGAAGATGTCGGACAATTGCTCGAAGCCGACGGACTTGCGCTCCATCTTGGTCCAGATCGAGAACGGCTTCTTGCGGCGGCCATAGACCCGCGCCCCCAGGCCGCGGTGGCGCAGATTGTTGGAGAGCTGGTCCTCGATCTCGCCGATCAAATTGCGGTTGCGCTCGGCCAGTGCGTCGAGCCGTTGCATCACGACCGAATAGGCTTCTGGATCGAGGGTGCGGAAGGACAGATCCTCCAGCTCCTCGCGCATCTCCTGCATGCCCATGCGCCCTGCCAGCGGCGCATAGATGTCGAGCGTCTCCTCGGCGATGCGCCGGCGCGACTCCGTCGGCACGAAGTCCAGCGTGCGCATGTTGTGCAGACGGTCGGCGAGCTTGACCAGAAGCACGCGGACATCGTCGGCAATGGCCAGCAACAATTTGCGCAGATTCTCGGCCTGCTTGGCCTCGCGCGACACCAGCTCCAGCCGCTTCAGCTTGGTCAGGCCCTCGACCAGCGCGCCGATCTCGGCGCCGAAGATCTGGTCGATCTCGGCTCGCGTTGCCTCGGTGTCCTCGATGGTGTCGTGCAGCAGCGCGGCCACGATGGTGGCGTCGTCGAGCTTGAGATCGGTGAGAATCGCCGCCACTTCGAGCGGATGCGAGAAATACGGATCGCCCGAGGCGCGGGTCTGCGAGCCGTGCGCCTTCATGGCGTAGACATAGGCGCGGTTCAGCAGGTCTTCGTTGGTGTTGGGATTGTAGGACCGGACGCGCTCGACGAGGTCATATTGACGCATCATCCGCGCGCGCGGCTTGGCCGGGCGCGCGACCGGCGCAGTCGGGGCGACAGCAACCGATTCGGTTGCGGCCTGCATCTGCGAGGGTCTGCGACGCCGATATACCATTCCGTCCTGCCTTCAAACGGGCCAGGGCCAGCCCGTTGTATGCATCCTAGCTCCAATCGCGCTTGTGTCCGATCAATTCAGTGACAGACGCGGCGCCGGCGACAACGCTATGGTAACCACGAAAAGGCCAGCAAAAGCAAAGGCCCGAACCGCGGTTCGGGCCTTTGATGTGATCACGAGCGGTCGACGATCGCGACGGACGGTTACTCGTCCTCCTCGGGCTGCTCCTCGGGCGGGGCGAGGCCTTCCAGGCCCTTGAGAAGCTCCTCTTCAGTCATACGCTCGACGGCCACTTCAGTGTCGTCGGCATCGACGCTCGCACCTGCGGAACCGATCAGCGGCACCGTATCCGGCTCGGGCTCATCCACCTCCACGAACTTCTGGAGCGAGTGGACCAGCTCCTCGCGGAGATCCTCCGGCGAGATCGTCGTCTCGGCAATTTCGCGCAAGGACACAACAGGGTTCTTGTCGTTATCGCGGTCAACCGTTAGTTGTGAACCGGACGAGATCATGCGGGCACGGTGGGCGGCCAGCAGGACCAGGTCAAACCGGTTGTCGACCTTGTCGATGCAATCTTCTACGGTGACGCGAGCCATAAACTGTCGCTCCGTTGTGGGTGGGACGAAATATGTGGATGATTGCGGCTAGTTATAGGGGCCGGGACGATTTCGCAAGGTCAATTTGTGATTTGGCCTCGCCAAACGGCTCTGCTACCCCCACATTGGGGCTGGGATGGGTGGTTTCCCGGGCTACCATCGAAGGTAGCACCGGGCATATGCAAGTCCGCCATAACTATACCTTGATTGCCCCGACTTCTCCGGAATTGCGGTTTCGACGGGTCTCGACGGCACTCTAGAACTGCGCGGCTTGCTGTCGCCGCGCCAACAATAAACGATCAATCACGAAACACTACGCGAGCAAACTGAATGTCACCTTCTCCGACCAACAAGATCGCGCTCTTCATCGACGGGGCCAATCTCTACGCGACAGCGAAAACCCTGGGCTTCGACATCGACTACAAGCGCCTTCTGAAGGAGTTTCAGAGCCGCGGGACGTTGTTGCGGGCGTTCTACTACACCGCGATCATCGAGGATCAGGAATATTCCTCGATCCGGCCGCTGATCGACTGGCTGGACTACAACGGCTACACCGTCGTCACCAAGGCGACCAAGGAGTTCATCGACGCCTCGGGCCGCCGGAAGGTCAAGGGCAACATGGACATCGAGCTCGCCGTGGACGCCATGGAGCTCGCCGAGCACATCGACCAGATGGTGCTGTTCTCGGGCGACGGGGACTTCCGCTCCCTTGTCGAGGCCGTGCAGCGCCGCGGCGTGCGCGTCACCGTGATCTCCACCATCGCCAGCCAGCCCCCGATGATCGCCGACGAGCTGCGCCGCCAGGCCGACGTCTTCACCGATCTCGTCGAGCTGCAATCGAAGCTGGGTCGCGATCCGTCCGAACGCCCGGCTCCGCGCGACCGCGGCGAGCGTGGCGAACGCCACCACGCCCCGCAATTCCTCCAACGCGCAACCACGATGGCGCCGAGGGGCGATGACGACTTCGAGGAGTGAGGCGGCCCGGTCCAGCCGCCAGCCTCCCGCCGTCGTTCCCGACCGTGACTGCCCACTCTGTCCGCGCCTCGTCGCCTTCCGCGCGGCGAACCGCGCACGCGAGCCGTCGTGGCACAATGCGCCGGTTGCGCCGTTCGGCGACATCGGCGCGCGCCTGCTGATCGTGGGCCTCGCGCCGGGAATGCAGGGCGCCAACCGCACGGGGCGGCCGTTCACCGGCGACTACGCCGGCGATCTGCTGTACGCCACGCTGCTCGAATACGGTTTTGCCAGGGGCAGCTACCAGGCACGCCCCGATGACGGCCTGAGATTGGTCGACTGCCGGATCGCCAATGCCGTGCATTGCGTGCCGCCGCAGAACAAGCCGCTGCCGGCGGAGATCAACACCTGCCGGCAGTTTCTGGTCGCCAATCTCGAGACGATGCCGAAGCTGCGCGCGATCATCGCGCTGGGGCGGATCGCGCACGACAGCGTGCTCAAGCCGCTGGGGCTGAGGGCCTCCCAAGCGCCCTTCGGCCATGGAGCGGTGCATCAGGCCGGTGCGATCAAGCTCTACGACAGCTACCACTGCTCGCGCTACAACACGAACACCGGCGTGCTGACGCCGGACATGTTCAGGTCCGTGTTCGCGAAGGTGAAGGTGGATCTGGATTAGCCCTTTGCGGGATTGGCCTTCAGCCAGTCCAGCACGTCGCTGGCGTTCCGGTCGGGCGGAAACACCGGGTAGAACACATGCGTGATCCTGGCGTCGTCGACGACGAGCGTGAGGCGCTTGATCAGCGTCAGGCCCGCCACCTCCATGGTCGGCAGCTTCAATGCGCGCGTCAGCGCCAGTTTCTCGTCCGACAGCACGGGAAACGGCAGGTGCAGCCGCGAGGCCATCTCGGTCTGATAGGCGTTGCTCTGGGTCGAGAGGCCGAATACGTGCGAGGCGCCGGCCGCTTTGAGCTCGGCGAACAGATCGCGGAACGCGCAAGTCTGCGGTGTGCAACCGCGCGCACCAGGAATCATGTCCCAATCGTCGACCAGCGCGATCTTGCCGGGCTCGCCGGTGCGCGGATAGGCGAACACGACGATGCGGCCGCTCAGTGAAGACAGCGTGACCGACGTGTCGTCGGTGGCGAGCAGGCTGATCGCCGGCAACGTCATGCCCTCGAGATGCGCGGCGGCGCCGTCGTCGGAAGGCGCCGGAATCCGGCTCCAATCGACCTCGAGCAGGTTTCGCTGGTTCATCGCTATCCCCTGGCCCGCATCAGGCGGCCCTTCTCCCGGCTCCAGTCCCGCTTCTTCTCGGTCTCGCGCTTGTCGTGCAGCTTCTTGCCTTTTGCAACCGCCAGCTGCAATTTGGCTCGTCCGCGCTCGTTGAAATAGAGCTTGAGCGGGATCAGCGTCATGCCCTCGCGGTCGACGGCGCCCATCAGCTTGTTGATCTGCCGGCGGTGCAGCAGCAGCTTCCGCGGCCGCTTGGGCTCGTGGTTGAAGCGGTTTCCTTGCAGATATTCCGGAATGGTGGCGTTGATCAGCCAGATTTCACCATTCTTGGAATCGGCATAGGATTCCGCGATCGTACTCTTGCCGTTGCGGATCGACTTGACCTCGGTGCCGGTCAACGCGATGCCCGCCTCGATCGTGTCCTCGATCGCGTAGTTGAAGCGGGCCTTGCGGTTTTCCGCCATCACCTTGATCGGACGTTCATTCTTATCGGCCATGACGGGCAAACCTGATCGAGATGCGCTCGGATTCTAACGGTTCGGATGAAGCGGGCGCGTCACTTCTTCAGGAGGTCGCGGATCTCGGTCAGCAGTTCGACCTCGGCCGACGGTTTTGGCGGAGCCACAGGAGCGGCCTCCTCCCTACGCTTCAGGGTGTTCATGGCGCGGATCACCAGGAACAGCACGAACGCGACGATCATGAAGTTGATTGTGAGCGTCAGGAAGCTGCCATAAGCGAGCACGGCGCCTTGCTTTTTGGCATCCGCTAAGTTGGTGGCTGTGACCGACTTCGACAAGGGGATGAAGTAGTTCGAGAAGTCGAGGCCCCCGGTGACGGCGCCGATGATCGGCATGATGATGTCACCGACCAGCGAGGCCACGATGGCGCCGAAAGCCGCGCCGATGATGACGCCGACCGCGAGATCGACGACGTTTCCCTTCATGGCGAACTCGCGGAATTCCTTGAGGATCCGCGCGCCCTTGTCCTCGACGCTCATGAAGGCTCCTCCGAGAAACTAATGCGTCAGTTGATCAGACCGGCATGGACCATCGCGCTGCGCACGGCGACCCGCGTCGGCTCGGAAACCGGGACCATCGGCAGCCGCAAGGTCTCGTCCAGCTTGCCGAGCAACGACATCGCGTACTTGATCGGCGCCGGGTTGCTCTCGATGAAGAGGTTGTTGTGCAGCGGCATCAGCTTGTCGTGGATCGCGAGCGCGGCCGTGGTGTCGCCCTTCTGCCAGGCCGCATGGAACTCCGAGCAGAGGCGCGGCGCGACGTTCGAGGTCACCGAGATGCAGCCGTGGCCGCCATGGGCCATGTAGCCGATGATGGTGGCGTCCTCGCCCGAGAGCTGGTTGAAGTCCTCGCCCATCGCCGCCCGCTGCTGCGACACGCGCACCATGCTGGCGGTGGCGTCCTTGACCCCGGCGATGTTCTTCAGCTCCCACAGCCGCTTCATGGTGTCGACCGACATGTCGATGACCGAGCGCGGCGGGATGTTGTAGATGATGATCGGAATGCCGATGGCATCGTTGATCGCCTTGAAGTGCTGGTACATCCCTTCCTGGGTCGGCTTGTTGTAGTAGGGCGTCACCACCAGAACGGCGTCCGCCCCCGCCTTTTCGGCGTGCTGGGCCAGTTCGATCGCCTCCTTGGTCGAGTTGGAGCCGGCGCCGGCAACGACGGGCACACGGCCCTTGGCCTCCTCGATGCACCATTCGACCACCTTCTTGTGCTCGTCATGGCTGAGCGTCGGGCTCTCGCCGGTGGTGCCGACCGGGACCAGGCCGTTGGTGCCCTCGGAAATCTGCCAGTTGACCAGGGAGCGGAACGCTGCCTCGTCCAGCGAGCCGTTCTTGAAGGGGGTAACCAAGGCGGTGAACGAACCCCGGAATTTCGTCTTGGCGGCCATGGACTTCCTCCGTACGCGGCGATTTCTCGAGCAAGCCCCATTCATATCGGGTCTGCCCCCTCGGTAAAAGGCCCGCAGCCCGTTCGACGCACCGTTTAGGCCGCGATTTTGCCGCGGTGCTGGTGCAAATCGGCCAGAGGTAAGCGGCTGTTGGTATTTTGTCCGCATATTCAAGCAGATTCAGCTAGATCTTGAGCACTTCACTGATTCGGGGCGACGAAACGCCGTGACCTCCTCTGCTCGTGCCGGATGGCGATCCCTCGTGCTGGCCGGCTGCCTGATGGCCGGGCTGTCGGTGGGCTGTGCCGCCCTCGCAAAATCCAATGAGACGACCGCGAACGGAGCGCCAGCGGGCAAGGACGCGGGCAAAGGTATCTCGAAGAAGGACACGCCCAACGATAAGTCGAAGGATAAACCCAAGGGAAGCACCCCCAGCCAGGGAACCGGCAAGGACGCAGCCAAGGGGGCGAGCAAAGGGACCTCAAGTACTCCGGTCAAGGATGCCGCAAAGAAGCCGGCAAAGGCCTCCGCCGGCAACGAGCCCGCGAAGGACAAGCCGAAACCTGCGGCGGCGGTCGCCGCGCCAAAATCGCAATCCACGCCGTCCTCCAGGACGGCCCCTGCGCCGGCCGTGACGGCCACCGTCAGACCCACTGCCCAGCCCGCTGCCCGGCCGGCCGCACCTGCAGTGCTCGCGCCCGCGACCCGCCAGCACGCCGCGCCCCGCAAACCGGTTATCCCGGCCGCGGTCGCCGCGACGTCGTCGACGTCGCAGGCGGACAAGGACATGCTGGAAGGCGTGATCGAGCTCGTGCGCAAGCGCAAGGCGGGCGAGGCCAGCAATGCCGCAGCCGGCATCTCGGATCCCGTCGCGCGAAAGCTCGCCGAATGGATCATCCTGCGCAGCGAGAACAATGATGCGACGGTGGAGCGCTATCGCGCCTTCATCTCCGCCAATCCGAGCTGGCCGTCGCAGACGTTCCTGCGCCGGCGCCTCGAGGCTGCGATGTGGGACGATCGACGCGATGAGTCCGTTGCGTGGTCGTGGTTCGAGAATGAATCTCCGATCTCCGCCAAGGGCCGCTTCACGCTCGCCAAGGCGATGCTGGCGCGCGGCGACCGCGCCAATGCCGAGCGGCTGGTGCGCGAGGCCTGGCGCAGCGATCCGATGTCTGAGGACACCGAGAACAACGCGCTCGACCAGTTCGGCGCCCTGCTGACGCCGGGCGACCAGAAGGCGCGGATGGACAACCTGCTCTATGGCAGCGAGAACGAGGCGGCGATGCGCGCTGCAAAGCGCCTCGGCGCCGGCTATGTCGCGCTCGCCAAGGCCCGCATCGCCGCGGTCAAGAAAGCGCCGAACGCGCGCGCGCTGCTCGACGCGGTGCCGCGCGAACTGCACAACGATCCCGGCTTCCTCTTCAGCAAGATCCAGCTGCTGCGCCGAGAGGAAAAGTTCGCTGAAGCCGCCCAGCTGATGCTGTCGGCGCCGAAGGATCCGGGCCGCCTCCACAATCTCGACGAATGGTGGATCGAACGGCGCCTCTTGGCGCGCAAGATGATCGACACCGAGGAATTTCGCAGCGCCTATCTGATCGCGCGCGACGCAGCCCTGCCCTCGCGCGACATCTACAAGACCGAGCAGGAGTTCACCGCCGGGTGGATTGCGCTGCGCTTCCTCAACGATCCCGCGACGGCCGCGCAGCATTTCGCCCGCATCGGCGTCGGCAGCGTCAATCCGACAGCCTTGGCTCGGGCCGGCTATTGGCAGGGCCGCGCCGCCGAGGCGATGGGCCGCCAGCAGGAGGCGCGCAACGCCTATGCGCGAGCCGCCGAACAGTCGACCAGCTATTACGGCCAGCTCGCACGCGCAAAGCTCGGCCTGCCGCAGATCGAGCTCAACAGTCCGCCGCGGGGCCGCGGCGCCGAGCGGCTCGAGATCGTCCGCGCCGCGCAGCTGCTGTACGAGCTGGACGAGCGCGAGATGGCGATACCGCTGCTGGCCGACATGGGCGAGAACGGCGATCCCGAGGCGCTCGCCGGCCTCGGCGAGCTCACTCAGCGCTACAGCGACGCGCGCGGCATGCTGCTGCTCGGCAAGGCCGCGCTCAACCGCGGCCTGCCGTTCGACTTCTACGCCTACCCCGTCAACGGCATTCCGCAGTTCACGCCGATCGGCCCCGAGGTCGAGCGCAGCATCATCTACGCCATTGCGCGGCAGGAAAGCGCGTTCAACCCGCGCGTGGTCTCGCCGGCGCAGGCCTACGGGCTGATGCAGGTGACGCCGGACGCTGCGCGCTATGTCTGCAAGCGGCACGGCGCGACTTACGATCTTGGCCGGTTGAAGAACGATTCGGTCTACAACGCCATGCTCGGATCGGCGGAGCTCGGCGGCCTGCTAGAGGACTATCGCGGCTCATACATCATGACCTTTGCCGCCTACAATGCCGGCCGCGGCAGCGTGAGGAAGTGGATCGACCGCTACGGCGATCCGCGCGATCCCAAGGTCGATGCCGTCGACTGGGTCGAGCTGATCCCGTTCTCCGAGACACGCAACTACGTGCAGCGGATCATGGAGAACCTTCAGGTCTACCGGGCCCGCTTCGGCGGCGGCACGCGCCTCCAGATCGAGGCCGACCTGCGCCGCGGCGCCGGCAGCGTGGAATAGCGATTTCCTCCCAGCTTCGAGCCCGGCGCATGGGGCGAGCACTGTTCTGGCCGCCCGGGCCAGGAGCGCGCAGAACACTCGAGCAATCCGACGACCATCGTTCGTGCGCGCCTTCCCGGCGCGCCGCCTGACGCTTGCGGCTGTCGCGGCCTGATCGACAAGGTTGGCGGTGCTCCGCCGCTCGACAACGAAACCACCGTTGATTCCTGCTGCGTGATCGACCGGCGGCGCCTTGCACGGCTGAGGCATCGGCGCGGCAGCTATTCTAGGCAGATCCATCGGGACTTGCCGCGGAGCTCTCCTCTCCCACGGCGGCCCGCATCGGCTCGCGCTGAACGATCGATGAGGAGCACCCGGGCTCGGTACCCGGAGCAGGCGAGTACAGACATTGAGCAAAAGAAAGAGCCCCGGCGGTTTCCCGCCGGGGCTCTCTGTCAGGTCGCTAGACCGAACTTTACCAGTTGCGCTGGGCTCGGAGCAGCAGGGTGATGCTGTCCTGATCCTTCAGCTCGTACACAGCGGTCGGCTTGGCCGTGTTGGCAGCCGGGCTGAGCACGGCAACGCCCGAGTACTTCTGGTCGAGATGGGTCCAGTTCAGGTCGGCCGAGAACGTCAGGTTCTTGACCGGGGTCCAGCGGGTGATGAGACCGATTTGACCGATGGCGAAGTCAGGGTTACAACCCGTGACACCGGCGAGACCGCCGAACACGCCGCCAGCACCGCCGGCGCCGCAAAGCGCAGTCTTGGCGAGCGTGCCGAACTGGGCCTGAGCGTAAGCACCGTAGAGCGCGGTGTTCCAGTAGGGATTCCAGTTGTGGGTGTAAGCACCACGGAAGCCCCAGGTCTTGACCGTCTCCTGCTGGCTGCCGCCACCGAGCGAGGTGAAGACAGTATCCGGAGCATTGGCGAAGCCGACGCTCTGGTAGGCAATGCC
>DATLXF010000027.1:0-455848 GCA_035575945.1 Bradyrhizobium sp. | reverse complement strand
GCTCGTCAGCTTCATGCACTATGATCTCGGATATTTCGACCTGGAGCAGAAAACCCTGCAACCCCTCGACAACCCGTTCGGCACGAGGTTGTCACCCATGTCTTAGGTACGATCCGTTACCTATGTGTCCGGGCTGGACAGTATCCAAATGGTGGGCCCGGCAGGACTCGAACCTGCAACCAGACCGTTATGAGCGGCCGGCTCTAACCATTGAGCTACAGGCCCCGCCGCGAGGCGGCCGCTTCAGATGCGGCCGGCAACGGTGCGCGGTTCGTTTACAGGGCCTGAGGCGGGGGTGCAATCCTCAAGCGTTTTCAAGGCGATCCAGGGGAAACGCCAGGCTGCGCGAACGCGTGGCGCGGTGGTGGTCACTGGAATTCGGAATAGTCGCATTATGCCACTGTATTGCCCGACGAGTCAAAGGATTCGAGGCGTTCGGCGGGGCCTGTGTGGGGCGCTTCGCTAAGCCCCTGCGATTGCTCAGGTCTTCTACTGTGCATGGGGTTGTTTTCGCAACTTTGTGCGAGAGGGCCTGTTGGCCCCCTCGAACGTGGTGCGGCCGGGCATGGCTGCCGCCTAGTCCACCGAGACCCCGGCGAACTCGACCACCTTGCGCCACTTCGCGGTCTCGTCCGCGACCAGCTTGCCGAACTCGGCGGGCGTCATCGGCTTGGGGATGCCGCCGGTCTCGGCGAGCTTGGCCACCAGCTTGGGGTCCTTCAGCGCTTCGCCGACGGCCTTGTTGAGGATCTCGATCACCTCGCTCGGCGTGCCCTTCGGCGCGGAGATGCCGTAGAAGCCGACCGATTCGAAGCCCGGCACGGTCTCGGCGATCGCGGGCACGTCGGGCACGGTCGGCCAGCGCTGCGGCGAGGTCACGCCGAGCGCGCGGACGTTGCCGCCCTTCACCTGCTCCATGGCCGAGGGCAAATTATCGAAGATCAGCTGCACCTTGTTGGAGATGATGTCGGGGAAGGCGATGGCCGAGCCGCGATAGGGCACGTGCACCATGTCGCACTTCGTCATCACCTTGAACAGCTCGGCCGACATGTGCACCGAGGTGCCGTTGCCGGAGGAGGCGTAGGAGATCTTGCCGGGGTTGGCGAGGCAGTAGTCGATGAACTCCTTCACCGACTTCGGCGGGAACGCGTTGGAGACCACCAGCATGTTGGTGAGCTGCATGATGCTGGCCACCGGCACGGTGTCGCGCAGGAAGTCGAACGGCAGCTTCTTGTACAGCGAGGTCGAGATCGCGTTGTTGGGCGCGACGAACAGCAGCGTGTAGCCGTCCGGCGGCGCGTTGACCGCCGCGGCGGCGGCGATGTTGCCGCCGGAGCCGGTGCGGTTCTCGACGATGACCTGCTGCCCGAGCCGCTCCGACAGCCACTGCGCCATGATCCGCGCCACGATGTCGACCGGTCCGCCGGCGGAAAAGCCGATCAGCCAGTGGATCGGACGGTCGGGATAGGCGGCGGAGGCGGGAGGGGCGGTGCCGAAAAGACCGAGGAGGATTGCGAGCCCGAACAACCCGTGACGCAAATTTCGCACCATGACGTCTCCCATTGCCTTATTGTCGTTGGCTGCATGCTTTCACAAAATCGGGGCGCTGCCTATATCGTCGCAAGTCGGTGTTGACGCAGGTCCGCCGGGAGCGACCATGAGATTCGCGATCCTCATCAGCGCGGCGCTGCTCGCCGGCCCCGCCGCCGCCCAAACCGGAGGCACGGCGATTCCGACCACGACGTTCAAGGCGACCATCAGCCTGGGCACCGCGACGCCCGGCGGCGGCTTTCCGCTCTACGGCAACGCCTTTGCCGAGCTGATGAATGCGGCCGATCCGCTGGCGACCATCGTTCCCCGCAACACCAAGGGCAGCAGCGAGAACATCCCGCTGCTGGAGAAGGGCGAGCTCGATCTCGCGCTGGTCGCGGGCGAGCCGGCCTACGAGGCCTTCGCCGGCATCGGCCGCGCGCCGGTTCGCCTGAAGATCCTCACCGCGATCTATTCCAACCCCGGCCTGTTCGTGGTGCGCGCCGACAGTCCCTACAGGACCATTCGCGATCTCGTCGGCCAGACGGTGGCGTTCGGCGCCAGGGGCTCGGGCCTGCCGGTCCTGGCGCGCTACGTGCTGGACGGTCTCGGGTTGAAGCAGGACGAGGACTTCAAAGCCGTCTACCTCGACCGCGCCGGCGACGGCCCCGCGATGGTCGAGGACGGCCGCGTTGCCGCGCTGTGGGGCGCCGGCATCGGCTGGCCCGGCTTTGCCGCGGTGGCCGCGAGCGCATCAGGCGCGCGCTTCATCGCGCCTGATGTCGAGGAGATGACGCGCATCCGCGCCAGGCACCCGTTCCTGAAGCCGCTGCTGGTGCCGGCCAACAGCTATCCGAACCAGACCGCGCCGATCGCCTCGCTGGGCTCCTGGAGCTTCATCCTCACGCGCGAGGATCTGCCCGACGACGTCGCCTATCGGCTCGCGAAGACGCTGCACGGCACCGAGGCGGCGTTCTGCAAGAAGCTCGCGCAGGCCTGCGAGACCACGGCGTCGAACACCATCGCCGCCGCGCCGAGGATGGAGCTGATCCATCCGGGCGTGATGAAGTATTTCCGCGAGATCGGGGTGGTGAAATAGCGAGTGGCGAAGTGCGAATGGCGAATGGAGGCATCCCCATTCGCCACTCCCTATCCGCCACTCGCCAATTTCACTTCTTCACCAGCGGACACGCCGGGTCGGGCGGACCGAACGCCTTGTCGCCGGAGATGGTCGTGAGGATCTTGTAATAGTCCCACGGATATTTGCTTTCCTCCGGCGTCTTCACCTGCACCAGCCAGAGGTCGTGCACCATCAGATTGTCATCGCGCAAGCGGCCGTTGCGGGCGAAGAAATCCTCGATCGGCTTCTCGCGCATCTTGGCCGCGACCTTGAGCGGATCGTCGGTGCCCGTCTCCTTGATGGCGTTGAGATAGTGCATCACGCTGGAATAGACGCCGGCCTGCCACATCGACGGCATCTTGTTCATCTTGGCGAAATAGCGCTTCGACCATTCCCGCGTCTTGTCGTCCATGTCCCAATAGAACGAGGTGGTCAGCAGCAGGCCTTGCGCGGCCTGGAGCCCGAGGCCGTGGATGTCGGTGATCAGCGCGAGCAGCGCCGCCATCTGCTGGCCGCCCTTGAACACGCCGAACTCGGCGCCGGTCTTGATCTCGTTCATGTTGTTGGGGGGACCTGCGGCAATGCCGATGATCTTGGCCTTGGAGGCCTGCGCCTGCAGCACGAAGGAGGAGAGGTCCGGCGTTGCCAGCGGCGGCCGCACCGAGCCCAGAACCTTGCCGCCATTGGCGGTGACGACGGCGGAGGCGTCCCGCTCCAGCGAATGGCCGAAAGCGTAGTCGTCGGTGATGAAGAACCAGCTGTCGCCGCCGCGCTTGACCACCGCATCGGCGGTGCCGACCGCGAGTGCGCGGGTGTCGAACACCCACTGGATCGCGTAAGGCGAGCAGAACTTGCCGTGGAAATCGGCGGTGCCGGTGGAGTGGGTGATGAACAGCCGCTTCTTCTCGTTGGCGATGTTCTGCACCGCGAGCCCGACCGCCGAGACCGGAACGTCGACGATCAGGTCGACCTGCTCGATGTCGTACCAGCGCCGCGCCAGCGAGGCGCCGATGTCGGCCTTGAGCTGGTGGTCGCCGATCACGATGCTGATCGGCTTGCCGAGCACGGTGCCGCCGAAATCGTCGATCGCCATCTGCGCCGCCGTCACCGAGCCCTGGCCGGTCGGCGCCGAGGCCGGGCCGTTCATGTCGGTGAGCACGCCGATCTTGACGACGTCATCGGACAACTGCGCCGATGCCGCACCCGGCAATAGTGCTGCCGCCAGAGCAGCCGCGACCGGCAGTCCAAATCTGGTTGGATTCACGTTCTCCTCCCTGAGCCGGCGCGTCGGCCGGTGTTGCATCCGGGTGTGCCCCCGGCTGATTTGGTTTCTTTTGCAACTATTTAGGCGGGCGTCAACGTCAGGCCGCGAACCGGATCAGTCCTGCGGGCGAGGGGTCGTAGCCGGTCAGTTCCTCGGCGCGCCGGCCGAGCCGCCGTTCGTTCAGGAAGCGGAGCAAGGCCTGCATGGCGGGGCGGAAATAGCTGCGCTGCCGCATGGCGAGGTCGAGGTTCTCCCAGGCCAGAGGTACGAAATCGAGCCCTGCCGAGCGTGCCGCGGCGCGCGTCGCGATTCCGCAATCGGCTTGGCCGGCGCGGACGATCTCGGCGAGGTCCGGTCCGGTCAAGGCCGGCGTTTCGATCCGGCGCAGATCCCGCATCGAGGCGCCCGCGCGCTTCAAGAGCACGTTGAGCAGCATCTGCGCGCCCGTGCCCTGTTGCCGCATCGCCATCCGGGCGCCGGTTGCGAGCACGTCGGTGAGGCAGTGCAGGCGCTTTGGGTTGCCCTGCGGCAGCACCAGTCCCTCTTCGCGCCGCACGAACGCGACCAGCACCGCATCATGCAGGTCGGGCGCGGCCCGCAACGCTTCGACATTGGCATCGCTGGCGAGATTGTCGGAAGCGTCGAGGGCGTGGAAGTGCACCGCCGCAGCCATGACCTCGCTCCGCTGCAGGCGCTCGAGCCCGCGCGCGCTGCCTTCGCTCATCGATCCCAGCCCCGAGCCGGATTCGCGCAGGCTCCAATCCAGCAATTCGTCCTGGCTGCCGCCGACGACCGGCGGCGGCTCGGAGATCAGCATGCCGGCCGGACGCGCGAGGCCCGACAGGACCCAAAGATCGAGCTCATGCCTTGGGAAGAGCCATTTTCCCGTCACCTTGCTGCAGGGTATCGCACCGGTGGTCACGAGTTCGTAGAGCTTGCGTTCGCCGAGCCGAAGATAGTCGGCGGCCTCGCTGGTCGTCAGGAATTCCATCCTGCATTCCTATGCAAATTCTTGCTTCTTTTTGACGTCCGACGCAGGTGGAATTCTGCATTTCAGATTTTTGCCCGCGGCGACCATGCCCGATCATCTCGCTGCTTTGCAACACATCTGCGCACGCCATTACCGCTTTGGTGAACGATCCCGAAGGTTCAACTTGCCAGAATATCCCGGGTAAACACTGCAAAGCGCGTCACGAGTGCGGCGCAATCGATCATCATGATGACGTCATAGCCAATGGGAACCTGATCATGGCCCGCCTGCCCGTCGCCTTCACGCTCTTCTGCGTCCTTCTCGCGGGGAGCGCGACGTCGTTGGCCGACGACCGCAGCATCGTCCTTGCCTCGACGACCGCGACGCAGGAGACAGGCCTGCTGGACTATCTGCTGCCGATCTTCCGCAGCAAGACCGGCGTCGAGGTGACCGTGATCGCGCGGCGCGCCGACCAAGTGCTCGACGGGGCGCGACGGGGCGAGGTCGACGTCGTGCTCATGCACGCGCGGCCCCAGGAGGAGAAATTCGTTGCCGATGGTTTCGGCGTGAAGCGCTACGACGTGATGTACACCGATTACGTGCTGATCGGGCCGAAGAGCGATCCCGCGGGCGTCAAGGGCAAGGACATCGCCACGGCGCTGAAGGCGATCGAAGCCAAGAGCGCGCCGTTCGTGACGCGGGGCGATCGGTCGAGCACCCACGCCGCGGAGCTCGCGCTCTGGATCGTCGCGGGAATCGACATCGCGAGTGTCAAGGGCGCCTGGTATCATGAAGCCAAGCCTGGGATGGACGCGGCGCTCGCGGCCGCGCGCGCGGCAAACGCCTATGTGCTGTCTGACCGCGGCAGCTGGATCGCCTTCAGGGATCGCGGCGGTCTCGACGTCGTCGTCGAGGGCGACCGGCGGCTCCTCAACCAGTATGGCGTGATGGCGGTAAACCCCGCGAAGTTCCCGAACGTGAAGAGGGAGCTGGCGCAGGACTTCATCGACTGGCTGACGTCGCCGGAGGGGCAGACGGCGATCGCCGGCTACAAGGTCGATGGGCAGCAACTGTTCTTCCCGAATTCGGACAGGTCCGGCGGCTGAGGCGGGCGTCGCCGACGGTTGCCAAGGCGGACGATGCATGGTCCATCATGGCGCGCATGACCCAGCGCCTGCCGCCATCGCTGACGCCGCTCGATACCGCGCTCGCTGCATTCCTGCGAGGCGTTGATCCCGTCGCGCCGGCGGAGGTGCCGCTGGCGGACGCAATCGGCTGGATCGCGGCTGGCTCTCCGCAGCTCACGCCCTATCCATCACGCGACGTTGCGGCCGCAGACGGTTGGGCGCTGTCCGCCCATGATCTCGTCGGCGCGTCCGCTTACGCGCCGCTGCCCTTGACAGAGGCACCGCCGTGGGTCGAGGTCGGTGACGCGATGCCCGCGGGATGCGACTGCGTGCTTGATGCCGATGCCGTGGAGGTCTCGGGGGCGCTGGCTCAGGTGCTGGCGGAGGGCGTGCCCGGACAGGGCGTCCGGCGCGCCGGCAGCGACATCCTGGAAAACACGCCCGCCGAAGCCGAGGGCCAGCCTATCGGTGTGGCCGATCTTCTAATCGCGCGCGTTGCGGGCCTGGACAAGCTGCGCGTGAGGCGGCCGCGGCTGCGTATTGTCAACGTGCCGGCGGGAACGACAACGATGCATATGATCGCCGAGATCGCGTGCGCAGCGGGACTGGACGTGGTCACGCGTCAAGCTCGTGCACGCGACGCAGCATCGATTGCCGATGTGCTCGATGCGTCCTCTTGCGATCTTCTTCTGACGGTCGGCGGCAGCGGCGTCGGTCGCCAGGACGCCGCCATCACGGCCCTGGCCCGGCGCGGCGAGGTGATGGCGCACGGCCTTGCGCTGCAGCCGGGACGCACTGCCGCGGTCGGGCGGCTCGGGCAAGTTCCCGTCGTCGCCTTGCCCGGCTCGCCCGATTCCGCGCTTGCGGCCTGGCTCGCGCTCGTGCTGCCGCTCGTCGATCGTCTGTCGGCCCGTCTGTCGCGTCGAAAAGTGTCCCTGCCGCTTGCGCGGAAGATCGCATCCAGTGTCGGCATCGCCGAGATCGCTTTGCTGGCGGAGGAACATCGTGCCTGGGTGCCGCTTGCCATGGGCGAATGGCCGCTTCTGGCGATCGCCCGTGCGGATGCATGGCTGCTGGTATCCGCCAGTGACGAGGGGTTTGCGGCGGGAACGTCGGTCGATGCCCATTTGATGCGGGCGTGATATGGGTCCCGAATGACGATGATCCCGACATCACCAGACCGCAGTGCGCTCGAGCAGGAGCAGTTCCTCAAGATCCTCTCGCGCGAGGAGGCGCTGGCGCGCTTCGAGGCGGCCTTGTTCCCGCGCGCGCTTCGGAGCGAAACGCGCAGGCTCGCTGCTGCGCTCGGGGCGGCACTCGCCGAAGACATCACCGCACCGATCGATGTGCCGCCGTTCGACCGGTCCAATGTCGACGGTTTTGCCGTGCGTTCGGGCGATCTTGCGTTGGCGGGCGAAGGCCAGCCCGTTCGCCTGACGCTGAACGGCGAGACCATCAATTGCGGCACGGCGCCGACGCTGCTGGTGGCGGGCAGGACCGCGACGCCGATCGCCACCGGCGGTCCGCTACCGCGCGGCGCCGATGCCGTTGTCATGGTCGAGCACACGCAGCCGGCCGGCCCGGATGCGATCGACGTCCGTCGCGCCGTTTCACCGGGGCAATTCGTCTCCTACGCCGGATCCGACATCGCGCGCGGCGAAGCGCTGCTGCGCGCCGGCACCATCATCGGCTCGCGCGAGATCGGCATGCTTGCGGCTTGCGGCATTGCCGAGGTGAGTGTCACACGCAAGCCGCGCGTCGCCGTGATCTCTACCGGCGACGAGCTGGTCCAGCCCGGCCGGCCGCTCGGGCCAGCCGAGATCTACGACACCAACGGCGCCATCGTTGCGGCCGCCATCGACGAGAATGGTGGCGAGGCCGTCTTCCTTGGCGCCATTCCCGACGATGAAGCCAAGCTCGAAGCGGCGATGCGCCGCGCGCTCGGGGATGCCGACATGCTGGTGCTGTCGGGCGGTACGTCGAAAGGCGTGGGCGATCTCTCCCATCGCATCATCGAGCGGCTCGGCGCGCCCGGCATCATCGCGCATGGCGTCGCGCTCAAGCCCGGCAAGCCGCTGTGCCTTGCTGTGTGCGACGGCAAGCCGGTGGTGATACTCCCGGGCTTTCCGACCTCGGCGATGTTCACCTTCCACGACATGATCGTGCCGGTGCTGCGCAGGATGGCCGGACTGCCGCCGCGCACCGATACCAAGGTGAGCGCAACCGTGCCGGTGCGCACCGCCTCCGAGCTCGGCCGCACCGAATTCGTCATGGTCGCGCTGGTCGAGGGCAGGGAGGGCCTCGTCGCCTACCCCTCCGGCAAGGGGTCCGGTGCGATCACGTCATTCGCGCAGGCGGATGGCTTTCTGCGCATCGATGCGCTCGCCGAACAGATGCCGGCCGGGACCGAGACGGAGGTGACGCTATTCACGCCGCATGTCCGCGTGCCGGATCTCGTCATCGTCGGTAGCCATTGCACCGGCCTCGATCTCGTCACCGCTCAGTTTGCGCATGCCGGCCTGACCGTGCGCTCGATCGCGGTCGGCAGCCTCGGTGGGCTCGCGGCGGCCGGGCGCGGCGAATGCGACCTCGCGCCAATCCATCTGTTCGACGACAAGAGCGAGACCTATAACACGCCTTATCTCGTCGACGGGCTCGAACTCGTCCCCGGCTGGCGGCGGATGCAGGGCATCGTCTTTCGCCAAGGCGACATGCGCTTCGAAGGCCTCAGCGCGAAGGACGCGGTCGCTGCTGCACTCGCAGACCCCGCCTGCATCATGGTCAACCGCAACCAGGGCGCGGGCACGCGCATCCTGATCGATCGCCTGCTCGGCGGCGCGCGCCCGGAAGGTTATTGGAATCAGCCGCGATCGCACAATGCGGTCGCTGCGGCCGTGGCACAGCATCGCGCCGACTGGGGCATGACCATTGCGCCGGTCGCCCGCGAAGCCAGCCTCGGCTTCATTCCCTTCGCGGAGGAGCATTATGACTTCGCGCTGGTGACCGCACGCAAGGACCGGCCGGCCGTACGGGCTTTTCTCGACGCGCTTGGCTCGGCCGCGGCGCGCGCGGCACTCGAGCGCGCGGGTTTCCGGACCGCGTAGAGACAAGTTTTCGAATCAAGACGTCATGAACTTGTGGCGCCGCCGCCGCGACCAAGCACCATGAGCCAAGTCATGACCGCGTCCACACCCCTCAATTTCCGCAAGTTGGCTGCAGTCGTCGCGGCGACCGGTACGCTGTTCTGGCTCTACACCTTCTACCACATCGCCAATGTTCCGCCCGGGGACGGCACCGGCTTTCAATGGCTCGCCGTCTTCCCGCTCGGCATGGTCTTCGGGCTGTTCTTCCTGCCGGCCTGGTTGCTGGTGGCGATCGGCCGACTGCCGCGCTTCAGCATTGTCGTCGGCCTCTGCGGCCTGATCGCCTTCGCGATCATCTGGGCGCAGCTCCTCAACGAGTTTCCGAAATCCTAGAGTTGCTAGGATGCCTCATCCAGCGCCGCCAGCCGTTCGGCCTCGGCGATGTCCTCGACCGTATTGGCGTTGAAGAAGGGATCGAGCGGCTCGGCCGGCCACGTGACCGTCGCCAATCGATAGCGCGCGGTCCAGCGGTCGATCTTGCGGAGGTCTTCGACCACGAGCGCGTGGCGCAGCTCTTCGCGCAAGGCGACGCGCCACAGCCCGATCACCGGATGCGACTGCTCGCCTGACGCGGCGACCGCAAGCTGCGCGTTCTCGCGCGCGCGCGCCTCATGCAGCCGTGCGACGAGATCGCGCGGCAGGAACGGGCAGTCGCCGGCGGCGCTGAGCACCCATTCGATCTCCGGTCGGTTCGCCGCGCTCCAGTCCAGCGCCGCGAGGATGCCGGCGAGCGGGCCGGGGAAGTCCGGGACGTCGTCAGCGACGACTTGCAGGCCGAACCCGGCAAAGCGGGCGGGATCGCCGTTGGCATTGAGGATCAGCCCGCTGCACTGGGGCGACAGGCGCGCGATGACGCGCTCCAGAATGGTGCGCCCACCGATGCTGCGCATCGGCTTGTCGCCGCCGCCCATGCGGCGTGCGAGGCCGCCGGCCAGCAGCACGCCGAGAGTCGGCGGAGCAGTCGTAGTCGGAATCCTAGTCGTCACCACCTTCGCCCTTGCGCTTGTGCTTGGCCGACTCCTCCTCGACGTAAGCGAGATTCTGGTCGTAAACGATGCGCTCCTCGCCTGCGAGTGCGATGAAGCGCTTGCCGCGGGTGCGCCCAACCAGCGTCAGTCCGACCTGCCTTGCGAGATCGACGCCCCAGGCGGTGAAGCCGGAGCGCGACACCAGGATCGGAATGCCCATGCGCACGGTCTTGATCACCATCTCGGAGGTGAGGCGTCCCGTGGTGTAGAGGATCTTGTCGGAAGCGTCGACGTCGTGGCGGTACATCCAGCCTGCGATCTTGTCGACGGCGTTGTGGCGGCCGACGTCCTCGGTATAGCAGAGCGGCTCGCCCGCCTGGCACAGCACGCAGCCGTGGATCGCGCCGGCCTCGAGATAGAGGGAAGGCATGGTGTTGATGGTCTGCGTCATCTGGTAGAGCCAGGAGGTGCGTAGCTCCGCCTTGGGCAATGCGACGCTCTCGACGGCCTCCAGCAGGTCGCCGAAGGCGGTGCCTTGCGCGCAGCCCGAGGTCTGCGTGCGCTTCTTCAGCTTGGCCTCGAAATTGGTGTGGTGTGAGGTGCGCACGACCACCACCTGGAGGTCGTCGTCGTATTCGACCTCGGTGACCACGTCGTTATACTTCAGCATGTTCTGGTTCAGCAGGTAGCCGAGCGCCAGATATTCCGGATAGTCGCCGATCGTCATCATCGTGACGATCTCCTGGGCGTTCAGGTAGAGCGTCAGCGGCCGCTCCATCGGAACCTTGATCTCGACCCTGGCGCCGGTCTGGTCGGTGCCGGTCACGGTCTGGGTCAGGCGCGGGTCGTCCGGATTGGGGACGACCAGCGGCACCGGGGCTTTGTCGATCTTCATCATGGCCGCGAGGTTAGCATGACATTCGGGTCAAGCCGATATATGCATGGCGGAAACGAGCGAAATGGGTCGTTCGTCATTGCGAGCGTAGCAAAGCAATCCAGGAATGCCCCCGCGGCGACGGTATGGATTGTTTGCTGCGCTCGCAATGACGCTGGCAAGGTTGGTGTTCCATCGGCAAGCGAGCCGTTGGCGGAGATCGAACGGTTATGAAAGTCATCGGCCTTGCGGGCTGGAGCGGTGCGGGCAAGACCACGCTGTTGACGCGGCTGATCCCGCATTTCAACGCGCAAGGCCTGCGCGTTTCCGTGATCAAGCATGCGCATCACCGGTTCGACGTCGACGTGCCGGGCAAGGATTCCTGGCGTCATCGCGAGGCCGGCGCGGCGGAGGTGCTGGTCGCCTCCTCGAACCGCTGGGCGCTGATGCATGAATTGCGTGGGGCGGCGGAGCCGCGGCTGCCGGAGCTGCTCGGCAAGCTCTCCGCGGTCGATCTCGTCGTGGTCGAAGGATTCAAGCGCGAGCCGCATCGCAAGATCGAGGTGCATCGTGCCGCCAACGGCAAGCCGCTGCTGTTTCCGGACGATCCCGGCATTGCCGGGATTGCGAGCGATGTCGCGATTGACACGAGGCTGCCGACTGTCCATCTCGATGATGTCGCGGCTGCCGCGGCCCTGATGCTGCGTGTGGCGATGCCGGTCGAGGAAGCGGTGGCCAGAAGCGCCGCGATACGCTGACGAGGCACCATGGCGCAATTGTCGGACGATTGCTTTGCCTTCGGCGGACCGATGATGTCGGTCGACGAGGCCGTCGGGCTGATCACGACTCGCGTCAACGCGATTGCCGATAGCGAGACGGTGGGCCTGGTCGATGCCGACGGGCGCGTGCTCGCGGGCGATGTGGTCGCACCTTTGCCGCTGCCGCCGTTCACCAACTCCGCCGTCGACGGTTACGCCGTCCGCAACGCCGACCTTCCGGTCAGCAAAGAGCTGGCGTTCCCGCTCGACGGTCGCATTCAGGCCGGCGGCCTTGCGCGAGCGCCGATCAAACCCGGCCACACCGCGCGCATCTTCACTGGCGCGCCGATGCCGCCGGATGCGGAGACCGTCTTCATGCAGGAGGACGTTCGCATCGATGAGACTGGGAAGATCGTGCTGCCGCCGGGGCTGAAGCCCGGCGCAAATGTCCGGCCCGCAGGCGAGGACATTCCGCAGGGGCACGTCGCGCTCCGCGCTGGCCAGTGCCTACGACCGCAACATGTCGCGCTTGCCGCCGCGTTCGGCCTGACAAGGATCGACGTGGTCAGGCGCATCCGCGTCGCCGTGTTCTCGACCGGCGACGAGCTGGCTTCGCCCGGCGAGCCGCGCGCCGCCTCGCAATTGTTCGATTCCAACCGCTTCATGCTGATGGCGATGTTGCGGCGGCTCGGCTGCGAGGTCAGCGATCTCGGCATCTTGCGCGACGAGCGCGACTCTCTGGCGAGCGGCCTGAAGCAGGTTGCAGGCGGCCACGACCTGATCCTCACCACCGGCGGTGTCTCGACCGGCGAGGAAGATCACGTCAAGGCGGCGGTGGAGAGCATCGGCTCGCTGGTGTTGTGGCGGATGGCGATCAAACCGGGCCGTCCGGTGGCCATGGGCATTATCGACGGCACACCGCTGATCGGACTGCCCGGCAATCCCGTCGCGAGCTTCGTGACCTTCGTCCACGTGGTGCGGCCGACGGTTTTGGCGCTGTCGGGCGCCTTGCCGGAGCCGCTCTTGCCCATCCCGCTGCGCGCGGCGTTCACCTACAAGAAGAAGGCGGGGCGGCGTGAATATGTGCGCGCCTCGCTGCGGCGGGCGCAGGGCGGCGGGCTCGAAGCAATCAAGTTCCCGCGCGAAGGCGCCGGCCTCTTGTCCTCGCTGGTCGAGACCGACGGTCTCGTCGAACTCGGCGAAGACATCACGAATGTCGAGCCGGGGCAGGATGTAGGCTTCCTGTCCTACGCCAGCCTGATCTGACGCCTGCCAACGTTGACGCAGCCGCGCCGCCCAGCCATGGTGCAGCCATGACCAGGACGACGCTCGATCTGACCGGGCTGAAATGCCCGCTGCCGGCGCTTAAGACCCGCAAGGCGCTCAAGCCGCTCAAGGCGGGAGACCAACTCGAAGTCCACTGTACCGATCCTCTCTCGGTGATCGATATCCCCAATCTCATTCGGGAGACCGGCGACAAGGTCGAGATCACAGAGCGCAACGAGGCGCGCATCGTCTTCCTGGTCGAGAAGAGCAGCGCCTCTTAGACGGGCGGTTGTTCACCGGCCGCGACTGCTGGCTATCAGTCAAGATATTCTGATCGCATCCTCACCACGAGCGGGAGCGCACCACGCCCGAGCTTGCCGTAGCCTCGGAGGAGGAGTTCGATAGGATTTCGCTATCGCCGCACGGGAAGCCTTTATTGATCTCACAGCCAATTCGGGCTTCGCTCCATCAATTGGCGTGTTGGACGATCGCAAGGCCGGGTCGGCGGCGCTCCCAGGTCGCCCAGGCCCCTTATTCGGGTCGCGCAGTGTAACCGCTTCCCCGAGCATGAGAATTCTATTGGCATCTGGCATGCCAGAGACTAGAAGTGGAGCGGTTGTATAGACGAGATCGAGACGAATCGATGAGCCACGAGGACGTCCACAAGGTCCGCCCGTTCGAGCATCCCGGTGAGGGACGCCGGCGCGCCAAGGCCACCCCGAAAGGACGGCAGGTCGATCCGACCGCCGCGCACGAACTCGAGCTCTTGCTCGGCGACAAGCCGCGGCGGCGCGATCTCCTGATCGAATATCTGCATCTGATCCAGGACAAGTATCACCAGATCTCGGCTGCGCATCTGGCCGCGCTGGCTGACGAGATGAAGCTCGCCTTTGCCGAAGTGTTCGAGACCGCGACCTTCTATGCGCATTTCGACGTGGTGAAGGAAGGCGAGCCGGACATCGCGCCGCTCACGATCCGCGTGTGCGACTCGCTCACCTGTGCGATGCTCGGCGGCGAGAAGTTGCTCGAAGATCTCAAGAGCGCGTCAGGTCCCGGCATCCGCGTCGTGCGCGCGCCCTGCGTCGGCCGCTGTGACACTGCGCCTGCTGCCGAGGTCGGGCACAATTTCGTCGACCAGGCCACCGTCGCCAATGTGATGGCCGCCGCGAAGGCCGGCGACACGCACGCGCATCTGCCCGACTATGTCGGTTACGACGCCTATGTCGCCGCCGGCGGCTACCAGCTGCTGGGCCGGCTGCGCGCGGGCGAACTCTCGACGGATGATCTTTTGAAGTCGCTGGACGACGCCTCGCTGCGGGGGCTCGGTGGCGCGGGCTTTCCCACCGGACGAAAATGGCGCGCCGTGCTGGGGGAGCCCGGGCCGCGGCTGATGGCGATTAACGGCGACGAGGGCGAGCCCGGCACGTTCAAGGACCGATATTACCTCGAAACCGATCCGCATCGCTTCATCGAGGGCATGCTGATCGGCGCGCACGTGGTGCAGGCGAGCGACGTCTACATCTATTTACGCGACGAATATCCGGCCTCGCGCGAGATTCTCCAGCGCGAGATCGCAAAGCTCCCCTCAAGCGGGCCGACGCTGCACCTGCGCCGCGGCGCCGGCGCCTACATCTGCGGCGAGGAATCCTCGCTGCTGGAAAGCATTGAAGGCAAGCGCGGCCTGCCCCGGCACAAGCCGCCTTACCCGTTCCAGGTTGGCCTGTTCGGGCTACCGACGCTGATCAACAACATCGAGACGCTGTGGTGGGTGCGCGACATCGTCGAGAAGGGCGCCGACTGGTGGAAAGGCCACGGCCGCCACGAGCGGCACGGCCTGCGCAGCTTCTCGGTCTCGGGCCGCGTCAAGAAACCCGGCATGAAGCTCGCGCCATCAGGCATCACCGTGCGCGAGCTGATCGAGGAATATTGCGGCGGCATGGCCGACGGTCATCAGTTCTACGCCTATCTGCCGGGCGGCGCGTCCGGCGGCATCCTGCCGGCGTCGATGGATGACATTCCGCTCGATTTCGGCACGCTGGAGAAATACGGCTGCTTCATCGGCTCGGCCGCCATCGTGATCCTCTCGCAAAAGGACAGCGTGCGCGCGGCGGCGCTGAACCTGATGAAGTTCTTCGAGGACGAGAGCTGCGGTCAGTGCACGCCGTGTCGCGTCGGTACCCAGAAGGCGGCGCTGCTGATGCAGAAACCGGTCTGGAACCGGGCTCTGCTGGGAGAATTGAGCCAGGCGATGCGTGACGCCTCGATCTGCGGGCTCGGACAGGCGGCATCGAATCCGCTGTCATCCGTGATCAAATATTTCCCTGACGAGTTCAAGGAAGCGGCCGAATGACCAGGATTACGTTCGAGCTCGACGGCAAGCAGGTCGAGGCCAAGCCCGGCGAGACCATCTGGCAGGTGGCTAGGCGGCAGGGGCGGGAGATCCCGCATCTGTGCTATTCGCCGGCGCCGGACTACCGCCCCGACGGCAATTGTCGCGCCTGCATGGTCGAGATCGAGGGCGAGCGCGTGCTCGCCGCGTCTTGCAAGCGCACGCCGTCGGTCGGCATGAAAGTGAAGACGGAATCCGCGCGTGCGGTGTCGGCGCAAAAAATGGTGATGGAGTTGCTCGTCGCCGACCAGCCGGCGCGCGAGACCAGCCACGATCCGGATTCGAAGTTCTGGCACTGGGCCGAGTCCACGGGCGTCACCGAGAGCCGCTTTCCCGCCGCCGAGCGCTGGGCGACCGATGCCAGCCATCCGGCAATGCGCGTCAATCTCGATGCCTGCATCCAGTGCGGCCTGTGCGTGCGCGCCTGCCGCGAGGTCCAGGTCAACGACGTCATCGGCATGGCCTACCGCAATCACGATTCGAAGATCGTGTTCGACTTCGACGATCCCATGGGCGAGTCCACCTGCGTTGCCTGCGGCGAATGCGTGCAGGCCTGCCCGACCGGCGCCCTGATGCCGGCCGTGATGCTGGACGAGAAGCAGACGCGCGTGACTTACGCCGACAGGAAGGTGGACTCGCTCTGCCCGTTCTGCGGCGTCGGCTGCCAGGTCACCTACGAGGTCAAGGACGAGAAGGTGATCTATGCGGAAGGCCGCGACGGCCCCGCCAACCATAATCGCCTCTGCGTCAAGGGCCGCTTCGGTTTCGACTACATCCACCATCCGCATCGCCTGACCAAGCCGCTGGTGCGGCTGCCGAACGCGAAGAAGGATGCCAACGACCAGGTCGATCCGGCCAATCCCTTCACGCATTTCCGCGAAGCGAGCTGGGAGGAGGCGCTCGACATCGCCGCCAAGGGCCTCGTCAAGATACGCGAAGAGAAGGGCGTGAAGGCGCTGGCCGGGTTCGGCTCGGCCAAGGGCTCCAACGAAGAGGCCTATCTGTTCCAGAAGCTGGTGCGCACCGGCTTCGGTTCGAACAATGTCGACCATTGCACCCGTCTGTGCCACGCTTCGTCGGTGGCGGCGCTGTTCGAAGGCCTGAGCTCGGGCGCGGTGTCGGCACCGTTCGCGGCCGCCATGGATGCCGAGGTCATCATCGTGATCGGCGCCAATCCGACCGTGAACCATCCGGTCGCGGCGACCTTCATCAAGAACGCGGTCAAGCAGAACGGCGCAAAACTGTTCGTGATGGACCCGCGGCGGCAGACGCTGTCGCGGCATGCGACCAAGCATCTGCAGTTCAAGCCCGGCTCCGACGTCGCCATGCTGAACGCGATGATCCACACGATCATCGCGGAAGGGCTGACCGACGACCAGTACATCGCCGGCTACACCGAGGGATTCGAGGACCTCAAGGAGAAGATCAAGGAATTCACCCCGGAGAGGATGGAGCCGATCTGCGGCATCCCGGCGCAGACGCTGCGCGAGGTAGCGCGCACCTATGCGCGGGCGAAATCGTCGATCATCTTTTGGGGCATGGGCATCAGCCAGCACGTCCACGGCACCGACAATGCGCGTTGCCTGATCGCGCTGGCGCTGATCACCGGCCAGGTCGGCCGCCCCGGCACCGGCCTGCATCCGCTGCGCGGCCAGAACAATGTGCAAGGAGCGTCCGACGCCGGCCTCATTCCCATGTTCCTGCCGGACTATCAGCCGGTCGGTCGCGACGATCTGCGCAGCAGTTTCGAGAAGCTCTGGCAGCAGGACCTCGATCCCGTCCGCGGCCTGACCGTGGTCGAGATCATGAACGCGATCCATGCCGGCGAGATCAAGGGCATGTATATCGAGGGCGAGAATCCCGCGATGTCCGATCCCGATCTCCAGCATGCGCGCCAGGCGCTCGCCATGCTCGATCATCTCGTGGTGCAGGATCTCTTCGTCACGGAGACTGCGTTCCACGCCGACGTGATCCTGCCGGCCTCGGCCTTCGCGGAGAAGGACGGCTCCTTCACCAACACCGATCGCCGGGTGCAGCTCGCGCGCCAGGTGATCAAGCCGCCGGGCGACGCGCGACAGGATCTCTGGATCATCCAGGAGATCGGCAAGCGCATGGGGCTGCCGTGGAACTATTCCGGTCCCGGCGATGTCTTCGCCGAGATGGCGCAGCTGATGCCCTCGCTGAAGAACATCACCTGGGAGCGCCTGCTGCGCGAAGGCGCGGTGACCTATCCCGTCGACGCTCCGGACAACCCCGGCAACGAGATCATCTTCACCACCGGCTTTCCGACCGCGAGCGGCCGCGGCAAGATCGTCCCGGCCAAGGTGATCCCGCCGGACGAGATCCCGGACGATGAATATCCGATGGTGCTGTCGACCGGCCGCGTGCTCGAGCACTGGCACACCGGCTCGATGACCCGCCGCGCCCAGGTGCTCGACCAGATCGAGCCCGAGGCGGTCGCCTTCATGTCGCCGAAGGACATGCGGAGGAAGAACCTTGCGCCGGGCGATTTCATCCGCCTGGAGACGCGCCGCGGCGCCGTCGAGGTCAAGGTCCGCTCCGACCGCGACGTGCCGGAGAACATGGTGTTCATGCCGTTCTGCTACGCCGAGGCGGCGGCGAACCTGCTCACCAACCCGGCGCTGGACCCGTTCGGCAAGATCCCGGAGTTCAAGTTCTGCGCGGCACGGGCCGAACGCGCCGAGATGCGGGACGCGGCGGAGTAGGCCTCGCCGGGAACGACGGCTGGAGTGTGGCGGGAAATCTGCGCCCACACCGTCATTGCGAGCGAAGCGAAGCAATCCAGACTGCCTCCGCCGCCAAGATTCTGGATTGCTTCGTCGCTTCGCTCCTCGCAACGACGGTGCTACATGTGACGCATGTCCAAGGTCACCCCCGCCACACTCGCACTCACGGCCGCCGGTGTCGCCTTCACGGTTCACGCCTACGACTATGATCCCGACGCCGAGAGCATCGGGCTCCAGGCGGCCGCCGCGCTCGGCGAGGACCCGGCGCGCGTCCTGAAGACGCTGATGGCGCTGGTCGACGGCAAGCCGGTCTGCGTGGTCGTCCCGTCCGACCAGGAGGTCTCGATGAAGAAGCTGGCGGCGGCGGCGAGCGGCAAGTCGGCGCAGATGATGAAGCCGCCTGAGGCCGAGCGCGTCACCGGCTACAAGGTCGGCGGCATCAGCCCGTTCGGGCAGCGCAAGCAGGTCGGCACCGTGATCGAGCAGAGCGCGCTCGCCCACGACCTGGTCTATCTGAATGGCGGCCAGCGCGGCTTGCAGGTGCGGCTGAAGCCGTCCGATGTCCGGGCTGTCCTGAAGGCGGTCGTGGCAGATGTGCTGGCGTGAGCGCGATGGAGCGGGATCATGAGGCGGCTGCTTCTGGCCGGGCTCGCGGTGCTGCTCGGCATTGCTCTTCCGGCAGAGGCACACGAGGTCAACCTCGTCACGGCGCGGGTCGCCCTGAGCCCCGATCGCTCGGTGGGCGTCGAACTCGGATTGAAGGGCAGCGATGTCGACCGTGCGATCGGTACAAAGGTCTATGATGCGAGACGGGACGCTGTCGATCCTGCCGCGGTGGAAGCGGCCAGATCCGCCATCCTCGCCTATATGGGGACGCACCTAGCTGTCACAGGCGCTGCCAAGGCCTGTGCTGCCGGAGATGCCGCGATCCTCGCCGACGGCGACGGAATCATCTATCGCAATAACTTTGCCTGCACTGACGCCGCCGGCGATATCATCTATCGCTCGACCGTGCTGACCGAGAAGGACCCGGCCGCGCGCCAGATCGTGCTGATTGCCCAGGGCCGGTCGGAAACACAGGCCTTGCTCGATGCCGGCAACACGACGGTCACGCTTTCAACCGAGCTGCCGTCGCTGTGGTCGACGATGCAGCGCTATGTCTTCACTGGAATCGAGCACATCTTCCTCGGCTACGATCACATCGCATTCCTGATCGCGGTGATGCTGTGGGCGAGACGGCTCGTTCCCGTCGTCAAGATCGTGACGGCCTTCACCATTGCCCATTCGATCACCTTGTCGCTGGCCGCGCTCGATGTTCTGGTCGTCCCGAGCAGCATCGTGGAGCCTGCGATCGCGGCCTCGATCGTCTTCGTGGCGCTCGAGAATTTCTTCTCGCGGGACGTCGACAAGCGCTGGCGCGTGGCTCTTCTGTTCGGACTGATCCACGGGCTCGGCTTCGCCGGCGTGCTGCGCGAGATCGGGTTGCCGCCGAACGCAGCCATGCCAGCGCTCGCCGCTTTCAACATCGGCGTCGAGATCGGGCAGGTCGCGATCGTTGCGGTCGCGTTGCCGATCCTCCGTCTCGCCGATCGATGGAGCGGTGGGGACCGGTCCGAACCGGTGAGGGCGGCGGGGCTGGTCTACACGTTCTCCGCCGTGATCGGCCTGCTCGGCGGCTACTGGCTGGTCGCGCGCGTCTTCGAAGCCTGAAATCAAGCGGTCTCTCTCGAGCGGTCGGCCTGCGTCCGCCACGGCGTGCAGTGCCATGGCTCCTGCGCACTTGAGTTCGTTCGCAACCCCTGTATAGAAGTGGAATAGAAATAGAATATCGTTCTGTTGAACAGAACGATTGTCGACGAGGGACGAAACATTGGACTTCGAACGCGTCCGGCCGGACGACGGCTCCCCGGTGCCATTCGCGCCCGATGCCGTCATCGCGGCCTTCAGGACGATCCCCGACTTGCTGGCCCGCGACGAGGCACTCATTGCTCGCGGTCGCTGGCTCGATGTCGATTGCCTGCTTGGCCCGATCACCCAGCCATTTCACCTCACCATTCGGGCCGGCCGGATCGTGGACATGGCGCCGGCGCCGGTGCTGATGCGCTCCTGGCGTTTCTCCTTTCGTGCGACGCCAGCCGCCTTGGCCGCCCACTGGCAGACGATGCCGCCGGCGGGCTGGCACGACCTGCTGGCATTGACCAAGCGCGGGCAGGCGGCTCTCGAGGGCGATCTGCATCCCTTCATGACGCATCTTCAGTATTTCAAGGATCTGCTGGCGCTACCGCGGCGGAACGGGTTCGGAGGTGCGTCATGAACGGCTTCATCGAGCCGATCTCCGGGCGCTACGTGCACGTCGACATCGATGGCGAGATCAACAGGATCTATTTCGAGGAAAACGGCAGCGGCATTCCGCTGGTCTGCCTCCACACCGCCGGCTCCGACGCGCGGCAGTGGCGCCACATGCTCGTGGACGGCGAGTTCACCAGGAACTTCCGTATCATCGCCTTCGACATGCCCTGGCACGGCAAGTCCAATCCGCCGGACAGCCGATATGGCAGCGAATACCGGCTGACCACCGCGAGCTATACGGAGACGATTCGCGCCTTCTGCCACGCGCTCAGGCTGGAGCGGCCGGTGGTGATGGGGTGTTCGATCGGCGGGCGCATCGTGCTCAATCTCGCCATAGAGCATGCCCGGGAATTTCGTGCCTTGATCGGGCTCGAGGCCGCGGACTTCCAGCAGCCCTGGTACGATACGAACTGGCTGAACCGGCCTGATGTTCACGGCGGCGAGGTCTGCGCCGCGCTGGTGTCAGGGTTGATCGCGCCAAACGGTCCTGACGCTGCGCGCAATGAGACGCTGTGGGGCTACAAGCAGGGCGGCCCCGGCATCTTCAAGGGCGATCTGTATTTCTATCGCGTCGACGGCGATCTGCGCGGACGTACCGGCAGCATCGACGTCAATGCGTGCCCGCTCTATCTGCTGACCGGCGAGTACGATTTCTCCTGCACGCCGGAGGATACGCTGCGGACAGCTGCCGGCATTCCCGGCGCGAAGGCCACCGTGATGGAGCGGCTCGGCCATTTTCCGATGAGCGAAAATCCAGCGCAGTTCCGCCGCTGCATCGCGCCGGTGCTGCAGGACATCCTCGATAAGCACAAGTCGTAAAAGGGAGGCGTATGTTATGAAGTTGCCTTGGATGATCGCGGCCGTTCTGGCTGCACAGATGGGCGCCGCGATCGCGGCCGACAATGTCATCAGGATCGGCGTTCTCAACGACCAGTCCGGCGTGTTCGCCGATAATGGCGGTCGCGGCTCGGTCGTTGCCGCCAAGCTGGCAGCGGAAGATTTCGGCAACGAACTGCTCGGCAAGAAAATCGAGATCATCTCGGCAGATCATCAGAACAAGCCGGATATCGCATCGGCCACTGCGCGCAAATGGTTCGACAATGAAGGCGTCGACGTGATTGCGGACGGCGCGGCCTCCTCTGCCGGTTTTGCCATTCTTGAAGTCGCCAAGCAGAAGAACAGGATCTTCGTCATCTCGGGCCCCGGCTCGTCCGATTTCACCGGAAAAGCCTGCTCGCCCGTCAGCTTTCACTTCAACTATGACACCTACGCGCTGTCGAAGCTCACCAGCGACGCGATCACGCGGGCAGGCGGCAAGACCTGGTACTTCGTGACGGCTGACTACGCTTTCGGCCACGCGCTTCAACGCGACGCGACCAAGTTCATCGAGGCGGCTGGCGGCAAGGTGATCGGCTCGGCCGCCCATCCGCTCGGCACCGCGGATTTCGCCTCGTTTCTGCTGCAGGCGCAGGGCTCCAAAGCCGACGTCGTCGGGCTCGCGACCTCGGGCGCCGACGTGCAGACCGCGATCAAGCAGGCGGGTGAGTTCGGCATCGTCGAGGGCGGCCAGAAGCTCGCCGGCCTGCTTGTTTTCATCACCGACGTGAATTCACTCGGCCTGAAGGTCACCCAGGGTTTGCAGGTGACGACCTCGTTCTACTGGGACCTCAACGAGCAGACTCGCGCCTGGTCGAAGCGCTATGCCGCCCAGATGGAAGGCAAGGTCGCGAGCATGGTACAGGCCGGTGTCTATAGCGGCGTCCACCACTATCTTGCCGCCGTGAAGGCTGCCGGCACCACGGACGCGACGGCCGTTGCCGCGAAGATGCACGAGTTGAAAGTCAACGACATGTACAACAAGGACGTTGCGATCCGCCCCGACGGGCGCGTTCTGCACACCATGCATCTGGTCCAGGTGAAAAAGCCGGAAGAATCCAGATACAAGTTCGACTATTACCGGGTCGTCAGCTCCAAGCCGGGCGAAGAGGTGTTTCGGCCGATGAGCGAAGGTGGTTGCCCGCTGGTGAAGTAACGACATGACCGGGCGGGACCGCACCCGCCCGGTCACAATGGTTCGAGGAGACGAACGGAAATGTCTGGTTCGATTGGATTCGTCGGTCTTGGCGTCATGGGCGAGCCGATTTGCCGCAACCTGTTGCGCAAGAGCGGCCGGCCGGTGCTGGCGTTCGACCTCGCCGCAGAGCCGCTGGCGCGAATCGCGGCTGACGGGGCCACGCCGGCGAAGTCGATCGGGGATCTCGTCACCGGCGCAGAGACGATCTTTCTGTGCCTGCCCAGCGCCAAGCATGTGATGTCGGTGTTCGAAGGCATCCTGCCGGCGGCCATGCGCGGCCAGACCGTGATCGATCTCGGTACCTCCGATGTCGGCCTGACCCGTTCCTTCGCCAAACAGCTCGCGGACAAGGGCGCGCTCTGGATCGATGCGCCTATCGCACGCACCCGCCAGGCCGCGCAGGACGGCACCCTCAGCGTCATGGTCGGTGCGACGACCGAGCAGTTCGCCGCGGTCGAGCCGCTGATCCGTTGTTTCGCCACGGACGTCACCCTCTGTGGCGGCACTGGGGCCGGGCAGGTCACGAAGATCCTCAACAACATGGTGCTGTTCGAGACGGTCAATGCGCTGGCGGAAGCGGTCGCGATCGCCAAGCACAGCGGTGTCGAGCCGAAGCTGCTGCTGGAAACGCTGTCCAAGGGGTCGGCGGACAGTTTTGCCCTGCGCAACCACGGCATGAAGGCGATCGTCGCCGAGGAATTTCCGCTGCGGGCGTTCTCCACCGAATACGCGATGAAGGACCTTTCCTATGCGCTGGAGCTCGGCGCGCAGGCCGGGCTGAACCTGCGCGGTGCCGCGCTGATGCGCACCATCTTCCAGGAGACGATCGACAAGGGCATGGGGGATGCGTACTTTCCCGTCATCGCCAAGCTGATCGATCCTTCCGGCTTCCCCCAATAGGAAATGCCATGCCTTCGCCCGGTGTCGCCGCCGTCGACCGCGCCCTGACCATCCTTGCCGTGTTCGAGGATGCCCCGGAGCCGATGACGCTGGCGGAGCTCGCCCGGCGCACCAAGATGTACAAAAGCACCCTGTTGCGGCTGATGACATCGCTGCAGGAATTCGGCTACCTCGTGCAACTCGCCGACGGCCGCTACCATCTCGGGCCGACGCCGTTCCGGCTGGGTGCGGTGTACCAGCGCAGCAACAATCTGCATGATCGGGTGATGCCGCTGCTGCGCCAGCTCGTGGCCGACGGCGCTGAAAGTCCATCCTATCACGTGCGGCATGATGCCAAGCGCCGGCTCTGCGTGTTCCGCGTCGATTCCCAGCACTCGACACTCGACCGCGTCGAGGCCGGCATGCTGCTGCCCCTGGAGCGCGGTGCGGCGGGTCGTATCATCCTCGCCTTCGGCGGCGAGAAAGGCGAGACCTATGATGCCATTCGCGAGACTTGCATCGCGCTCTCATTCGGGGAGCGCGACCCGGATTGTGCCGGGCTGGCCTGCCCCGTGTTCGGTCCCGGCGGCAAATGCGTCGGCGCCTTGTCGCTCTCGGGACCGAAGCCGCGCTTTACGAGGGACAACATCAAGACGATGACGTCGCTGTTGCTGAAGGCGGCCATCCACCTGACGCGCACGCTGGGCGGACCGATCGAGTCGCTCGGCAATGCTCTATCGGCTTCGGCTGAAGACGCGCGTCCAGCGCGCAGGGCGAGGCGCTAGTTGTCTACGAAATGCGCAACGCTGGAAGGTCGAGCATGGCACTGACGGACAGAATGTTTCCAATCTCGCGTGCCCGCGGGCGCAAGGCATGAGCCGCAAATACGACGTGCTGGTCATCGGCGGCGGCAACGCGGCGCTCTGCGCAGCGATCAGCGCGCGGCGCGGCGGCGCGTCCGTGCTGGTGCTCGAGGGGGCGCCAAAGTTCTATCGCGGCGGCAACACCCGCCACACCCGCAACATGCGCTGCGCCCATGACGCGGCGACCGAAATCCTCACCGGCCCCTACACCGAGGAGGAGTTCTGGGAGGACCTGCTGCGCGTCACCGGCGGACAGACCGACGAGGCGCTCGCCCGTCACATGATACGGGAGTCCAAGGACATCCTGAACTGGATTGTGGAGCAGGGCGTGCGCTGGCAGCCCTCGCTCGGCGGCACGCTGAGCCTCGGCCGCACCAATTCCTTTTTCCTCGGCGGGGGCCGCGCGATGCTGAACGCGTTGTACCTGACTGCCGAGCGGCTCGGCGTCGAGGTCGAATACGACGCCGAGGTTATCGACCTCCTGATCGAGGACGGCATGTTCCTCGCCGCGCGCCTCGAGCGCCCGGTCAGGGGCGAGATCGAGATCCGCGCCGGTGCGCTGGTGGCCGCGGCCGGCGGGTTCGAGGCCAACATCGAATGGCTGAAGCAATATTGGGGCGAGGCCGCCGACAATTTCCTGATCCGCGGCACGCCTTACAACCGCGGCTCGATCCTGAAGATGCTGCTCGACAGGGGCGTGCAGGAGGTCGGCGATCCCACGCAGTGCCATGCGGTCGCGATCGATGCTCGCGCGCCGAAATTCGACGGCGGCATCATCACCCGCCACGACTCGGTCGTGTTCGGCATCGTCGTCAACAAGCATGCGCAGCGCTTCTACGACGAGGGCGAAGACATCTGGCCGAAGCGCTATGCGATCTGGGGCAGGCTGGTCGCCGCGCAGCCGGACCAGATCGCCTACATCATCTTCGATTCCACCGTCGTCACCAGCTTCATGCCTACACTGTTCCCGCCGATTGCCGGGCAGACGATCGCGGAGCTCGCCGGCAAGCTCGCGCTCGATCCGGCCGCCCTGGAAAAGACCATCACCGAGTTCAACGCGGCGGTGCGGCCCGGCACCTTTGATCACACCATTCTGGACGACTGCCGGACCGAGGGCATCACGCCGCCCAAGACGCACTGGGCACGCAGAATCGAGACGCCGCCTTATCTCGCCTATCCGGTGCGGCCGGGCATCACGTTCACCTATCTCGGCACGCGGGTGAACAAGGAGGCGCGGATGCTGATGAAGGACGGCAAGCCGTCCGCCAACATGTTCGCGGCCGGCGAGATCATGGCCGGCAACGTGCTTGGCAAAGGCTATGCTGCTGGCATGGGCATGACCATCGGCAGCGTGTTCGGGCGGATCGCAGGACGGGAAGCGGCGAAACATGCACGGAACTAGGATCTTGGACGAGGCCGATCGCCTGATGACGGTCTGCAATTCCTGCCGCTACTGCGAGGGCTTGTGCGCGGTGTTCCCGGCCATGGAGATGCGCCGCGCCTTCTCCGACGGCGACCTCAACTATCTCGCCAATCTCTGCCACGCCTGCGGCGCCTGCTACGTCGACTGCCAGTTCGCGCCGCCGCACGAGTTCAACGTCAACGTCCCGAAGACGCTGGCGGTCGCGCGCGCGGATTCCTATGCGGCTTATGCCTGGCCGCAGGCGCTCTCTGGCGCCTTCGCACGCAATGGGCTTGTCATCAGCATCACCGCCGCGCTCAGCATGGCCGCGTTCATCCTCGGCTTCGTCGCCCTGAACGACCCGGGCGTCCTGTTCGGCGTGCACACCGGTCCTGGCGCCTTCTACAAGTTAATGCCGCACAGCGTCATGGCCGCGCTGTTCGGTGCCGCCTTTCTCTATGCCATTTTCGCCCTGGTCATGAGCGTGCGTGCGTTCTGGCGCGATATCAGTCCGCCCATCGGCGGCCGCGCAGGCATCGGCTCGATCTTTCAGGCGATTCGCGACGCTGGCGAACTGCGCTATCTCCACGGCGGCGGTGTCGGCTGCTACAACGAGGACGACAAGCCCACGGACCGGCGCAAGCTCTATCACCACCTGACCTTCTACGGCTTCCTGCTGTGCTTCGCGGCGACGTCAGTGGCCACGCTGTATCACTATTTGCTTGCCCGCGAAGCGCCGTATCCGTGGTGGGACCTGCCGGTGGTGCTGGGCACGCTCGGCGGCATCGGCCTGATCGCCGGGCCGATCGGCCTGTTCGCCGCCAAGATGCGGCGCGATCCGGCGCTGCTCGACGAGTTCAGCTATGGCATGGATGTCGGCTTCATCGCCATGCTGTTCCTGACAGGGCTCACCGGGATGCTGCTGCTGGTACTGCGCGAGACCGCCGCGATGGGCCCGCTGCTCGCACTGCATCTCGGTGCCGTGTTTGCGTTCTTCATCACGATGCCCTACGGCAAGTTCGTGCACGGCATCTATCGCTTTGCCGCGCTGGTGCGTTACGCGCAGGAGCGGCGGACGGCGGCGTGACCCGCGCACCGTCCGGCTTGGAACCTCTCACGCCACCTCACGCTCCGGCACTGAGGCCTGCTCGCGGGCCATTGCCGTCGCCGTGACATAGTCGGTCTTGCCGGTGCCGAGCAGCGGCACCTTGTCGACTACCATGATCGCCGCGGGCACGGTGAGCTCGGAGGCGCCGATCGCCTTGGCCTGGGCCTGCATCGCGCTACGCTCGGCATTCTTTTCCGTGGTCAGCAGCACGATGCGCTCGCCCTTGCGCTGATCGGGGATCGAGACCGCGACCGAGGCGGCCTGCGGCCATAGCGACGCGGCGATGGCTTCGACTGCGGACAGCGAGACCATTTCGCCCGCGATCTTGGCAAAGCGCTTGGCGCGGCCCTTGATGGTGATGAAGCCGGCAGCGTCGATCGACACGATGTCGCCGGTGTCGTGCCAGCCCTCGGGGAGCACTTCGAGCACGCCGGGATTTTCGGCCCTGAGATAGCCGAGCATCACGTTCGGGCCGCGCACCGACAGGCGTCCGCCGTCCTCGATGCCGGGAACCGGATCGAGCCGGCTTTCCATCAGCGGGGACAGGCGGCCGACAGTGCCGGGGCGATTCATCATCGGCGTGTTCATCGCCAGCACCGGCGCGGTCTCAGTGACGCCGTAGCCTTCGAGGATGCGGATGCCGTAGCGCTCCATGAACACCTGGCGCGTGCGGTCCTTGACCGCCTCGGCGCCAGCGATCACGAGGCGCAGGGTGCGGAAGTCGTAAGCGTGCGCCGAGCGGGCGTAGCCGGTCAGGAACGTGTCGGTGCCGAACAGGATGGTCGCCCCGGTCTGGTAGATCAGCTCGGGCACGATGCGGTAATGCAGCGGCGACGGATACATGTAGATCGGGATGCCCGCCAACATCGGCATCATCATTCCGCCCGTGAGTCCAAACGAGTGGAACACCGGCAGCACGTTGAACACCTTGTCGTTGGCGTTGGCATCGACCCGCGCCAGCGCCTGCGCCGCGTTGGCGAGGATGTTGCGGTGGGACAGCACCACGCCCTTGGGCGTGCCCTCGGAGCCCGAGGTGAACAGCACCACCGCCGCGTCGTTGGCTTGGCGCACGACGCGAGGCGCGGTGCCGGCGAGCAGGCCCTTGATCTTGTCGGCGGTACCGATCGAGGCGCGGACGTCCTCGAGATAGACGACGCGCGCCTCCGCGGAGATCGCGGTCATCAGCTTCTCGAGCTTGCCCTTCTCGATGAAGGCCTTCGAGGTCAGCACGGTCTTGACCTGCGCAGCCTTCATGGCGGCGAGCACGTTGACCGGCCCGGCCGAGAAGTTGAGCATCGCCGGCACCCGGCCGATGTTCTGCAGTGCCATGAATACGACCGCGACGCCTGCGGAATTCGGCAGCAGCACGCCGACATTCTCGCCGATTGCGGTGCCGTTCTCCAGCTTACGGCTCAGGACCTGCGCGCCCAGGATCAGCTTGCGATAGGTCAGCTTGGTGCCGAGCGCGTCTTCGATGATGACCTTGCCGGTGTCGCGGTCGCGATAGGCGTGTCCGAGCGCTTCGAACAGCGTGTGGTCGAGCATGGCGTTCTTCACGAGCGCGTCGATCATGACGTCCTGCAGCGCGGCGCCCGCGGCATTGCGGCGCGCCTTGCCCTTCAGCGCTGCATCGACAGGCAGCTTGACCGGCGGCAGGATGGTGACCGTCACGCGCGGAAACCAGGACCGCTTGATCTGGCTGGAGGTGAGATAGCTGAGGTAGGAGCGCTGTGCGCCTTCGATGCGGACCGGCACGACCACGGCATCGGCCTTGTCCGCGATCATCGCGGTGCCGTCATAGACCTTCATCAGCGATCCCGAGACGGTGATGCGCCCTTCCGGGAAAATGACGACTGGCTCGCCCGATGCGACCAGCTTGATCAGGTCGCGCGCGGCCAGCGGCTTGGTCGGGTCCATGGTGTAGTGCTTGACCGCGCGCAGGAACGGCCTGGCCCACCAGGCCTTTGCAATGCCGGTATCGACCGCGAAGCTGGCGTCGATCGGCAACACGGCATGCAGCAGCGGGCCGTCGACCAGGCTGACATGGTTCGGCGCGATCAGCATGCGCGTGCCCGGAGGCGGCAGGTTTTCCAGCCCGCGCACCTCGGTGCGGAACAGGGCGCGGAACAGAAGCCCGCCTGCATCGCGCACGCCTTCCTTGCCCCACTTGGTCAGCACGAACCAGACCGCACCGAAGCTGGCGACGCCGAGGCCGAAGAAGATCCAGCCGACATGGAGGCCGGCCGCCTGCAGCAGCGCGACGAACAGCGAGCCCACCACCATGAAGGCAGCCTGCAGCACATTGCCGGCGGCGATGATGCGGGCGCGTTCGGAAGGTTGCGACCAGGCCTGGACCGCGGCAAAGGACGGAACGACGAACAGGCCGCCGCCGAATGCGAAGGCGACGAAGTCGGCCAGCATGCGCAGACCGCCGAACGAGGTGGCGAAGCCGAGCGCGGTAATGTCCTGCCCCTTGGCGGTGACTCCGATGGCCCAGGCGAGATCGAGGCCCGCAAACCCCATGATGATAGCGCCGATCGGCACCAGCGCGAGGTTCGGGCGAACATGGCTGAGGCTGGCGGCAAACAGCGAACCGATCGCGATGCCGATCGCGAAGATGGCGAGGCACAGTGTCACCACGCCCTCGGTGCCGCCGACCACGTCCTTGATCAGCGCCGGCAGCAGCGACAGCACGATCGCGCCAACCAGCCAGAACCAGGAAACGATAACCGTGCCGTCCCACAGCCGGCGGTCGGCGTAGAGCGTCTTGAGCAGGCCGAGCGTCGAGGTCCAGGGATTGGCATCGACGCGCAGGTCGGGCGCGGAGGGCGTCGTCTGCGGAATGCGGGCGGCGAACGCCCAAGACAAAAGCGCCAGTGCGACGACGGCGGAGGCGACCCAGCCCATATGCGTCGAGCCGGCCACGAACTGGCCGCCGGCGACGGTGCCGAGCAGGATGGCCATGAAGGTGGCACCTTCGACCAGCGCGTTGCCGGTCGCGAGCTCGCCGAGCTCGAGCTGGTCCGGGAGCATCGCGTATTTCACCGGGCCGAACAGGGCGGCGATCGTGCCGAACAGTGCGAGCGCGGCGAACAGCAGCGGCACCGAATGCAGGAAGAATCCGGCGGCGGCAAAGCAAGCGGCGAAGATCTCGACGAATTTGAGCCGCCTTGCGACGACGGATTTGACGTATTTGTCGGCGAGCTGGCCGCCGAGCCCGGACAGGATGAAATAAGGGAAGATGAAGACGGCGCCTGCGACCGTCACCAGGGCATCGCCGTGGCTCGTCGCCGCGCTGTAGAGCAGGATGATGACAAGTGCGTTCTTGAGCACATTGTCATTGAGCGCCGAGAAGAATTGCGCCCAGAACAGCGGCGCGAAGCGGCGTGACGACATCAATTCGCTGATCATGACTAGTCCTGTTTTGGCAAGGCAGACTGAGGTTTTTACGTTGTCTGTGAAACGAAACGTCACGACCGGAAGCGCATGGGGCAAGCGGCTTTGCGCGGCAACGAAGTCGCTGCCTGCTCTGTCCCCTCGGTTCCTCCGATCCTGTTGGTCTCCAATTGGTATCGTTAGGTTCGCAGATAATCTGGTCGAGGGCCGCGGTGGGCCGGGAAGGGAGCGGCCTCGCTCGCCCGGATATGGCGCCGGGCGATGAAGGAAAAGCTGAACTGCATCGTCGAAATTCGGCGGATCGGCCACGCGCATCCAGACATGGTGAGTCCATTCTTGCAGCCGGCGTATGCATTCGAGCCGACCCGCGTGCGCGCCTCAGGTGAGATGGGCGAGGTGGCGAAACGGCGAGAGGCGGCCGAGCAGGCTGAACCGCCGACGCTCCTGATGCGCACGGGCGCGGTCGGTCCGCCACAGCCGGAAGGCCGCCCGGCGCTCGGCGAGCACGCCCGCGACGTCGCAGGCATTGGCGATGCGATTGATCGGCGCCATGGCGAACCGCAGCAGGGCTCGGCCGAGCCCGGTCGCGAGCGCGGCTGCGTCATTGACGAAAGTGGTGGCGACATCGACGGCAAGGGTTTGCATTTTCCAGGTCTCCAGGTTAAATTGAACAATGTTCACATGAGTAGCTCGAAAATGAACAATGTTCAAGAAGAATCGCTGCGCGACCAGAAAAGATTTCGGCGCCGGCTCCAGATCGTCGAGATCGCGCGCGGCATTATCTCAGCTAAGGGGCTGAGATCATTGAAGGTTCGGGACGTCGCGGAGGCCGCCGGCTGCTCGGTGGGCAGCGTTTACAACGAGTTTGGCGATTTCGACGGCGTCATCCTCACGGTGAACCGGGAAACGGTTCGGGCCCTCACGGGCCGGCTCCGAAATGTTCCTGCCGAGGATCCGGTCTGCCAGCTCTATGGACTCGCCCGGACCTATCTCGATTTCTTCGCCGAGCACGCCAATCTGCTGCGCTCGCTGTTCGAGCATCGGATGGAGGACGATCGCCCCTATCCCGACGACATTCTCCAGATGGTCATGGATGCCTTCGCGTTGATGCATCCGCCTTTGGTGCGGCTATTGCCGGATGCGGATGACGTGAAGATCGCACTGCTGTCGCGCACGCTGTTTTCCGCCGTGCACGGCATCATCTCGCTCGGCCTCGAGGAGCGCATGGTGGCCGTGCCGTCGCAGATGCTGCGCCAGCAGATCGACCAGTTCCTCGACGTTCATCTCGCCGGCCTCGGTATCCTGCCGGGTGGGCAGCGTAGGGCCAGGGCGTGATCCGGGGCCGGGTTGGCCGCGGCGCGCGATCCATGGAAGCACGATGTTCTCCGAAGTCCTGCTTGACGGTGGCTGATCCTTGCCGCGAGGCCGTTCCGCCTCAGCCTCGCACCGCAACGGATTCGCGCGAGCGGGCAGCAACGACGACGACATCGGGTCGTGCGTTCTCGACCTGGACGCGGTTGCGTCCCTTTTCCTTGGCGCGGTAGCAGGCGGCATCGGCGCCGCATTGCGTCTTCGAGCGTGGTATTGCCGCCGGTGATGCAGGCGACGCCGATGCTGGCGGTCACGGCAAAGCAACTATCGTCCCAGGCGAAATTGAACTGCTCGAGCGACCTGCGCAGACGCTCGGCGATGTCGGCGGCATCGAAAGCCGAGCATCTCGGCAGGATCAGGCCGAATTCGTCACCGCCGAGCCGGGCCACCAGATCGTGCGCATGTCGGCCCTGTTGCAGGAGGCGCGAGACCTCGCGGAGCAGGCGGTCGCCGGCAAGATGGCCGCAGCTGTCGTTGACGCTCTTGAACTGGTCGAGGTCGAGCAGGATCAGGCCAAGCGCCCCCGCTGCGGGATTCTCCAGCTCGCTTTGCAAGCGGGCCTCGAAGGCGCGACGGTTGGAGAGGCCGGTCAACCAATCGTGCGACGCCTGCCACGCCAGGCGCTCCTTCTCGGCCTGCAAGGCCGTCTCGAACGCCTGGCGTTGCAAGACCAGCCGCCGCGTATGCCAGATCAGAAGCAGGATCAGCGTCGCCGCGCTGGCGATGTTGATGCAGGTCAGCATCACCTTGATCGCCCGCGAGCCTTCACCCAGGACGGTGGAGAATCGTTTGGCGTGCACCGTGAACTGGGTGTTGAGCTCGGAGAGCCGAGCCGACAGAAACTGCACGCGATCGTTTTGAATGGGGCCGTTCGCCAGCTCCGACCGGATCAGCTCGCCGAACACACTGAGCTCGAGCAAGATAGGATCGGTGGCTCTCCACTCCTGGATCGCCTCCTGGAGGAAGCTGATGCGGTTGAAGTAGCGATACAGCCAGATCAGCCCCGGCACGTCATCCGGATGGTTACCGCCCTGCAGAAAGCCGATGCGGGCGGTCTCGACGTCGACCGGATCGCGCTCGAACGCCCAGCGCGCGAACTCGTCCCCGATGGGAACGGCGAGCGAGGCTCGGTACTGCGCAAACTGGCCGGGGTCACCCGAATGCAGGTAAAGATTGAGGAAATAGACGGCATTTTTCTGCGAGCGTGACCAGAGTGCTTCGCCCGCGACATAGGCGCGGACCGACGACATCACCTCGAGACTGAATCCCGCGATCGCCGCCTGGAGCATGACGACCATCACGAAAGGCGACACGAGCTTGATGACGTGAAGGAAGCTGTGTCCCTTCATCGACCTTGCTGTTCTGCGAAACACCCTGGCGTTCCCAATCGCGCAGTGCCCCTGGCGGAGCGCTGCATCTGCAACCTGAACTAGAGGCGACGGTTGCTTAACCCGACCTGAAAATCGCGAGGGAGTGCGCCGCACGGTGAAGGTAATATGAGGTGGATCCGCGCGGATCGATTCAAATGCCGATCACCGATATCGGCGATGAGTGCTACGCGCGCTCCATCGTGGGGATGCGCGTTGTCAGACCAGCACCGGCTTGCGCACGCGCCCGGCGTCGCCGAACACGCGCAGGTAACGCTCGATCTCCGAGGGCAGACCGGTCGCCTTCTCCGGATTGTCCGAGAGCTTGACGGCCGGCTGGCCGTCGACCGACGAGACCTTGCAGACCAGCGAGATCGGATCGAGATTGAACGAGCCGTCCGGCGTGCAGCCCACGAAGTCGTTGGTGAGGTTGGTGCCCCAACCGAAGGAGAGCCGCACCCGCCCGGCGAAGTGGTGATAGGTCTCCTCGATCGAGCCGACGTCCATCGCGTCGGAGAAGACCAGCAGCTTGTCCGCGGGATTGCGACCTTTCTTCCGCCACCACGCGATAATCTCCTCGCCGGCCTGGATCGGCGGTGCGCTGTCGGGGCGGAAGCCAGTCCAGTCGGCGACCCATTCCGGCGCATCGCGCAGGAAAGCCTTGGTGCCGAAGGCGTCGGGCAGCGCGATCAGGAGATTGCCGCCATAGGTCTGGCGCCACTGGTCGAGAATGCGATAGGGCGCCCAGCGCAATTCCTCGTCGTCCCTGGCGAGCGCGGCCGCGACCATCGGCAGCTCGTGCGCGTTGGTGCCGATGGCTTCGAGATCGTTGTCCATCGCGAGCAACACGTTGGAGGTGCCGATGAAGGATGAGCCGAGGCCCTCCTTCACCGCCTCGACGCACCAGCGCTGCCAGAGGAAGCCGTGACGGCGGCGAGTGCCGAAGTCGGACAGCCGCAAATTCTCCAGCTTGCGCAGCCGCTCCACCTTGGTCCACAGCTTGGCCTTGGCGCGGGCGTAGAGCACGTCGAGCTCGAAGCGGCCGCGGCCCTTCATCGCCGCACGCGAGCGCAGCTCGTTGAGGATGGCAAGCGCCGGGATCTCCCACATCGTGGTGTGGGTCCACGGACCGTGGAAATGCAGCTCGTATTGGCCGTCGACCTTGTGCAGCTCGTATTCGGGCAGGCGGAATTCCGCCAGCCAGCGGATGAAATCCGCCGAGAACATGTGGGTCTTGCCGTAAAAGGTGTTACCGGCCAGCCAGATCAGCTCTTTCTTGCTGAAGCGGATGGTGCGAGCGTGGTCGAGCTGGGCACGCAGCTCGCCCTCGTCGATGATCTCGGCGAGACGCACATGGCGCGAGCGGTTGATGACCGAGAAGGTCACCTGCTGATCCGGGTAATCCTCCCGAATCATCTGTAACATCAATAGCTTGTAAAAGTCGGTATCAAGCAGGCTACGGATGATGGGATCCAGCCGCCAGCTGTGATTGTAGGTCCGGCTCGCAATGTCGGTCACTGTCATAGCGGGATTTTAGCGCGGCTCTCCCTGCGCAACCAGTGGGTTTGGGAAGGGCAGTCTTGCGGAAGACGGCACCTGGTATCACGACTTGATTTCAGGATTTGGCAGCCGTCGCCGCAACGGCCTCGAGCTGGGCCCTGACCCAGCGATGGGCCAAGTCCTTCTGGTAGCGCTGGTGCCAGACCATGAACATCGGCAGTTCGGCCAGCGTCCGCGTGCGCGACGCCAGCGGGATCGGCGTCTGCGCAAAGCCTCGCATCACGCCGGGGGCGAGCAGGCTGGGCATGCTCGCCAGCATCTGCGACCCCCGCAGGAAGGACGGCACGCCCGAGAAGCTCGGCACGGAGATCGCGACGTCGCGGTGCAGCCCGTTCGCGGCCAGCCGCCGGTCGAAGTCGAGCCGCTCGTTGTCGGTGTAGACCACGGTGATGTGGCGCGCCGCGAGATAGGCGTTGCGGCTCGCGGGCGCGGCCCGTGCCTTTGCGTCGTAGTAGCAGACGTAGTGATCTCTCAGCAGCCGCTTCTGCACGATGTCGACGCCGGACGGCGGCAGCGGTGTGATCAGGAGGTCGCAGCGGTTTTCGCGCAGCATGGCGGGCGAAGGCGATTGCGAGGGAATCACGCGCAGGTTCAGGCTCTTCACTTGCGCGGCAACGTGATCGAAAAACCGTGGCAGCAGCAGGTCACGCTGGAAGTCGTTCGCGGCGATCGTCAGCGAGAGCTGCGCGTGCGGCGGCTCGAACGTGACGCCGCCGGCGAAGCTGCGCATCTCGTCGATCAATGCGCGTGCCTTGCTCGCCAGCGCCTGGGCGTGCGCGGTCGCGACGATGCCGCGGCCGGCTTTCGCGAACAGCGGATCGCCAGCGATCCGCCGCAACTTGTTCAGCCCGTGGCTGACGGCCGACTGGGTGAGGCCGAGCCGCGTCGCTGCCGCCGTCACCGAGCCTTCCTCCAGCACCGCCAGGAACAGCTCGAGGGCGTGGCCATCGAGAGCCAAATGATCGATTTCTTTCATGGAATCTATTATAATTTATCTATTTATCTTGAGAATAGGGCGGCTCATGATCTCCCGATAAGCCGCGTCCGGATCCGGGCGCCCCAGGGAGAGACAACGTCGATGAACGTCCAGGCGCCAGCCTTGCAGGATTCCCGCCTCAACCGCCCCGAGCCGTTCAGGCCGAGCGACGGCGGCTTCTTCCAGCGCGATCGCTCGATCCATCCGCCGGCGCATGCGCCGGGCTACAAGTCCTCGGTGCTGCGTTCGCCACGCCAGTCGCTGCTGTCGCTGGAGACCTCCATCTCCGAGATGTCAGGGCCCGTGTTCGGGCACAACGATCTCGGCCCGCTCGACAATGATCTGATCCGCAACTACGCCAAGGACGGCGATCCCATCGGCGAGCGTATCGTCGTGCACGGACGCGTGGTCGACGAAACCGGTCGGGGCGTCCCGAGTACGCTGGTCGAGTTCTGGCAGGCCAATGCCGGCGGCCGCTACCGGCACAAGAAGGACACCTATCTGGCGCCGATCGACCCGAACTTCGGCGGTTGCGGCCGCGCGCTGACCGACGACACCGGCTACTACTATTTCCGCACGGTGAAGCCGGGACCGTATCCCTGGCGCAACTACGTCAACAGCTGGCGCCCCGCGCACATCCACTTCTCGGTGTTCGGCTCGGGCTTCGCGCAGCGCCTGATCACGCAGATGTATTTCGAGGGCGATCCCTTGATCCCGGTCTGCCCGATCCTGACGACGATCCCGGACAAGGATGCGCTCGACCGCCTCGTGGCGCCGCTCGACCTCAACGCCTCGACGCCGTTCGACTCGCTCGCCTACCGCTTCGACATCGTGCTGCGCGGCCAGCGCTCCACCTATTTCGAAAATCGCACCGCGGGGAACTGAGCCATGCCGCAGCCGCTCAACTATCTCAAGGAAACCGCCTCGCAGACGGCCGGGCCCTACGTCCATATCGGACTGATCCCGGCGATGGCCGGCTTCGACATTTTCGAGAAGAATTTCTCCAACGTGCTGGTGACGCCGAACACCAAGGGCGAGCGCATCACGCTGGAGGGCAGGGTGCTCGACGGCACCGGCACGCCGCTGCGCGACGTGCTGCTGGAGATCTGGCAGGCCAATGCGGCCGGCCGCTACAACCATCCGGCCGATCGCTCGACCGGTGCGCTGGATGACGAATTTCGCGGCTGGGGCCGCGCCGGCTCCGATTTCGACAGCGGCCTCGTCACCTTCGAAACCATCAAGCCGGGTGCGGTCACCGACAGGGCGGGTCGCAAATGCGCGCCGCACGTCAACGTCTGGATCGTGGCACGCGGCATCAACATCGGTCTCAACACGCGGCTCTACTTCTCGGACGAAGAGGCGGCCAACGCCGCCGATCCCGTGCTCAACCTGATCGAGCAGCCGGTGCGCCGCAAGACCTTGATTGCAGCTCGCGGCGAGCGCGCCGGCAAGACCGTGTATGCATTCACGATCAATCTGCAGGGGCCCGAGGAGACCGTGTTCTTCGACGTGTGACGCCTCACGTCGCGCCGCGATGGAGCCGCGCGCGGAAGGCGCGCGGTGAGACGCCCGTGGCGGCGGCGTAGACCCGGCTGAAATAGGCAGGGTCCTCGAAGCCGAGCGCATAGGCGATCGTCGAGACCGGCAGGTTGGTGTAGACGAGATTGCGCCGCGCCTCGCGGATCAGACGGTTGAGGATGAGGTGCGAGGCGGTGTCCCCGGTCGCCGTCCGCGTGATCCGGTTGAGGTGCGTCGGCGTCACCGACAGCGCCTCCGCATAGTCGGCGACGCTCCAGCGCTCCAAATGATGCTGCTCCAGCAGCGCCTCGAAGCGGCGGAACAGCCCGCTTTCCGCGGTGCCGCTGCCGCCGCCCTCGCCCGTGAGCGCGCGTGCCACGAGCCCGATCATGGCCGACGACAAGGCGCGGAGCACATGCGCGCGGCCGAAGTCGCGCGCGGCGTGCTCGGCGAAGATCTGCTTCATCGTGGCTCGGATCTGCGGCGTGCCGCGCACCACGGCCGACCGCGACAGCGCTGCGCGCAGGCCCTCGGCCGCGAGCAGCGCTTCATCGAGGATCTCCGCCGCGATTGTCAGCACCCAGCCTTGCGTATCGGGCTCGAAGCGGAAGCCGTGGACGTGGCCGACCGGTACGTTGACGACCTGCATCGGTCCCAAGGGCACCGCGCGTCCGTCGAGCGTTGCCTCGCCGCCGCCGCGTTCGATCAGCAGGACCTGGTGCAGCCGGGCATGGCGGTGCACGGCCAGCGTCCAGTCATGCAGCACCGAGCGGGAGGCGATGGTCTCGCAATGCACGACGTCGGGGAGGTCGCCGGACTCGCCGAACAGATTGTAGACCCGGATGGCCGGAGCGGCGGCTGTGCTTCTCATGTTCGAAATGTACAAGACAAAGGCAAAACCCTCCATCGGTCCGATACGCCGGATCTGCAAAAAAATGCCGATGGGAGGAAGCGACAATGAAACTTCAGGTCTGTATCATCGGCGGTGGGCCGTCCGGGTTGCTGCTGTCCCAGCTCCTGCATCTCAAGGGCATCGACACGATCGTGCTGGAGAAATACAGCCGCGACCACGTGCTCGCGCGGATCCGCGCCAGCGTGCTCGAGCACGGTTTTGCGAAACTGATGCGCGAGGCGCAATGCGGCGAGCGGATGGACCGCGAGGGCGAGATCCATAAGGGGTTCGAGATCGCCCATGACGGTGTGCTGTCCCACATCGACCTGCATAAGCATTCCGGCGGCAATTCTGTGCTGGTCTACGGCCAGACCGAGCTGACGCGCGACCTCTACGAGGCGCGCGACCGGCTTGGCGGCAAGGTCGTGCACGATGCCGAGGACGTCACGCCGCACGATCTGATGTCCGATCGACCCTATGTGACGTATCGCTCGAACGGGCAGATGATCCGCGTCGATTGCGACTACATCGTCGGCGCCGACGGCTTCCATGGCGTCAGCCGCAAGTCGATCCCCAAGGATGTGTTGCGCGAGTACGAGAAGGTTTATCCGTTTGGCTGGCTCGGCGTGTTGTCGCGCACCAAGCCGGTCTCGCCCGAGCTGATCTACGTGAAGCACGAGCGCGGCTTTGCGCTGTGCTCGCTGCGCTCGCAGGTGCTGAGCCGCTACTACATCCAGGTTCCCCTGACGGACAAGGTCGAGGACTGGAGCGACGATGCGTTCTGGGCCGAGCTGAAGCGCCGCCTGCCGGGCGAGGTCGCCGGCCGCCTCAGCACCGGTCCGTCGATCGAGAAGAGCATCGCACCCTTGCGCAGCTTCGTCGCCGAGCCGATGAGCTATGGCCGCCTGTTCCTTGCAGGCGATGCCGCGCATATCGTGCCGCCGACCGGCGCGCGCGGGCTCAACAGCGCCGCATCCGACATCTACTATCTCTACCACGCGCTGCTTGCACATTATCAGAGCGGCGACGATGCCGGTCTGAAGGGCTATTCGGCCAAGGCGCTCGCGCGGATCTGGAAGGCGCAGCGCTTCTCGTGGTGGATGACGATGATGCTGCACCGCTTCCCCGACCGGATCGACTACGAGGATCGGCTGCAGCGGACGGAGCTCGACTACCTGCTCTCGTCCGAGACGGCGCAGCGTCTGCTCGCGGAGAACTATACGGGTCTGCCGTTCTAGATCGATGCTCGTTTCACCCTCCCCCTCCAGGGCAAGGCAATTGCATATGGGCGTGATTTCGCCTGTGGCCATCCTTCGAGACGCCCGCCGTTGGCGGGCCCTCAGGATGAGGACCAAGTGTGTTGCGCCGGCTTCAACGAGCACCGGTGCCACTCAGCCTCGCCCTGAGGGACCGCGAAGCGGTCGTCTCGAAGGGCGAGGCGTGCGCTCAAGTTTTTCAAAAGCCCCATATGCGATCGCCCTGCGCCTCCAGGGGAGGGTAAGCGGCCGTTACTTCCCTTCCAGCGTGTTGACTGGCGTCCAATCCGAAGCTGGCGGATTTACGATGAATGTCCTCGCGCGCTTGGCGAACAGCGCCGAGGCCGGATCGGCCTCCGCCGTCTGCCCGAACGCATCGGCCGCCTTGGCGAACTGCCTCGCCCGCCAGCACGCCAGTCCTTCCGCATATGCTGCGGCCACCTTCGCCTGCTCGGCGCTCTCCGCGCCTGCTTCGGCCAGCGGCTCGAACACCCTGATCGGCTCGCCGCGGCCCTGCACCCGGATCGCATCGAGCTCGCGCCAGGCGAAGGCGTCGCCGGTCTGCGCCATCGTGGTCTCCGATGCCATGATCGCGGTGCCGTAATATTTGTTGGCGCCCTCGAGCCGCGACGCGACGTTCACGGTGTCGCTCATCACGGTGTAGTTGAAGCGGCGCCGCGAGCCGATATTGCCGACCACGGCCTCGCCGCTGTTCAGCCCGATGCGATGCGACAGGCCGTGCCCGGCGAAGGCGGGATGGCCGGCGTTGAGCTCGGCGAGCTTCTCGTGGCACTTCAGCGCCGCACGCACCGCGTTGCGCGCATGTGCGGGATCGTCGGCCGGGGCGCCGAACATGGCGACGATGGAATCGCCGATGTATTTGTCGACGTAGCCGCCGTGGCTTTGGATGATTTCGGTCATTGCGGACAGATATTCGTTCATCAGCGTCACCAGCTCGACCGGCGTCATCGCCTCGGCGATGGACGAGAAGCCGCTGAGGTCGGAGAAGAACATGGTGACATTGCGCATCTCGCCGCCGAGCGCCGGCATCTTGCCGGATGCAACCATGGTCTCGATGACTTCGGGCGCGAGATAGTAAGCGAAGCTCCTGCGCAGGAAGCGCTCGTCGCGGTCGGCCAGAACGAAGCGATAGCCGATCATCGTCGCGAGCGCGGTAAGGCTCGCGAGCACAGGTTCGGTCAGCGGCAGCGCAAGTGCGTGGACGAACGCGGCGACCGCGACGGTGGCGTAAGCGGCGGTGAGGCCGAGCCAAGCCATCAGTGCGGCGCCCGGCGCCAGCAGGCAGGCCGCGCCCGCGACAATGAGTGCGATTGCGATCGTGAGAATGCTGCGCGCGGGGAAGCCGAGCTCTGTGACGGCATCGCGCTCGATCAGGTCTCTGACCGCAGCGGCGTGAACGAACACGCCGGCGACGTCGCTGCGGGCCTGCTGCGCGGAGCCTGCAGGCGCGGGGAGGGTGCATCGTACCGCCGGCGTCCCGTCATTGCCGCCGGCCAGGCGCATCGAGGTGAGCTTGCGATCCTCGAAGTTGAGGATGGTGCCGAGCAGAACGACTTTGCCCGCGAAGGCGCGGCGGAAGAAATCGCGGTCGCCCTTTTCGACGCAGGCGCGGAGATCGGCGAAGGAAAAGGTCGGAACATCGCGGCCGAGGCCGCGGAAGTTGAGCGTCAGCGTGTTCGGCACGGCGCTCGGGATGGCGTATCCGGCGAGCTCGGCCGCGCCGGATGGCGCAATCTCGACCTTCGCGCCGAGCGCGCGGGCGGCGAGCTCGACGGCCATGGCGGGCACCGGCTTGCCGTCGATGGCGAAGGTCAGCGGCATCCGGCGGATGACATCGTCCGAATCGGTGTAGACATTGAGCGCACGGACGTTGTTTCGCACCGCCAGCTGCTGCGCACGGTAGGGCGGTTCTGGATGGTCGTTGCTCAGGATCTCGCCGAGCACCAGCTTGCCGTTGTCCGAGATCTGCCGCAGCGCGATCAGGTAGTCCCGGTCAAATCCGCGCATGCGGGCGCCGAGCGGCGCTTCGCCAAAGGGGATCTCGGACTGCTCGATCGAGTTCTTGAAGATGACGTCGAAGCCGATCACCTTGGCGCCGCCCTCGCTGATGCTAGTGAGCACCCGGCCGATCTCGCGCGTCCAGGTCTGGGTCGGCGATCCCCTGAAGGGCGGCGTGTCGTAAGTCTCACCATCGATCGCCACGACGGCGACCGGCGACGTCGCGGGATCGCGATGCTCCCCGGGCAGCTTGCCACGCAGTGCCGTGAGGACGTCGAGGGAGAGACCCTGCAGGGTTTGAAATGGCGGCGACGTGAAGACCGCGCCCGCAAGCAGCGCGATCAGGATCGCCACACCGATGTCCCGTCCCCCGATCCGCCGCATCGCGCCGTCGCGGAGCCGGCTATTCGAGACGCAGCAGGCGGCCGATGATCGGGGTCGGCGAGGAGGTGGCGCTGGGGTCGATCTGGAACGTGTAGCGCTTGGCCCCGAGAATGGCGAGGTAGCTGCCGCCCGGGGTCAGGGTTTTCCCGGCCTTGGCAAGATCATAGAACTTGCCGCCGACCATGGCATCGCCCTTCAGCGGCACGCTGATCGTGGGCTCCTTGCCGTCGGTGCGCTCAATCACCAGCGTGCCGCCGCTCCTGGCCTGCACCAGCGGCGAGACGCCGTAGAGCGTCGGCAGCTTGGCCGGTCCGCCCTTCGCGTCCGACCGCACGGTGCGGAAGGTCGTTGCGGCACTCTGGTTCGCTTCGCGCTCCGACAGTTTCGCCGCATTGGTGTCGCAGGGCACCTTCTCCCGCTTGACCTCGCCCAGCTGCACGGTGCTCTGCTCTGCGCCGACCAGAACGACGCCCTCGCTGATGGTCTCGCGCTGGCAGGATTTCAGGTAGCTGAGCGTAATGCTCGCCTTGGGTCCGAGCTTGATGATCTTGCCCGGTGCGACGTAGTCCATGAATGCGATGCCGTCGACCTTGCCCTGGACGTCCTCGACGATTGCGGCTGGAGTTTCCGCCAGAGCGGGCGCCACAAGGCAGAACGCGCCGACACAGGCGCCGATCAGGCTTTTCATGGGAATTCTCATCCAATCTCGACGATGCTCTGGTGCCCCGTCCTGGTTCGATGCCTAGCAGCAGGGCGCCGGGGCAAGTGTGACCAGAATCACTCTTGCTTGTTGGTGCCACTTTAGCAGGAACAGGTTCAAACCGGCGACCGGAGAAAAACCTCGCCGCTGCAAGATGTTGGCGGAGCGACCGTGTCAGGCGGTCGGGACCGCGGCCAAATGGTCCTCACCTGAAAGGCTTTCCGCCGCATTCTCTATACATGGAGCGAGAGGGGCCTCACTGCTCTGACCAGAAATCGTCCGCTGACCGCCGGCGATCTCGACCACCTCGTCCCAGTGCGACAGGAAGGCCGCCACGCAGGCCGGGTCGAATTGCCGTCCCGCGTTCTCAGCGAGATAGCTGCGCGCGGCCTCGAGCGGCATCGGCTCCTTGTACGGCCGCCGCGTCGTCAATGCGTCGAAGACGTCGGCCACCGCGACCACGCGTGCGGCGACCGGGATTTCATCCGCCTTGAGGCCGTTCGGATAGCCCGCGCCGTCCCAGCGCTCGTGATGGCCTGCGGCGATCTGCGCGCCGAGCCGGATCAGCTCGCAGCTGGAATCGGCCAGGATCCGCTCGCCGATCGTCGCATGCGTCCGGATCACCGCCATCTCTTCGTCGGTGAGCTTACCGGGCTTGAGCAGGATGTTGTCGGGAATGGCGACCTTGCCCACGTCGTGCAGGGGCGCAGCCAGATAGATGTCGCGGCACAGCCGGGAGGGCAGGCCGAGCTGCTCGGCGATGACGCGGCTGTACTTGGCTACCCGCAACGTGTGCTCCCCGGTGTCGTTGTCGCGGTACTCGACCGCGAGCGCCAGCCGCAGGATGATCTCCTCCTCGCGCTCGCCGAGCTTTCGTGTGGCCGCCGCGACGTCGCTGGCCAGATGCGCGGCGCGGTCGTTGAGCTTGCGCACGGCTGCACCAAGCTGAACCAAATTCCGAAGACGGACCGTCATCTCGAGGCTTTGTCGCTGCTTGGGCAGGAAATCGGTTGCACCGGCCTGCAGCGCTTCCATCTTGAGGTCGTCGGTCTGATGCGAGGTGATCATCGCGATCGGGATGTCGGCGCATCCGGGAAGCTCGCGGAAGCTGCGGATGAAGCTGATGCCGTCCATATGTGGCATCTCATAGTCGACCAGCACCAGATCGAAGACGCGCTCCCGCGCGCAGGCCAGCGCCGCCACGGGATCAAGCAAGGCGGTGACCTCGACCAGACCTTCAGCCTCGATATGGCGTTTCAGGAAGTTGAGGACGGAGCGGCTGTCGTCAACCAGGAGCGCTTGGGTCAGCATCTGTCGGCCGGGGCTCTGTTCTCTGGCAAAGGCAAGAACCCTAGCCATAACCCAGGCGCGTTTAACGCGAAGCAAATGCGTTCCAGGAAGGCGACGCGCCGCGAATATGCGCTTCGCACGACATTTCAGCAGACCGTCTACGCTTGCATTCAGTCGCGCGAACCCTGAGAAAGTGTGACCCGTAGTTGTACGGATGCTCGCGTTAGGAGTTTGCTCACTCGACTCGCACAAAACGTGTAGCGGGATTTCTAGCAAAGGCGGGGCAGCGATGGCGCTCAATCCGACGGAGCCTAAGTGGTCGTTGCGGTTACCCGCGGACTGCAGCATCGCAGCCATTCGCAATGTCTATGAGCTCATTCGCGAGGCCTTCGGCCGCCAGGAGCGACTCGAAATCGATTGCTCGAGCGTCGACAAGGCCGACGTGACGTCAATCCAGCTTCTGCTGTCGACCGCTAAGACGGGCGAGGCCCAAGGCCGCCCGGTGGTCCTGACCTCCTTCTCGCAGTCTCTGCGCAACACCCTTCGCCGCGCCGGCTTCGCCAGCGATGCGATGCTCGATCAGCATCTCCCGCAAAAGAAAGATGGCACCTGATGGCCACGATTCTCACGGTCGACGATTCCCCCAGCATTCGGCAAATGATCAAGGTCGTGCTCGAGCCGGCCGGTCACAACGTGATCGAGGCGGGCGACGGCGCCCAGGGGCTCGCCAAGGCGCAGGCCGGCAAGCTCGATCTCGTCATTACCGACCTCAACATGCCCGTCATGAACGGGCTGGAGCTGATCCGCGCATTGCGCAAGCTGCCGAGCGCCGTCGGCATGCCCATCGTGTTCCTGACCACCGAATCCAACGAGACGGTGAAGCAGGAAGCCAAGAGCGCCGGCGCCACCGGCTGGATCACCAAGCCCTTCAAGCCTGAGCAGTTGCTCTCCGTGGTCGCCAAGCTGGTGCGCGCATGAGCGCGATGGATCCGACCGAGATCTTCCGTCAGGAAGCCAGCGAACTGTTCGAGGTTCTGGAGGGAGCCTTGCTCGACCTCGGCCTGCGTCCCGACGACCGCGAACTGGTCGATTCCGCCTTCCGCGCCCTGCATACGATCAAGGGATCGGGCGCCATGTTCGGCTTCGACAAGGTCGCCTCCTTTACCCACGAGTTCGAGACCGCCTTCGACCGCGTCCGCAAGGGCGAGATCAAGCCGACGCAGGAGCTGATCTCGGTCGCGTTGGCGGCCAAGGATTACATCCGCGCACTGATCGAGGATCCGCAGTCGACCGACGACGTCATCGGCGACGCCATCCTTGACGATCTCAAGCGCTTCGTCTCGGCCGATACGCCCGACGCTGCAGTCATCGAGATCGCCGGATCGCCGCCGCTGGCCCCGGCTGAGAGCAAGCAGGCCGGCTGGCATCTTTATCTGGAATTCGAATCCCATATCCTGCGCAACGGCTCCAACCCGCTCGACCTGCTGGAAGATCTCTGCAAGCTCGGCCCCTGCTTCGTCGTGCCTATCACGGACGGCGTCCCGTTCCTCGACGAGATGGAGCCGGAAGACTGCTACCTGAAATGGGACGTCAAGCTGCACGCGGCCTGTGACAGGGACGCGATCGACGACGTCTTCATGTTCGTCCAGGACGAGATGAAGCTGACGCTCTCGCCTTTGGAGCATGCCGAGGCGCCCGCGCCGGCTCCGCTGTTCCAGCTTCTCGACGAAGACCTCACGCCGGCGGCCGAGACGGTCGTGGTGGTGGCCGAGGCGGCGCCCGCACCCGTTGCCGAGCAGTCCGCTGCAAGAGCGGAGCCCAAAATAGAAGCGGCAAAGGCGGAGGCCGCGACCGAGCCGAAAGCCGAGATCAAGCGCGAAGCGGCGCCGGCCAAGCGCGATGACGCCAAGCAGGAGCGCGGCATCTCCACGGTCCGCGTCCAGGCCGAACGCCTCGACGAACTGATGGACCGAGTCGGCGAACTCGTCATCGCCCAGGCGCGGCTGACCCAGCTCGCTTCGTCCGGCTCCGACCTTTCGATCAAGATGATCGCCGAGGAGATCGAACGCCTTGCCTCCTCCTTGCGCGACACGACGATGGGCGCGCGCATGGTGCCGATCGGCTCCCTGTTCGGCCGCTTCCGCCGCCTCGTGCACGACCTGTCGCGCGATCTGTCCAAGCCGGTCGAATTCGTTACCTCGGGCGAGGATACCGAGCTCGACAAGACCATGATCGAGTGCCTGGCCGATCCGCTGGTGCACCTGATCCGCAATGCCATCGACCACGGCATCGAAGACAACGCCACGCGTGCTGCCAATGGCAAGACCGAGCAGGGCCGCATCGAGCTCGCCGCCGTGCATTCCGGCGCGCAGGTGCTGGTCACCGTGAAGGACAATGGCGGCGGTCTCAACACCGCGCGCATCCGCGCGAAGGCGGAAGAGCAGGGCCTGATCGCGGCCGGCGCCGTGCTGACCGATCACGAGATTCACCAATTCCTGTTCCACCCGGGCTTTTCGACCGCCCAGACCATCTCGGCGCTGTCGGGCCGCGGCGTCGGCATGGACGTGGTCAAGCGTACCATCGAGAACATGCGCGGCTCGATCGATCTGTCGACCAGGCCGGGCCAGGGCACCACCGTGACGCTGCGCCTGCCGCTGACGCTCGCGATCATCGAAGGTCTGCTGATCCGCGTCGGCGAAGGCCGCTATATCATTCCGCTGCCGGCGGTCGAGGAGTGTGTCGAGCTGACGGCCGAGGACGAACGCTCGCGCGGTCGCAACTTCCTCAACATGCGCGGCAATCTGGTGCCCTTCCTGCGCCTGCGCGACATTCTCTCGGTCGACGGTTCGCCCGATCAGCACCAGAAGACCATCATCATCTCGACCGGCGAGACGCAGGTCGGCCTCGTCGCCGACCAGATCATCGGCAACCACCAGACGGTGATCAAGTCGCTGTCGAAACTGCATTCGGACGTGACCATCTTCTCCGGCGCCACCATTCTCGGCGATGGCACGGCAGCCCTGATCCTGGACGTCGCCCAGCTCGTCGCTTTGGCGCAGTCGAAGGTCGAGAAGCACATCAGCGAGGCGGCGTGATGGACCAGCAGCAGGCGGACGCAATGCAGGTCGTGATGATCGGCCTCGGTGACGAGAAGTTCGCGCTCGACGCCGGGCTGGTGCGGGAGATCATCGATCCGGTGCCGGTGACAAAAGTCGCGGGCGCACGCGATTTCGTGCCTAGCGTGATCAACGTGCGGGGCAACGTCATCCCTCTCGCCGATCTGCGCATCCGGTTCGGCATGCCCCAGACCGACCGCTCGGCCGATTCGCGCATCGTCGTCATCGAGATCGAGATCGAGAACGAGCCGGTTCTCGTCGGCGTCACAGCGGACAAGGTCTACGAGGTCACGGAGATCTCCCAGGCCGACGTACAGCAGACGCCGCGGGTCGGAATGCATTGGAAGCCGGAGTACATCCGCTTCATCACCAAGTGGCGTGAAGAGTTTGTCATCGTTCCGAACATGGAACGGATCCTGAATTGAAGCCTGCGGGCTATTCGAGGCAATTGGGGGACTACATGCGGTTTACGGTCAAGGCGAAGTTGGCGAGCTCGTTCGGTTTGATCATCGTGCTCTCGATGATCGCGGGCGGAGTAGCTTATCTCAAGCTCACCGACATGATTCACGGATCCGAGGCGTTGATCTCGCGTGCAAACCGCATGCAGATGGGCGCGCAGATCGAGATCAATCTTCTATCGCAGGTGAGAGCGGAGAAGAATGCGATCATCGCGCCCGAGAACGAGACCGACATGTTCCTCGCCGACATCCCCAAGATGCGTGCGGCGAACACTAAGTTGAGAGAGGAAGTCTACGCCCTCGCCAGCGAAGGCGGAAAGCGGCTGCTCGAGAAGTTTGCCGCCGCCTACGACAAGATGAACAGCGAGCAGGACGTCACGATCAAGCTGATCAAGGCGGATCGCCCGAAGGCTGCCGATCGGACGGTTCACGAGGGGCGAAAGGCGATCTCCGAGGCCGTCGAGGCAATCGACGCCTACGTCCAGTTCACGAAGAAGAGCATGGCCGAGGAGGCCGAGACTACGCGGGCAGAAGCGGCCAAGGGCCAGATGATCGTCATCGCGCTCGTGGTCGCATCGCTCGTGATTGCGGTCCTTGCCGCGCTATGGATGGCCATCAGCATCAGCCGCTCGCTCAGCCGCGCCGTCGGTCTTGCAGGAGCGGTCGCTGCCGGCAACCTCACCGAGACCATTCCCTCGGCCAGCAATGACGAGATCGGCGATCTCATTCGGTCCCTGAACGGCATGGTGGAGAAGCTCCGGCAGGTCGTGTCGGAGGCCCTGACGGCGGCGCAGAACGTCTCTGCCGGAAGCCAGGAACTCTCCGCCAGCGCCGAGCAGCTCTCACAGGGTGCTACCGAGCAGGCCTCGTCGGCAGAAGAGGCGTCCTCCTCGATGGAGGAGATGGCCTCGAACGTGAAGCAGAATGCGGACAACGCCAACCAAACCGAGAAGATCGCCGCGCAATCGGCCAAGGACGCGGAAGCGTCCGGAGCTGCCGTCGGCCGCGCCGTGGATGCGATGCAGACGATCGCCGAGAAGATCACCATCGTGCAGGAAATTGCCCGCCAGACCGATCTGCTGGCGTTGAACGCGGCCGTCGAGGCGGCTCGCGCCGGCGAGCACGGCAAGGGCTTTGCGGTGGTCGCCTCCGAAGTGCGCAAGCTCGCCGAGCGGAGCCAGGCGGCCGCCGCCGAAATCGGCACCCTCTCGACCGAGACCGTCAAGGTTGCGCAGGAAGCCGGCGAGATGCTGGGCAAGCTGGTGCCCGACATCAAGAAGACGGCCGAACTCGTCCAGGAGATCACCGCTGCCTGCCGCGAGCAGGACGTCGGCTCCTCGCAGATCAATCAGGCGATCCAGCAGCTCGACAAGGTCGGTCAGCAGAACGCCAGCGCCTCCGAACAGGTGTCCTCGACCTCCGAGGAACTGGCTTCGCAAGCCGAACAGTTGCAGTCGACGATCGCCTTCTTCCGCATCGAAGACGCTGCGCGCAGGTCGACGGCTCCCCAGGAAGTCGACCGGGCCGTTGGTCAGCTTCGCGCCAAGGCAGCGAAGATGGCGGCGGTCGACCGCCGCGGCAAGGCACCCGCCGCCAAGCCCGCAAAGGCCCTCAAGGTCGCGGGCGGAGGCGGATTCGCCTTCGACATGGATGACGGCGGCGACGAGCGCGACGCCGAGTTTCAGCGCTAGACATTCTTGCGGGACGCGGGCTGTCGGGCTCGCGTCCTCTCGAAATCAGACCGGGCCGAACCCGAGGGACCGCGAAAATGAGATTCACCGTCAAGGCAAAACTCGCCTCCGCCTTTGGAGCCGTTCTCGTGCTGTCCGTGGTCGCCGGTGGAATCGCGGCCTGGAAGCTGAGCGATATTGCCGCGAAGACGGAACTCCTCCTCGGGGCAGCCGGACGCTCAAGCAAGGCTGCGGAGTTGGAGCGCGGGCTCCTGCTGCAGATCCGGGCCGAAAAGAACGCTTTGCTGGCGCAGTCGGATGCCGAACTGGAGCGATACGCTGCCGAGGTCCGTAAGGTTCGCGCGGACATGGCCAAGACCCGGGACGAGATCTACGCCGTGGCCTCCGAGACGGGTCGGAAGATGATTGACCGCTTCTCGGCGATTCACGTCACAATGAATGCTGCCGAGGACGAAACGCTCAAGCTGGCCCGCACGGACCGGGCGAAGGCGGCGGAACACTCGGCCACCGAAGTGCGTCGGCATCTGTTGGACGCCACCCATGTCCTCGACGAATATCTCGACTATCTAAAGAAGTCGATGACTGAGCGCGCCGACGAGGCGAAGCAGGAAAGCAGCCGGGCCCAGGTGCTGCTGATCAGCATCGTCATCTTGTCTCTGCTTCTCGGCGCTGCCGCCGCGATCTTCATCGCACTCAGCATCAGCCGCTCCCTGATGCGCGCAGTCGGCCTAGCCAATGCGGTCGCCGCCGGGGACCTCACCCAGACGGTCGAGGCGAAGACCAACGACGAAGTCGGCGATCTCCTCAAGGCACTCAATGCCATGACGGCGAACCTGAATGCCACGGCCATCGTGGCCGAGGAGGTCGCGCAGGGCAACCTGGCTGTCCAGGCCAAGCGCCTGTCCGACAAGGACACGCTCGGTATTGCGCTGGAACGCATGATCGCCAGCCTCAATGCAAGCGCGGAAATCGCCAACGAGATCGCCCGCGGCGATCTGACCGTCGAGGTCAAGCGCCTGTCCGACAAGGACAAGCTCGGCATTGCGCTGGAGACCATGGTCAGTCGGCTTCGACAGATCGTGTCGGAGGCACTCACGGCGGCCGAGAACGTGTCCGCCGGAAGCCAGGAGCTGTCCGCGAGTGCCGAGCAGCTCTCGCAGGGCGCGGCCGAGCAAGCCTCATCGGCGGAGGAAGCTTCCTCCTCGATGGAAGAGATGGCCTCGAACGTGAAGCAGAACGCGGACAATGCCAATCAGACCGAGCGGATTGCCGCACAGTCGGCCAAGGATGCTGAAGCCAGCGGCGCGGCCGTCGGGCGTGCCGTCGGGGCGATGCAGACCATCGCGGAAAAGATCACCATCGTGCAGGAGATTGCGCGGCAGACCGACCTCCTGGCGCTCAACGCGGCGGTCGAGGCCGCCCGCGCCGGCGAGCACGGCAAGGGCTTTGCCGTGGTGGCGTCCGAGGTGCGCAAGCTCGCCGAACGCAGCCAGGCCGCTGCCGCCGAGATCGGCACCCTCTCGACCGAAAGCGTGAAGGTCGCCCAGGAAGCTGGCGGCATGCTCTCCAAGCTCGTTCCCGACATCAAGAAGACGGCCGAACTGGTCCAGGAGATCACGGCCGCCTGCCGCGAGCAGGATGTCGGTGCGGCCCAGATCAACCAGGCGATCCAGCAGCTCGACAAGGTCGGCCAGCAGAACGCCAGTGCCTCCGAGCAGGTGTCCTCGACGTCCGAGGAACTGGCCTCGCAGGCCGAGCAGTTGCAGTCGACGATCTCGTTCTTCCGAATCGACGAGAGCGAGAAGGGCAAGGCCGCTCCGCGGGAGGTCGATCGTGTCGTCGGTCAGCTTCGTGCCAAGGCGGCGAAAATGGCGGCGGCCGACGTCGGAGCCAGGAAGCCGGCGGCCAGGACCGCCCGGGCCCTCAAGGTCGGCGGTGGCGGCTTTGCCTTCGACATGGATCAAACCGAAGACGATCGCGACGCAGAATTTCAACGCTAACCGGCAAGGTCCCGACGGGGCCGCCGCCCGACACCTGATCGAATGGATGCATCATGGCCGCAACTTCGCAATATCTGACTCTCGGTCTTGCCGGCGAGACGTTCGGCATCAGCATCCGCAACGTCCGAGAAATCCTCGACATGCGGCCGATTTCGCGGCTTCCGCACGCGCCGGCTTTCCTGCTCGGCATGATCGACGTGCGCGGCGCCGGATATCCGATCGTCGACCTCAGGACCAAACTCGGCCTGCCGAGCGTTCCGGCAACCGAAGCCACCCGCATCATCATCCTCGACGTGCCGATGAAGGACCGGCTGATCGGCGTCGGCTTCGTTGCCGACTGCGTGTTCGAGGTCACCGACATCGACGAGCAGGCGATCGAGCCCATCCCGGAGGTCGGCGGGAGATGGCAGTCGGATTATGCGGCCGGCATCGGCCGCAAGGGGGAGAAGTTCGTCGTGATCTTCGATCTCGCCAAGTTGATGGCCAACGACGAGGTTCCAGAAGTCCGGGAGACGGTCCTGGATGCGCCCCGCGCCGCCTGAATTCGCATAAGTGAAGCGTAGTCGCGCGTAAGCACCCCGATTCGAACCAAAGAGACTGACATGAGATTCACCGTCAAAGCCAAGCTCGCCAGCGCGTTCGGCACCATCATCATTCTTTCGGCGATGACGGGTGGCCTCGCCTTCGTAAAGCTCACCCAACTAGCCGACACCTCGGAGGCTCTCGTGCAGCGAGCTGCACGAATCGACAAGGCGGGCGAGCTTCAGAACTACGTCTTCTACCAAACGAGGGCCGAGCGCGACATCATCATCGCCTCGACTGACCCCGAAATGCAGAAGATCGCAGACGAGATCAAGCGGTACAGAAGGGATGCGACCCGTTTGCGGGACGAGGTCTACGGTGTTTCAAGCGATGCGGGCAAGCGTCTGCTCGACAAGTTCTCGGCCGCCTACGACAAGATGAACGCGACCGAGGACAACGTCATCAAGCTCGGCATGATGAACTCCAACAATCGCGGCTCTCAGCTCTGGTCCGCCGAAGGCCAGCCGATCCGCAAGCAGTGGAACGATGCCGTCGACGCTGCATTGGCGGAGGCCGGACGGGCGTCGAACAATTTCGAGGCCATTCTTGCGCTCCAGGCCCTGCGAGTCGAAGGCGTACGTCTGCAACGTCAAATCGTCGCGACGTTCTCGGCGTCGAGCATGGACGACCTGACGGGAGAAATGAAAGAACTCGGCACGCGACTCGACGCTCTTCAATCCGCGGCACAGCAGGTTGGGCCGGCTTTGAAGGCCGTCGGTGTGTCGAATGCCACGGTCCTGGCGCAGACCGAAAACCTCGCCAAGATCGTCCATCGGGTCGGTGACATCGTCAAGGAGGGGGGCAACATTCGTGCCGCCGCCATCGCTGGCAACGAAGGCAAAGCGAACGCGGCGGAAGCAATTGCGACGTCAACGGACTACATCGGCTTCGTGAAAAAGCAGATGTCGGATCTCGCGTCGGAGGCAGCGCAGGATGCCGCCAACGCGAAGTTCATTCTGATCAGCGTCATTCTGATCTCGCTGATCGTGGCCGTTGGTTCGGCGCTCTGGATCGCTTTGAACATCAGTCGAGGGCTTGGCCGAGCCGTCGGCCTGGCCGATGCAGTTGCCGTCGGCGATCTGAGTCGGAAGATCGACGTGTCGAGCAACGACGAACTTGGTGATCTCGTGAAGTCTCTCAATGCGATGACCTCGAACCTGAATGCAACTGCGGCCGTCGCCAACGAGATCGCGCAGGGCAACCTCACGGTCGAGGCCAAACCACTATCGGACAAGGACACGCTGGGCCTCGCGCTGGAACGGATGATCGAAAAGCTTCGCCAGATCGTGTCGGAAGCTCTCACCGCGGCGCAGAACGTCTCCGCCGGCAGTCAGGAGCTCTCCGCGAGCGCCGAGCAACTGTCGCAGGGCGCGACCGAGCAGGCCTCTTCCGCCGAGGAGGCCTCTTCCTCGATGGAGGAGATGGCTGCGAACGTGAAGCAGAACGCGGACAACGCCAGCCAGACCGAGAAGATCGCGGCGCAGTCGGCCAAGGATGCGGAAGCGTCCGGCGCAGCCGTCGGTCGCGCCGTCAGGGCGATGCAGACCATCGCCGAGAAGATCACGATCGTGCAGGAGATCGCGCGTCAGACCGATCTGCTCGCCCTCAACGCGGCCGTCGAAGCCGCGCGTGCAGGCGAGCACGGCAAGGGCTTTGCAGTCGTCGCCTCCGAGGTGCGTAAGCTCGCCGAACGGAGCCAGGCGGCAGCGGCCGAGATCGGCACGCTCTCGACCGACACCGTCAAGGTTGCGCAGGAGGCCGGCGCCATGCTGTCCAAGCTCGTTCCTGACATCAAGAAGACCGCTGAGCTCGTCGAAGAGATCACTGCGGCCTGCCGCGAGCAGGACGTCGGCTCGTCGCAGATCAACCAGGCGATTCAGCAGCTCGACAAGGTCGGCCAGCAGAACGCCAGCGCATCCGAGCAGGTGTCCTCGACCTCGGAGGAACTCGCCTCGCAGGCCGAGCAGTTGCAGTCGACCATCGCCTATTTCCGCATCGATCATGGGGGTAAGAGCCAGGCTCCCGCGCCGATCGACCGGGCGGTGAACCAGCTGCGCGCCAAGGCCGCATCCATGGCGGCGGCCGAGCGGCCGGCCAAGAAGTCGCAGGCCAAGCCGGTCCGCGCCGCGAAGGTTGCCGGTGGCGGCTTCGCCTTCGACATGAATGACGCTGAGGACGATCGGGACGCCGACTTTCAGCGCTAACTCTTTTGACCGGTCTGCCCGGGCGGCGGACCGGTCCGCTTTCTGCGGCTCTGTACACGCGTGGGATTCAAGATGGCCCGTATGGCTCGACATTCAGTGCACGCGGCCATCCCGGATGGGGGCCGTCGTCCATGATGCCCGCCGTACAGGAAACGGCCGTTCATCTGTCCGACCGTCACTTCCGGACCATCGCCGAACTGATCGAAAGCCAGGTCGGCATCAAGCTGCCGCAGGGCAAGCGGTTGATGCTGGAGGGACGGCTGCACAAACGCGTGCGCGCGCTGAACTTCTCCGACCTCAACGAATATGTCGACAACCTGTTCGAGGCCGATCATTTTGATACCGAGCTCACCCATCTCATCGATGTGGTGACAACCAACAAGACCGACTTTTTCCGCGAGCCGCAGCACTTCGCTTTCTTGCGTGAAATCGCGGTTCCCGCCCTGCTCAAGGCGCATGGGCGGAAAAGTGCGAATCTGAAGGTCTAGAGCTCGGCAAGCTCCACCGGCATGGAGGCCTACACGACGGCGATGGTGCTGGACGACATGACGCGGAGCGGCTCGCGCTTCCAGTATCGCGTCCTCGGGACCGACATCTCGACCGCGGTGCTGCGCCTCGCCAGAACGGCGATCTACTCCCGCGACGTGCTCGCTCCGGTGCCTGAGCAGTTCGTGAAACGATACTTCCTGTCCTCGCGGGACAAGTCGCGCGGCGAGGTGCGGGTGGTGCCGGAATTGCGGCGCATGACGCACTTCATGAGGATGAACCTCATGGACAAGTCCTATCCGGTCGATCGCGACGTCGATATTATCTTCTGCCGCAACGTCCTGATTTATTTCGAGCGCGAAACCCAGCGCAAGGTGGTGGAGCAATTGTGCAGCCACTTGCGTCCCGGCGGCTATCTGCTGGTCGGGCATTCGGAATCGATGATTCACAGTGCCGTGCCCGGGTTGAGGCAGGTTCAGCCCACCATCTTCCAGGTCTAGCCGGAGCGCAACGACAATGCCGAGGGAGAAAGTTCGCGTGCTGATCGTGGACGATTCGGCGTCGGTGCGCCAAATCCTGCTGACGATCCTGAGTGAAGACCCCGAGATCGAGGTGATGGCGACCGCGTCCGATCCGTTCGTGGCGGCCAAACGGCTCGAGAAGGAGCTGCCCGACGTCATCATTCTCGACCTCGAAATGCCGCGCATGGACGGCATGACCTTCCTGCGCAAGATCATGGCGCAGCGTCCGATCCCGGTGATCATCTGCTCCTCGCTCACGGAGGCGGGCTCGCACGTGATGTTCGAGGCCTTCGAGGCCGGTGCGGTCGACATCGTGCCGAAGCCGAAGATCGACACGCGGCAGGCCCTGCTCGAATGCTCGGCGCGGCTGCGCGAGGCCGTGAAATCGGCCGCCCGCGCCCGGGTGCGTCCGCGCGCGGAGCGTCGCGCCATCGAGCAGAAGCTGACGGCCGATGCCATCATCCCGCCGCCGGTGCAGGGCAAGGTGCGGCCGACCACGGAGCGCATCGTGTGCATCGGCGCGTCCACGGGCGGCACCGAAGCGCTCAACGACGTCCTGGAGATGCTGCCGGCCACCTGTCCGCCGATCGTCATCGTCCAGCACATGCCGGCCGGCTTCACGGCGGCCTTCGCGCGGCGTCTCGACAGCGTTTGCCAGATCAGGGTGAAGGAGGCCGAGGACGGCGAGCCGGTGCTGCCGGGCTGCGCCTATATAGCGCCCGGTGCGCGGCACATGCTGCTCCAGCGCATCGGCCTACGCTACCAGATCGTGATCAAGGACGGGCCGCCGGTGTCGCGGCATCGTCCGTCCGTCGACGTGCTGTTCCGCTCGGCCGCCCAGCACGCCGGCGCCAACGCGCTCGGCGTCATCATGACCGGCATGGGCGACGACGGTGCGCGCGGGATGCTGGAGATGCGCAAGCTCGGCGCCGCGACCCGGGCGCAAGACGAAGAGAGCTGCGTCGTGTTCGGCATGCCCAAGGAAGCCATCGCCCATGGCGGTGTAGAGAAGGTCGTGTCGCTGCATCACATCCCGCGCGAAATCATGCAGTGGTATCAAGCCGGTCAGGTTGCGGTGGCAGGTTGAGCGAAATGTCCGTCATTCCCACCGACACGCTTGCCGAGGCGATCGCCGCGACCGAGGACGTCTCCTCACGCATCGAGCTCGTGTTCGCGCGCGTCGGTCACGAGCTCGGCCGCGGCCATCTCATCTTCAAGGAGCTGAACCAGGGTCTCGCAGCCCTTTCCTCCGAGCTCTCCGGTGCGGAGATCGAAGGCGCTGCAACGGCGCTGCAGGAGATCGCTGCGCGGCTCAGCGAGCTGGCGCAGGCGCTTCCGGCCGAGACGGCCCTGCTCGAGACAATTGGCAAGAGCACGACGGAGGCGTCCGCGCTGCTCAAGCCGCTGTTCAAGCACATCCAGATGATCACCATCATCGCCCGCAGCGCGCGGATCGAGGCCGCCTCGCTCGACGGCGACCGCGAGGGCTTCCTGGCCTTCACGCAGGAGGCCTACGATCTCGGCAGGGCCGTGCAGGGAGCGATCGAGGGCTGCGCCCGGGATCAGCAGCGTCTCGCGGAGGCTGTCGCCACGGCATTCGGCCGGCAGAAGGAATTCGAGAGCCGCTACCGCAATCAACTGGCGGCGGAGAGCGCCGAGCTTGGTTCGGCCTACGCCGGATTGCGCAATCAGCGCGGCGACAGCAGCCATCTCGCCGATCTCGCCAGCTCCAGCACCAGGAAGATCGCCGAGGCGGTCGGCAGTGCGATCATCTCCCTGCAGGCGGGCGACAGCACGCGCCAGCGTCTCGAGCACGTCTTGCATGGCCTCGGCCTCGCTTCGCAACGTGCCCCGAGCCTCGTGCCGGAACCGATCGCGAGCGAGGACGGTGCGCGCGCGGTGTGCCAGCTGCAGGCGGCCCAGCTCGAAGATGCGCAACGCGAGTTCGGCGGCGACATCGGCCAGATCGTTGGCGCATTGACCGCCATCCTGCGCGATGCGAAGGGTCTCGTCGGCCACGGCCGTACGCTGTTCGGCAGCGAGGACGGCGGTTCCTCCTCGTTCCTGGCGCGAATTAAACAGAAGCTGGCGCACGCCTCGACCCTGATTGTCACCTGCGAGGGCGCCGGCCGTTCGGTGGATGAGGCGCTCGCGATCGTCGAGGACACGCTGGCAAAATTCCGCCAGGCGATTGCGGGGCTCGCCGAGGCGACGGTGGACATCACGCTGATCGGGATGAATGCGGGCCTCAAGGCAAGCCATCTCGGCAGCCGCGGCAGTGCCTTCGTCGTCATCGCCAACGAGCTCAAAGCCACCGCCGACCAGGTCTCCATGGGCGCGGGGCGCCTGAAGCCGGTGCTCGACGCGATCGAGCGCTCGGCCAGGGCGTTGAAGGAACTCCGTGTGCAGGGCGATCCGACGCAGCTTGCGCAACTCGAGCCGCAGATTCTCCAGGCGCTGCGCGAGGTCGAGGCCGGCAATGATCGGCTCGGCAAGCTGATGGGCCGGCTCGTCAAGGAAGGTGCGGAATTCGAGGAGCTGATGAATTCGGCGCAAGGCCTGATGACCACGCTCGGCAACGGCTCCGCGGCGTTGGCTGCCGTAGCGGGGCGGCTCGAGGCCGCGAGCGGGGGTACGCAGAAGCCGCGGCCGCAAGTGCAGGACGAAGCGATCCTCGACGACCTGTTTGCGCGCTACACGATGGAGCGTGAGCGGGACGTGCACCGGCAATTCCTGCAAGCGCTCGGGTTGACATCGGCCGCCATCACGCGCCGGGTCGAAGCCGTCGAAACGGAGGATGACGGCATCGAATTGTTCTGACGGCGCGGCCCCGTGCGGCGGCAATTTGATGGGTTGGCTTTGCCGGGCGTTAACCGTGGCGGAATGATCGCCGCCTCGGTCATTGTCGCGCCCAAGAGTTGGTTGCAAATACCAACCAGTTCTACGGCGGATACTTCCATGCGAGACGGTAAATACGCGGCTTGGTTCAGGACGCCGGTCGCCCAAGGCACGGGCGTCGTGCATCTTGCCGACGGACAGATCTCTGGCAGCGACAGCTTCTTCACCTATGGCGGCTCCTATCGGTTCGCCGACGGCGAGAATTTCACAGCGATCCTGACCACCCGGCGGCATGCCGAGGGCCCGCCCACCGTGTTCGGTCTGGACGAGGTCGAGGTCGAACTCGCAGGCGTGTGCAGCGGTGCGCTGGCGACCTGCTCCGGGAAGGCCAGGCAAGCGCCCGACGTGATGTTCGAAGTGACGTTGATCTACTGTCGCGAAGATGTGCCGGCCGCGGAGCACCGCGGCGCCGTCGTGAAGCTCAATGACAAATTGCCCAAGGGCCTCGACAGCCGTTCGCGGAGCCGCCATTTGTCCATGCCTTCCAGGCCTCCCGCATCTTAGTCTTGCGTTGACGCTATCGCAGCGGAACTGAATCGCCCGGGCATCGCACAACAAAGCCTTTAGACATGAAACCTATGCTGAGGCTGAACAACCGTGGTGGAAGAAAATGCCTCAGATCTGGATGACATATGACGAACTTGCGGCGCTCTATGGTTGTACAGCCTCCGAGGCCCGCCTTCAGGCGTTGAATTTGTCGCTCGATCGGCGCAAGAGCCGCGATGGGAACACTCGCGTCAAGCTGAATGCGGCGTTGATGGCTCGGTTTGTCGAGACGATCCGCGAAGCCGAATTCGATCTCGATGATGCGATCGCAGCATTGCGGGATGTGCATCGCTCGATGTCCGGAGGTCTAGCGATTGAGCGGGCGAGCCTCAGGCGCGAAGGGTCATAGATCAGCCGCTCGAATAGCAGCGCACCAAAGGACCGGCTGTCGGCCAAAAGCGTATTCGGTCACTCCCGGCACCCGCCGGACTAACCCTTTTTCTTGCTCTTCGATTTGAGCGACAGACCAAGCCTCAACGCCATCCGCTTGATCGCGTCGGGCGATCGTCCCAGCTGCTTGGCCGCGTCTTCCAGCGAAGCAGAAGACTTTGCCAGCTGCATGAGCTTACGGTCCTCCTTGAACGACCAGGGCTTGCGCGCCATAACCGAAAGATCCTCTCGCCGACGGAACGGCAAAGCCGCCAAGCGGACCCATGTCGCTCGACGGCTTTGCTTGGGTGGGGCCGACCTTGGGGGAGGCCGGTGACGCGAGGAATAGAGGATCCTGGCAACTGCGCAACTGAGACTGCGGATTAAGCTAACTGCTCAACCTTACTTTGCGATCACTCCGTACGGCTTGGTGAGAGCTGCGCCCCGGCGTTATGCGCTGCAGACCGATTCTGTTCAGGGCGGAAGTCAGTCTGCTGAATTGCTCTCGTACAACGGCGCGATCTTTATCATCGATGACGACTCGCAGAGCTGTTCCTCTCTGCGATGCTATGTGAGCTCATCGCGGGTAGCCCTTGCAAATCAGCCACATCGTGGTGCGCGGCCCGACCGCAAGGAGCGATGGGTAACCATGTATCGTTACGTTGAATCGAGCTGATTGTTGTTCGAGTGCCATCCCGCGGCTACGCTAAGGCGATTTTAGTTGAACTGATTGCTCGGCGCGCCGTGAGTGGAAGCTCGAGCCGCTCATCTGCTGATTGCTGGCGTGCCGTACCTTATCGGGCGCACACGCCGCACTGGATGAACACGTCGTAGGCAGGAGAGGAGCGCCGCTTGAGCAGCAACGCACCGCGTCGATATGTTGTCGATGGAATGGGACTCCACGTCTTGATCGGACTGACCCATGAGGAGACGCTTGAGTTCCAGCGCCTGGACAGTCGGCAGATGACTCGGCTTGTGGCCAGGGCTGACGCGGTCAACCGGAACGAGCTCGGACCGGCTGACGAGGACCTACGCTGGATGGAGCTCTATGCCAAGCACGACAGCAGTTGGAAACGTTGGATCGCGGCGAGCCGATCTGAGCGGCCTGACAACCTCCACGTCTCAAGCGCGAGTAACCTGTCTGTATCGACGGCCTGTTCGGCGGCCTTCGGAGATCCGGCGAAATTGGAACGACCAGGCCGAGGAGCAAAGGCTTGAGTTTCACCGGCGGCGGCACACCCACTCCCCAATCGCGCGTGCATTCGGGCGATCCGCCACTCTCGACTGTCCCGGCAACCAGCGCTTGAGCGCGCCGGATTGAAGGCGACCAAGCCACGTTCGCAGAGAGGCTGCGACGTTCTACGTGTGACGAGAAGTTGCCCCTGCTGTGGGTTGCATGAGTCCGTCGTGTGGGGCGCAATATGTCAAGATATTGCTAAGATTTTTGGACTAATCTGTAATTACAAAATGTGTCGTAGGCTCAATGCGTTACGACCTCATCCGTTTTTTGTTCGATTTTCTGACCCTTTTTTGCCGCTTGACTTGGATTTAAGTCCGCTGTCAGAGATTAAAAAGGGGTGGGCGAATCGTACCGCGAAATGCGGTCGATTATGAGCGATTAGGTTGCGATGCACAAGAAGATCGACCTTGAGGCGATGCCGCTTGACGAGATGTGGGCGCTCCACGAGGAGATTGGGCAGATACTGTCGGTGCGCCTGACCTCTGAGAAACGTGAACTCGAAAAACGCCTGGCCCAACTTCGTGGTGAAAAGGAAGCCGCCCTTGGAGAGCCCGCGGAGGGTGCTTCAAGGGAGCGCCGCAAGTATCCTCGGGTTTATCCGAAGTATCGTAATCCCAACGAGCCATCCCAAACCTGGTCCGGTCGAGGAAAGCAGCCACGGTGGCTGACTGCCGCGCTGAGAACCGGCCGCTCGATCGACGAGTTTGTCATTGCAAATCAAGAGACGGCAGAGGGTACGTCTCGACGGCGCCGGGCCTAAGCCAGATCCAAGATGGTGCTGGCGTAAAGCGAGACCTTGCTGGCTGTTTGGCCCAGCTCAGTTGCCGCTGGTACGACGAAGATCGATCGCTCGAACGATTCCAAGGGCCGTGCGCGTCCGACCCGCTCGTGACCGTGCTGCGGTCGCACGATGTCGGAGCATCGAGTCCAATTCGCGAATGCGCTCGGCCGTATGGCGCCTGTTTGTGCTGCGCGATGGAGCAAGATCTCAGCGATCCAGGCTGCAGCGTTGACAGCGGAGTGAGAAGACGAGCGAGTTGCGATACTCGCGCGACCCCGCCTGGGGTTACGAATTTCCTGCAGCCCTTGCATTTGGCGGCTTTGCCGGTCGCCTCCGAACGTTCATTCGGCGGCGTATTGCAAGTGAGATTCCGCGAACGCCAGATGAGGTAGGGCCGCACTTTGCGGCGACTGCGGGTTTACGTTTGCTTAACCTTAATGTTTTACCGCTTGTTTACGCAGATTAACGCCTATTTGACGTTGGAGCTTATTCTTTGCCGGCCAGCCGCAGCATTAGTTCGAGCGTGGCCGCCTGCGTAATGGCGGCCATAGCTGTTTCTGGCTGCAGTTCGCCGGGTATCGTGGGTCTCGCCGTGGACGCGCGGCCGAGATTGGCATCTCAGCCGGTATCGCTCGAATCTTACGCTCAGGCGACCGATCCCTCCCCGACGGGTGCGGTGCCGTTGCCATCACGGTCGTCGCGGGCGGTTCCAACGTCAGAGGGTGGCAACGGTCAAATGATCGGTGTCTCGCCGGAAAGGCCGGCAACGGGAGCGGCCAATGGTACCGTCGTACTCAATCTCGCCGGCGTCCCCTTGCAGCAGGCGGCAAAAACCGTCCTCGGAGATCTGATCGGCGTGAACTACGTCCTTGATCCTCGGGTGGACGGTGTGATCTCGGTCGAAACGACGAAGCCAGTCACGAAGGCGGAAGCGCTCGAACTGTTTCAAGCTGCGCTCGCACCCGCCGGAGCAACACTGGTGCAGAGCCGGGGCGTCTACCGAATCGTCCCGACCGACCAAGCCGCTACCGGCATCGTGGCCACCGTCCGCGGAGGAGGCGATGGAGCGAGCCCTGGCAGTGGAGTTCGAGTCGTTCAACTGAAATATGTGGCCGCAACGGAAGTCGCCCGCGTGCTCGAGCCGATGGTGCCCAAGGGAGCGATAGTCCAGGCCGACGACGCACGGAACATTCTGGCCCTGAAGGGCACACCTTCGGAAATCGACAACATGCTCGACTCGATTGCGATCTTCGATGTCGACGTGATGAAGGGAATGTCGTTCGCGGTTGTCCCGGTAAAGGCCTCCCAGCCGGAAAAGATGGTGGACGAACTCAAGGCGGTGTTCTCGTCGGACAAGGAAGGGCCGCTGAAAGGGCGCGTAAGGTTTGTCGCGAACAATCGCCTCGGCGCAATTCTGGTCATAACGTCCCACCCAAGCTATCTCCCTCGCGCTCAGTCGTGGATCCGGCGGCTGGATTCTCGTGCAAGCGGAACTGAGCCTCAGCTGCACATCTATCAGGTGCAGAATCGAACGGCAGCAGAGCTCGCGGCGGTCCTCCAATCCATGTTCTCCAACGAGATGAAGGTGGTGCGTCCGTCGACCAGGAGCGTATCTCCGCGTTCGAAGCAGGTCAGTCTGCTGGGCGACATGAAGAAGACGAATGGTGTCGCGACGGCGGCGGACTCCGCCGGGCCCGGCGGATTTGGACGAGGAGGTGATCCGCAGTTAAGCTCTCGCCAGGCGGACATGGATCCCGACAGCCTTGCAGCGGAGCCGTCCGAAGAGAGCGGCGGTGCAGATTCGAAGGCGGAGCCCGTTCTCAAGATCGTGGCCGACGAAGCAAAGAATTCCTTGCTAATCATGGCCAACAACCGGGACTACCAACGTGTACTGCGCGTCGTTCAGGGCCTTGATGTCGTTGCGAGCCAGGTGCTCATCGAAGCGGTGATCGCCGAAGTGACGTTGAACGACAATCTGCAATTCGGATTGCAATGGCAACTCGCGAAGCAGGGGCAGCCCACCGCCACTTTCTCCAGCGCTCTTACGGGAGGAGTCGCTGCAGCGTTTCCGGGATTCAATTACGCTGTGAACACCGCGAGCATTGCGGCCACCCTTAGCGCCTTGGACGCTCTTACCCATGTCAATGTGATCTCGACGCCTTCGCTGATGGTGCTCGACAACAAGACTGCACGACTGCAAATCGGCGATCAGGTGCCCATCACCACCCAGACCGCGACCAGTACTGTCACCGCCAATACGGCGATCGTGAATTCGATCACGATGCAGGATACCGGCGTCATCCTGGCGGTAACTCCCAGGATCAATGAAAGCGGTCGAGTTCAGTTGGACATCGAGCAGGAAGTCAGTAACGTCGTGAAGACGACCACTTCCAAGATCGACTCCCCGACGATCCAGCAACGGCGCGTCAAGACGACCGTCGTCGTGAGCGACGGTGAAGTCCTTGCGCTCGGCGGCATGATCCAGGATCAGTCCAACAGGTCGAGCACGCAGATTCCCATCGTCGGCGATATCCCTGTCGTGGGAGCTCTCTTCGCGAACAGAGGTAATTCGGTTCAGAAGACCGAGCTTGTCATCCTCATCACACCGAAGGTCGTGCGGGATCCGACGGAAAGCCGGCTCGTTACGGAAGAATATCGACGGAAGATGCATGTTTACATGCCTCATACGTCGACGCGTGAGCGCTCTTTCGCCAATACGGCGCAGCGGCTGGTGGTCCCGTGAGCACCGCGCGCGTGGCCCTGCTCCCCGTCTTGGTTTGGACCCTTGGCGGCTGTGCGACGGGTTACTACAACTTCGCCCCGCCTTCTCCCTATATGGTGCTGCCGGTCGACGAATCGATGTCATGCAACGCCATTGCCGCATCGTTTCGCTACTCAGTGAGGCGTGCGGCGCGTTTCGAATATTGGCTCGCTGCTGGTCCGCTCGCGGGCTACGATTCGGAACGATTTCCTCTCGATGCTCCCAAGCAACTGCTCGACGAGCGAAAACGCTTGGATGCACTGACTGACCTTCAGCGTACCAAGGGTTGTACGGTCATTGAACCAGGTCCTGCCGTTTCTGCCGAGCGTGAGCGCCTCGAGGAATCGGCTCGTGCGTCTCGCCCGCCGGTCGTCCTGAATTCGAAGGGCTAGGCCGGGGTCAGATTCTCACGCAGGGCGGCAGCCGTCGCTGCTGCGTCGGCGATGAGGCCGAAGTGCCCAGGCGCCATTCGCGTATCACATAGGGCAGTTCGGCTCCGCCAGCGAAGTCGATCAGCGCTTCGCGGACTTGCCTGGATCCATCACTCAACGTCACATCCGCGCGTATGGTGACATTGCCGGACGCCGTGATCCGGCGAGGTTGGGCAGGCGGAGGGCTCAGCCCAAGCGCCTCGATCAGGGCAGGAGAGGCTGCTTCGCTCGCAGGTGAAGTCCGGCCGGATGCAACAGTAATGAACGGTAATGCTTTCCGGAACAGCCCGACCGACATCCCGGCCATCTGATCCAGCTCCATGATGCTGGTAAATCCGGACCGAGGACCCCGCTTGCTGTTCGTGGTGGACGGTGATTGGTTACCTGCCTCTGTGCCAGGCCCTGGCGTGGTGCTCGGCGTGGTGCTCCTGGCTCTCAGGATTTCTCCGGCTATTCTCTCACCTAGGGCCTTGTCGCTTGCGAGCGCTGCGAACAGCCGTTCGAGAATGGGTTTGGACGCGGTGTTCAGATCGACCTTGCCGATCTCCTCCTCCACCGTGACGAAGGCGCGCTCGCCACCGGGCATCCTGCATTGCAATGGAAACCTTGTCCTTCCCTCCGGCATCAATGTTGCCGCGATCGCCAGATTGATTGCACTCTCGGCCGCCACCGCTGCCCTGGCGATCGACGTGTCCGCGCTCGCGATCCTGCTGCGATATTTCGCGCCGACGACGAGCGTTCCCCCGAGCAGGAGAATCAATCCCAGACCCCAAATCACCGTCACCAGCGCGAAGCCGCGCTGATGCCTATGTAGCAGCCAATCAAAAGGGGTTTTGCGCGGGATGTCGTTCATTTCGAGCGGTTTGCCAGGCTCGCAGATCGGGTTCGGCCAAACTAGACGCAATTGGCAAACGAACCGTCAAACAGCATGTGTTAACCAAACCGCTCTAGGATTCCTTGGAATTTTTCACACGCCAGGTCCACGAGCACGAGATGCCGTCCAGTGTTCAGGAATTGCAGCGGCATGCGCGTCAGCCCGAGGTCAGCGGGGTGGGGGTGACCCCCAAAGACCCGAACTTCGCGGAAACATTTGCCGGCCACCTCGTCGCTGAAGGAATTCTCGACAGGAGTGCGGTGGCGCGAGCCAGACGGGCGGCGGAGGCGGCTTCGGAACGTATCGACATCGTCCTGGTGAAGCTTGGTCTGGTGTCCGAGGTCGATTTGTGCATCGCCTATGCATCCTACTGCGGGTTACCCGTAATCGGGGCCGGCGACATCCCGGTGCGGCCGGTCTTGGCCGAACGGCTGGGATTGACGTTTCTCAAGACGAGCCGTTCTCTTCCCGTCGCGCTCGGAAGAGAGTCCTTGTTGCTGGCCGTCGTGGATCCATTCGACGACGAGGCGAGTCGTTCGATCTCCTACATGTTGGGCATTCGCGTCGAACTCGCCGTGATTGCGCCTGCTGACATCGAACGCGCCTTCCAGAAGCTCTATCAGGACCAGGAGCCAGCCTCTCAGGCCGACGACGAACAGCTGACGGCGATAGGAGGCAACGAAGGAAATGAGCCGGATGTCGAGCGGCTGCGCGATATCGCCAATGAAGCGCCGATCATACGATTGGTGAACCAGATCATATCGCGCGCCGTCGAGCGGGGGGCTTCGGACGTTCACGTCGAGCCTGGGCGCGACGAAGTCGCAATTCGAGTCCGTCTTGACGGCTTCCTGCGGCCCGAGCGATCCGTCCCAACAACCCTTCGAGCTGCCTTGACGACGCGCATCAAGATCATGGCCAGGCTGGATATCGCGGAGCGGCGATTGCCGCAGGACGGACGTATCAAGACGGCGGTTCGAGGGACCGAGGTCGATATTCGTGTATCGACGATACCAACCGCGTTCGGTGAGAGCCTTGTGTTGCGAATTCTCGACCGCACTCGCGTCGAGCTCGAATTCCCCAAGCTCGGCTTGGACAAAGCCACGGAGGAGAATCTTCATCGGCTGATGGCGCTTCCAAATGGTCTTATTCTTGTGACGGGGCCAACCGGCAGCGGCAAGACGACGACGTTGTACACTGCGCTGAATCGCCTCAATCGTCCGGAGCTGAAAGTCTTTACGGTCGAAGATCCTGTCGAATACCAGCTCGCCGGCATCAATCAGATTCAGGTTCAGCCACAGATCGGACTTGATTTCCCTTCTGCCCTGCGCGCCATTCTGCGTCAGGACCCTGATGTCATCATGGTCGGCGAGATCCGCGACGTCGAGACCGCGCGTATCGCGGTTCAGGCGGCTCTGACCGGTCATCTTGTGTTTTCCACCCTGCACACCAACGGAGCCCTCGCAGCGATCACGCGCCTCATAGACATCGGGCTCGAGCGTTACCTGCTCGCTTCGACAATTTCGGGAGTGATGGCGCAGCGCTTGGTGCGCCGCTTGTGTCGACATTGCTCGCGTCGGCACGTCGATCACGGCGGTATCCCGGCCAGGCTGACGATCGCGACCCCCGATGGCATGGAGGTGGATTGGTCCGATAGCCGCGAGGCGGTCGGATGCGAGGCGTGTGGTGGCACAGGCTACAGCGGCCGGACAACCGTCTCCGAGTTGCTCGTCGTCAACGACGATGTACGACAGGCGATCGGTCGAAGAAGCGGCGATCAGCTGACGCTCGAAAACCTGGCGAGAGCTACCGGATTCGTGAGTCTCTACGAGAATGGACTGATGAAGGTCGCCGCTGGGGAAACGACCCTGGACGAAGTGCTTCGCGTTACCCGCACGACATGAAGGAGCACTGCGATGGCGACCTATCGATATCGTGCCTATACGGCCCAGGGAGTCGTCACGGCGGGGACGATAGCGGCCGAGGGGGTCGATGCGGCCATCGACGCCCTCTATGCCGCCGGGCTCACTCCATTCGAGACTTCGCTATTCGAGGCTGGTGGCGAGGTGCGAGCTTCAGCACGCCAGAAAGCGCAGCCGGTCTGGCGCCGGGAAATCGCGCGGTCGGACCATTTCGGCCTGAGCGAATTGACGGCCTTCACCGTCGAACTGGCGGCGCTGGTCGATTCGGGTTTGCCGCTCGATGTATCGTTTCGGGTGTTGGCCGGTCCGGGTACGGCGCCCAAGCGCGCCCGACTGGCGACCGATCTGCTGCAGGAGATCCTCGGCGGCGCACAGCTTTCTGAAGCCATGCGACAACGGCCGGCAATTTTCCCGCAGGATTACGTGGCCATCGTGGGCGCGGGGGAGGCCAGCGGACGCACCGGCGCAGTATTGGGGCAGATTGGCGACATGCTCACGAAGCGCCTCGAGATCCGCAACAAGATCAGGTCTTCGCTGGTCTATCCCGCTATCCTCCTTGTGATGTCACTCGCCTCCGTCGCGGTGATCGTCTTCGTGCTCATCCCGAACTTGTCACCTATCTTTGCGGATGCCGGTTTGCCGCTGCCGGGAATTCTCGGAGTCCTGGCCGGCGTTCCGGAAAACTGGTTGCCGTTGACGACCGGTCTGCTGGGAGGTGTGGCAGGATGCACAATGCTCTGGTACAAGATCAGAAAGAGCGCAAGTGTGGCGCTGAAGCTTGATCGCATCAAGTCCAGGGCTCCCGTTTTCGGTCGGCTGCTTCAGATGAGAGAGGCCGGTCTCTTTGCACGCTCGCTCGGCACGCTACTCGATGCGCGAGTGCCGCTCATGACGGCGCTGCAGATAGCCAGGTCGCTGGTCTCCAATCGTTACATGAACGCAGGTTATGCCGAAGCAATCGCCCGCGTGCCAGAAGGCGTGTCATTGAACCAGGCGTTCGCCGGCACCAACCTTCTGCCACCGGCGGCACTGCAGCTCATCGCGGTGGGAGAGCAGTCGGGGCAACTCGCACGCATGCTGATCCGGATTGCGACCACGCTCGACGGAGAACTGCAGCGCCGGATTGAACAGATGGTCAATCTGTTGACTCCGATACTCACGCTCGTCATCGGCGGCGCCGTGGGAGCACTTATCATGCAGGTGATGAGCGCTGTTCTCTCCATCAACAATCTGGCTATGCAATGAGGCTCCGGTCAAGCTCGTCCGCAGGATTCACGTTGATTGAGCTCCTCGTGGTTCTTGGGATCATGGGGCTTATTCTTGCGTCCGCGGTGATGGCGCGACCACAGAATGCCGCGGCCCGCGTCGAGAGGACGGCCCGGTCGATGGCTGCCACGTTCCAGCTCGCGCGGTCTCGAGCGATGACCGCCAACACGGACATCGTCGTTGCGATCGATCCGGTGAATGCAGAATTCGGGTATCGGAATGCGATGCATAAATTGCCGAAAGGGATGAGTATCGCAGTCACGATTGCGGAAACAGAGCGCCGCGGCGACACGGGCGCGCTTCGCTTCTTTCCGGACGGTCAGTCCAGCGGCGGAGACATCTTGCTGAGCTATCAGGGCTACACCCGGCGGATTGCGGTGAACTGGTTTACTGGCCAGCCAGTCCTGGGTCGATGATGGGCGGATTTTGGCACTCCCGGGTCAGTTCAGCGCGGAGCGGCGGGCGTGACGGATTTGCCTTGGTCGAAATCGTCATTGCCTTTGCAGTTCTTGCGCTCGGAATAGGGACGATATTGGTGGGGATCGCGCTCGCCATGCGTTCCGACACGCAGGCCAGCAACAGCAGGGTCATGAACCGCATTGCGCAGTCGCGCTTGGAGGCGACTGGGATCGTGTCGAAGCTCGTGGTCGGTCAGAAACAGGGCCAGGTTGGTCAGTTCAATTGGCTTGAGACCGTGACTCGCGCGACGATCGAAGGCGAGCAAAGGAAAGACAAGGTGGCCAAAGAGGCCGATAGTGCCATCATCCCCCTTTGGGTCGAAGTCAGGGTCAGCTCGGCGGATGGACGCGAGGAGCGGCTATCTGTCCTGAAACTTGCGCCTCGGATCGCGCCATGACGGGACTCGTCGGAACGCATCGACCGAGGCGCCCCATGTGCTTTCGCGCGTCCGAGCAGGGTCTGACCTTGATCGAGCTCCTCGTATCGATGACGATCCTTGCTCTGCTCGCGGGCTGCATCGTGGGGGGGCTGTCGATGGGCCGCCGTGCATTCGATTCGGATCAAGCCAACGGCAATGATGCAAGAGCTGATGCGGCGATCCAAAGCCTCCTGAACCTGCTGGCTTCCGCGCTGCCCTATCCTATCGATGAGAAGAATTCCGCAGTGTTCGAAGGCTCAGAAGAGAAGATCCGCTTTATCGCGCTGAGCGAAGGACGCGCGCTTCGTGGCGGCACGTACGGGGTCGACCTACGTCGGGTCGGCGGTGAGCTCGTGCTCGAGCTTGTTCGCCGCCAGGAAGGACCAAAACAAGGCAAAGCGCCGATTTCGACAGTGGTGGTCCTTCGTGGCGTTCGCGCCGTTCACTTCGGGTATTTTGGTGCGTCGGGGCAGGCGGTCTGGCAGACCGAGTGGAATTCGCAGAGTTTGCCAAGTCTGGTCTCCATCATGGTCGACTTTGAAGACGGGCGGGCGAGTAGTCCGCGTGCCGTGGTTGCACTTCGGCAAGGCTGAGCAATCGGCGGGCCGGAACGGTTCGTTACCCTTCGTAAAGATTTGGTAAATATGCTCGTTGAGCTGAGCTGGGCTCCTGCAAGGAACAATGCGCGCGATGGTCGGCCTTTCTGAAATCCGTCCTTTTGATCGGGAGACCCTTGCGCTCGGCTGGCGCCAGTTTGCGCATTGGTGGATGACCGAGTTTCGGGCGGCCGTCCCGCCCAGATGGCGCCCTCTGCTCAACCGCAAGGTTCGACCGACGTGCTTTGTGTCGCGCAGTGACGAGGTCGTCACGTGCGATTTGAATCGGGACGGAGGAACGGTTCGGAGGCAGTTTCCCGCGGCTGCTTTCGACGGCTCCGCGTTGCTCGAATGGCTCGCGCAACTCGGACTGCGACGCAATCAGGTTCTGCTCGCTGCGGTTCTTTCTGAAGAGCTGTTCTTGCGGCGACATCTGAACATTCCTGGCGAGGCTCTCGCTTCTCTGCCTCAAATACTTGATCAGGAAGTTGTCCGCCGGACACCCTTTCGGCTCACTGACGTTTGGCATGCAGCCAACCCAGCTTCCAATGCGTCTCACGATGGCGCCGTCCCCCACTGTCACTGGATCATCTCGCGAGAGCGGGCCACAACGGCTATCGCTCCTATGGCAGTTGCGATGGAAGAGATCGACGTCCTGGCTGTCAGCACTGATGGTGGTCAGCTCGTCTCTGTAGTTCAGCTCCGACCTGATGCGGATGCAAGTGCCCCGGAGGCAGCTCGCGCCATCAAGGCTCTGTGGCTAACCCTGTTGGCTGCAGCGGTTTTGGGTCTCATGATCTTCGAGTGGTACCAAGCCGGCTTGGCAGCGGAGCTGGATACCCAACTCCTGGAAGCCAAGGCCAGCATGCAGGGAGGAAAGAGTCAGTCCAGCCAAAGGCTTCGGCTCTATGCGCTGAAAGCCGATGGTGGCTTCCTGGCCGTTTGGGACGAACTGTCCCGCGTTCTGCCGGATGATACGTTCCTGACAGAACTCAGAATGAATCAAGGGCAAGTGACCATATCCGGCTACTCGTCGCAGGCCGCGCACCTCGTGAGGATTCTTGACCGGTCGCCGATATTCTCGGGCGCGACTCTCATCGCCGCCATCGTTCCTGATGCAAATGAGGGCAAGGACCGATTCAGCGTCAGGTTCCGTCTGCGCAACAGCTTACTGGCACGGCCAGCCGAGCCGGCATGGAAGGCAGAGCAATGATAGGACGGTTTGGCAGTCAGGTGCGCCGGCGGGCGTTCCTGGCCTTCAATGCGGTCGGTCTGGTGCTCTTGGTTCTTCTGTTCGTCGGGCCGGTGCTCTCGCATTTTTTGGCTAGAAACGACGAGATCCAGGATAGCGTCGCGCAGTTGGCATATCTCCAGCGTATCACCCGCGGTGCCCAGGTGATGGAGCAGCGCGGCGTCCAGAATACGCAGCCCTTCATGGTCGGTGACGAGGAACGCGTCATGAGTGCCGATCTGCAAGCAAGGCTGCAAGCCATGGCGGTTGCCAGGGGTGCGCATGTGCTCGGGCTTCGCGGATTGCAGGGCGGTCGTATCGCGCAATCCAGAACGGTTGCGGTTGGATTGCAGTTTGAAGGATCGCTCGGCGTCGTGCGGGACGTAGTAGCGGAAATTGAAAATCAGTCTCCGTTCCTATTCGTTACCGACGCTTCCCTGAGGCCGACCAGTGATGGCGACGCAGCCATTCTTCGGGCGGAATTCAAGGTCGAGGGAGTCATGCAGGATCTTCGTGGCAAACCGCCCGGAATGAAGGAGGATCACCGCGCTGCCGACCTGGCTGGAACGAGGACAGGGCAATGAGCGGGGAAGTTCGGCCAGGTAGCCGCTCCCGGCTCGCGATGATCTGGTCGCGGAGTTTTCCGCGAGCGCGGAGCCTTGCCGCCTCCATCGGGGCGATCCTGCCGTCGAGGGAAGCATTTACGGAGCTGCCGCCGGCGTCGCGCTATCTCATGACCGGCTTGCGGGTGGCGATCGTGCTGACCGGAATCGTCACAATTGCAGCAATTCTCGCCTCGAGGGTGTCGGTCGTGATGCCCTCAACCTCGTCGGAAGCGGGCTCCTCCACCGTCTCGACGGGAGAATCGCGTGAGAAGAAGGCCTACGATCATGTCACCGCGCGGCCTGTCTTCGCACGGACGCGGCACGCAACGAGCGCGGTCGTAGACACGCCGGCGGATCCTCCGGCTACGATCGTGAGCCCTGCCGTTGCAGCATTGGATTCGAACATCGTTCTCAGAGGCGTCTTGATCAGCGAGTCGCTGCAAAAGGCATTCATCACGTCGGCTCAAAATCCGGTGGGCCGTTGGATCCAAGTCGACGGGGAAATCGATGGCTGGCGACTTATCGAGGTGAAACCCGATCGGATCACGCTCGAAGGCCAGGGCCAGACGCTCGCGCTGAAGCGGAGCGTGTCATCAAAGTGAACTGCGCCTTGCGCAAGACCGCCAGACGCATCGGGCAGTACCTCGCGGGTGGGCTGACGTTTCGTCGTGCGCGACGGCACGACGCCGTCGTGGTTTGGTCTCTGGTCGGCGGTTCGATCTGGCTCGTTGCAGGTCTGGTCTTCGGCACGGTCGAACCGGAAGTGTTGTGCTCCGGGCTTTATTTGCTCGCGGTCTTGATGGCGATCTGCGCGATCGACGCGCGTTTCGGAATCATTCCGGATAGCTTGAACCTTGCGCTCGCCATCGGTGGAATTGCTGAATATGCGTTCGCGCATGGCGCTGCGGTGTATATCGGCGTCTTCGAAGCGGCGGCGGTCTTTGTTGCGGTTGCCGCCTTTCGGACCGCCTTTCGCTGGTTGCGCGGGTATGACGGGTTCGGATTTGGTGACGTGAAATTCGTCGGTGCCGCGAGCCTCTGGATTGGTTTCGCAGCCTTGCCGGGAGCAGTTCTGATCGCGGTTGGGTCGGCGCTTGCGTCCATCCTGCTCGCCGGTTCCGAACGATACGAGGTTGACGGCCGGCCGGCAATTCCGTTCGGCCCGCATCTCGCGACCGGCATCTGGCTGACCTGGAATTTCGATAAGCTGTGGGGGTTTGGAAGCGTCTAGTTACGTTCATTCCAACCAATTTGCGGGGAGATGACCAGGCACGATTAACCAGGGGGAACGACTCCGCTGTATGGCGGCAAGCTGAGAAGATAGAACTAGCGTTCTGCCTTTGATCAAACGCATTCTATCGGACCGGATCTCACACCATGCAATTGGCTTCCTCGCTAGCGATTGTCGCGGCTGGCCTGCTATGCTGCTTCCCGGCAAAGGCGCAGATGCCGTTCTATTATGGCCCGGGCGCTGTTGTCGGCCCGGCGGTCCGCGCTCCGTGGCCCATCATACAAGATGCGTTCACGACCAATCCCTTGGATGATGGCTACGATTATCCGTTCGGATATGGCGAGTATGCAACTTACGGCCGATGGGCCGTCGGTGCGATTTGCTATGATCTGAGAAGGCCGGTGCGGACCAGTCTTGGGTTGCGATGGCGCACAATTCGCCGTTGCGAGTGAGGTGCCGGGCGAAAGCTACTTCGCTGTACGTCGGCCGGCTTCCGTCATTCGGACGAGTTTGGCCTGGGTTCGGTCAATCGCCTCTCGCAACCTCAGGACTTCGGCGTAGCGCGCTTGTAAGGACTTTCGGGTGGGTTGACGGCCGCAACGAGCAGAACTGTGTCGCCGAAGTGTCACCTTTTGGCTCTCCTGAAAATACGAATTGATCGGTAAGGTTCTTTGAAAAAACCGAGAGCCCGCCTGAATGCTCTTGATCGAGTCTACAATCTAGTTGCGCTCGGGTGAAGAGAGAGCCGAGCAGGGATCCGTGTTCCATTAATGAAACCTGGCGCGTGTGGCGTATTGGTTTTGCTGCACGGCGCGGAAGACGCAAATCCTGTCAATTCGTTCAGGAATCGATTCTTCGGCGGCGGGCAGTCGCCGCCTCTGCGGAGATTTCCTTCTGCATCTGGCGATTGAGAGCCTTGAGTTCAGCCTTCGCGACCATCTCGCGAAGTGAAATGACCTCCGCGATCAACGCCTGCAGCGAGTCGCCATGCTGCCGCGGATCGCTCGCCTTTGCCCTCGACCCCTTCTTTGCTGCCGCCATCACAATCGTCCTTTTCATGCGCGGCCTGATGCAGGTCTGATCTAACAAGAGACGCATGTGACCACGCGACTTTCCGCAGTTGCTGTTCATGGCAATGTCGGACCTGCGTGGTCAACGATCGGCCGCCAACTCAACAGCGGCGAACTTATTGAATGGTCTTCGAACTACAACACAAACGTGGGGTTAAGCTTGATATCGACATCGAGGTTAACTGCGCTCGGTGCCTGATTTGGACGCGAGGGCGCAAGCTCGCCGACAGGCGTTGACACCGCAATGATCAAGATCTCGAGGAGACAACGATCGCGAGGGTAACGATCCTCTCGACCCACTGCAGCATGATCGTGCCGTCAGTATCGTCACGAGGCGGAGCGAATTAGTTTCGATCTCCACAGAGAACGGCATTCTCAGTGAGCGCCCGAATGGCACTACCGAAGCCTGAAGCACGTCCGGAAAAATGCGGGGCGGTGTTCCGGAAAGATCATACGCAAACGACCGCCTAATCGCGATGACTTCAGACAAATCTCGTCGCGCCTAGCCGGCGCTCGGATCCGAGCTTTGCATGAATTTTAGCTGATAGGGTTACGCGAAATTCACTCCGATTTCGTCGTCCGTGGAGCGTCAAGTCTTTGGAGACAACTTCGCATCAGGATTGGTCCAAAATGAACAGCAGATAAATTTCGGAGGCGGGACCGTGTCGAAGATCGTTCGGAATGGACAGGGGCTGACTGGAATGGCAGGTTCGAAGCGGCGCCGCGCGGATGCGGGATACACCCTGCTCGAACTGTTGGTAGTTATGGGTGTCATCGGCATCCTCACGGCTGTCGCGACGCCGCAATTGATGGGATACTTCGGAAAGGCGAAAGCTCAATCTGCTCAATTGCAGATCGAGAATATCAACACCGCCCTCGAAATGTATTACATGGAGAATGGCGCCTATCCGAGCGTCAACGTCGGTTTGAGGGCGTTGGTCGAAGCGCCGCCCGAGGCGCCCCGATGGAACGGTCCGTACCTGAAGAACACCAAGACCCTGCTGGATCCGTGGGGGCGGCCGTATCAATACGCCGTCACCGATCAGGGCGAGTACAACGTCTATTCATTGGGTCCGAGTGGAAAGGACGCAAAGAAGGCAAGTTTGGACGCACGCTCCACACGGGCGTCATGGGCTAACGGGTCGAGCTGAAGCGCCGTTCCGGATGGCGGATTCGGGACGGACTCCGTGCTCGCTGCACCGGAAGAGCCGCCGCGTCCGCGGCATCAGGTTCGGAGTTCCTTCGGTGCTGATTGGCTGATTGTCTCGGGCTTCAACGCAGCTTGGGCTTCGACGATCTCCTGCCGCAGCCTGACGACCTGGGCGTAAGCGACATCCAGGCTTTCCCGCGTGGAGTCGGGAGAGGGCCCAAGACTTGTCTTGATTGGCTTTGAGCGCTGCATGGTGTGTCCTCGCCGTTCAATGATCCTTGGTACCGAGATGCCTTGCCTTGGTTCGCTCACGGTCGAGTGAACGCATTTGCATGGCTTCCTGCAATGATGGCTTCTTGCAATAAATGGCTTCCTGCAATGAATGTGCCGATTCTTTCGGACGGCCGCGTATCGGGATATCCGCTAAATAGTATTACCATACCTCTATTGGTTTGCCCCGCTCAGCACGCCTTGAGGCAGAAAGGCGGCGATCTCAGGCGCTGGAACGAAGTATTTCGCAATGTCCCGGCTATCATTCTTGCCGGTCAGCCTTTCCCGACGGACTTCGGAGATCTTGCGGCTCATGATACCGACCAAGCAGTGACGCCGAAGGTCGAACACTCCTGCGCCGGAATTTCCGGTCTGGGCCACATCCGCTATGGCCGTTTTGAAGCGGCGTGCCGATTCGGGGATCATCTGGGGAGGGAATATGCGCGAATGCTCGATCCTCCCCGGAACGAGTGTCACGACGTCCTCGCCGGGCGCTGGAACGACGGCGCACAACCTCATTCTGCGCAAGGCCAATCGCATCGGCAGGAGAGTTTCCTTCACCGAAAGAAGAGTGAGATCGGTCCCTTCGAAGGTTCCCTCCTTGACGGTCGAAGTTGGGTATTCGCGACCCTCGATCACGACCCGCGGCTGCGTCAGCCAAGCTTGGCCCGCAACGTGTGCGGCAGTCAGAAAATATCCCCTGCCCAGATAGATGCCGTAGCCTTGCCAATCCTGCTTCGGCATCCGGTGAATGTTGATCGCAAACGGTGGAAGGGTGTCTTCCGCCATTTGTGCCACTGCAGCACTATGGCCGGCCGCCAGGCTGAAGAGCGCTGCAAAGAGCTGTGTAATCCGAGACCACGGCATGCGGAGCTGGCCGGCTAGTTTCGCGACTGTAGCGTCATAGTAAGCCATCTCGGCAAACTGCAAGGGTTCGGAAGAGCGGCCGGCGCGCGGGCAACGTTAGCTTGTCCGAGTCGCCGTCTCCTCCTGGAATGCTTGATAAGCCAGGCGGATGCCATGCGTCAGAGAAGTTCCAGCACGCCAACCGAGCTTCTCCAGGCGTGTCACGTCCAGCAGCTTGCGCGGAGTGCCGTCCGGGCGCGTCGTATCGAAGACGATCTGGCCGCGATAGCCCACCACTTCCGCAATCAGCCGGGCAAATTCGCCGATGGTGATATCCTGTCCCGTGCCAATGTTGATGAGATCCGGATCAGAATAGATCTTCATGATGTGGATGCATGCATCCGCGAGATCATCGACGTAAAGGAACTCCCGCCGGGGCGTTCCCGTGCCCCACACCACGACCTGGTCCGCCCCCGAACGCTTGGCTTCATGGAAGCGGCGGATCAGGGCCGCAACGACATGGCTGTATTCGGGATGATAGTTGTCTCCGGGGCCGTAAAGGTTGGTCGGCATCACGCTGATGAAGTCGGCACCATACTGATGACGGTAAGCCTCGACCATTTTGATACCCGCGATCTTTGCGATCGCATAGGGTTCGTTTGTCAGCTCCAGGGGGCCCGTCAGGATCGCGTCCTCCTTGATGGGTTGAGGAGCCAGCTTAGGGTAGATGCAGGAGGACCCCAGAAACATCAGCTTCTCTACGCCATTCACATGAGCGGCGTGAACGATGTTGCTCATGATGACCAAATTGTCATAGAGAAATTCCGCGCGGAGCGTATTGTTAGCGACGATCCCGCCGACTTTCGCTGCGGCCAAGAAGACGACCTGCGGACGATTGGCAGAGAACCACGAGAACACGGCAGCTTGGTCGCGGAGGTCGACCTCGCTTCGTGTTGTCGTCAGGACTTGAACTCCTTCGGGCGCCAAACGGCGAACGAGTGCAGAGCCGACCATGCCGCGATGGCCGGCGACAAAAACCGATTTCCCCCTCAGTTCAAACGGCGTTTCGGCCATTGGCAGCCTCCCTCTTCGCGGCAGCCAGATCGCTTCCGACCATCTCGGAGACCAACTCGGTAAATTTTCTCTTCGGACTCCATCCAAGGATCTGCCGTGCTTTGGAAGCATCGCCGATGAGGAGCTCGACTTCTGTTGGCCGGAAATAGGTCGGATCGACCTTCACGAGCACTTTGCCCGTTTTCCCGTCGATGCCGACCTCGTCAATTCCCTTCCCCTGCCATTCGATCCGGCGGTCCACTTCTGCGAAGGAAGCGGCAACGAATTCCCGCACGGAGTGCATTTCGCCGGTAGCAAGAACAAAGTCGTCAGGCCGATCTGCTTGCAGAATGAGGTGCATGCCCTCGACGTAGTCCTTCGCGTGTCCCCAATCGCGCTGGGCATCGAGGTTTCCGAGATAAAGCGTGTCCTCCAAGCCCACCTCGATTCTCGCGACGGCCCGAGTGATTTTGCGCGTGACGAACGTCTCTCCACGAAGCGGGCTTTCGTGATTGAACAGAATACCATTGCAGGCGAACATGCCGTACGCTTCGCGGTAGTTCACCGTGATCCAATAGCCGTAAAGCTTGGCGACGCCATAGGGAGAGCGCGGATAAAACGGAGTAGTTTCTCTTTGAGGGATTTCCTGCACAAGTCCAAACAGCTCGGAGGTGGACGCTTGATAGAAGCGCGTCTCCTTCTCCATTCCGAGAATGCGGATGGCCTCCAAGATACGAAGGACTCCAACCGCATCCGCGTTGGCCGTGTATTCCGGGCTCTCGAAGCTGACCCCGACATGGCTCTGAGCCGCGAGATTATAGATCTCTGTCGGCCGGATCTGCTGCATGAGACGGATCAGGTTCGTCGAATCCGTCATGTCCCCATAGTGCATGAGGAAGGGCACGTCTTCGTCGTGAGGATCCCGATACAGATGGTCGACCCTCGCCGTATTGAAGGACGACGAGCGCCGCTTCACGCCATGAACCGTATAGCCAAGCCCCAGGAGATACTCGGCCAGATAGGCACCGTCTTGTCCTGTAACTCCGGTGATCAGCGCAACACGTTTGGAAGCCGTATGCATGTCTAATACACATCCGATAGAGAATTGGTCTTGTATGATGATCCACGACGTGAAAGGTCGATCCTCTCCTCTTACTTCATCTCAAAGCGACATTGAAATAGATTGGAATAATCCCCTGAGCGGGGGTCGTACTGTCGATCGGTTGGGTTAATCTTGCCGCCCGTCCATGATCAAATATGTCACAGCTGCCTATAAATTAACATTCGGCTTGGATTTTGAGTTCCACGGCGCACTAGGCCTATGACCCCTTGAGCGGATGCTATAGGCCTTGACGGGATGGGCTGGCTGGACCTGGCGTTCAGCGAACCGTTTTGTGCTCCAGCCGAAGCGGCATTTTGATTGCGGTACGGTGCAGCAGTGGCTGGTGTTGAACTTACATATGCGATTCCGGATATCCACGGCTGCGCAGATCTGCTCAAACTGGCCGTGGGTCGGATCATCGACCATCGGAGGGGTCGGCAAGCAAAAATTGTCACATTGGGCGACTACGTCGACCGCGGCCCACAGAGCGCAGACGTACTTGAGTTCATCATGAACTGGCCGGATCGCCATCCTCGGCTGATTGTCCTGAAGGGAAATCACGAGGTGATGATGCTGGCGGCCTGCCTCGGCCAGGCAAAACATCAATGGTGGATGCAGAACGGGGGCGCCCAGACGTTTGCTTCGTATGGCCTCGACCCGGCAAACCCGGCCGACCTCAGACGATTGCCTGCGGCTCACTTGCAGTTCGTCGCGCAACTGCCTCCGATCTATGTGGATCAGTATCGAATCTTCGTGCACGCCGGAGTGGACCCCGATCAACCGCTGGACGCGCAGTCGGAGCGCACTCTCCTGTGGAAGCGTTACCAGCCCCGGTTCGAGCAGGGCCATGGCCAACGTCACGTTGTGCACGGACATGACGCGAACCCCTCGGGGCCCCTTCTGACCGCTGGGCGGACCAATCTCGACTGTATGGCATGGAAAACCGGACGTCTGGCCATCGGCGTTTTTGATGACGCGCGGCCCGGCGGCCCCTGCGAAGTTTTGGAGATCGAGACCTCCCGGTAGGGAGCCTCCCTGCGTGCAGACCTGTTTCAGTCATCCGGCGCGGCAGTGCTCAGCCGATGCTCCGAAATGTCTGAAACAAGCAAGCGGCCGAACTTGCACCGCGAAAGACCGCGCTATTGTGACGGGTCCGTGCAATCGGCCAGCCCGGATTTTGCCGACTCTGCAAATTGTGCCTCGACGTTGAGAGCAATGGATCGTTCGAGAGCAGACTTGCATTGCGGCCGGTCTTTGAGTTCTTGGTAGCTTTTCCCGAGGAAATAATACGCGGTTGCGTCCTCTGGGCGCTTGCTGACAACTTCCTTCAAGAGTTCGATGGCGCGAGGATAGTTGTCGGCCTTGAATTGAAGAATGCCGACCGCCCGTCCTATCTCGGGGTCACTCGGATAACTCTGCCTCGCTTTCAAGGCCACTTCCAAAGCCTTTGGATTGTTACCCGGCTTGCCGGCATACAGCAGCGTCAATTCTCGCGCAGCAGGTGCGAACTCCGGGTACATTGCCAGCAGCTTCTCGTATCCCTGGATGGCGCCGTCGGTGTCCGCCCTATTCGAGGCGAGCTCGCTCAGCCGCTTGAGTGCGACAGGGTCGTCCGGATAATCCTTCAGGAAAGCCTTGACCCGTGCTTCATCCGGCGGGGCGCCGCCGCTTCCCAGCGACAGGAAATCGATGCGGCGCTGGCTCTCTGATCGAAGCGGCGTATCGACTGCGGATTGCGTCACTTTTGCAAAAGCAGCCGCGGCAGCGATCTCGTCGCCGGTCGCGTAGGCGGCCATTCCATAGTGAAACTGGATATCTGGATCGTTCTGGTTCTTCGCCGCGCTGTCACGCAGCAGAGATAGCGCCTCGCGGTACTGGTGCTTCTTGTACAGGATCCAACCCAACGTGTCACTGATCCTGGAGTCGCTCGGAGCTGCATCTTGGGCTTTCTTGGCCAGATCCGATGCCTTCTCGAGGTTGTCCTGGTTGGAGTAAATGACCGCGAGATTATTCAGCGCCATTGCATTGTTGGGCGCCACCGTCAGCGCTGACTCGTAAGCCTCTCGCGCGGCCTGCATGTTCTTCTGCTGCTCTTGAAGCGTGGCCAACAGGATAAGCGGAGCTGCGGCCTTCTTTCGGGTCGTGAACTCCGTGAGCTTCTTGATTGCCATCTCAGGCTTCTTCGCGGCGATATATGTTCGTCCGAGCAGCAGCTGGGCGAGCTCGAGATCAGGATCGATTTCGAGCGCCTTGGTCAAATCCTGTTCGGCACCGTCGTAGTCGCGCTTATCGAGCTTGACCTTTCCGGACAAGCCCCACCACTGGGCCTCGGCAGGATGCTTCTCGAGTTGCTGCTTTACGCGCGCCAACGCCGCATCGAAATTCCCGGATTGTACGTCGAGGTTGACCAGCGCTTCCGTCGCCGGCCCGAAATCGGGCGAGACCGACAAGCTCTTCTCGAAGCTTTGCCGTGCGTCTGCCGCCTGTCCTTTGGCGACATAGATCGCACCCATCGCTTGATGCGGAAGCGGGTTTTTCGGAAACAGTCCGGCCATCCGCTGATATACCTCGAGCGCACTGTCGGTGTTTTGCTGGGACAGATAGGCAGCAGCGAGCAGGTTGTATGCCTCGGGGCTCGGTTGCCGGGCGATCAGGGGGGTGAGGAGATCAACGGCAGAAGCTCCGCTGCCCTTGCGGATCTTCAGGTCGGCGAGAAGAAGAGCCGCCTGATCGAAGTTTGGTGCAAGCTGAAGGGCGGATGTGAGCAGGCCATCGGCACTGTCGACATACTTGCGCGCGTTGACCGCGTCGACGGTGCGCGCGACCATCAAATACGCGCGCGAGAGGCTATACAAGAGCTGAGGGCTTTGGCCGCTGAGCTTGAGCGCCTGGTCGAATGATCGTATTGCGGCAGTCGGATCGTTCTTCTCGAGACTGATATTTCCGCTGATCAACAATGCGTCGAAATTGATAGGGTCCTGCGACAGCACGTTCTGAACCCGGGTGACGCACGCATCATCCTGCTTGGCAGAACAGGCCAACTTCATCAGTATCACGCGGGGCGGCAGATATGACGGAGATCTTTCGTTCAGCTTCTGCAGGACGTCGCGCGCACGATCCAGATTGTTATTCGCAATCAGAAAGTCAGCATAGCGGATCGTGGCAGCGTATCGCGGCGGCTCGAGTTCCGCTGCCGCGCGGTACGCGGTCTCGGCGGCGTTCAAATCCTTTCGCTTCCAGTTGAGCGTGGCCATGGCCGTCAGCGCGCCGGACGATTTCGGATCGAGGCGGAGCGCTTCCTGGAATTGCTGTTCGGCCGCAGCGTCATTGCCTTGGCGGGCCTCAAGCACGCCGCGTGCAACGCGGTAGCCCGCTTGATCGCCGTTCTTCTTCGTCAACTCGTCCAGAATGCCCCGGATGTCGCTGATGGCGTTGCTGGTGTCGCCGCTATCGGCAAGCAGAATCGCTGCGTCCTCCTGCTTGGGTGATAGCTCGAGCACCTTGGTGGCGACCTCCCGGGCGGCCTTGAACTCCCGGGTCAGGAGATGCGCCAGGCCGAGCTTCGTTTGGATTTCTGCGTCGTCCGGCTTCAGTTCGGCGGCCTGCTTCAGGAACGGAATTGCAACGGGCCACTGGCCTTGCTCGCTGTAGAGCAGGGCTAATCCGCGGATGGCTTCCGGTTGGGACGGGCTCTGCCGCAAGGCGGCCCTCAGGTTCTTTTCCGCCACGTCGAACTGGTTATTAATGCGGGCATTTTCGCCCGCTGCAACCAGGTCCTGCAGCGTGTCAGCCTTGGTCTCCGGGCGACCACAGGCGGTCATGAGGAGAGGCACCAGCAGGGCCATCAGCAGGGTGGGAGCGCGCCGCATTGGGGAACCCTCAAAAAGTGACCGCCTGAAAAGGTCATGATTTCGCGCTTTCGGCGGCCAGATTAATCGTTTTACATAATAGTGTTTGGCAGATGCCGGCGGTTTTGTGCTACTCCGAAAGCACAGAAGAAATCATTGTTCTACATGTCTTTTGGAGCAGTTTTATACAAGGGGCGGGGAGCCTGCGGTGTCAATAGAAGTTGTCCAATCTTCGTTAACTGCGACCCGAGCCGAAGAGAGGCCGGCCTGGCTGAGTCTTCAGCGCGATGAGCTGTTTTGTGCCCTTTACGTCGTTGCTTGCGCCAACGGATTGCTGGGCCGCTTCATTCAGGCCATTCATGCCGATAGCGCGTTGGCGTCAGCATTGAGCGTAGACATCAACGCTGTTGTGTTCTTTGCCTGCTTTGCGGGTCTGTCGATGATGTTCTCCAGCGCCCGACAGGGGGTTGGGACCCAGCAGATCGGAAAATGGGATGTCGCGTTAGCCGCGGTTTTCCTGATCCTGGTGGCGCTTCCGATCTATCCGTTGAGTTGGATCGCTGTAACGGGCCTCAGCATCTACATTGTGCTGTTCGCCTCCGATAATCCCGATCGGGTGCGAGGTGCCATCATTCTATTCGCCCTCGCGGTTCCGATGTTCTGGAGCCGCCTGCTGTTTCAGATGTTCGCCAAGACCATTTTGGATATCGATGCGCTGCTGGTCGCGACCGTGCTGGATTCCTCGCGCGCCGGAAACATGGTGCGTTTTGTGGACGGTTCCGGCTACATGATCGTATTGGCGCCCTGTTCGTCGCTGGCGAACATGTCGCTGGCGTTTCTCTGCTGGATCAGCATTTCCCAATGGGTTCGGCATTCATGGTCGAAAATTGATCTGCTCTGGTCCGGCCTCGCCTGTCTTTCCGTCGTTGCAGTCAATGTCACGCGCATCAGCCTGATGGGTTTGGGGCAGTCCTGGTACACAGCGATTCATAATCAGTGGGGTGATCTCGTGACCAATACCATCATGCTGATATTGATGGTCACGTTCAGCCTAATCGGAGCCAGACGTGAAATATTCGCGCGGATTTAAGTTTCTGCTGGGGTTGGCGTTGATATCCACGCTCGGCTTCAAGTTGTTGCTCAAGCCAGCGACCTCCAGCCAAAACCCAGCGACCGCGGCGCAATCGAGATTGGCTGACTTTCTCACCAGGCAGCACTTCAGGGTCTCGGTCGTGGAAAATGCCGCCGAGGGCCAAGCTTCGATCGTTGCATCCACGGGCGTTTGCCGCATCCTTGCGGTTCGCTCGCCGGCAATGGGTTGGGACCGAGATCTGGTGCGGCGTCAGGCCAGCGCTGGCGACGAGGTCTTCGTCCTGTATCGCGGTAAAATTTACGATGAGCAGCCGACCCTGCGCACGGTCTCGGATTTCCTCTGGGGCCGCATCCTGCGGGAACTTGGAATAAGCTCGACCGACAGAGCAATATACGCGATTATTTCCCCAAGAAGCTGTAACGCGTCCCTCTTGCCTTGGGACGAACTGGCGGCGGTCGATCGGGCGCCGCCGTTGGTTGAATTAACTTGATTGCCAGATAAATGTCGCTTTCCATGCGGCGGCGCGGTATATTTAATGAAATATTGCCTGTTGCTGAATTGCAACAGTCTCCTTTAACTTTTAGCTTTGGGAACTTGCTGTGAACGAAATTGTAACAATGCGTTCGACGTCAGGATCGCCCACGCCCTCGGTTGCGGCGGCGCCAAGTTTTGCCCAGAAGGTCGACACCGTCATCGGATTTCTGCGCCGCCGATGGATCATCATCTCCCTTTGTGTTGCTGCCGCTCTTCCATTTGGCGCAATCAATCATTTTTTCGCCAAGCCGACATATACTTCTTCGTCGACCATCATGGTCGATCCGCGGGTGACCCAGCTATTTCCAAATTCACTGGTCCCCGATGCCTCGCGCGATCCCTCCTGGGTCGAGAACCAGATTGGCGTACTGAAGTCCCAGGGCGTCGCAGCTTACGTCGTCAAGCAGCTTCGCCTTGCCGATGACCCTGATTTCCTGCGGGAGGATCCTGGCGTCTTTGCATCCATGCTCGAGTATTTCGGCGTGACTGCGGGTCTGAAGAAAATCGGACTGGGCGGAGCGCTGACCGCAGCTGGCCTCGCAGAATCTGACCGGACGAGGAGCGAAGCGGAGCGCATCGGCGAGGCGCAGGGCGCCTTCACACGTCGCATTGACGTGAAGCGGGTCGGCCTCAGCAACATGCTGCGGGTCGAGTTTCGTTCGCGGAATCCGGATCAGGCCGTGAAGGTCGCGAACACGATGGTGGACGCGTACATCTATGATCAACTGACCGCGAAGTACCAGGCTAATCGCCGCGCCAGCGATTGGCTCCTGGAAAGACTGCAGGTGCTGCGCGAAGATGCCGCCAATGCCGAGCGCGCGGTCCTGGAGTTCAAGTCGAAGAACAATATCGTGGCAGCCGGCGGAAAACTGGTCAACGACCAGGAAATGATGGAGGCCACGGCCAAGCTCGCGGCGAGCAAGGCCGCTGCGTCCGACATTCAGGCCCGCCTGAACCGTATAGATGCCGTCGTCAAATCCAGTCAGTCGAGCGCGGATTCCGGTTTCGACGAAACCATTGCGGCGGCCGATGAGACCACCAGCGACGTGATGCAGAACTCCATCATCGGGCAGCTGCGCAAGCAATACCTCGACCTTGTGAACCGCGAAATGGCGTGGTCGGCCCAATATGGCAAAAACCACGTGGCGGTCATGAATCTGCAAAAGCAGATCAAGGATATCCGACGCTCGATGATGAGCGAATTGGTTCGCATTCGGGAGGCCCTGAAGAGCGAACACGAAATCGCCAGCCAGCGGCAGGCGACGGCGGAGAAGACGCTTGCGGACGTGATCGCGCAATCAAAGGGCGTGAATCAGGCGCAGATTACCTTGTTCAACCTGGAGGCTACCGCTCAAAGCTACCGGCGCCTGTATGATAACTTCCTGCAACGTCATACGGAGGCGGTTCAGCAACAGACGTTGCCCGTCACGGAAGCACGGGCGATTTCCCCCGCGGCGGTTTATCAAACCGGTCCCAAGCGGGGTATGATCTGGTTGACCACCTTGTTGGCCGGAGCTGGGATCGGTGTAGGCTTTGGTGCGCTCCGCGAGTTGATGGATCGAGGTTTCCGGACCAAGGAGCAGGTGCAGAGTGCCCTGTCGCTACAGTGCTTGAGCCTTGTTCCGGTTCTGACAGACCGTGCAATGCTCGGAATCTTGAATGATCCGCGGACGCGTGCCCTGCAGGCCCGCACCAGTGCAACCGTTGCGGAGGTGATCCGAAACACGATGGTGAGCCGGATTCACAAGACATCTCGGCTGATGCGAACGGTCCAGCAGGCACCCGATTCGATCCTTGCGGAATCGGTTCGGATGATCAGGCTGAACCTGGAACTGGAGGGACCATCCGAGTCGCGTCGGGTCCTGGGTGTGACTTCCGCGTTTCCGGGCGAAGGCAAGTCGTCGCTTGCAGCGGCCCTCGCAACGGTGATTGCTCAGGGAGGGCAGCAGGTCATCCTGGTCGATTGTGATCTTCGCAATCCGTCTCTGTCGCGAGCCTTGTCCCCGGATGCGAAACTCGGGGTCGTCGATGCGATCCATGGTCATTCCAATTTTCAGGAGCTGATTTGGACGGATCCGGCGACAAATCTTTCGTTCCTGCCGGGTGTTGCGCGAGCCGCAATCTCGCCGAGCGAGTTCCTCGCCTCCCCCGAGGCCGCGACCTTGTTCGCTGCTCTTCGAAAGGTCTTCGACTACGTCATCGTTGATCTGCCGCCGCTGTTGGCGGCGACTGACGTGCGCGCCGCCTCGCAGCTTCTGGACTCCTACCTTTTGGTGGTTGAGTGGGGGCAAACCAAGATCGACGCTGTTCAATACGCCCTGCGGCATGCTCCCGGAGTGTACGAACGTACGGCCGGAATCGTTCTGAACAAGGTCGACGTCGAAGCGATGGGGCGGTACGATACGTATGGCGGGATGTACTACGGCTATTCCTACGGGACTGCGCCGGGCAGCGCCCCTCCGAAGGGACGAGCCGAGCTTTCAGCGTGATCAATCCTAGTAGGCCTTAGAGAACATGTTGAATGGGCAAACCGAAAGGAGCATCGTTTGATGCTCGTTTCGATCCTCATACCCTGCTACAACGCGCGGCAATGGGTCGGTCAGGCAATCGAGAGTGCGCTGGCCCAAACTTGGCCGAATGTCGAGGTCATCGTTGTCGATGACGGCTCCACGGACGGCAGCTTCGATGTCATTCAGTCCTACGGTGATCGCATTCGGTACGAGACGGGACCTAACCGAGGCGGGAATCAAACGCGAAATCGGCTGCTCGAGCTCGCCCGAGGTGAGTGGGTCCAGTATCTAGACGCCGACGATTATCTGCTGCCGGACAAGATTGAGTGTCAGATGGATTTCCTGGAAACTCGCTCTGACGTCGATGTCCTGATAGGTCCGGCCATTCTCGAGTACTACGAGGCAACGGGTACTCGAAGAGAAATTCATCAGATTCCCGAGCCGCACGACTATTGGTCTTTGCTGGCCAGTTGGCACTTGCCGCAAACGGGCGCGCCTCTATGGCGGAAGGCGGCAATACTCGATGTCGGGGCATGGGATCCCGACCAGCCGTGCTGCCAAGAGCATGAGCTCTATTTGCGATTGTTGATGGCCGCTAAAAGGTTTGCTTTCTGCCCCACCAGCGGCGCCGTTTATCGGCAGTGGAGCGACGAAACGTTGTGTAAACGAGACATTAAGCTGGTGCACACCAGGCGATTGATGATCGAGCAACGGCTTGAGGATTTCCTTCGCAATAAGGGTGAACTGACGGCTGCTCGCCTGTTTGCCATCAATCTTGCGCGTTTCGAGATTGCCCGCACAGCCTGGCGTTATGATCGACACAGATCTGACGAGCTGGTGCGACAGATCAGAGCTAGTGATGCAACGTTTTCACCTCGCGGGAACGCTGCGCCGTTTCATTATCGTCTCATCTTTCACGCGATCGGTTTTCGTGCGGCAGAAATCCTCGCGCAGATGCTGCGAAGAAGCACAGAGCGACGTGCAGCTTAACATCTGCGTTCCCGGTTGCATCCCAGAATATGACAACGCGAAGCGATGCTGCCCATCGTGAAGAACCGCACTCCATCGCTCAATGCCGCGAAAGGACGTCCGTGTGGGACGCGAACAACCAGCCGCCCAGGTTTTCAGTCGTCATACCGACCTTTAACAGGGTCGATCTACTCAAGGAGACGATCGCGTCCATTAAGAAGCAAGCTTATCAACGCTACGAAGTGATCGTAGTGGACGATGGCTCGACCGACGGCACGTTAGCTTGGTTGGCAAAAAATGAGCCGGGTATCTCGGTCGTTCGGCAAAATCGCAAAGGACCCGGGGCGGCTCGAAATGCCGGAGCTCGAATTGCGAGCGGCGCCTATTTGGCGTTTCTGGACAGCGACGATCTCTGGCTACCCTGGACCCTGCAGGCATACGATCGGATAATTTCCGAGGTGGGAAACCCAGCCTTTGTCGCGGGACGGCAGCATCTATTTGAGAACTCGCGTTCCGACTGCCTTGATATCCTAAACGAGCAAGGAATCGAAATGCAGTGCTTTCGAGATTACTTTTCGTCATCGGATGCTTGGCGGTGGTGGGGAGCTTCCTCTTTTGTTGTCCAAAAGGAAGTGTTCCTGCGTGTGGGCGGCTTCAGCGAGCTCAACGTCTATGCCGAGGATGCTGATCTGGCGCTGCGACTGGGCGTTGAGAAGGGCTTTGTCCAAGTCTTAAACCCAGTTACTTTTGCGTATCGTCGGCACGGTTCTAATTCAATGAATAATCTAAAGCGTATTATTCAAGGCGCTTGGCTATTGATTCGATCGGAACGGCAAGGCGCCTATCCCGGTGGACGCGCGAGATTAAGGCAACGGCTGGAGATTATTACGCGGCACATCCGGCCAACGGTCTTTGCGTGCCTGAACAGCGGTGATCGAAATGCTGCAATCCATTTGTATAAAGCCAGTCTTTGGTGGAACCTACGTCTGCTTCGTGTGCGGTATCTATTCGCATTTCCGCTTTTATTGGCGTTGTCGTTCCTGCGACGGAAGCGAATTTAGCTGATGCACAGCAGCGACGAGTTCGCCAACAGGATCATGCGCTATCCAGGGGCGATTGCCATGCGCCTGCGCATTGCTCGGCTCCGGTTGCTGGGAGCGCAAATTGGAGATCGGTGCTGGCTACGGCGCGTCAGCGTACCCAGAAATCCCTGGGATCTCGTTCTTTCCGACGGTGTTGCGTTGGACGACGGCGTGATCCTGCTCAGCAGTGGCGAAAGAGGACACCAGCCAAAAATTCATATTGGCGCGAGGACTTACGTCAATCGCTATACGATGTTTGATGCGTCCGATCGGATCGAAGTCGGAAATGACTGCATGATAGGTCCATTCTGCTACATTACCGACCATGATCATGCCGCCGGGGCGGAGGGGCGTCGCGCAGATCAGCCGCTGGTTAGTTTGTCCGTGACAATCGGTCCAAACGTGTGGATAGGCGCTGGTGCGATCATCCTGAAGGGCGTGCAGATCGGCGCAAATGCGGTCGTTGGCGCGGGTGCCGTGGTCACGCGATCGGTAGACGACAGTGAGGTCGTCGCCGGGATTCCTGCCAGGTCCATACAGCAGGCGGGGCGGTGAGCCGTGGCTCCGAGCGAGGAGGGGAGGGTGCCCATCTCCGTCATCATACCGACATACGGGCGCGGGACCGCGATCATCAAGGTGCTTGAACGCATTGCGCTCTGCCGACCTTCCCCAGCCAAAATCATTGTTCATCTCGATGCCCCCGCCGACAATGCGCTCGCGGAGATCAGCGGGCTGTTTCCAGACATTGTCGTGTTGAGTTCGAATACAAGACTGGGGCCCGGAGGTGGGCGCCATCGAGCCCTGATGGCTTGCGACACGCCTTATGCGGTGAGCTTCGACGACGATTCCTATCCGATCGACCAGCAGTTCTTCTCCGAGGTCGAGCGGCTGTTCGCACGGAACGAGGATGTCGCGCTGCTGGCCGCTCAGATCTGGCACCGAAACGAAGACGTGCCCGAACTGTCGGATTGGATGTACGATCGGCCCAGCTTTGTGGGCTGTGGTTTCGCGATCCGGGTTGCGGCCTATCGAAAGATCCGCGGGTATCTGCCGCGGCCCGTCGCTTACGGGGTCGAGGAGACGGATGTCAGCTTACAGCTTTTCGCCGCACGACAGCGCATCTGTCAGGTGGGAGCGTTGCGCGTGTTTCACGACACGGACTTGCAGCATCATAGTTCCGCGGTGATCACGGCTGCCAGCATCACCAATCTCGGGCTCTACGCGTTCCTGCACTACCCGGTATCGCGTCTTGGTTGGGGCCTCCTGCAAATTGCAAACCGGGTAAGGTTTCTGGCAAGTCGCCGGCGCTTCCGAGGGATCATGGCCGGCTTCCTGGCCATTCCGCTAGACTGCTATCGGTTTCGGCAATATAGAGACCCGGTTGATGCTGATGTTCTATCTCGGTTTTTCAGATTAATCTCCCGCGATCCAAAGCCCACGGTGCAGGGTTCGGTTAACGGATCATAGCTGGGCCTGTAGGATATTGGATGTGAGCAGTGCGAAATGGGTCTGCTGTCAAATCGGCGGACGCGAGCATTACGCAATTCCACGGCTGCATCACCGAGGTGGGCATCTCGCCCGCCTGATAACCGATCTTTGGATCCCGCCGGGATCCTTCCTGCGCCCCCTCGCGGGTGCAGGCGCCGCATCCCGCTTCCATCCCGAACTGGCCGACGCACCGGTCAGCGCCTCCAACTGGTCAAGCATGGCATTCGAATTGTCCGCCAAGGCTCGGCGCCGGGGCGGCTGGGATCTGATGATAGCCAGGAATGAGAGATTTCAGGCCTACGCCGTGCGGGTGTTGTCTGGTCTTCGGAAGCCATGTGGGGGCTCTGGAGCGGTCATGGCGTACAGCTATGCCGCAAGGGACATCTTCCGGTGGGCTCGTCGACAGGGATGGCGGACGGTGCTGGCGCAGATCGACCCCGGCCCGCCGGAGCAGCGCATCCTGCAAAAGCTTCATCAAGGATCTGGCCTCTCCCATGATTGGCAGCCGCCGCCCGAGGCATACTGGCAGAGCTGGCGCGAAGAATGCGAGCTGGCCGATCGCATCGTGGTCAATTCGCGATGGTCCGAGCACGCGCTGCTGGAAGAGGGGATCGAGGGTTCGAAGATCTGCTGCATTCCGCTCGCCTACGAGGCGTCACGCGTGCCGTCCCAGCGGTCCTATCCCGAGCAGTTCTCGCAGGAGCGTCCCATGCGGGTGCTCTTTCTCGGGCAGGTGAACCAGAGGAAAGGAATCGTGCCGCTCCTGGAGGCGATCAACAAGCTCAAGGACGAGCCGATCGAGTTCACCTTCGTGGGACCAGTCCAGTTCGAGCTTCCGCAGGAGTTTCGGCTCCGGCCGCGCATCAAATGGATCGGCCACGTGCCCCACGGCGAGACGGCACGGCACTATGAATACGCCGACCTGATGATCTTCCCGACCTTTTCGGATGGATTTGGCCTCACTCAACTCGAGGCTCAAGGCTGGCACCTGCCCATTGTCGCATCTCGGTTCTGCGGCGACGTGGTTCAGGATGGACGGAACGGGCTGCTTCTGCCGGAGGTGTCGGCTGACGCCATCGTTTCGGCGTTGACGAAACTGCTCAGGCAGCCAGCAGAATTGAGGAGGATGTCGAACGCCTCCTCGGTCGACGCTCAGTTTTCCTTGGGCAGTGTCGGAAAGAGATGGAATGAACTCATCGATTGAAACTGCTCTGAGCGAACCGAGCGCGCCAGAGCGTGCGAACGTCGTTCGGCACAAGGTGGCCTTCGTGACGATCGTTCCGTCGCCATATCAGCGCGATCTTTTCGCGGCGTTGGCGAAGCGGCGCGAGATCGATCTGAACGTATACTATATGGAGGCCGGTTCTCCCGATTCACCTTGGCCGGCCGTCGACCTCGAGCGTTACGAGCACATCTTGCCGGGGTCGTGGTACCCGATCGGGCCGGTGCGCGCCCATGTCAACTGGCGGCTGCCTGACCTTGGGGATGCCGACTTCGTCGTTCTCAGCAGCTACACCTCGCTGACCGGCCAGTGGCTGATGCGCGCACGACTGAAGCGCTCTCGCTGGATTTTCTGGGGAGAACGCCCTCGTGCTCACACCGGGGGGAGGGGATCGGTCCAGCGCCGTTTGATGAGTCCGATCTCCACGGCTGCGGCGATCGTCGGCATCGGTGACGCTGCCAGGCGCATCTATCAGGACCAGTTTCCTGGTCAACGGACTTTCAACATCCCCTATCACTGCGACATCGAGGAATTTCACCGCATCGAGCGGCCCAAACGGTCGGAAGGCCCGCTGACATTTCTGTTTTGTGGTCAGATGATCGCGCGCAAGGGCCTCGATGTCCTGCTCTCAGCTTTCGATCGCCTGGTGCTGTCGGGACATGACGCCAAGCTGCGCCTCGTCGGCCGGGAAGCCGAGCTTCCCGAGATGCTGCGTCTCGTCGATGCAAAGACAAAAAGCCGCATCGACTATCTCGGTTTTCAACCTCCCGGGCGGTTGCCCGAGTTCTTTGCCGGCAACGATGTCTTCGTGCTGCCGAGCCGGCATGACGGCTGGGGCGTCGTGGTCAACCAGGCGTTGGCCACGGGGATCCCGGTGATCTGCTCCGACAATGTGGGTGCGGCAATGGACCTGGTGAAGCCGGGCGTCAACGGTCTTCTGGTCAAGGCGGGAGACGTGGACAGCCTTGCCGAAGCGCTCCGGCAGGTGACGGAAAGGCCCGCGGTGCTCGAGGAGTGGAGCAGGAATGCGCGGGAAACGTCGCGCGACCTGACTCCCGAAGCCGGTGCCGAGAAGTGGGTCCGCGTGTTCGACAGCTTGGCGCGAAGCGGAAACGATCGGTCGTAGAAGGCGGACCTGGACGCAGTCATGAAGATACTCTTGGTGAGCAGCGGATCCGGCTCGCGCGGTGGCGGCGAGATCTTCCTCCTCTATCTCGGTCGTGCGCTGGCGGCCCGTGACCATTCGATCATGACGTGGATGCCGACGCATCGCCGGATGGACGAGCTTGCATCGCAATGCGCGGAATTCTCCGAGGTGATCCGGGCGGACTACGTCAACACCTACGATCATCGCTCAAGGTCGCTCGCGACACTGTTCAATGCGAAGCAGAGCCGCGCGATCGCGAGGCAGTGGCGCGCGCTCGCGCCGGATGTCGTTCACGTCAACAAGCAGAATCTGGAAGATGGGCTCGATCTGCTGCGCGCGGCGCGCATCAGCGGATTGCCGTCCGTGTGCACCGTCCATCTCACGCAGACCGCGCGGTATTTGCGGGCGCGTGGTGCCCTGCTGCGGGACATGGTGGCGGGGTTCGAATTGCGGAAATTCAAAGGCGCGTTCGCCGCCGTGCAGGACGTGCGCCGCAAGGAGCTGTCCTCCTTTCTCGGGCCTGACGCGCGGACGGAGACGATCTTCAACGGCGTGCCGCTGGTCGACCTCGATCGCCAGCAAGCGATGAGGCAGGCGGCACGTGCGGAGCTTGGCGTCACCGACGACCAGTTTCTCGTCGTCGGCCTTGGCCGCCTGGTCGCGCAGAAGAACCCGTTCGCGTTCCTGGAGGTTGCGCGCAAGCTGTGCCGGATGCACGACCATCTCCGCTTCGTCTGGATCGGGGACGGCGAGCTGGCTGGGGAATGGAAGGCGGCGGTCGATCGCGAGGGCCTGGGACATGCGATCCGGTGCGTCGGCTGGAAGTCGGAGGTTCGCCCCTATCTGGCGGCAGCCGACCTGTTCCTGCACACTGCCGAATACGAAGGGCTGCCATTTGCCCTGATCGAGGCCATGAGCATGGGGCTGCCTTCTGCGGTCTCCGCCACCGTCGCGGCGGAACTTCCGTTCCTCAACGCCGGCAATGCCATATTCTACGACCGGGACGGGCGCCTGGAGCATTACATCGCCCATCCGCAGGAGCTTGGCGAGATCGGAAAAGCCGGGCGTGTTATGGTTACCCAGCAGTTCTCGGATACCGCGATGGCCGCGGGCTATGAAAGGCTTTATGCCGGGGAAGCGGCGAGGTGTTCATGACGTCAGTCCCTATGACGGCGGGTGCAGTGCAGGCCGGCCAACGAAATTCAAATGCGCCGACGTTGATCCTGGTCGCCGGGCTCGCGGTGACCTGGCTCGCACTGCCGTCGGAGGATGCGGAGTCCCTGTTCCGGACCGCGGCGATCGGCGTCGGCATTGCGCTCGTGCTGAGCACGGCCATAGAAGCGTTCCAGGGCGTGCGCGCCCTGATCCGCACCGACAACCTGATGCTCTGGGTGCTGTACGGGCTCACCCTGCTGGAGTTTCTGTTCCCGCAGCCTGACGTCAATGGAATCGTCAGTGTCGAGGCCGCCACGCGCGGCGCGACGATTGTCCTGCTGGGCTTCTTCGGCATGAGCGTTGGCCGTCATCTCATCCCGCAACAGGCGAGTTCGACCGCCCCGATCGATTTGAAGCCAATCTACCTGTTTGGACTCTTCATCTTCGCTTTCGTTATCGGCTATTTGCATATCTTTCTCGCAGTCAATTTCAATCCGGTCGATATGATCGAGCAGATGTCGCGGCCGAGGTTTTCCCAATCCTGGGGCCGGGGAAAATATGGAAACCTCTATAGCCTTCTCTATGAGCTCGGCCTCCTGATCTATCTGCTGCCGCCGATCGCAGGATTGATGCTCGCGCACGCGAACCGATTTTCACTCGCTCAGAAGGCGATCGTAGGGGTCGTGCTTGCGCTCACCTTCTACTACGCATTCGCGTCCGGGACGAGAAACGTGCTCGGGACCTATGTGATCTCCATGTTCGGCGCATATGCCCTGACCAAGCCTGATCTGAAGCTGAGCCAGGTGTTGAAGGTTGGAGTGCCGGTCGCTGGCCTGCTGCTGTTCGCAAGCACGCTCATGCTCGAGTTTCGCTCTGCGGGCGGCGTGACTGCGATCGCCTCCGAGGCGCGTCACTACGATACGCTCTATATCGACCACAACCTCGTCAACATATCCAATCTGACCAACGTCTTCCCCGATGCGGTGCCCTATCTCGGCCTGGAGATACCCTATCAAGCCATCATCAAGCCGATCCCCCGGGCGCTTTGGCCGGGAAAGCCGGAAGGGCTGAGCACCAGTATCGAGGCGGCGCTCGGCATCAATGATGGCGTGACGACGCTCGCCTGCACCTTCGTGGGCGAAGCGTACATGGCCGGAGGCTTTCTGGGCGTCCTTATCGCTGGCCTTGCATTCGGCGCCGCTGCGGGATGGTGGAACCGTACCGGCCGGCAGGTCGACTCGTCATTCTCCCAGGTCTTGTATGCCTCGGGTTTTCTTGCCGCGGCCATGGCCATGCGCAGCATGATCACCATGGTGCCCTTCATGCTGCCGACCCTCGCGTTGTGGCTGTTGGGAAGATACTGGCTTCCGAAATCCTGAAGTCTTCGAACCACATAGTTCTTCATCCGCTTTGATGCCGTACAACATTCTCCATGTCATTCCCTACATGCATCCGAGCGCCGGCGGGCCGCCGGTCGTGGTCGAGAATTTCGTCAAGGCGGCGAACGAGCTGGGGCATCGCTCGCGCATCCTCTCGACGCCGGGCTACTGCAATGGGGACGAGCGCGAGTTGCTGAAACGGCTCGAGCTGATCGCTCCGACGACCTTCCTGAGTCCGCGCGAGACGCTTCCCATGATCGGTCGGGCGGGATCAGGAACGATCGGGAGCTGGGTTCGCGAGGCCGATATCGTCCATGTGCATACGCTCTGGAGTCCACTGAACGTCTCGGCTCGCCAGGCCTGCGCCCGGCTCGGCCGTCCTTACGTTCTCATGCCGCACGGCATGCTTGATCCCTACTCGCTGTCGGTCAAGGCGCTGAAGAAATCGATCTACCTGCACATGTTCGAGAAGCACAACATCGCCCGCGCGGCCCGGATCATCTACACCACTCCCGAAGAGGAACGACTGGCAAGACTGGCGGGCTTGCCGCTGCCGGCGGGCGAGCTCGTTCCGCTGGGCGCGAGTGCAAGCACGGCGTCGAAGAGCCAGTTGCAGGCAAGGTTCGTGGCGCAGTTTCCCGAAGCCGCAGGCAAGCGGGTGTTGCTGTTCCTGGGCAGGGTGCATCCCAAGAAGGGCCTGGATCGCATCCTCCGCTGCATGCACTCGCTTCGGGAGAAGGTCCCGAACCTGCTGCTGGTGGTCGCCGGCGATGGCGATGCCGGCTACGTCGGCGAGCTCAGGCAAAGCGTGAGGGAGCTGTCCCTGGAGGACCATGCGCTGTTCGCCGGCCGGCTCGATGGCGATCTGAAATGGGCTGCCTTCGCGGCGGCGGAGCTCTTCCTGCTGCCGTCGCGGCAGGAGAATTTCGCAATCACCGTCGCCGAAGCGATGCAGATGGGCGTGCCTGTCATCGTGACGGACAAGGTGAACACCTGGCCCTATGTGGAAGAGGCGGGGGCAGGCCTCGTCGTGGACGAGCGCGAGGTCGATGCGGTGCTGCCGCGTGCCGTTGCTGAGATCCTGGGCGACGATGCCGCGCGCGGCAGGATGGGGGCACAGGGCGCCGCTTATGCGCGCGAGCGATTGACCTGGCCAAGAGCCATCCGCGAGCTGCTCGCTTGCTATGATCGGGTCATCTCGGAGGGCCGGTGAGGAGGCGATTGCAGTGAAGGCGAACCAATTTCAGGACCTGTCCCGCTTTGCCGGGACAGCGCGGGGTCGCGAGGCCTGGCGGGCCCAGGTCTGGTGGCTGTTCCAGTCGCTTCTCGTGCTTCCGACGCCGCAATTCATGTTTGCCTGGCGGCGCTTCGCGCTCGTCCTGTTCGGCGCCAGGATCGGAAAGCGGGTCCTCATTCGTCCGGGGGTCAGGGTGACCTATCCCTGGAACGTGACGATCGGCGATCATGTCTGGATCGGCGACAATGCCACCCTCTACTCGGTGGCCGAGATCTCGATCGGATCGCACACCGTCATCTCGCAGGACGCCTATCTGTGCGCTGGCACTCATGACCATCGCGACATCACGTTTCCCTTCAAGGCCTCGCCGATCCGCATCGCGGATGAATGCTGGGTGGCAGCGCGTGGATTCGTGGGTCCGGGGGTCGACTTGGGCGAAGGAGCCGTGGTCGCGGCGGGAGCAGTGGTGACCGAGAGCGTCCCGGCTGCTGTCATCGTCGCCGGCGTGCCGGCGAAGAAGATCGGGGATCGTGTGGCTTCGGAGAAGAGCTAGAACCTCATCTCGCGGGGCCACCATTCGGTTACGCCTTGCAGCTTGAGGGATGCGCTGCTCGACCGCGCCGATCTGGGTCTTTCCAACTCCAATCGCTGTGGCCATTACGTCGCAACCGAAATACTGAAGACAAATCTTCGGTATTCATCGGCGAAGACGCTCCCCAAGGTCTTGTGGGGCGCGCGTCGCGGACGCTTTGCCAATCAGCGGCGCCCCTCCTTGGGACCCACCATGCGCGTGACGTCACCTCGGGAGAGGCAGGTCCCTGAGTGCCACTGATGCGCCGAGTTTGGAGACGTGATTTGTGTCAAGAAAGAATAGACGATCGTCCTGCCTGAAGAGACATGAAGTTGCACCACAAAAGCTGCTCATCAAATCGAAATGAGTCACGCTAGCGCGCAGCGCGACTGTGGGGACCGCCTCTGCCACAGTCGAATGGTTCCTCAGGTATTGCTGGCCTATGCTTCCCGTAAATAGAACAGAGCAATCTGATCGGACCAAACAGAAGAGTGCTCGGCGCTGGGGCAGACTGTCCGCCAGCGCAATTCGATAGGGATCGACCGTAAAGTAGGGCGTATCGCCCAAAATGACGATTTCGACTCCAGGTCTCTTCAGAGCCTCTATTGATCGCATCAGCCCGGATCGCAACAACTCGAGGCCATTCGCGGCAGAGTTGGCCCCAGCGGGATGTCCCACGTAGAGATCAACTGGATTATCCCAAAGAGCGGCAAGTACGATCAACTTGACATTCTCGTCATCTGCAATTCGCCGGACGGCGTTTGAATTGAATGCAGCGCAAGCCTCAGTTGCGAGAGGTTGCTCCATTCTCGTGACACTGACACCAAGCAATGGTGAACTGCCGGCAAGAGGGGTGCTAACTGCCGCCGATTGTCGAAGGCCGGCATCGAAGTATCCGTCAAACCTTTCTGGCGTATGCCGCCAAGTACAGCGACATGATCGGCTCCGGTCACCGACAGACGAGCTTTGATTGCGCTTGAGGCGCGGCGCTTGTCGCCGGGGGCAGGCTGCGCTGGAGGGGAAGTAGCTCCCATGTCTCCTTATCGCCTGCCGAACACTATCGCTTGCCGGACACTGAAAGGTATTATAGTAATGCCGACTGCCGGCTGGTTCAGCGCCGGCATTCGCCGAAAGCCCGCGGCCCTCCCAGATTAACTGTATAATTTCGGGCATTAATTGCACTCTAATATCTAGCTTGCGTTTCGTGCTTGATCGGTGTCATTCACTTTCAGCCGCCAAATGAAAATTCGAGCATTGAGTGGCTTTTGGCATGTGCCGGTTGGTTACTTGCGTGGAGTCTTTAAATCGTCTGCGAGTCCTTGAACCGCCTGGATGGAAGTTGACAGATCGCACTCTCGCTCACTGGATCTTGCCAGTTTCGAGCATCTGCGACAGGCAATTTGCCGCACAAGCACTTTTTGAGCGCCGATCGAACGCCGCGCAAGCTGGCGATAGCCGACCAGAAACATTCACGTAATTGTCGAAAAATGACGTGCGGCACCGAGAGCGACCTATGGTAGGAGTTAATTTTACCGGAAGTGACATGCCTGCGATTGGACCTAGCTCCGCTCTGATTATTGAGCACGGCCGAGCCGACCGCCATTATTGGCAGGATCTCTGGCGCTATCGAGAGCTGTTTCAGGTACTCGCGTGGCGCGATATTTCGGTGCGCTATAAGCAAACGGTGATCGGTGCCGCGTGGGCAATCATCCGCCCGGTGCTGACTATGGTTGTGTTCACCGTCGTATTCGGAAAATTGGCGCGCCTGCCGTCTGATGGAGGTGCGCCTTACTCGCTGATGGTGTTCGCTGCAATGCTGCCTTGGAGTTTCTTCTCGACGGCAGTGAGCGACGCGGCGAATAGCGTCGTCGGCAACGCAAACCTGATCAGCAAAGTATATTTTCCGCGGCTGATTGTGCCGACATCCGCGGTAGTTGTGGCACTCATTGATTTCCTGATTGGGCTCGCAATCCTCGCCGCCCTCATGATTTGGTTCCAGGTCTCGCCTGGTTGGAGCATTCTGCTTTTGCCGGCCTTCATGGTCATCGCGGCAGCGGCAAGTCTTGGCGCAGGCTTGTGGGTAGCAAGCCTCAACGTCAAGTATCGAGACTTTCGACATATCACCCCATTCGTCATCCAGTTGGGTTTGTATATTTCTCCGGTCGGGTTCAGCTCGTCACTCGTTCCTGAGCAGTGGCGGCTTCTGTACTCGCTAAATCCCATGGTCGGGGTGATAGACGGCTTTCGCTGGTCTCTGCTCGGCTCCGATCGTCCGCTCGATCTTCAGGGTCTGGCTGTGGGTACCCTCGTTGCTTTCTTGATCCTATGGCGGGGAATCACACGGTTCAGAGCGACCGAAAAGCGCTTTGCCGACCTCGTTTAACAACCGAAATTGTCCATGGCAGCCGCTATCACCGTTGAAGAATTGTCAAAGTGCTATTTGCTGGGCCATCGTTCCAAGGACGGGGCCGCTGGCACTTCGTTCCGAGAGGCCATTGAGGGCGGGGCTCGTACACTGATCAGCAAGACGGCCGATCTAATACGAGGGCGGCCGATCGTGCAGGGCGACGAAGTAGAACAGTTCTGGGCTTTGCGAGACGTCAGCTTTGAGCTGCAGTTCGGCGAGATCATCGGCATCATAGGCCGAAATGGGGCGGGGAAATCCACCCTATTGAAGATACTGAGTCGAATAACTGAACCGGACCGCGGACGTGCAATCCTCCGCGGTCGTGTTGCTAGTCTTCTTGAAGTAGGAACCGGATTCCATCCTGAACTCACAGGGAGGGAGAATATCTATCTGAACGGAGCCATTCTCGGGATGACCCGTGCAGAAATAAAAAGAAAATTCGATGAAATCGTGGACTTCGCAGAAGTCGAGCGCTTTCTCGACACGCCCGTCAAGCGATATTCGAGCGGTATGTATGTTCGCCTTGCGTTTGCCGTGGCCGCGCACCTCGAGCCAGAGATCTTGATCGTGGACGAAGTGCTGGCGGTCGGCGACACGGAATTCCAAAAGAAATGCTTGGGAAAGATGTCCGAGGTTGCGGGTGGAGGTCGTACCGTACTGTTTGTCAGTCACAATCTGACGGCGGTCGAAGCGCTGTGCCCGCGGTCGCTCTATCTTGCGGACGGCAAGGTCGTTGCCGACGCTGCATCGGCAAAAGTGATCGAGCTCTACCTGAAAAGAGGCCGAGAGCTCTCGAATGAGATCCACGCGCGCAGTCATCCGATCGATAGCGGCTTGCACCTTGAACGCACGAAAGTGCAGTCGCAAATACATAGCGGCGACGCCCTCGAGTTTGAATTCCAGTTCTCTGCCAACACGTCGGGGCGGCTGCGGGAATGTGCCGTCTTACTCTACGCAGAAAGAGGCGTCCGCGTCGCGCTCGCCGATTTGCGAGAGCAAGAGGTTGTGCCATATCGCTTTGAAGCGGGACGCTTCCATCTGCGTGTTAAGATAGCATCGCTCCCACTGGTGGAAGGGGAGCTTATGCTGGGGCTCCATATTGCGACCGACGAACGTCGTAGTGATCTTCTCGACCTTGCTCACGTCGATATTCTTGCACCGAAGCTGTCGGAAGGATTCCCAAAATATGCTCCCGAGTACCGAGGATACTGGGTGTTAGACGCCGCCGCGAATATCGTGGAGGTGTCGGGCGAAAATTCCGCGCGAATGCACCAGCGCACCTGATCGCCATTCGGAGTTTTGCCGCTATGTCAGAGAACAGGCAGTTCAATCACTATAGGCCCGAAAACACGGAGCTGCGGCGCGCAGAATGCGCGCGCATCACGGCCTTGATGAAATCAGATCGGCCATTCTCCTTTCTGCGTCTTGGTGATATGGAGCTCATGTTCCTCATTGCCGCTCAGAACGGCACAGAGGTAAGTTGGCAAGACAAGATCAATGGCGAGAAGGACCTCGTATCGTCTACAGTAGCTTTCGGTCATCCGGGCCTTCGAGCCGAGCATGCGCCTCGGCTCCAGGCTGCTTATGAGCGCTGCTCGTACCTCGACTTTCACGATGGTTGGATCGTAAACAAGCGCGAGTTTCCGAAATGGAAGTATGTCCGCTCTCCAGATGCGCATCGGAATCCCGGGGCCGCTGTTTCGCAACTTTTCTTTGATTGGCTGCGATATGAGTTTCATGGGTACGTAGAGCGGCGGCGCTGCTTATTTATAGGGGCCGAAGCCGGCATTCTAGCGGCGCTCTATGTGCAGCCGCTTTACCGGGAGGCGTCTGTAAACTACTGGCCGCCTGGTGCAGAACCGATTTTTCTCGGTGAGACCCGAAGAGTGGGGGAGAGCCTCGACGACATAAAGAAGGATCTAGCCAACTCTATAAAGGACAATCAGGTCGATACGATTTTTGTATCGCTTGGCGGGGCAAGCAAAATTCTCTGCTACGAACTCGCAGAAGAGCTCAACATTGCCGCATTCGACTTCGGCGGCCTCATGCGGGGACTGACCTATTCTGGAAGCGATGGTCATAACTTCTTTCGTGCAACGCACTATCCATTCTATTTCAGGGTGCCGTTTGAAACGTATATGAGGGCTCTCCATCAGTCCGCACCCGATCTTCCTCCGGAAAAAGTGCTGGCTAAGGCGCACGCTCAGCTCATGATTGAACTCATAAGGAAGGAGGAGGGATGGAGTTACGCGAGTGAGCGAGGAGGTGACGATTGTATCGACCTGTCAGCCGAGAACGTGAGTCATTTTTGGCGCTCCTACGCTCGATACCAGGAGTTGTATGGGCATTTGCGCACGCTGAACTCGGACACAATTCGTCAGGTCCACGAGTTCGAAAGTTGGCGACGCCAACTCGGTTTGGGAATCGATGGTAAGCTTCTTAAGGTCTCATCGGCTGGCAAGGCGACCCTTCGTAAAGTTGTTCGACGGTACCTGCACGTCTAGCCGCTAGAGTGGAATTGAGGAAGGTCAATGATCACGCTGGCGATCCCGAATCGAAATGGAGCCAAGTATCTGGCTCAAACCCTGGCCTCGCTTTCCAGTCCGCGAAATAGACCGGAGGTGCGCTGGTGGCTCCAAGACTGCTGCTCCAGCGACGAGTCGTTGTCTATTGCCGAGCGCTTTCGATCGGGCCGAGACGTTGTGCGAAGTGCGCGTGATACCGGCCAGGCAAACGGACTGAATCGGGCCTTCGCCGAGATGGGCGGTGACATCATCGGATACATAAATTCGGATGACTGTCTCGTCGACGGGGCGGCTACGGCAGTTCTAGACGCATTTCGCCGTCATCCGGACGCGGATATGGTCTTTGGCGGTGTCGATTGGATAGACGAGAATGGCAATGTGACGGGTCATCACCGCGGTCAGATTTATTCGTTTGAGGATGCGCTGAACATCTACGAGGTATGGTGGCGCAAGAAGCAGTGGGTGCAGCCCGAGGTGTTTTTTCGGCGCAGCCTGTACGAGGCAGTCGGAGGTTTTGACGAAGAGTTCAGTCTGGCCTTCGATTTTGACTTTTGGCTGCGCATGCTCAAATTGCAGCCCAAGGTTATTGAGATACCCGATACCTTAGTTCGGTTCCGAATTCATCCGAACCAGAGATCGGCCGACTTTCGGTCAGCCAATGACGAGATTCGTCGCGCCGTGTGGCGTGAGCTGCAGGACCCCAATTCGCCGCTCGAAGGTTCGCTTCGATCTCGGCTCAGACGAGTGACGTCCTATGACCTCTACTGCAGCCGGTCGAGTTTGAGTTCGAGTCGAGACCTCACGCTAGGGCGCGCGCTCCTCAAATCTCCGGAGTGGTTGCTTCTGCCTGAGGTTCGCAAGCGGGTGTTAGGGGCCTCTTTCAGGCGGTTACATTTTTCATCGGAGACGAGCAATTGATTGGCAAGTTGCTATACCGCTTCAACGTAAAGTTCGGGCATGGTTTTTACACGGCCTGGCAGAGGGACGTCACAAGATGGAAGATCTTGGAAACAGCTCCGGTCTGCGGGCTGACCGAGGACTCCTGCGAAATACACGTTCTGACCTGCGAGCGCGACTGGCTCGATCTGATTTGGTCTCTTAAGTCGTTTTTCGCAGTTTGCGAGCGGCGGTTCCGTTTGTGCATTCACGACGATGGATCGGTATCCAACGCCGGGCTGGCGGCCTTGCGCGAGCATTTTCCGGACGCGCGGATCGTAGGTCGACTGGAGGCCGACGAATACGTGGAGGCGCAGTTTCTCAAGGACTACAAGAACTGCGCACACTTGCGTAGAACGAATATTTTGTCGCTCAAAGTGTTCGACTTTGCGGCCTACCTGCGGGCCCCTCGGTTGTTGTTGATAGATTCCGACATACTCTTCTTCGACAGGCCAAACGTACTTTTGGACCGCGTATGTGATCCACGCTACGAACTGAACAGCCTGAACAAAGATTGGGGACTGGGCTACACCGTCGAGCCTGCCCACATTCAGCAGATGCTGGATTTCGATTTTCAGGCGCCCATAAACTCGGGCTTGGGCTTGATGCATCGAGACAGTTACCAGCTCGAATGGTTCGAACGATGGCTTACTCTGCCCGGGGTCGTTGGTCATCCACACCGTATCGAGCAAACACTCGTCGGGCTGGCGTGTTCCCGATACGGTCACGAATTCCTGCCGGCGGAGTACGACGTGACCCTTGATGGCACACGCCCGTCCGAGGTAGTCAAGCATTACACCGGCCCAATCCGTCATTTATTGTATCGGGAAGGTGTGCGTCGTGCATTTCCGCTGTTGAAAGGTGGGCGATCAACGCCGGATGCCCGAACGGGCGTGGTGGCGCGCCGTCCGGCCGTGTGACGTTTGATCGGCTTTGAACTGGGAAAGCACTATATCTGATAGTCTGCGTGGGGCCCTCTTTGACTGCATTTGAGTTCGCTCTCGGAGTTTGTTTCGCTTAAGGAGTGAAAGGGGTGGCGATGCTAACGCTCGTTCGAAGCCTATTGCGGCCAATCAGGCGGCTGACAGGAGGTCGCCGAGGTGGGTTCGAGGGCTCCGCGCTGTATTGGCAGCGTCGGTACAAGACGGGAGGCACCTCCGGTCCCGGCTCCTATGGTGAACTGGCGCTCTTCAAAGCCGAGATTCTCAACGGCTTTGTTTCGACGGAGAACGTGAAATCCGTCATCGAGTTCGGCTGTGGCGACGGTCATCAGCTGAGCTTAGCGAAGTACCCGGCGTATATTGGCTACGACGTCAGCCCAGATGCCGTGAGGATGTGCCGAGAGAGGTTCTCTGGCGATCCTCTTAAGTCGTTCAAGGAAATGCAGAGCTATGCCCACGAATTAGCAGATACCACATTGTCGTTAGATGTCATTTATCATCTCATTGAGGACGAAACATTTCAAAAGTATATGGAGATCCTGTTCGACAGTTCGACGAGATGGGTCGTCATATACTCCAGCAATTTTGAGGGGGGCGGTGACAACCATGCGAGCCATGTTCGCCATCGCGAGTTCACGCGTTGGGTTCAGATCCACCGTCCGGACTGGCTCCTCGTGCGAACTGTGAGCAATCGTTTTCCTTTCAGGGGCGACTACCAGACGGGGTCGCAAGCGGACTTTTTCTTCTTCCGCAAAGGAGAAGCATCTCAGGATAAAGAATAGGCCGTATGAAGATTGCGATTATCGGGCCCGAGTTTCCTCCTTCTCCAGGCGGGGAGGCAGAATACGCCGTTCAGGTCGCACGAGAACTGTCCCGCCGCGGACATCATGTTGTCGTGTATAGCCTTCAGGGCAACCACGGGGAAAATGAGAACTTCGAAGTGCGTGATGTTCTCAGTGGGCACTATTTGACAGATCGCATTGCGATCCGCGATATCGAAAGGGCCGACATTGTCCACATCTTGAGTGCCGGATGGTGCTGGATTGGAAATGTTCACCAGCCGACGTTTCTTTCTATTCACGGGAACGATTTTATCAACCCAAATCCCGTGTACGGCTTTGACCTGAAGAAGCGCTTTCGCCTCCCAAAAGGTGACCGGTTGGATCATTGGCTAGCCGTTAGACGCACGAGGTCAATGATGAAGCGGCGCCTTCCCGCTGCGCGACGAATATTCGCGAACAGTGGCTACACGAAAGAAGTGTTCTTGCAGAGATACCCGGCGTGCCGCGAACTCGTGGTGAAAGTCGGCGTGGGGGTCGCTTCGCGGTTCTTTGATCGGCCGCTATCACGCACTGAGAGGTCGAAACCCGTCAGGCTCTTGACCGTCTGCCGATTGTCGGAACCGCGCAAGAACGTGCACATAGTGTTGCGCGCGATTGCATCTCTCAAGTCGGAGTTTGCGTTCACCTACACCATTGTTGGTGAGGGGATCCTTCGGCCTCAACTGGAAGCATTGGCGGAGCAGCTGAAAGTGACGGATATCGTCAATTTCGTCGGCAAGGCGAGCGACAGCGAATTGATCTCGTACTATCACGCCTCCGATCTCTTCGTATTGCCGTCGAGTGTCCTGAGAACCTCGTTTGAGGGCTTTGGGATTGTTTACCTCGAGGCGAATGCGTGCGGTGTTCCGACGTTGGCAGCGCGCGTCGGCGGAGCGGCCGAGGCTGTGGACGATGGCGTATCTGGCTTTTTCGTAGAACAGCCGGATGTCGAGAGTGTACGCCTCTGTCTGCGGGCATTCTTGACGGGAGAGCAAAAATTCGATGCGGAGCGCTGTCGGAAATTTGCCGAGCAGTTCAATTGGGTCCAAATCGTCGACAAATTTGAGCGCGCATACGAGGCCGAACTAGAGGTGAAGTAGCAGCAGCACGTTTCGCTTGGTTCTGCCACTCTCGAGCCGCTTCTCATTCGAGCGCGGCATCGTTCGAGCTACGGAGCCGATGCAGCTAGGCCTATCTCCGTAGGATCTTTCGTCCCATACGTCGCGCGGTGCGGGCGACCTTCCCAATCCTGGACCCGCGAAGTTCATGGCGTGATCTGATGTAGTCCTTGAGCACGTCGAGCCAGATCGCGCTATCGCCCTCCCATTCCGACGGATCTCGGGCAATGTACCGAACTTCGATATCCGTGGAAGCGTCGGAAGCCGATGTGTTGTCCGCCAAACCTTGATACGTCACGGCTAGCATCAGACAGCGCCTCCCGAGGTAGCGCTCGCACGCGATCTTAAGAGACCGCAACCTATCCAACGTAAACTCAAACCCTTGGAATTGATCCCCCAGGACGGTGGGCAAATTGTTTTGAGTATTTGCGACAACAAGGACAATGATTTTCTTGGACGCGAGCTTTCGCAACAGGGAAAAGTGCTGTTCATATTGTTGACGGGTGGATTCGAACGTCGCTTGAACGTTGATCGCTCCGGCCTCGTCAAAGAAATCGTGCCAGAAAAACACGCCTGCATCAGGCCAGTATAGAGCGCTTACCTGACCCGAATGGGGACGCAGGTGCCCCGGCTCGGATGGAAAATGAACACCTGAGTCGAGCATCCCGGTCAGTTTTTCTATCGGTGCGATAATCCAATCAAACGGAAGGCGACGATGTTGCAAGTCCTGGCCAGTTTCATAGGACAAGGTCGCCGCGTGCAGTCTGAGCTGGTGAGCGACTTGGCAAGACGAGCCAAGGCTAACAAAAGCGATGTTCTCGCCGATGAGTGACATGTGGCCGCCCAGCTTTCGACGTCGTGATCCGCGGACGTATTCTGTTGTTGGCTGCGTACGCGAACCGTGATCGGTACTCGTGGCGCGGCTTCGATATTCTCGATTCTCGCCGAACGTTATTCTGCGTGTCTGACAAACGTCTCGGCGTAACTTCGGCTGCAGTTCTTTCGAATGGACGGGCTCACAAAGAGAGCGTCGGCGTAATCGATCCGACCATCGTAGTGATTTTGGTCGTAGATGCAGTACAGCTCGTAGCCGTGCTCGAGCAGGGCGGCCTGAACATCGGGAAGGTAGGTGTGATGTCGGCGTTCGGGATGAAAACCAACCTCCACTACGAGCATATCGATAGCGCCCCGACTGAGTGCGCCTTTAGCTCCGGCGATCACTTCCAGATCAAATCCCTCGGTGTCCGTTTTTAGAAGATTGAGATGATCAATGTGGTTTGCGCGCAGCGTTTCATCTACGGTCGTGACCCTGATGCTCTCGGCCGGCACGCCGTTCGGTTGATTGAAGTCCGGAAGCAATGAGTTCTGCGTCGAGGCGGTCTTTGGGTGAAGATTCAGCACGGAGTTTTCACGGCCCAACGCGAAATTTATACAAGTCACGTTGTTCAATCCCGCGGTGTTTTTCTCCAACGCAGAAAAGGTTGAGGCCAATGGCTCGAAGCTGAATATCTTGGCCGAAGGAAAGCGCGCGTTCAGCAGGACCGTTGTCTGCCCCGCGTTCGCCCCAACGTCAAAGATCGTGCCAATGCCTGCCGGACGAGCAAGGCGTTCGACATCGAGCAGCCAATTGAATCCTACAGGCATTTGCTCATTCGCGAAGATCTTGTAGCCGCCCGATTGCAAGAGATGCTTTAGTGCTGTTTTGATCATCGTTATCGCCCGTATTCAATGAAGGCAGAGCATTCGAAGTGCGAAATCGAGTGCCCTTCAATTTTCTTTATCATTATCGCCGTCCCTCGGGGACTAGGACTTCGTCCAGCAAGCTGACCATCGACTTCCGCCGTCAGCGCTTAACTTTTGACGTAAGTAAATGCTGACCTCCCGAAAGGGGGGTCAGCACACCCATGGCGCATAACGAGATACATTTACCTGGTAGTACCCTGGTCTGTAGTCAGCTCGACGGTAATCTGCGCCGAACTCTGCGTTGTGGTGCTAAATATGGGGCCGCTGTATGATGGACCAACTAGCAATGTCGGCTCCGACAGAACCCCTAGTTTGTCCTGTGATTGCATGCCGCTCAGCCCCGAGGAAGTCAATGTGCGTTGTCCTGCTATTGCCATGTTAATGCCAGGGCCGAACATCGCTTGCGTACCTTGACTGGTCAAAACTGGCCAGTTGTTGAACTGCGAGAGTTGGAATTGAAGCGATCCGTTCCCCGTGTAAGGTGCCGTTACATTGAACTTGGCAGATGTCAGCTTGCCCCACAGATTTACTTTCCCCTGTGGACTCGTGCCGCTTGAAGCCGAGTATGTCCGCTTAGAGTAGGAATACAGCGGGACGCCAGGGGGGGCATTAGACAGATCCAGCACCTCGGCGCTTCCCGAGCAACTTGTGCAAGTGAATTTAGGAGCTGGATGTACACGGATCGCGAGTCGCGCGCCGGCATAACTTGGGAAGCCGCCAGGAAAGTCCGTTTTTATGTAGGTGAAGTTTTGATCCTGAGTGACGTCCAAGACGCGGAACGTTGGACCCGTACCGTGTGCGCCGACCCAGAGCAAGGTCGTACCTGGCACGGCCCAACGCGGAGCATAGAGTCCGATGAAGCCGCCTGACTTGTAGGCGTTCGCGAATGAGACTTCCGGGAGATCTATATGTGTCGCATCGACGACCGTGATCAACTTGTTCCCGCCGTTCGCCTCGTGAGTGCCGGCAACCTTCGAAACGTTCACTCGGTCGTTTGAAGCAAATCCGGCCGTAGACGTCACGGCTAACCGCACCTTTCCTGCCCCGTTATTTGTTGCCCCCAAGATTGCTGTGCCGTTTGGAAAGGAGATGACACCGTTGGACATGGCGTAACTGATCTGCACGGGGTTGCTTCCGAAGCCGCTTTCAAAAACGCCTCCGGCAGAAAAGCTCGAAATGACACACCTCGTACAGACAACTTCGTCGGAACGTCCATAGGCGTAGGCGCCTGGCCGGAAGTCTGCGATCCTGGTGTCGGAGATTATGGCCTTCTTTGGCGTCCCCATCATCTGAGAAGTAACCGTAGAACCAGACATTGTCACCAGATCAGTCGAAGAGCTCTGAAATCTGACCTGACGGATGGTGACGCGATCCATAACCATGGTTGTTATCAACTTGTCGACTTCCATGGTGCACGATGCCATCTCGGTATTAATGGCCTGCCACAGATGGTTCTGGGTCGGAACAGCGCAGTGGGCACCGGTGAACTTGACGTCGCGATAGGTTACGCTACGTCCGTTCGCGTAGGTTTGCACGTTGTCTTGCGATATTGTGAGCCCGCGGTACTCCACTTGAGTATCCCAGGAAGGGTCGAGCGCATACAAAGTTGCAGGCCCGCCTGCGTCGACTTCGAATTGGCTTCCAGAATTGTAGCTGGGCCATGTGGATTTATAGGCATTTCGCAATGGCGACGAGAATGTCACGATGCCCGAATTTGAATCCACCGACGCTACCTTAACGTATTCGAACCAGTGCGGGTTCGACGGATACCCGTAGGGCGCTTGCCATACACCTTGCAGGTCAAACCCCGTGATCAGTGCATAATTTCCGACCGTGAAGAGCGAAGCTTGAGCGGGCGTCAGCAACTGAATTTTTGAAGATCCTGCCGCGACGGTCGCGAGCCGCGCACTGTGACGATCGTCTGTGTACTGTCCTTTCCCACCCAGGAAAAAGCCCGGAGCGTTGGCACCCTTATTTGTGAGGGTGGCGCCATAACCGACAACAAGCAGATTCTTGATCCCCTTTGCCCACCAGAGGCCGGCATTGCTCGTGAACGCACAAACGCTTCCGCTCGGGATCGTGAGCTGAACCATGGCGGTCTGCGTCACCGCCCACCTGTTGAAGGCGGCGAAGGCGGGGGCTGCATCGGTCTTGCCGTCGCAGATCGCGCGGAAATCCTTCACGATGTCCTTGCTGACCACGAGCTGGGGCGTCGGGCTCGACGGGCTGGTTGTGCCGGTGCCCGTGCTCGGGCCTGGTGCAGGGGCCGTGGTCGTCGTCGTGGCCAACTGCGCGATTGACGGGCTCAGGGTCTGGGCGTGTGCCGCAGACGCCAAGAGCGCGCTCAGCACAATCACTCCGTTGCGGACTTGAACCAAAGTTCTTCGCATGGCTGCCTCTATCGTCCTATCTCTTCCAGGAAGGAATGCGGTTGCGTTGCTTTCCGGGCCAGAGCCTAGGAACCGTGCCCTCGATTCCAGTTAATTCGCCAGACGCACTTTGAAGCAAAGTTCCGATGGCAGGAACGAGGTTGATGATCCGCAAATCAGGGCCGCCGATCTGAGGACTTCTTCAACCGGTCAGGACGCTCGTCAGGAACTGCCGGCGGCTGCGGACGCTGGCTACCTCCCTTTTACCTTAACATTTTCCGGCGCGGCCACGCGATGCCCTCGCCGTCTCCATTGCCACGACTTTGGGCCGAGGCCGGCAGAGGTGCGCCGGTCGGCGGACCGGCTCAGGCAGACTTCTTCAGCAGGTCGTCGAAATAGTCGATCGTCTTGCGAATGCCGTCGCGGAGCTGAACGCGCGGCTCCCAGTCCAGGATCTCCTTCGCCTTGGTGATGTTCGGCTTGCGCTGCTTCGGGTCGTCCTGCGGCAGCGGGCGCTTGTCGATCTTCGATCGCGAATTGGTCAGCTCGATGACGACCTTCGCGAGTTCGAGGATGCTGAACTCCACGGGATTGCCGAGATTGATCGGCCCGGTGATGTCGTCGGGGCTGTTCATCAGTTTCATCAGGCCGTCGACGAGGTCGTCGACATAGCAGAACGATCTGGTCTGGTCGCCTTCGCCGTAGATGGTGATGTCCTGGCCCTGCAGCGCCTGAACGATGAAGTTGGAGACGACCCGCCCGTCGTTCGGATGCATTCCGGGTCCGTAGGTATTGAAGATGCGGGCGACCTTGATCCTGAGATTGTGCTGCCGGCGGTAGTCGAAGAACAGCGTCTCGGCGCAGCGCTTGCCTTCGTCATAGCAGGACCGGATGCCGATCGGATTGACGTTGCCCCAATATTCCTCGGGCTGAGGATGGACCGTCGGATCACCATAGACTTCGGAGGTGGAGGCCTGAAGGATCTTCGCCTTCACGCGCTTGGCCAGCCCGAGCATGTTGATGGCGCCGTTGACGCTCACCTTGGTGGTCTGCACCGGATCGAACTGATAGTGGATGGGCGAGGCCGGGCAGGCCAGATTGTAGATGTCGTCCACCTCGACATAGAGCGGGAAGCAGATGTCGTGCCGCATCAGCTCGAAACGGGGATTGTCGAGCAGGGGAATGATGTTCTGCTTCGACCCGGTATAGAAATTATCGACGCACAGCACTTCGTGACCGCGCTCGAGCAGCCGGCGGCACAGGTGCGAGCCGATGAACCCGGCTCCGCCGGTCACGAGAATACGGGGCTTCATACAACATTACCTTCCAGAAGGGACGGGGTCGTCATGTGGGCAAGGACCTAGGATGCGATCTTTCGCTGAGCTGAGGTCAGAATGTCCACGCCTTTCTGGCGGACCTGCTCGGTATCGGCCGCTGCTTCCTGCCCGGCATATTGGTTGGTCATCACGATCTTCAAGGTGAGCAGCGCGATGTGGATGTCAACACGGAGGCTCGCGTTGCGCACGTACCAGGTGTCGAACGCCTCCTTTTCCTCCTTGCTGACGAGCTTGCCGCCGTTGACCTGCGCCCAGCCGGTCAGCCCGGGTCGAACCGACAGACGGTCGGTGAGGTTCCCGGGCTGGTCTTCGGGCAGCAATGGGCGCGGGCCGATCAGCGACATGTCTCCGAGCAGCACGTTCAGCAATTGGGGCAGCTCGTCGAGCCGGGTGGCGCGCAAGAAGCGCCCGATCGCCGAGGGCTCGCGGCTCGCTTCCAGCCGCTCGCCGTCCGCATCAAAGGGCGCGCGCAATGTCCTGAACTTGTAGATCAGGAACGGGCGTCCCCTCCAGCCGAGCCGCTCCTGCCAGAACAGGACTGGAGCGCCGACGTCGAGCAGGACCAGAAAACCCGCGATCAGGGCGACCGGCGATAGAACGACCATGAGTGTTAGCGCGCCCACCACGTCAATCCAGCGCTTCAGCCAGAAATAGGCGGAGAGCGGCTGCCGGGCGTGTTCGCTGGCGGTTACGAACTCGGGCGCCCTGGATTCGGTGATGCCGATCAGACGAGGCAGGTACTGGAGCTGAATCTGCCGCTCCTGACATACGCGCTCGATCTCCCGGCTGGTCGCTTCGCCGAGCTGGCTTGCCTCGCCGGCCACCACGACCCGATCGACTTGGATGCCGTGAATTGCGAACTCGGTGACGATCGCATCGAGCTCGTGCGGCATCCCCATGACCTGGACGTCTGCCACTGCGCGTCCCACCATCTTGGGATTCTGATCGAGCACGGCGATGACGGGATGGCTGGGCGGCGCATAGGCGCGCAACATCTGGATAAAGTGGAACGCAAAGCGGGACGCACCGATGACGATGACGCGCTCCCGCTTCGCCTGATGTTCATGGGCGCTGTCCGGCAAGATAATACGGAACAACAGCCGGCCACCGATCAGCCCCGCGCCGAGCAACGCAGCATGGATCAGAGGCATCGAGCGCGGAATCCCGTCCATGCGCGTCAGCGAGAACAGAACGCCGCACGTCATCAACTCCGTGAACAGCACGGCCTCGAGGATGGAGAGGAATTCCTGTACGGAGAAATTGCGCAGCAGCCCGTCCTGGATGCGGAGGGCGAAGAAGCTCAGAAGCGCAAATCCGGATGCGAACAAGCAGTAGTAGACTGCGACCGCCCAATCACTGTGGAATGGTGCGGCGCCGTCCCGAACGAACAGGGCGAGGGGTGGAGAGGCCGTCGCCCACACCAAGTCCCACGACGAGACGATGATCCTGCTGCGCGATCTCGAACTGGGGGAAGGGACAATCATGTGAAATTCTCGACATTATATTGCGATTTAAATCGCAAGACTGACAAAACTTTAAATTGTTGCCGCTCTGTTGCGCATCCGCAACAGTTTTCCCCCGGCGTTAGGTAACGAAGTATTAAGGTGTGGGCGGCGCGCGGGCAACTTAAATCTCTAGGATCGTTTGTTAACTCTAACGTGACGTTTGGCTAACGGGCCGCATACATTTGTCGGAATTCTTCCCAGCAAATTCCGCGCCAACCCCGCCCGCCCAGGCCCTGCCCGCGTTCGAAAGCATAATCAATTTAATAAAGTCTGAGTCCAATAAATAGCAGTTGACCGTGACAGAGATTTAGAGTTCCGTAACCATGCATTTCAGTGCGTGGAAGACTTGAATGTGGACTAGTCGCATTTTTTCAGTTTTGGCTTTGGTTTTAGCGAGTGGTCCCGCAGCCGCGGGGTCCTACGGCGATACCTATTGGGGTGGGATCAACACCCAGAATGGCTCCAACAAGGACGTCATCGGCTCGAGCAGCACCTTCAATATTTCCTACGTTGACGTGTCGCGCACCAATGGCGGCAACACACTGAAGATCGTTCTGCATACCGGCTATGCGGGCGCGCCAGGAACTTCCGCGGCGCTGGGAACAACATACGGCTCGCTGTTCTTCACAAGTGTCGCGAACTACTCGCCGATAGGCGCAGCCGGTGGCGGCCGCTACGCAAATGACACTTATCAGCCCAATGACTGGACATGGGCGTTTGTCACCTCGTCAACGCCCGGTGCAGGCGGCCTGTACCAGATCGGCGCCGTGCAACAGGAGGTCGAGTACAAGAACACGGACGTCGCGAAGTACTACAAAACGTTGGACGGAAAGATCATCATGTCCAACATCAACGGCAACCCGGTTACGGCGCCCTATTCTGGTAACAACGGTTCCTATTTCCGACAGGGCCAGGCCGTGCAGTTCGTGCCTGATGCCGGGGAAAAGGCGCTGTACGGTGGAAGCTGGTCGGTCGTGAAAGGCTCGACGATCACCTATTATATCAACGATCAGCATACGCTCGGCGACACTTTCGCCATGTCTTGGGCGATGACCTGTGCGAACGACGTCTTCCAGCGCGTGGTCAGCGTCCCTGGGCCCATCGTGGGCGCCGGCTTGCCGGGGCTGCTCGTCGTGACCGCAGGATTTGGTGGTCTGCTTCTGCGCCGCCGGCGCTTGCGGGCCTCGGTCGCGCATTGATCGCTGTTGCGGATCGCAGTTGATCCTGGCCCAGCAACGTCTTCGAAAGTTGTGATCGTCGTCTTCAGCCTCAATCGAGTCTTGAGAGGAGTGAGGCAGCGGAGATAGTGAAGCTGCACCATCCTGGCTCGACAAGGGACTGTTGATCAGCATGTTGGGTTGATCGCGTCCGCCCGGGCTCGGGGCAGATTTGCTTTCGAAGGTCAGGCCCGTTTTCGCCCGCCGCGTCGAACAGCCCCGCGGGCCGTTCAGCCTGCCAGAGACCTCATGAGGAGACCTCACGAGGAGACATCACGAGGACCTGCCGGATCGTTCCCCGGCCCGGGATCTCAAGCAAACCGGCGGGTGCGCCGGTTGAGCAGCCATCCCAACAGACATGCGGCGAGAGCAAAACCGGCGCCTCCTGCGCCGACCGTCGGTCCCGGAACCGGGCTGACCGTCGGGCTTGGAACATCCTTGTCCTCAACCTTGAGCTTACCTATGCCCCAGGCCTCATCACGCAGCCCTTGAAATCCTGCATGACCGCCGCTGAGGCTCTCGTAGCCGAAGGTGAGGGTGTTCGCCCCTGCAGCCAGCGGAAGGCCTGCGAAACTCAGTGCCTCCTGGCCGCCATTCCAGCCGATGCCGGTGCCGTTCCCCGTCAGATTGGTGAAGGTCGCGCCGAATGGATTATAGTAAATGTTATATTGCGAACCGCTGTTGCTGCCGCCGCCGAGATTGAAGGTCCCGGAAAAGACCAACGCGTTGTTCAACTTCAATGAGAACACGTCTTCGTAGAAGTTCTGACCATCCAGGCTCGCATAACCGTCGATCACAAACGACAAGGCAGCTGCCACCGGCGACGAGTTGAACACCACCGAATAGGTCTGGTTGGTTGCGATAGGTCCGCTTGGCGCTGCAGCCGAGTAGATCAGGCCCGCTTCGGCCCCATGGACCAGCAGGGCAGAAAGCGCAGCGCCGCCGATCAGAGCTTTAACCTTCATTGACGTCTCACCATTTAATTTATATTTAAGTTCTTCTTTAATTCGAGATGTGTGTCAATAGTTGATTTCGGGTTTGCGCTGCTCGGTTAACGGGAATCCCCGGGGCTGGGCCCCTGGAGTGCCCAATGATCAAGGCGAGTCCGTCACAGAAACCCGAGTGGCTCGAGATTGAGTGCCGCGCTCTGGGGTCGGTACGAGAGTACTGAGAACGTCCCGCTCCAGCAGAGGTCACCGGCCCGGCATGTCCTCTTGCCAAATGCGCTTTCCCATCCGGCGCCAGAATAGACATGTGGGAGCAAGCGCGCCGGCCAGCATTTGCTCGACCCCCACAGATTAGGTCCGCAACGTCCCTTTTCAAAGCCGTGACCATTGAGTGGCCACAGCTTTGATTGTTGCTCTCGTCAGGGCGTCGTCGTCGTGGGGGTTGTTACGATTGTGCTAGCGGAGCCGTTGATCAGATTTCTCAGAGTATAGCCCTGCGTGGCCGTCGACATCGGAGCTTGAACAGCCGAGTTCAATGAACGGATGAAGCCCACAAACTTATCGACTTCGACCGAGGCCGAATTCGTAACGTACAGGATGTCCTTGTTACGCATCTCGAACTTCGTCGCCATGAAGAAGCTGGAGGGATCGCGGAAGTTGATGTTGTAGATAACCGGTACGATCGGACCGGGATATTTCGCGCAATCGATGCCCATGGCGCTCGCAACTTCGCATGGCTCGCCGCGATAGAGGAAGACCGAGGCCGGATTGGCCTGGCCGTCCACCAGACCACCAGCTTTCGACACGGCTTCTGCCAAGGACAGCCGCCACGCACCAAACGGAACCTGCTGCTGCCGGCCGAGCGCGCCGAAGGCCAGGAAGGTCTGCGGCTCCCGATACAGGAATAGCGTATCGTTGGCATGCACATAGACGTTGTTGGCAGGCTCATAGATCAGAGCGCCTAGCGGAGCCGTCGCACGGCTGCCGCGACGTTCGAGCATGATCCACATCTCGGACGCGGGGCCTTGGGTACCACCGGCACGGGCGATATAGTCCAGGACGCGCTCAGGAGTGGCTGTGATCGGTACGCGGCCCGGACGACCGACCTCGCCCACCATCGTCACGAGCGAGGTTTGTTGGTCGACTGTCGAGACGACGACTTGCGGGTCGATCGCGCGGTTCTGGAGCGCATCCACGATAGCTCGCTGCACTTCTTCCTTGGTTCGTCCCAATGCTTTGACGTTGCCAGCGTAAGGGATCGAGATGTTTCCGCTCGTGTCGACAGCCTGGGTCGGGATCGTGATGAAATTGCCTGGGCGCACGCCCGCCTCTGCGGGAATGAAGAGACCGCCCGTGCTGGCTTCGAAGATGGTTACGGAAACGGTATCGCCAATGCCGAAGCGAAGATCGCTCGGTCGCTTTTGCCCGGCGAATCGAGTCAGTCGAGGCGCGGACGACGCCAAGATGGAGACCACCTGTGGCGTGACCTTCACGAAGGCATGCGGAAGGCTGTCAGGGTCGACGTAAGAAGCGTCCCGCACCGCAATTTCGGAAGGACCGGAAGCCGGCAGAAGCGCGCACCCGCCTAACACATGAACGAGCAGCAAGATTGCCGCAAATGCCGCTGGTCTCAATTCTCTATTCCCTAATCGGGTGCCAATCCCTGGAGATGAATAGCATGCAAAGATTGGAATAAACGGTTAACCTAACTTGCTGACAGGCATGTTTTGCTTTCTGTGGCATTTCTGCCACGGAAGTGTCCGGACACAGGCAAATTCCGCATCGATGATGTTTCGACGAGTTCTGACAATCGCGACGGTTTGTCTTTTTGCCAGCTGCCCAGCCGCGCCACGAGTCTTGAGTGCCAATGGTGAATGGGTCGAACTGTTCTCAGGCGTTCGCTACGTCTCCGAGAGAGTGGCAGACGGGCGGGAAGGAGGAGGTCTCGTTCACTTCGTCCAAATCGACCTTTCAGCGCCAGGAATCGAGCTGTTCGTAACTCCGTTGGATTCATATGCCGTCCAATCCGGTTGGGAATATCGGCTGGCGTACGTATCGAACGTCGTCCGAGAGCAGGACCTTGCCTTGGCGGTCAACGCCAGTCTCTTCACGTCACGATCGCTTGGTCCCCTGCAGCTGGCCGGTGATATGGCGCGAAGCGTGGAAACATTGGTCGCAGACCACGTCGTGAACCATCTCTGGGAACACACCTATCTTCTGGCCTTCGATGACAGGCTGGTCCCTTGGTTTACGCTCTCGAAGCCTCCGTCGGCCGTCGACCTCGCGCGTGCGCGGTGGGCGGTCGGTGGACAGGCAATCGACCTGAGAGAAGGACGCGTAAGGACGGGGAGCGCCATGCCGGATGCCCGGACGGCCGTGGCACTGGATCAGGGCAGCCGACGCCTATTCCTTGCCGTTGCCGAGAATATGTCGCCCCGTTTGTTGTTGGCCAAATTGGCCGAGCGAGGCGCCTGGACCGGGATGCTGCTGGACGGCGGCCATTCCAGCACGCTTGCGGTGGGGCCGAGCGCCAGAGGGCTTCGATCTGGGACCTTGGCTGGTGGTTGGCGTCCGGTTGCCACTGTCCTGGGAGTCCGTGCGGGGCCGATGCGGCGTAAGCCCCCCGACGACTGAGGTCGCTCGCGGCGGTGTGACTATCGAGGCACAGTCGGAGCGCAAAAGACATCGCGCCCCGCCAGAAATGGTAGCTTGTGCTATCCAGTATAGCCGGAAGCCGTACTCGGCGAATCGGCTGTGCATTCGCGAAGTCAGGAGAGTCTCGTGAGACGCGTCATTTGTCTGCTAGCAATGCTTGCGATTCCCGCCTTGGCTTTGCCCACCGGGCCGGTCGCTGCTGCGGACATCCCGGTCCCATCCCAATCTATCGTTCGGGAATGCGCTGATCGTGGCTGCCGTCATGAGCGCGTCTATACCAGTCGCGAATATGTGCGGGTTCGCTACCCTAAATGCCGGATACGCGATGCCTGCTCACTTTATGGAGCCTACGGGCCTTATGGTGGGGCCCCATATTGGGGCGCTTATACCGGGTGGGGTCATTATCAGGGTTGGTAGTATCGACGCGCGTGCAGGCAAGACGCCAGCGCGGTGATGTCCGGACCCGGTGGTCGCGCCGCCGGCGTTCCACCGACCGCCCTCTAAGCCTGGAATCTCGCCAAACGTTCCTTGAACTGTTCGACTCTGATCGGATTGTCCCCATAGAGGCCTTGGGCCTTCTCCTCGACATATTCGAGGAGCTTCTTCCGAACCTGTGCTGGAACTTGGTTATTGCTGAGTATCCGGGCGATCGTGCTTGTCGACAGGCCTGAATTCTTGTGCTGACCGCTCAGGATCGACCAGGTCGTGCTCCGGCTGAGGCCGAGGGCTGCAGCCTGCTGATCGAGGCTATCATATCCTGCGATCCGGAGAGCTCCCATGATCTCGCGAATCTTTGCCCATTGACGCTCGCGCCCCGGACTGCACAGGGCGACATTTTTGGCTGCGGCTAACTGATAATCGCGAGAGTTCGGCATTCTGAAAATATTCAATTAATTGTTGCGGCACGCAACTCGGAAGAAACTTTGCCGTTACCGGGTAACGTTACTAGAGCGACAATCGAGAACCGTTGTCTTGGTTCCAGGCAGTGATGGCGGCTTCAGGCGATATTGCGTCGGCAGTTCCCCACCATAAAGCGGTGACACGTCGTTTGTGTGAACCGGGTGCGGTCAGGTTCGAACGCTATTCTGCGATGTCGCTACCGAGCCTCAGTCTACACCGCTTCGTGACTTTGCGTTGGAGCAAGAAACGGGAAGATGCGAGCTGATTCGGTGGGGCAAGCGCCTTCTCGAAACCCGATCAAGCCACCTTTGTTGACTTTACCTGGAGAAAAAGTGTCGCCACAAAAACAGTGTTCCTCGGCGTCGAGTCAGGAATCTAATGATTGAATTTGCTTTGGGTGCGTTTGTCGGCGCTGCGTCGGGCTTTGCAGTGCGGGCTTGGTTATCTGCACGCCGTCGTCGCGCAGCGCGTTCCGCGCGCATTGCGAAGAGTGCCGGCATTGCGGGAAGCGGCGAGCGTCATTTCGTCCCTTTCAAGTCTGACGGCGAGACCGACGAGGGGGCGAGCTCGATGGTCGTCAGGCTCCAGCCCGGCGCGAGCGAGGCGGGGCGAACGCAAGCCAAGGAGTTCCGGGTTCGTGGCGACTAAGCGGCTAGCATGTGACGGAGCAGTTTTTCCGCGCGCAGTCGCTTTTAATGAGCGAGATTGGGTTGCCATCCTATCGATGCCTCTCGCGAATCGCTGTCTAAGGGGCGGTAGGCCTCATTGAATGATGAATGGAAGAAGCGTGTGCTCCCGATGGACGGGGGCGATCCGCATCGAAATTGCCGGCGAATGAACGACTCCCTGCGGTGCAATTCGTCCGGAATGGCAAATGTGTTGCATTTATTGGCCTGTTGGTAAGGCCGGCGCCGATCCTATCCATTTGCCTCCGCGCCACCCCCTATTAGCATGCACTTTCCCGGTTGAAGTTGGCGTTCCATATCAAGCTTCTTGCTATACAGCAGTCAAGCGTGAGATTCGATGCCGGCGCGTTAGTGTTAAGGCGGGGCGACGCGATGCGCTGGTCGCTATTGCGATGTACAGTCCGTGAGATCCATCGCGGCGCGTGACATGAGCAAAATATTCTTCATCAATCGATTTTTCTATCCCGACCACTCCGCCACCAGCCAAATTCTCACCGATCTCGCTTGGCATCTGACGGGCAGGGGGTGTGTCGTCCACGTCATTACCAGTGGGCAATCGTACGACAACCCCGGTGCCCGTCTTCGCTCCGAAGAGGTCATCCAAGGCGTGCGCGTGCATCGGGTCGCCTCGACCGGCTTCGGCAGGGCAGGCCTGCTCGGCCGTTTGCTCGACTATATCTCCTTTTATTGGTCGGCGCTTGCGATGCTCTGGAGGCTGGTCCAGGCCGGGGACGTCGTCGTGGTGAAGACCGATCCGCCGCTCCTGTCCGTACCTGCTGCGCTGGTCGCGAAGGCAAAGCGCGCGTTGCTCGTCAACTGGTTGCAGGACGTCTATCCGGAAGTTGCGATCGAACTCGGAGTGCCATTTCTACGCGGACCAATAGGTTGGCTGATTGCGAAATGTCGCGACCTTTCGTTGCGTTCCGCTGCCGCGAACGTTGTGCTCGGCGAGCGGATGCGGGCGCTGCTCGTGTCCAAGAATGTTCAGCCTGAGAGTGTCTTTTGCATTCCGAATTGGTGCGACGATTCGGAGATCACCGAAGTGGCGCACGCGGACAATCCTTTGAAATCGGAGTGGAAGCTCGAGAACAAGTTCGTCGTCGGCTATTCCGGCAATCTCGGCCGCGCCCACGATTACCAGACCATGCTTGCCGCCGCCGAGCTGCTGCGTGACCGCCCCGAAATTGTCTTCCTGATGATCGGCGGAGGACACCAGGTCAAGGATCTCGCGCGAGAGGTCGAGCTCCGAGGGCTCGCTGGCGCCTTCTGTTTCAAACCGTACCAACCGCGCGAGCAATTAAAGCAGTCATTATGCTTGCCGGACGTCCATTGGTTGTCGCTCGAGCCCGCCCTGGAGGGCTTGATCGTTCCGAGCAAGTTCTACGGGATCGCGGCGGCAGCGCGACCGACCATTGCGGTGGGCGATTTGAAGGGAGAGATAGGAAGACTCGTTCGTCAATACGCGTGTGGAATCGCTATTGCCAAAGGGGACGGGCGCGGAATGGCGGACGCCATTCTCTCGCTATATGAGAACGCAGAACAGCGCAGCTTGATGGGGCGGAATGCACGCAAGATGATCGACGATCACGCCGGGCGCGGACGGTCGTTGGCCGCTTGGGAATCGTTGTTGGTCCGGCTCTCTCTTCCGCGTTGACGCCGCCGTCCCCTCGGATGACGTGTCCAGCAGTTATCTCCAGTCCACGATTGGAATTTTGCAACTGCGTTGCATTTAAATAACTAATTGAAAATACTTGGATTTTGTTAAATTTTCAATTTCGAGTCGAGTTTGTCCAAAAAATGGATGTTGACGCAGCGCCGCATTAAGGGTTTGTTACCCATGGAAGTAGTAATTTTACGGAGGGCTTTCCACGATGTTTAAGAAGTTTCTGTACTCGGTTGCCGCTATTGGAGCACTGGCGCTTGTTGCGCAGGGTGAGGCCAAGGCCGCAACGATTTCTGCTTATTACAGCTATAACGGCGGCGGCCTGGTCGGTTTGTCGGACTTCGATCCGACCGCAACCGGCTTCGCCTTCTCCGGCGTCATCGGAACCTATACGCTGAATATCCTCGGTGCGGCGGTGGAGCCTGATGCTGCCGGCAGCCTGTTGAGCGCAACCGCGATCAACACTCATACCGGCGCTTCGACCGATACCCTGAAGATTTACTTCGTGGGTAGCGGCTACGCGGTGGGCGGCAGCCAGACCTTCACCAGCCAGTTTACGTCGAATGCTGCGGGTTCCGGCTTGGATGTTCTCGGGTTGACCTACCTCGGAACCCCCGGTGCTCCTGGGACGGCTCTTGGTTCAGCCTCGTTCCCCCCGCTTTTGGGAACAGGCGCGTCGGTGACCAGCACGATTGTTGCCGCCGGCTATTCGCTCACGGGTGAGCTGGATATCACGGCCACCGGCAGCCAGGGCAGCAATGCGACCATCACCGTGTCGGCCGTTCCTGGCCCGATCGTCGGTGCCGGTCTGCCGGGCCTGATCGCGGCATGCGGTGGTCTTCTCGCTCTCGCCCGCCGTCGGCGGAAGCAAGCCATCTAATACAGACTGCTTTAAAGTCTGGAAGCCCTTTAAGGCCGCGGAGCGACAGCTCCGCGGCCTTTCCTATGTGGGTGCATGCTTCTCCCCACTTCAGCGCACATCGATGGTTCGGACTTTGGCTCCGCTACGCGCCGCGAACGCGATCAGCGCTTGTCAGCGAAACGGCAAAAGGGCGGCGGTAACGTCGTGTCGTTTAAATCGGCGCGCGCCAACGGCCGCCTCAACGGGCGCAGGAAAGCTCCGCGGCCGAGCGGCGTTATCTCGGAAACTGAGATGGATTTAAATCGCTGGTTTATAGAGTCGGGCCGCCTGCCGCCCGAACGAATTCGAGCGGGATGAACGAGGGGGCGAAGGTTTATGCCGACCGACCCTGGGCCCGTTGCGCCCGCCGCCGGCTTGCTATCCAGCCGATCATCAGGCCGCCCACGACCATCGAAGGGAGAGCTGGGTTGCCGAGCGGCACGGCAGAGATGTTCTCGGTTGAGATGATGGCTGCGGGAAGGGAGCCGTTGGCTTCCAGCCAATTGCCGTTTGGCTCTCCAAGGGTGAAGGCAAACGGTCCTGCTTGCGTCGCACTGAATTGCCAGCTGTTCAGCGTTCCGAAATCAGCAATGGCAACCAGAAAATAGCTGCCGGCGCCGATTGACCAGTTGAGGTTGTTCAGCAGAACCGGATGTGCGCTGTCTGCAGACAGGCTCGTCTGGTGCAGGAACGACCCGTTCGGAAGGCCAAATCCATCGGCTTCCATGATACCGAGGGTAAACGTCGTAAGGGTCGCACCCGGCTGGGGACCGATGAAGGCCTCGATGCCGTTGACCTGGGTCGAGGTCGCTGTGAAGAACCCGAGCCCGACTGATTGCGTGTCAGGGTCTGCCCCCACATTCAGAACGCCCCATCCTGGCCCGGCTCCATAGGTAGCTGCGCCAATCGTGTTGAGAAGAACAGTTGCGTGGCTGGCGCTGGTGCCAACCAGAAACACTGCAGTTGCCGCTGCCAGGATCGTCTTCATTTGCAATACGCCTTTGATGTCAATTTCCGCGATTGAGGCTTTTCCATCATGATTCATGCCGTGCTGATTCGCCATGAATTAATCGAATTTGCATAAGCGATGCGTCGTCTGACCACAGGGCTTTGCACGTCCAGGTGGCACGCGAAGCCTTGGCAAGCACACCTCTCGCCCGAATCTGTGCGTCGGGACGCCGCAAAGTGGTGCCTGACGGTGAGCGCGCCACAGGCGTCAGAGTGGGATAGACGCCTCAGGTCTGAGAATATAGGCTGCTATTCATTTAAAGTCTGGTGGAATACGTGCGTAGCCGGCGTAGGGCATGATTTCTCCCTTCACAAAGTTGAGGCGTGGAAATTCCAAGCGTGGTGACGGCAGCGAGTATCCGGCTGTTGTAGGACTTGGTCTCAAGGCTCCGAACAAACGGCCGAATCCGCCTGATTTGCGCTGGCTCCTGCAGCAAAAGAGGCGTCAATTTGCCTCGACGTATCGTGGGGCCAGCCCGACGATGGAACATCGCAAGATTGTTTTCGGACAGTCGCCGGGCATGAAGGCACGCTGGCAGATCCGGGAGGAATGGCTCCTCATCGGCGGGGCTGTGGCTGTCATAGCCGTACTCATCGGCTTCGTTGCCTCGGTCCTCCATTTCGCCGGAGGGCCGCCATGGCCCACTCAATTGGTCATTTCGGCTCAAACCCCGCCGCCCGTCGCTCCCCTCGAGGGGGAATTCCTTGCCGTCAATCAGAGCGGATTGTTCAAAATCAACAACCTTTCGATTGGCTGCAAAATCATTTCGCTTCGGACAAAACGGTTCAGCACGACGACAGACCCGGCGACATCGCTGATGTTTCCTTCTCGCGGTCCGGCTCCTCTGGTGCGACCAGCTTCGGCGAATGCTTTCAGCTGCCCGTTCCATGAGTACATCACGTCGGTTTCTGGCGCTGTTTCGTTGGCTGATGCAACCGATGCTCAGATCATGCTGGTCGCAAAATATGATGCGCCCCGGTGGTGGCCGTACCATCCTGAAGTCTCCGTGCTGTTTGCGCTCGACGTCAGGAGTGCGCCTCCACGATGGGTGATGAAGTGACGTGCGCCGGATCCGCGAGAATAAGCCATGCCTCGCGTGACCGTCTTTCGGTGCAGGGCTCCATGAAGCAGGGGCAAAACAACGCAGGTTCGGTCGGTCAGAATCCAAGGGGGCACCATAAGCAGCCTGGCTTGTCGTCCCATGCAACGCTGCTGCGCGCACGAACGCGCGCTTCCTGAGCGCCGGTTCTCCGAAGAGGGCCCTTCGAGAGCTGTTATCTGTTGATATCGTTCCTTGCCAAGCCGGACTGGGACCGCCCAGCGCAGTTTCAGTGATTGAGGCCCTTCGTTCGTCACGCCAACGCAGCCTCCGGGGCGCGCTCTAGGGCCATTGCGAATTGGGCTGAAGCAGTCTAGGTACGGCGATTATGAATCCATTCGACCAGGCCTTTCACTTGGATCATCAATTGATGATCCAAAAACGGACGAGGCGAGCCCGCTCGGTCGCGGTATCCGTGGCCGGTTTGTTTGTCGCCGGCGCAATCGGTACCTGTGTTGCCAGCAGTTACGACGAGCCGCTTCAATCGGCAGCACCAGCCAGGCCGCCGGCTTCGGCGCCGGATGACACGACGCCCCTACGCCTCATGAGTCTTCAACTCAAGGAGGCCAATGAAACCGAGGAACTCAAGCAGCAGGTTGCCATCCAGCGCGCCGAAATGAGGCGGTTATCGGACCAGTTGTCTGCATTGATCTCGCGAATGGAGGTTTTGGAGGGATCACTCGAAGGACGAGCCCAGCAATCGTCAAGCACCTCAGCCGCTGTAATCCCTGTCAGTTCGGAGAGCCCCGTCCCAACTTCGAGCCGTCCCTCCGCGATCGCAAGGCCACAGAAGAAGCGAACGCCAGCACGCGCACCGACGGGCCCGATATCGGTCGGCGGAGCCCCATTGACAACCGCGTCGGCCATTCCGCGGCAGTGATCGTCGGACGGGCGAAGTCTGCCCGGTTTTGCGTCCGGTAGCCGCCACTTGCTGGCTTTTTCGCATTGTTGCATATCGAATAGGAGCCAGGTGAGGCCGAATCGGACGATGCAAACATGAGTCCGGCAGAGCTGCTTCCGAGCGATCCGGATGCGAAGGATGCGACGTCCACGGAAGTCCAGTTTGCGCTTGTGATCGCGCGCATCCTCGAAACTGTGAAAGACGACCCCGAGTACATGCGGCAGGTCGTCTACGATCTCGCTCGCCATAAGCTTCAGGAGCAGTTTACCCACGCAGATGCGGCCGATGTCCGCCGCTTGCAAGGTGCCTTGGAAGCCGCGATCAATGGCGTCGAGCAATTCGCTCGGCAAGGCCTCGGTGCTCCCGGTCTTCCGTCTGCGCAACTTACGAAAGCCCCCGATCTCAGCGGGTCTCCGGGGCTGGAGAGGGATTTTTCGCCGAGCCCCCGGCAGATGGTGCTCCGTGAGCGGGGCGCTCATGTTCATTCCCTCGGATGGGTTACGAAGCGCAAATTGATTGTGCTGCTCGCGCTGGCCACAACAGGACTGCTCATCCACCAACGGGATCACCTGCTCGGCCTGATCTTCACGTCCAGCAAACCGATCGAATCCGCTTTGCCGGAAGCAAGTCCTGCCGCGACGGTTTCGATTCCGATCCCGCCGGCGGCTCCGAGGACAACTCCTGTCGATGACCCGACGTCCCCCAAAGTCGTCCTGAAATCAACGCGCGTCCTTCCAACGGAATATGGCGTGTATGCACTCGATGAAGATCGTCCGATCGTCAAACTGCACCTGCTGCCGGGAAAAGCGCCTGACATAAGAATTGCATTTTCGCCGGCATTCAAGGTGCCGGATCAACCAGCTCTGCCCAATGGGCGTGTCAAGTTCGTCGTGTTTCGACGCGAAGCCGTGAACAGCATTCCCGATAGTGCCGAGGTTAGAGTGGTCGCCAAAATTGCGCGCGAGTTCTCGCCTGCGGCAGCCGGCAAGAAGCTGAACGAGGATGACGACGTTTGGGTAATTCGTAACTTCTCCTACACATTCCAGGTAAGCCCCGTCGCCGGCTCTCCGGAGATGTACGAGCTCCGGAGCGAGGATCCGGACCTTGACCTTCCGGCAGGAAACTACGTCCTGATCTTGAGAACGCAGACCTATTTCTTCCGAATCGGGGGAGAGATCGTCGATCCAAGACAATGCATCGAGCGGGTGGTCGCCAGCAACGGCACCTTCTATGCCCCGTGCAAACTGGGGCGCGGCGCAGGAAGGTGATTTTGCGCTGTGTCCATTTGCGAACCGCTTGCGACCAGTGATGCCATCGGCGTGTGCGGACCTTCCGGCTTCCGGCCCCTTCACACCGATAGAATGCACGGCGATCATGGAACGGACGCCGCTCAAGGTGGTTTGCATCGGCTGACCACAATCGGAGGGAAGCGATCATGGTGCGTTCAATGCTCCTGTGCGGCGCGATCGTGCTGTTCGGGTCGATCGCGAAGGCCGAGAATTGCAAGCTCATGGGCGGTGGCAAAGTCATCTGCGACAACGGGGTTGCAGCACAGCGCTATGGGCAGACCACCTATTGGAACGACGGGACGATATCCGAGCAGTACGGGACAACGACATATCACAGCGACGGCAGCAGTGCCCGGCAATACGGAAACACCACGATCTTCAGCGATGGCGGGTCCGCCCGGACGTATGGGAATCGCACTTATTTCAGCGATGGTCGATCCTGTTATCGGTACGGTCGCCAGCTTCGCTGCGATTGAAGGACGAATGCGCGAGCAGAGGCGCGGGATTCACAGTGCGGCCGCGTGCGGCGGTAACAGGCAAGTCGAACTGTCATAATCAACGGCGCACACCTGGTGCTTGCACTGAGGCCGCTGGAGCGCTGGAAGCGAGATTTACCCGATGCATTCTTGGCCTTAAGGCTTTGGTAACTATGGTCAAGCCATCCTCTCGCCAGCCCGATATCAAGCGAGATTCCGTTCATGTTTCAGCTCTTTGCGAAGGCTCGCGATCAGCGTCTTCTTCGCCGAACGGGATCGACGACGTTTCGGGTACGCTCGGCCCAGCGTGACTCACAGGAAGATCAGCGCCGGGTTGCGGCGATCGTGGTCGCCATCGAAGATGCGATCGGGGCAGCCGAGCGCGAGCGCGCCGGCTTGAGTCGGCGAGTCGAGGAGGTCTTGGCGCGGGCAGCCGTGACGCTGGGAAATGACGATGACGAGTATCTGTATCGCGAACCGCTCGATAGTCATCACCAGGATCTATTCGACGACGAAATCGTAAACGGCCAAAGACGGATCAAGGAACTCGACTCCGCAATTGCTCATTTCAGGTTCGTCAGAGCCGCCATGGAAAGCCGTTTTCCCGACTACAAGTTACGCACGCGGGATCCTAAAGCATGATCCGGAAAAGTGCGACGCGGCTTACCCAAAGATCAATGAAAACAACGGTCTGAAGCGCGATGACGATCGATCCAACCCATCGCGCTTTGGTGCCCAGCTGCGACTTAGCCCGCGTGGTGACCCGGAAGGGCGCCCGCCTGCTCGCCTGCAACTTGCGTGGGAAAAGCCCTGAGTAGCGCGCCGGCCAGATAGCTGAGCTGCAGCAGGACGGCAAATATCAATAAAGAAGACAATGAATGCGATGTCGTCGCACAGATGGCCAGCCAGCCCAAGGGGGTGACCGGGATGAGAATGAACACTGAGTAACGGAGCCCCAGGACGAGGCCTATCAGCACAGTACCGGCTACGAGCATCGTCACGGGAGCACTCCAGATGGCTCCCTGACGGTAGGCGCGTCGGACTAATGTTGCCTTAAGTCATATGGCAAAATTTTCCTTGTAAGCGGCGGACGCGGCACGGTTACTCTCCTCGGGATGAGGTCGTCGCGGCTCCTCGTGCGTGGCTCAAGATCGGTTGTGCCGGCTCCCATCTGGTGAGAGATGGGAGCTCGGGGGCCGCCATTCGCCACTCGATGTTCGCTATGCCAGAACTCGCGGCGCCCTTCACACGGGTCTACGCCAGGGAGGTCATCTCGAGTTCACAATGGCATTGATGTTCGCCGCATTGGTCGTCGCGGCATCCAGCGGGGCCATGATCTTGATGAATTCGGTCGAAGGAGATTCGGCAACCGAGATCACGTCGTGATCGCGCATCCTGAACGAATCCGCCTGAAACCAGCCATCAGGCTTACTCATGTCGAACTTGTAGACGGCCGGCACTCGTACAGTGGGGAATCCGTTTACCGCGAGGCCGACGTTTTCCAGCAGTTGCTTCGGTTCGAGCCGGTAGACGAAAACTGATTTCGAGTTGGCGCGGCTTCCGTCGAGGCCGCCTGCTTTGGCGAGCGCTTCGGCAAGCGACATCTCGTAGTTCTCGAACGTGAAGCGACGGTTGTTGGTTCCGCCGATGGAGCCCGGGGTAGGCGTCGACCCGAACGCCATGAACACGCGCGGAACTCGCGTTAGGAAAATCACATCGCCAGGGGCCAGCAAGATGTCTTCGGCTGGTCGTCTCACGATGGCGGCGAGATATTGGCTGTACGTTTTTCCAGCGCGCTTCAGCGTGACGGTGACTTCGTAGTCGGGGTACTTCGGCCCTCCCGCTCTGGCGATTGCTGCCAGCAGCCGAAGCCCTCCGGGGTCGATCGGGAAGCGCGAGGGTGAATTGGCTTCACCGAGCACGCTGACCTGGCTTCCGCGCTGCTCCGCGACGGCCACAACGACCTGTGGCTCGACCGCGCGATCCTTTAGTCGATCGCGGACGATCGCGGAAACGGCGCGCGGCGTTAATCCGGCGACTTTGATCGTGTCCGCGAAGGGAATAATGATGCTGCCGGTTTGATCGACTTGCTGTCGCGGTATGTCGACGAAATTGCCCGACCTGACGCCTGCTTCACCAGGGATGAACAATCCACCTGCCTGCGCCTCGAAGACCGTGACGGTCAGAATATCGCCGACACTGATCGGCGCGTCGCGATGGCCTCCTGGCACGGATGCGAATGACATCCCGGTTGCATTGCTGATCTCGTTGGTGGCCTGCAGCACGGTGGCGTTGATGGGCATCAGGACATAGGGAAGTGGCGCTGATGGCTCCGTGACGATCGCGGCGTTCTCGTGGACCGAAGCGGAATCGGGCGCGTCCATCGGGATGAAGCCGGCGCAGCCGGTCATCGTCACTGCGACGAAAGTCAGTACTGCATGGCGACGAACGACAGTCGCAATCGATTTTCCTGGCTCGTTGCCCACGCCAACCTCACGCCGTTTACGGATACTTCGACGAACGTAGCAATCATCCCGTCGTCGAGTCACTCTCGTCCAGTTTCGCTCGCGCGAAACTGCGGTGCTTGTGGCGGCCATGCAACGCGCGGACAGGAGCATTTGCCCGAACGGTGGCGAAGACCGCGCAATGTGGCTTCTTCTTGGCTGTAATCAGCACAGCGTCGAGGCGTGACACACAATCGACTTGTTGCGGAGGGAGTCGCTTGGTGGTGGATCAAACCGCGAGCATGCGGCTTCCCTGGATGCTCATCAGCGTAAGATTGCCGGTTGCATAAGCGCCGGTGTCGATGTTGGCGCGGTTCGCCAGCAATTCGGCGCTGCGCACCGGCGTGTGGCCGTGGACGATGTACTTGCCGAACTGCGCCTCGCTTCGCAGGAATTCCTCCCGGATCCAGAGCAGATCGCGCTCGGTTTGCTCGGCAAGCGGCACGCCCGGACGGACGCCGGCGTGGACGAAGAAGAAGTCTCCGCAACTGAAGCTCAGTCGCAGATTGTCCAGGAATTCCAGATGCTCGGGCGGCATCGCGCGGATCAAATCGCGCAGGATCGATGCCGGCTCATCGCGCTTGAGATCGGGCGGAGAAAGTCCATAGGACGTCAATGTCTGGGTTCCCCCGAAAGCGATCCAGTCTTCGAACAGCGAGGGATCTTCGAACACCCGCACCAAAAAGGCCTCGTGGTTGCCCTTGAGGAAGACGACATTTCCCCGGCGGCTCCGCTCGACCAGGATGTCGAGGGTGGAGCGTGTATCGGGACCGCGATCGATGTAGTCCCCCATAAAGACTTCGATGGCATGGCGCGGCCGGCTGCGGGCAACGTCGGCATCGATCACCTTCAGCATGGGTTCGAGTAAATGCGCGCAGCCGTGAATGTCCGAGATCGCATAGATGCGAACTCCGTCCGGCAGTCGCGGTCTGGGAAGCGGCGAGTGGCTTCGCACGAGAGATTTCATGGCGCTCATCGATCGGGTGGTCGAAACATCCCCAAGTCGCCGGCACCGGAGGGCTTCCATCCAACACGAACAATCTGAGTTCGGTGGGGCCGCGGCCTGTTTTCCGACCCGATCATGCCAAAAGAAGGGCGGCACTGATCGCCGACGGAGCTTTGGAATCGCGGAGACGCGGTCGTTGGGTGAGGATTGTATCGCGGCCTTCGAACGTGCGGCAAGTCTGCATAACTCCCTTGAATTCACGCATACATCCCCAGATAGAAATCTGAGGAAATTCTCGCAGATGATTCGGTCTGCGTCCGGCGGCAGCAACAAACGCCTCGAAGTTGAGCGAACGAGCCCCTACGCGACGCTTCCGGCGTCGCATCGACGTGATACCTGATTCAAAAGAGGGCAGTTCGTTCGACCATATGTCAGCACTGTGACGAGATTTTCGGCGCGTCGAATCTCTCGGCGCACTACAACACCACCATCATCCTTGCGCCGCAAAACTTTCGCGTGCAACGCCACAATGTCGCTGCGATCGATCAACACTTTCCGTGCGGGGATTTGACGAGTCTTCAGCATCACGATGAGCGTCAGGCACTCTCTCGATAGGCAGAGGTTCGAATGGCTGTTGCAACTTATGGTACTGAAAGCACTCATGCGCTGTCATCTGCGCGCGGCGGCGCTCTTCAGAGACCCTTTCAGATCGTCGTCATCGCCGCCGACTTTCTGTTGGTCCTGCTGAGCTACGCGGCGGGGGCTTCGCTGTATGGTGTGGCTGTCGCTTCGCCTCAGGACGGCGCATCGGTGGGGGCCGGATTGTTCGTCGGCGTGGTGTTCGTAGGCATCGCCTATTTTCGGGACGTCTATTCCACGCACCGGCTGCTCAATCTGGTTTGGCAGCTCCGGATGGCTGCCATTGTTTGGCTGACGTCGCTCACGATTCTTGCCGTTGCGGCATTCCTACTGAAATCGACCGACGATCTTTCGCGTGGCACGGTTCTCGTCTTCGCCGTAATCGGCGGCCTTGGCCTGATCAGCCTCCGCTTTGTCTGGCAGGCCGTGTTCGGCATGAGCTTTGCGAGGAGCCGCCTGGTCGATCGCAAGGTGGTTCTGCTTAGCCTGAAGCCGCTCGACTTCACCTCGAGCCGTTTCAAGGATCTGCGCAGGAACGGATTCGACGTCGTGCGCCACTTCGTTCTCGGAGACGACCGGGACGGCCAATGGGAGCGGCAGATTCGCGACGTCATCCGTCAGTCACGCTCGGCCGACGTCGACGAATATCTCCTCGCTATCGACTGGAATGAATTGCCGATGCTGCGCAAGCTTGGGCCGTATTTGCGCGCCGTCCCGCAGCCTATTCGCCTGCTGCCGGACGACCCGGTCGCCGATCTCGTGACCCGTCCCTTTCTGCCGGTCAGCGGAACGGTGGCGGTCGAGATCCAGCGGCCGCCGCTCACCGTTCTCGAGCGGCTGCAGAAGCGCTGTCTCGACGTCGGGGTCGCTCTGTTTGCGCTCGTGCTCCTGACCCCGCTGCTGCTGACCGTCGCCGTGCTGATCAAGCTGGACTCGCCTGGAACCGTGATCTTCCGGCAATCGCGCCGGGGCTTCAACGGCAAGCCGTTCGAGATCTGGAAATTCCGCACGATGACCGTCTCCGAGAACGGTGAGACCGTGACGCAGGCGACCAAGACCGATGCCCGCGTCACGAAAATTGGCCGCTTTCTGCGCATGACCAGCATCGACGAGTTGCCGCAGCTCTGGAACGTGCTGCGCGGGAACATGTCGCTGGTTGGGCCGCGTCCCCATGCGCTTGCCCACGACAACTACTATGACGAGCTCATCAGCAAGTACGTTTACCGCCACCACATGAAGCCGGGCCTGACGGGCTGGGCCCAGGTGAACGGATTCAGGGGCGAAACGCCCACGATCGATCTGATGGAGAAGCGGGTCGAGTACGACGTTTGGTACGTCAGCAACTGGAGCATCTGGCTCGATCTGAAGATCATGGCCCGCACAGCGTCAGCCGTGATGTTCCAGGAAGCGTACTGAAGTGCGATGAGATTTGGATGAATGGTCCATCGCGCCTTGGGCTGGTGTTTGCGCATGATCTTTCCGGAAAACCGCCTCGCATTTTTCCGGTTCATGCTTTGGTTGCTCGATGACGCAACTGCTGGACCTCCAACCGGAGACTTCAGGGCGACTTGCCGAACAACCGCATGACCGCATTGCGCAGGGCGAGCAGCGGCGGGACCAATACGAAGAAGGCTCCCATTGCAACGGATACGATGACGTGACGGACCGAGAATGGCTCGTCCTGGCCGATCTCGCGCCGGCTTGGATCGATGGGCGCCGGTGAAAGCGTCGGGGCCAGGGGCTGCCGAAGCGGTTTGCGCGGAGGCACTACGATCAACACGAACAAAATGTTGAGCAGAACCCAAATTGTCAGAACCGTCAGAACGATCAGCATCCGTGCCTACCGGAACACAACTGCGAGTATGAGCCGAGATTAGCCTTAGAGCACCGAGAAAGAAAGATGCCCAAATTTTCGGCATCTTGAGGCATTCAGGCCCGGATTGTCTCGTCTTTACCGGCAGATGGTTACCAACAGCCGCATTGTTCCGGCCATAGACCGGCTCCGTCCTTGCTTTTTGGCTAGAGCAATAACCGCAGGTTGTGGATTCCGGACAAATACGGAGACAGGAGCCGACCCGCCCTGCTTGTGCGCGAAAGCACCGGCTGCCCAGCGGTACCGGGCTCGAGGCCGCTCCGGTTCGGCTGACGCCGCGGCCGCCTCAGGCGTGCTCGACGTAATAGCTGTTGTGGTGCTTGCCTTTATAGGCCTCGATGCGCTTGAGCATCTTCGGGTTGGCGCGGTTGAGCACGGTACCGAGCAGCTTCTTCTGGAGGACTTCAGACCCGGAGACGGACTCACGTAGCGCGCTGCGTGTGGTCTGCCCCCATTCGATGACATAAACCATGGCGTCGATCAGGAGGCTGACGGCCTTGGAATCCGCCACCGGCATCACCGGGGCGAGGTCGATCACGATATACTCGTAGTGCTCCCTCAGCACCTTGAGCAGCTCGGCCATCGCCTTCGATCCGATGACGTCGGCCGAATTCACCATGCGGGATGCCACGACCGAGGGAAGGAAATCCAGACCCGTCTCCTTGCTCCGCTGCACGTGATAGCCGAGGCTCGCGGGGTCGTTGAGCGCTTCCACCAGTCCGCTCTTGGCGTTCGGCGCGAGTTCGCGCGTCAGCGAGCGCGTGTGCAGATCGCCGTCGATCAGCACCGTGCGGTGGCCCGTGAGCGCGATCAACTGCGCGAAATTGGCGGCAACGGTGGTCTTGCCTTCCTTGGGAAGCGAGGAAACGATGCCGATCACCTTGATCTCGCGATTGAGGCGGGCGACGTCGATCGACACCTTGATGTTGCGCAACGTCTCGGCGAACCGTGAGAATGGATGATCGACGACGTAGCGAGCCAGACCGGATGGGCCGGTCTTCGCGGCCGGACCGATATCGGGAAGGATACCGAGGCACTTCACGCCGAGTTCGTCCTCCACCTCGCTGGGCGTGCGCAGGACATCGCTCAGCAACTCGCGCGCGAACGCGATGCCGAAGCCGAGACATAGGCCGCCAACCAGGCCTCCCACCAGCGCCAGGACGGTGCGCGGCGAGCTCTTGCGGTCCGGCTTGGTCGCGGTGGTGATGAGACGCGCCTCGCTGAGCGGAAAGCTCTGGTTTTGCGTGGCGCTTTGCAGCTTCTCCAAGAAATTGTTGTAGAGATTGCGATAAGTGTCGGCCGCGCTTTCGAGATCGCGGAGCTTGACCTCGGCCTGCCCGGTGTGGCCGGCCTGGGCGACGAGCTCCTTCAGGTTCTTCTCGAGCGAGGCCTCGCGGCTCTTTGCGATCTCGTAGTCACTGCGATAAGCGTCGCCGATCCGGCGCAGCTCATCGGCGATGTTCTTGCGCAGTTCGTCCATTTTGTTGGCCAGGTTGACCGTCGCAAGGTGCGTCTTGCCGTAGCGCTTGGACCAGTCCGAATATTGTGCCTGAATGTCGAGATATTGGGCGCGCAGGCGGGTGATGACCGAGTTGCTCAGTGCGTCCGTCACCGTCGTCGACTGCGCGAGATCCTCGCTTGAAATCGCTTCGATACGGTCGAGGCGGGCCTTCGCCTCGGCGGTCGCGGCTCGTGCTTGAACGAGCTGCGTGTTGAGGTCCGATAATTGCTGCTCGGATACCAGGCCGCGGCTGGTTCCAACGATGTTGTGCTCGGCCTTGAAGGTCTGCACGGCCCGGTCGCTGGCCGATGCCTGCTCGCTCAGTTCGATGCTGCGCTGCTGAAGCCACTCGGTGGCCCGCTTGGTGGACTGGTATTTGGCCTCGAGCGCGCCGACGAGATAGGCATTGGCGATCGCGTTGGCGATCTTGGCGGCCATGTCGGGCGTCCGCGCGCGGTAGTTCACCGACAGGACATATGTGGTCAGAACACGCTCCGTTCGCAGGTTCTTCTGAACCTGCTCGACCACCGCGTGTTCGATACGTTCCTGGCTCGGCGGCTCGCCCGAGCCAAACAACGACCTCACCTTGCCCATGACCAGAGATAGGAGGCCCGGCTTGGAACCATTGAACTCCGGATCTTCCGTCAGGTTCAGGCGACGGACCACGGACAGAATCAGGTCGTCCGAGTTGATGATCTCGACCTGGCTATCGACGTAGCCGGTGTCGATCAGGGCGCTGCTGGTGTTGCTGTCCTTGTCCAGGACCTGCGCCTGACGCGTGTCCATCATGATGCGGGCGTTGGCAGTGTACATGGGTTGGGCCATCATCAGGTAGACGATCACCAGCGCCAGCGATCCGCCGGCGCATGCCGCAACGATGGGCCATTGCCGGCGTAGAACGTCGGCCACGCGCTCGAAGCTGAGGACTGCCCCGCCGAATTCTATGCCAAACCGGTGTCCCGACTGGAAATGTTCTCTGGGCTGGTACATTTGCTAATTCGCTGCCTTTTGACGATGGCGGATCAATTCGGAAGGGGGACGGGCTTGAATGGATTGGCTAGCTTGGTCTTCCATTCGCCTTCGAGCAGGGCGCCGCCCCGAGGCGGCGGCGCAACGCCCTTGGCTCGCGTTTGGGCCTGCTGGGCGCCGGAGTTGTCCTCTCCTGCAGCGGAATAGCCGGCCTGAACGTTGAGATCGCCGATCCGCTGCGCAAAATCCCTGATCTTGCGCGCTGATTCGGGCTTGGCCGACGCGCACCGACCTTCGGCAATCCGCAAGGCGGCGCCGATGGCTGAACGATCGCTCGAAGCCGATGCCGAAATGAGCGTCTGAACGGAGGGAAGCAACGACGGATTGGTCGCGATAAGGGCCGCGAGCCGAAAGCGCAGCTTCTCCTTGTCGTTACGCATTCGCTCCAGGAGCGAAGAGGGGGACTTCACGAAGGTGTCGAGCTCGAGTTGCGAGGCGCGGTCGGAGAATTCGACGCACTGCGCGCGGCAAGCATCGGCCGAAACCATCAGCGCAGAACCGATAACGACGGCCAGCAGCCATCGCGGCTGATGACGAAGTACTAGTCCGCGGACCATCCGTGTTCCTTGCGTCTGTTGCAACCGGAGAACAGGCGAAACTTGGCAGGTAACTGTGTCATCTTTTTGTGCGCCGCAAAAGCCGTCGCGCGCAGGTCGACAACGACGCGATGCTCTCTTCTCAACGGTTGCAAAAGTACGATCTGCAATGCCCGCGAGATTGGCATGTCGCGCTCATGAATGGTGCAAACTGAAAACATATCGGGCACGGGAGCTAGCGCGTCGCAAAACGGACACAAGTGGCGACGCGACGCAATCGTTCCACTGGCGACCAGATCGCCCCGCGATGCGCAGACGAATCGATGCGATCATGCCGCGATATCGCAGTGGCGCCGAATTTCGCGCACACTTTTCTCGCAAATGCTCGCAATCGTCGCAGCCGGGCGAGCTCTGCGCTCGAAGCAAATGCGGCGCGAACGAAAAGTGGCGCGAAGTTGACGCTCGCATGTCGGAATGGTCTGCGAGCATTGAAAGTATCGGCGGTCCTCATGCATCGTGTGCGTGTCCGCGCATCGCAGAGTTGAACATGCGCAAGACCTGATACACACTGCTGCAATGCAATAGCTATGGAATGTTGATGTGACGGAGTTGGTTCATCGTGAGAAGGCGCACGTTCTGCCACTCGACAGCATTCGGGGAATCGCCGCGACGTCGGTGGTGATTCACCACCTGCTGCTGATGCCGACGTTCCTGGCGGCGTTTCCGCACAATGCCTGGATCAATTGCTCGTTCTTCAGAAGCGCCTGGCTGCTGGTTGATCTGTTCTTCGTTCTCAGCGGGATCGTCATGGCGCTCAGCTACGTCGAGAGCGACTTCGGGCGCTTCTCGTTGCGCGAGTTCATGGTGCGGCGCTTGGCGCGGGTCTATCCCCTGCACATCGTCATGCTGTTCGCGAATCTGCTGTTCCGCCTCCTGCGCATCAGCTTGGTCATGGCCGGCGTCGTGGTGGCTGCCCCGGCCGCCTTCGAAGTGAACAACGCCCAGTCCTTCGTGCTCAACGTTCTGCTGCTGCATTCGATGGGATTCATCGATTATCTGAGCTGGAATGCGCCGAGCTGGAGCATCAGCGTCGAGTTCTATACCTATCTGGTGTTCGGCCTGATCCTGGTGTTTGCCCAGCGCACGCGCTCCCTGCTTTGGTTCTACGTGATCTGCGGCGCGCTTGCGGTCGGAAGTCTGGTCTTCATCATCTTCGTGCTCGACAAGAGAAGCCTCGGGCTCCAGACCGACTTCGGCATCCTGCGTTGCTTCGTGAGTTTCTTCCTGGGCGTGCTGACGGTGCGGATCGTCGATCGCCTGCCGGCCAAGCCGGCTCCTGCCGTGCAGGGGATGGTGCAGTTCGTCGCCATGATCGCAAGCGTCGTCCTGGTGTCGGTCGCGGAGACCAACCCTGCGGCGACTTTCCTAGCGCCGGTGACGTTTGCCGTTTTCCTCGGCAGCCTGCTCGCCTTTCCGGATGCGCTGCTGGTGCCGCGGATGCTGGTGGCCCGGCCGCTGGTCTGGCTCGGAAAGCGCTCCTATTCGATTTACATGGTGCACGCGCTCGTGGTGCTGCTGGCGGAGTACTTTGTGCGGGCGGTCGGGGCGGGGCGGATCGCTGCGCTCGATGCGATCTGGCCCGGTCTGCCGGCCTCGCTCAATCTCGTGGTGTCATTGGCCGCAGTGCTCGCGGTTTCCCACTTCACTTATCTCTACGTCGAGATTCCTGGCGGCAAATTCATGAGGAACCTGCTCGGAAGCCGTCGGGATTTCGCGCGATCGCCCGCACCCTCGGCGCGGCCGACAAACTGAGCCGGACATGACGATCCTTCCGCTGCACCGGCCCCAGATGAGGCTGATCAGCCTCAACATCGAGGCGATCGCGCTCGGCATCTATCTGGTCCGCGACGCCTTCGGTGGCGTGATCCGCTACTATACCAGCATATATCACATGGATGCCCTGTGGTATCTGCCCGACGCGGTTGCGGTGCTGTGCCTGGCTCAGTTCTTCGTGCATTGCGTCCTGCGCAACCGAAGCACTCTGGCGCTGATCGTGCTCGTGCAGATCATGCTGTCGCTCGTGCTCGGCTACTTCATGATGGGGACGATGAACGCGGCGATCTCGTCCTTCAAGATGATGTTGCCGGTCTTCGTCGGGTTCTGCTTCTGCGATTCGAGCCTCGGTTCTTATCGCAGGCTGCTGTCGGTCATCGCCGTGACCTTTTACCTGTCCATAATCGGCGTTTTCCTGACGAAGTTCTACCTGATGCCCTGGGTGGGCTACAAATACGAGTCCTTCGGCGCCGTACGCGAGGCCGGCCGGCTGTGGTGGGCGTATGGAGGCGACGACCAGCGCCTGATGGGCTTTGCCGCCGACAATACCATGGCGGCCTTCTTCATCCTCGTGTCGTTCGCGATCACGTCCATTCGCATGAGCACGACCTGGTGCGTCGTATTCGGCTCCATCGCGATCTATGCCACTCGCCTCACCACCAGCAAGACGACGATGATCGTTCTCGTGCTTTACCTGCTTCTGCTGGTGTTCGTGCGGATGTTGCCGGAGAGATCGCGCTTCCCCGCGATCCGATCGATCGCGCAATGGTCCTTCGCGGCGATCTTCGTGCCGTTCTTCATGATCGTGATCGCGTCCGGAACCGCGGCCGTACCGCACTCGACCCTGTTCAGCATCGTCGACCGCATCAACAACAGCTGGCAGCTGCCGTTCGTCTATATGAGTCAACTCATGCCCGTTGGTCTGATCACCGGCTGCGGGGCCGGCTGCTTCAACTATCCGCAGAAGCTGTTCTCGCCGCTTGCGCATTACTGGGTGCCCGTGGACAATTTCTACATCGGCACCTACCTGATGTTCGGGCTGCCCTTCGTCGCGTTCATGGTGATGGTGTTCCGGGCGACCTTCGGCGCGACCGACGTCTACAAGCTGACGCTGATCTTCGTCGTCAATCTGTTCACGATCACGGTGCTGAACTATGGTCCGGCATCCGGTCTCCTGATCATCGCGTTGAGCTTCAGCGACGTGTTCTCGCGGCGCGCGACCTCCGCACGGGGTATCGACGCTGTCCCGATCGTCATGCGGCCGCCGGTGCCGCCATTGGAAGGCTTCCGCCCGGATCTGCCGGCGGCGAGCGGAACCAGGTGAGAACGGATGATGCATAAGCGACTCGCATTCATCGACACGTTGCGCGGCATTGCCGTGCTGGCGGTCCTGGTCCAGCACGTCTTCGAGGTGATCGTCGAGAAGCATCCGACGGGCGCCTATTACTGGCCGATCCACGACGTGTTCGGCTACTACATGAATTTCGGCCGCTTCGGTGTGGTGTTGTTCTTCTTCGTCAGCGGCTTCGTCATCCCGTTCAGCTTCCCGGACAGCTCCACGCCCGTGCGGGATTTCACCATCAGCCGCTTCTTCCGGCTGTATCCGGCCTACTGGACCTCGCTCGTGGTGGGGCTGCTGACGATGCAGCTCCTGGACTCGAAGATCTATCCGCTTGGGCAGATCGCCGTGAACGTGACGATGCTGCAGACCTTCGTGAATGTCCCGAACCTCTGGGTGTTCTACTGGACGCTGGCGATCGAGCTGCTGTTCTATGTCGGGTGCACCATTCTCTTCGCCTTGGGGCTGCTGAACCAGCGCTTCACCGCGGTGACCATCGTCGTCGCCGCTGCTCTGGTCGGAACCACCGCTGCGCTTTTCGTCGAGAGCAGGATGGTCTCCTCGGTGATGGAGGTCGGGTTGAACCTGTCGGCGATGTTCTTGGGCAAGATCATCCGAGACACCGTCATCGGCGGCAAGCTGCGATGGACCCATGTGGCGGTCTGCACGCTTCTGTATGCGATCTTCGCCGTCACCTTGTCCGAGCGGAGGTTCGGCGGGGAGTATCACGAGAACTTCTTCTACAGCTATTCGATCGGCTCGGCCTATGTCTGCGCGGCGCTGGTCTTTATCGGCTTTGCCGTGTTCGGCGAGAGATTGGCCTGGCGCCCGATGGCATTCGTCGGCGTGATCAGCTATTCGGTCTACCTGATGTCCCCGTTCGTGATCGTCTTCATCCACCGCCTCTTCTGGTTCGGCGACGGGCCGCTGGGATGGACGATCTTCCTGGTCGTGATCCTGGCGTTGTCGATCCTCGTCAGCTGGATGACATTCGCGTTCATCGAGAAGCCCAGTATCTCGTTCGGGCAAAGATTCCGCTCGGCCCGAAGAAAGCCGGTCGTCCTTGAGCCGGTCCTCGGCACCCAGGGTGCCGCGGAGTGATCAGGGCCCCCGACCAGCCGGGCGCCGCCTATGACGGATCGTTCCTTCCGTCGATCCAGGGCCTTCGCGCCATCGCGGCGCTGAGCGTGCTGATGGATCATTTCTACGACATGCCGAAGGCAGGCATGTACGACATCCCGAATCCCGGGTTCCTGCCGCCGCTCTGGCCCTGGCTGCAGTCGGTGATCAATGTCGGCGGGCATGGCGTCGAGCTGTTCTTCATGATCAGCGGCTTCCTGATCCCGGCGAGCCTGGTGCGGCATGGGTCGCTGTCGCGATTTTTCTTCGACCGTGTCCTTCGCATCATGCCGGTGTTCGTCGTCCTGCACCTTGCGCTGTTCGCGATCGGTCCGATCGTCGCCTACAAGTTCTTCCGCGGGATTGATCTGAGCAGCTATCTTGCGATCTTTGCGGCCAATCTGTTCTTCGTGCAGGACGCGCTCGGCTTGCCGATCGCGCAACAGAATGCCTGGACGTTGACGTATGAGTGGGCGTTCTACATCTGGTTCGCCCTGACGTTTGCGCTGTGGCGCGGCGGAGGCAGGCTGCTGGCAGCGCCCCTGATCCTGCTGGGTGTGGCCTGCATGATGCGCTGGCCCATCACCGCGTTCTTCAGCATCGGCATGCTGTTCAGCGCGACCGGATTTCGCATTTCCATCCCGGGGCGTCTCGGGCTGCTCGCGGGCCTGGTCTGCGGCGCCGCCCTTTTTGCGAGTCTCGTGCTGTTTCACCCGTTCGTGGGGCTCATTCCCGGATTCCTGCTGTTCGCGATGGTGCTTGCCCCGGAATCAGGCCTCGGCAAGGCTCTCAGTGCGCCGGCGCTCCAGTACATCGGCAAGATCAGTTACAGCCTTTATCTTGTGCACCCTTTCGTGCTCTTCCCATTGCAGATGATCGGGCTGAAGCTGGTTGCTGCCGGCGTCGATCGCTGGCTGCTGTGGGGGGCATTCATCGGGCTCGGACTCGTGATGTCGCTGGTTGCGAGCGCGATCAGCTATGAACTGATCGAGGTGAGGCTGAGACGCCTGCTCGACGGCGCGATCCGCGGCATGTTCTTTCGGCCGCGGGTCGAGCAATCCGCTTGAGAGCCGTCGGTCGCGGTCAGCTCACGGTTCTGCCGGCAAGCCTGTGATAGGATCCGAGCAGCCCTTCGGCAATGCGGTCCCAGTTCAGGAGGCCGGCGGCAGTCTGCCGCGCGCCCTCGGTCAATGTGGCGGCCAGCGGCTTCGAGGTCAGCACGCGCTCGAGTGCGTTGGCCAGCGCAGCGGCATCGCCGGGAGGGACCAGCAGGCCGTTGACGCCGTCCGTTACGACGTCGGGAATGCCGCCGGTGGCGCTGGCAACGACGGGCCGGGAGTTGCCATAAGCCGACGCCAGCACGCCGCTCTGAGTCGCATCCTTGTAGGGCAGGGCTACCACCGAGGCGGATTGAAACAGCCGTCCCGTATCGGCGGGCGAAATATAGGCGTTGATGGTCTTGACCGTCGGCATTGCGTCCATTCGCGCACCGAGCCGGGTCATCTCGGGGCCGCGGCCGGCAACGATCGCCTCATGCGGCACACCGCGCTGAACCAGCATATCGATGGCATCGATGAAGACGTCCAGGCCCTTGTAAGCCCACATTCGCCCAAAGAACAGAATGCGTGCGGATTCGGGTTCGGTGACCGCACGTCCGCCCGGTGGAACCATCAGCACGCCATGCATGCTGGAAACGGTCTCGCCCCTGAAGTCGGGCGAAGCGCGGCGAAAATCTGCGATGCAGCTCTCGCCATGCGTGGTCACCACCGATGCCGCCGCGCGCATGCGCCCGCGCCACGCATCTTCGCGCGGCGAAGTTCCGGAGCCACCTTCCGAATGCGGGATTGCATCGTGAACGGTAAGCACTAGGGGAATGCCAAGTGGACGGAGGAGCCGAATCAACTGCGACGTGTAGATTTCTGGAACTTCGTGACAATGAATCACGTCAGGACGAAACGATATTATATCGAGGAAAGACGCGGGAATCCCGAGCAGGCCGCCGCCACGGCGCAGGCTCATGTTGCGGATGCGTGTCTCGAACGGCGCGGTCACGGCAATATCGGCCAGTTTCCACTGCTGGTTGGCGTCCTTGCGGTTGAGCACGAGGCGGACGTCGCAATGACGCGCCAATCCCGCCGCGAGGCGGTAGGAATATTCCGCAAAATGCGGCGCATAGATTGCTACGCGCAACCGTCTGGAGCTACGGAGAGAAGGCGGGGCGGGCGAATTCGTCAAGGCATCCATTTTGCATCACTTCGCAAAGGGTGATCGGAGTGTAGTCCACGATTTGAACTCACTTCCACTCTAAAGCGGAATCGTGACGGCACTCATCTGATTGCCATCACTCGGTCGTAGTGTTGCGAGCAATCAGCACTCCGTGTGATCGGAGAAGTGACGTCGCCACCGCATCGTGCGCCTCGTCTAGTCTGCGATTGTGGTTGGATCTGTCGGAATTGGGTCGAATTGTTGATGAGCGCCACGCAGGGCAAACAACATCAGGTCGTGATTGCCTTGTTCTGGTCGCTTGCACAGAATTGGGGCGGTCGGGCGCTGTCGTTCGTCCTGTTCCTGGTGCTGGCCCGGCTGCTCGATCCCGCGGATTTCGGTCTTGCCGCGCTGGTCGCCTTCATCCTGCTGCTTCTGAGTTCGGTCGCGGAATTCGGCTTCGGTGAGGCGCTGGTCCAGCGACGCGCGCTCGATCCGGCCGACGTGACGCTGCCCTTCTTCTGCTCCCTCGCCGCGTCGGCGATTCTGGCGGTGCTGATTGTGCTCCTGGCGACGGATATCGAGCATTGGCTCGGCGTGAAAGGGCTTGCGCCGCTGTTGACGGCGGCGAGCCTCGCTCTTCCGATCGGCACGGCGAGCCTGTTTCAGGAGGCGCTCTACAAGCGCCACATGGATTTTCGCGTGCTCGCGATCAGGACCATGGTGGCGACGGCCATCTCCGGCGTCGTAGGCATCGCCTGCGCCTTTGCCGGCTTCGGCGCTCTCAGCCTCGTGATCCAGGTGGTCGTCCAGAGCGCGATCAGCGGCCTGTGGCTCTGGAGCCAGCCGCGATGGCTGCCGATGCGTGCCTACGATACCAGGAGCTTTCGCGAGCTCTCCGGCTATAGCGTCCATGTCGTGTCGAACCGGTTGCTGGATTTCGCCATCGTTCGCACCATCGACATGATCATCCTGTCGCTGTACGGCGTCGCGGCCCTCGGCATCTACACGGTCGGGGCGCGTGTCTACATCATCCTGATGCAGCTGCTCACCCAGGCGGTGATGGACGTCGCCTTGAGCGCGCTGTCCAGGATTGCGCACGAGCGCGACCGGATCGCCGGCGCCTACCTGCGCAGCGTCAGCCTCGGAGCGCTGGTCGGATCTCCCATCTTCGTGCTGCTTGCGGCGATCGCCCCGGAGTTCTCCCTGCTGCTGTTCGGCGCGAAATGGGCCGGCAGCGAAGCCGTGATGAGACCGCTGATGCTCGTCGGCGCGATCCAGACGGTGCAGTTCGTCAATAGCGCCTATTTCGGCGCGCTGGGCAAGCCGAACTACGTCTTCGGGCTGAACATCCTCAAATTCTGCGCGGTCGTGCCCGCGATGTTCCTGCTTCCCTCGCGCGACATCGGCCAGTTGGCGACGATTTTCGCGTTCGCGCAGCTCGTGGTGACGCCCGTGACGTTCGTGCTGGCGCTCCGGCTGCTCGGCCTGAGCTGGAGCGAGTTTCTGCGTCCGATCGCGGGTTGCCTTTGCGCCATCGTCCTGGCTTACGGCGCGGTCGTGCTGTGCCGCCATGCGACGGCGGACATGAACCCCTACTTGCGGATGGGACTGCTGTCGTCATGTTTCGGCGCGACCTACCTGACATGCATTCTACTGCTTTGGCGGAAGCAGCTGTTCTCGCTGATCGATTTCGTCGTGAAGCGCGGTGCGGCCGCCTGAGGAAGACGAGGAGAACGATGTGAAGCAACTGATCCCCGTACCCGTGCGCAGGCACCTCCGAGGCTGGCTCAACAGCGCGAAGAACACGCCGCTGGCGGTCGATCTGCTCGAGTTGCGCAGATGGCAGATCGCCCGAAAGGATGTCGGGGTCAATGCCGCACCGCGTAACGATCCGCGCCGGCTGATTGTGCTTCCCTCCGATCCCTGGAGCGTTCATCAGTCGCGCGGCGACGAGGCGATGATCGAAGCCGCCGTCGGTGAAATGAGACGGACGTATCCGGACATCGAAGCTTACATCGTCACTGCCACCGGTGCTGCGAGCGCGGACGTGCGCGCCATGGGTTTCAAGCCGCTCGAAATATGGAAACAGCCGTTCTCCTACGCGGCGGTCGCGCAACAGCTCTCGACCACCCGTCCGGATTTCGCCGTCGTGCTGGGGGCCGACGTGCTCGACGGCTATTATTCTCCGGCGGATGCCGCGCGCATGCTGCTGGTTGCCGACCTGATGGCGGCGTTCGGTGCCCGGGTCAGTGTGCTCGGCTTCAGTTTCAACTCTCGTCCCGCCAAGGTGCTGCGCGAGGTATTCCGGCTGCTCGACCCGGGCGTGGTCCTGAATCTGCGTGATGCGATATCCCTTCGGCGATTCGACGAGTTCGCCCGCAAGCGCGCCCATCTCGTCGCCGACGCCGCGTTCATGCTGACACCGCGCGCCGACACGGCGGCCGTGAAGCAGATCGCGACGACGATTGCACGGCAACGCGAGCAGGGCCGCAAGGTCTTCGTTTTCAACATCCACCCGATGCTGTTCAAGAAGCCGGAGCCGGCCAAGCTGCGGAAGATGATCGAGCTTGCCGCGGCGGCCATGGAGCGTCTGTCGCGTGAACACGATGCAAGCTGGTTGCTGCTTGCGCATGATTACCGCCCCGAGATCGCCGATGACAACTGCCTCCGGCCGCTGGCCGAGCGCCTGAAGCCCTCGCTCGGCGAGCGCGTATTTCATGTCGAGCAGACGCTGTCGGCCGGCGAGATCAAGGCCGTCGTCGGCCTGGTCGACGGCGTGATCACGGGTCGCATGCATCTGGCGATTGCCGCGCTGGGGCGAGGAACGCCCGTGGCGGCGATCACCTATCAGGACAAGTTCCAGGGCCTGTTCGCGCATTTCGGCATCAGCGAGCAGCTGTTGCTCTCGCCGGCTCAGTTCCTCGCAGGCGACAGCTTCGAAAAATTCCTGCTGCACTTCCTCGTCGCGCACGAGGCAGCCGGGGACCAGGTGCGCCGAGCCCTGCCGGGCGTCATGGACCTGTCCCGCGCCAACATCGCCCCGCTGCTGGGCGATGCAGCGGTCGGAACGTCACCGAAGGCCGACGGCAAGGTGGCCTGACGCCTCCTTGCCGTCGACAGCGCGTCAGTTGACCGCGCGCTCGGTGTTGTCGAAGCGGATGGCGGGTTCGGCCGCAGCCGACTGCGCCTTGCGCGGGGATGCTATGCCAAGGTCGGCCCAGCGATTGATGAGGCGACGAGCGGGATTCTCGAAATAGGCGTAGGTGCGATCTGCGACGATGGTGAGGACCGCACAGCATGCCAGGGCGAACAGGCCGAATTGATCCGGCCGCAACTGGAGCCAGGTCCACAGCGGCTTGAAAACGGCGATGAGGAGTGCGTCGTGCAGCATGTAGATCGCGTATGAGGTATTGCCGAGCCGCCCGAGCAGGCGGGTTCCGGAAATCTCCTTGAAGGCGCTTTCGCCGACTGCCGTGAGCAGGATGGCGCAGGAGAACAGCAGGATGGCGAGGTCCGGCTTGGCGAAGACGTTGAGCACGAGTACGGAGAGGAAGAACACGCCAATGCCCACGAACAGCACCGGCTTGCGCCGGTAAGGGCCCGACATCCGGAACAGAATGGCGAGCAGGATGCCGTTCAGGAAGCTCGGCAACGCGCGAAGCAAGCCGTAGTCGTAGTTGGCACCGTACATCTGCGACCGGTCCTGCCAGATCGGCAAATGGCCGTGGGCAAGGACCAGATAGAGCGCCGCCACGATGGCGCCGAGCACGATCGGCTGCACCTTGCGGGCCAGCAGCATCAACAGCGGAAAGATCAGATAGCAGAAGAATTCCGCGCTGATCGACCAGGACGGCGAGTTGAAGCTGAGATGATCGGTGACGCCCCAAGCCTGGACCAGCAGGAGATTGTAGAGGAAGTCCAGCGAGGTCGACCGCGCCGTGCGCTCCAGGCCGACGCCGATCAGCACCACGAAGATGAGCAGGCTCAGCAGGTGCAGCGGGTAGATCCGTGCGATGCGCCGGATCATGAAGCGCGAATAGCCGCGCAGGCCGCGCACGTCGGACGGATAGGAGTAGGAGATCACGAACCCGGACAGGATGAAGAACATGTCCACGAACAGTCCGAAGGACCCATTCCAGGCCGGCGAGATGCCCGTGTCGATCAGCTTCAGGTGGAAGATGAAGACGCCGAGGGCGGCCACGAAGCGATAAAAGTCGAGGACGACGAAACGTCTTGCTTCACTGGCTTCCATCGGGCCTCGGAGTCCTTGCGCGGTTCACCATCCTCTTAGACATGAATTGTGACGCAAGTTCGCAGGGCGCGCCGGCCGATGCGGCCCATCCAATGCCGGTGGCGGCAGCGCTCTGCTCATCGATGAGGCAGACGCCTGCCGAACGAACAGGGGCCGGAACATTGTCCCGGCCCCTCAGCGAGGTCGGCGCCCGTTCGGATCGGGCGTGCTCAGACGAACACGAAATCGTGGCTCGTCAGGTTCGAGACATAGACGTTCTTGATCAGGATCGAGTCGGTCGCCGAGAACGTGATGAGCGCGTTCGTGCCGGACTGCGTCATCTGCAGGTGGCTGTAGTCGGCGGCCAGCAGCTTCGAGATCTGGATCACGTCGTGGGTGGTGCCATCTCCGGCCTGGAAGTTGAGGATCTGGTCCTGGCCATGATCGTAGGCGATCGTGGTCGAGCTTGGCGCGGCCGAGAACACGTCGTTGCCGGCCCCGCCCTGGATCGTCACGCCGGCGGCGACCGCCGTGACGCTGTGGGTGCCGTCGGTCCTGGTCTGGTCGAAGAACTGCAGCGCGTTGCCGCTGTTGTAGTTCTCGTGCTGGGTCGTGCCGGTCTGTCCGTTGAAGTTGAACAGGAACACGTCCTTCGATCCGTCGACGTTGTTGGCGATCTCCTGGGTCTTCACGCCGGCACTGTTGTAGATGTCCGTCAGCTTGCTGCCGTCGTCGTGGATCACTTGTGTATAGTCCAGCGTGCCGTCGGCATGGGTCCGCGTCAGTTCGACCAGCTTGCCCGAGGCGTCGAGGTGCTGGTGCTGGGTGGTGTAGGACTGCCCGGTGACGTTGTAGTTCCAGTTGTCCTGGCTGCCGTCGGCGTTCTTGATATAGGCGGCGGTCTTCACGCCGGCGGTGTAGACGGTGGTGGAGCTGTAGCCATCGCTCTTGGTCGTCACCTCGCTGGTGATGACGCCCTTGGCATCGTACCACTCCGACGTCTTGGTGCCGTCGGTACTTTGCACCAGAGTGAAGGCCAGGCTCTTGTCAGCGTGGGTCCGCACGATGTGGGTAAGGAAGCCCGTCGCATCGTAGGTATCGTGCTCGCTGGTGTAGGTCTGCCCGACGATGTTGAACTGGAAGACGTCCTTCGAGCCGTCGGCGTGGTAGTCGGTCTGCATCTTCTTGACGCCGGCCGCATCGTAGCTGGTGACGACGCTGCTGCCGTCGTTGTTGACGACCTGGTTGTAGTCGAGCGAGCCGTCGGCGTGCCAGCGGGTTACCTGCGTCGTCTTGCCGGTCGGGTCGAGGTGCTGGTACTGGGTCGTATAGCTCTGGCCGGTGATGTTGTAGCTGTAATTGTCGTGGCTCCGGTCGGCATTGGTGATATAGGCCGCCGTCTTGACGCCGTTGGTGTAGACCGTGGTCGAACTGTACCCGCTCGCCTTCTCGAGCACCTCGTTTGTGAGAACGCCCTTGGCGTCGTACCAATCCGTCGCCTTGGTTCCGTCCTTGCTCTGCACCAGCTTGAACGCCATGCTGCCGTCGGCGTGCTTGCGGATCAGCGTCGTGAGGAAGCCCGTCGCATCGTAGACGTCGTGCTCGGTCGTGTAGTTCTGGCCGGTAATGTTGAAGAGAAAGACGTCCTTGCTGCCGTCGGCGTGGACGTTGGCCTCCTTGATCCGCGTTCCCGCGGCATCGTAGTTGGTGAAGACGCTGCTGCCATCGGCATTGATGACCTGGGTATAGTCGAGCGTGCCGTCGGCATGCTTACGGGTCACCGCGGTGATCTTGCCGGACGGATCGACGTGCTGGATCTGCGTGGTGTAGCTCTTGCCGGTGATGCCGAAGGCGTAATTGTCCTGGCTGCCGTCGGCATACTTGACATAGGTGTTGGTCTTGACCCCGTTGCTGTAAGTCGTGGTCGAGGTGGTGCCGTTCGCCTTCTCCACCACTTCGGTGGTGAGGGTACCGGCGGCATTGTACCAATCGGTCGTCTTGGTGCCGTCGGTGGTCTGGATCAGCTTGAAGGCGAGACTGCCGTCGCCGTGCAGCCGCGTCAGGCTCGTGATGAAGCCGGTCGCGTCGTAATCGTAGTGCTCGGTCGTGTAGTTCTGGCCCTTGATGTTGTAGGTCCAGACGTCCTTGCTGCGATCGGCATGATAGGTGGTCTCGACCAGCTTCACCCCCGTGGCGCTATAGGTCGTGATCACGCTGCTGCCGTCGCTGTTGTAGACCTGGGTCGAATCCAGCGAGCCGTCGGCGTGGCTACGCGTGACCGAGGTGACCTTCCCGGAGGCGTCGAGATGCTGCACCTGGGTGGCGAAGCTCTTGCCCGTGATGTTGTAGGTATAGTTGTCCTGGGAACGGTCGGCGTTCTTGACATAGGCGGCGGTCTTCACCCCGTTCGTATAGAGCGTGGTGGAGTAGTAGCCGTCGGACTTCTGGACGACTTCGCTCAGGAGTGTTCCGGCCGCGTTGTAGCTGTCGGTGGTCCTGGTTCCGTCGGTGGCGATGTGGACGAGCTTCGTCTGCACGCCCGACGTGTAGCTGATCAGGTCCTTTGAGCCGTCGGTGTAGGCCACCGTGGTCGAGATCGGCTGCCCGCTCGCGTTCAGGCCGGTGTCGGACTTCGAGAGCAGCTTTCCGCTCGAATCATAGGTCTTGGTGTTGCTCCAGGTCGCGGCCGTATTCGTCACCGAGAACGAGTATCCGCCCTGGATCTTGGATAGCGCGCTGCCGTAATGGGCGATGATGTAGTCCATCGTCGCCTTCGAGGCGACCGGGAGAACGTGCCCATCGGTCAGGGTGATGCTCTGCAGCGTCGTCGAATCGCTGAGGTCGGACAGTTGCGGCACGATCTCGGCCGCCGTGCCGGCGACGCTGGTCCGGGTGTCAGGCGGCGTCGGCGTGGCCGGCGGCGCGTCGATCTCGATGATCACGGGATGATCGCTGACCGGAATGGTGATGGTGCTGACATCGGTGTAGCTCGCGATCGCGGTCGTTCCCGTCAGCGTGTCGTACACCTTCACGGTATGATGGACGGCGCCGAGGTTCACCGTGACCGTCTGGGTCGGATTCGACAGCTCGGTATCGGTGGCATCGTTCCAGAGCTTCGGTTCCGCCCAGACGACGAGCTCATAGGCCCCGTTGCTCTTGCCGAGCACCATGCTGTTGCCCGTGGCCGGCATGTTGCTCAGCGTGTAGTTCAATGGATCGGTCGGCTGCAGGCCGCCTTTCCCGTCGTCGGCCAGGATGGTCGTGAGATTGTGGATCGCGGTCGCCGCGAGCTTCGGCGTGCCGTCGGAATTGAACAGCCCGAAGTTGGCTTCGGGATTGGTATTGGCAGCCGAGGAGTCGCGGTCGAACAGCTCGTAGAGATAGGTCATGCTGACGCCGGCCTTGTAGGCATCGACCAGCGTGTTCAGGATCGATTTGGCCTGCACCGTCTCGTTGACGCCGAGATACTGGGTGTTGGCTTGTGTGGTGTAGCCGGTTTCCGTGATGACGACGGGCTTTCCCGGCGCCGCGGTCATGACGGCGCTGAGCGTCGCCGAGATGGAGCTGCCGGTGGTCAGGCTGGTGCTGACATAGGCGTGAGCGTTGGCATAGTCGACCGAGCCCGACATGTTGCCGAGCTCGCTGTAGCCCTGCGGATCGTTGTAGGCCAGCGACAGGTTGTACACGGGGATGCTGCCGAGCGTGGCATTGGCATTGACGGCCTGATAGAGCGCGCTCTGGAACTGAGCCGCGGCCGAGAGGCTGGAGCTGCCATTGTAGCTGAAGGGTTGGTGATTGGCCTCGTTGAGACCCTCGATCGCGCTGATGCTGCCCGCATGGCTGGTCGCGAACTTTTCGAGCGAGGCGATGTATTTCTGCAGCCCGACCGTGCCCGTCTGGGGCAGCGCGGACGACACCAGGAAGTCGAACTTGTAGCCGGCAGCGGCCAGGCCCTCGACCACCGGTTGGGCGGCGGGGCTTGTTCCCATCGCGTCGCGGAGGTGGGTGACGCCGAGATACTTCAGGTCGTCGACCATCAGCGCGAGATTATTGTAGCCGGTCCATCCGAAACCGGCATGCGTGTTGACGCCGATGGAGTTGATGAAGCCGTTGGCAGAGAGGATGGTTTGATCGGACATTGCACACTCGAATTTCAGCGCGAGCAAAATTGCTCGCCGGGATTTGCGTTCAACCTTCTCTGTGGAGTGTGAATTTCAGATAAAAACGAAGCTACAAATCGCGAGCGAAACGAGGTTCCTTCTGCAGGAACAGCTCGACTCGGATGTCAGCATAATTTGACTGCGATGCCTGCGTAGCGTGGCGTCAGAAAGGCGCTTTCGAGATTTTCGCGATTTGCACCGCTTATTGCGCACGCACGCCTGTGCGACGGGATCGGATTTGCACACTGGGCTGGCAATCTGCCGCTTTGGTGGGCGGGTAATTCGACAGGTTCTATCGCGGCGGTTGTGCGCGAGCTTCGCGACTGGGGACGCCCGTTTCGAAGAGAGGCTCGAGGTTCCCAGCAGGAACCGGATCGGCAGATCCCGCATGGCCCGGTGATCCGGCGAATTAGCCGCGACGGGCCAGCAGAAAGTCTCCGCGCCACCCAATTATCGCGGTTGCTAGTGCGGCGATCACGATCTTGCCGGCGAGCCAGGCCGCGGGTTCTGTCGGCATCGCGCCGAGTGATCCGATCAGGATTGCGGCCGCGAGCGCCTGCATGACCAGCGTCCAGCGCGGGAAGGCCTGGAATCGCAGGGTCGGACCGAGCGCGACCAGGATGATTGCCAACGTGGCGAGCGAGGCGCAGCCGACGGCCCCCCGCGGTGACAAGCCGGCCCATGACGCCGCAAGCGCGACGGCCGCGACGATCGCGAGCTGGCCCGCCGCGACGGCAACGAGCCTGGTGGCAAGTTTCTCGAGGTGCGGAACGACTGCGACGGTCGCTTGGAGATGCGTGTGCAGGAAATAGAAGACGGCCACCGACGGCGCCGTCGCCAGGAAACCGTGAAGGCTCTCGTGCGGCACCAGAATATGAGCTGCATCGGGAATGAAGCCGACCAGCCCGCCCAGCAGGACAAGCGTCGTGCAGATCATGAACTCGAACATCCGCCTGGCCGATTGAGCCGATTGCATGACGGTCCCGTGTTCGAAATCCTTCACCACATCGGGATAGCTCACGGTGTGAATCGCCGCATTGAGGACCCAGAACGGTCGTTGCAGCAAATCGAGCGCGATCGAAAATCCGGCACCTGTTCCGGTCGCGCCCAGCCGGCCGATGATGATGATCCGGAGAAGCACCGGCACCGACAGATGGATGACGGATGCGCCCGCAGCGAGCATGCCGTAGCGGGCGAAAGTCTTCCAGTCGGCGAGCATGGCCTGCAACGAAGCGCGTTGCAGCGGCGTGCGGTATGCGACGAGGCCGGCGGCGAGCCCCAGCATGTGTCCGAACCCAATCCCGAGCAGCGCAGCTTCGGCCGTTGCCGAAATCGCTCCCCCCGCCGCGGCTCCGGTCAGAAGCGCGGTGGCACGCAGTGCGAGAAGGGAGGAGGCGACGCCCAGCCGATCGGACAGGCGGACCGACAGGAAGTACAGATCGGTCAGTCCTTGAAGCACGGCGATGCCGAGGCCCAGCGCGATGATCCCGGTGGGGAGCGGGCTGGCCAGAGCTGCGCACCCGCCGACCATGACAAGCGCGCCCGCACTGGACAGGCCTGCTGCAAACAGCGACCACCTCAGCCGAGCCGCCTCGTTCTCACCGGCTGCGGCGAGGAAACGCAACCCGGCGAGCTGCAACCATTCGAACATCAGGACGCAGAGCAGCTGGCTCGAGGCCAGTGCCAGCGAAAAACTCGTGTAGGCGGCGGCGGGCAACAGATGGCTGATCGCGAAGATCAGGACGATCGCCGCGGCGCTCTGATAGACGTAGCCCGCCATCGCGAGGAGGCGTGTCATCTCGGAAAGAGGCGCTCCTTGCCGACGGCCCGGGGCGCTTCGGTCGTTGCCGAGCGCACGCGGGACATTCGCTGCTCGCGCAGCTGCTCATACAGATTCTTGTAGGATGACAGCACGTCGGCAAAGATCCATTTGTTGGTATCGGCGATCAGGCGCCGGCTGATCTCGTCGATCTTGTCGGGATCCGACGCGACCGCGAGCATGCTGTCGGCCAGCGATCGTGGATCGGCGTCGGTCAGCCAGCCGGTCAGTCCGTGCTCGATGACCTCAGGCATGCCGCCAAAGCGCGTTCCGAGCAGCGGCCTGCCGGCTGCCTTGGCATCTGCGACGACGAGCGGACCGGGGTCGTGCCAGATCGACGGGGCGACCACCACGTCGACCTGCTTGTAGAATTCGTCCGGCGCCACGAAGCCCATGAACTCGATTCGCGCATGCGGCGCAATCGCCTTGAGGCGGCGTTGCTCCTCGTCGCTGACACGGCCGGCGATCATCATCCGGATGCGATCGGGGGGCAACATGGCGAGAGCATGCATCAGGTTCTCGATCCCCTTCTCCTCGGTGAGCCGGCCGATGAACCCGAACGTCACTTCCGTGGTGCAGATCGCACGAGGATAGGGCTCGCGCGGCGGCTCGGTCGAGGCGTTGCGGATCACGGTGCGGATCGGCGTCTCCGCGAACATGCCCATGTCGGTATGGATCGACAGCACCCGCTCGCTCACGCCGACCACGGCGCTGAGCCAATGCGTGGCACGCTTGCGGTGAAAAGTCAGGATTCCGCAGCTCGTGCAGGTGTGCTCGCAAGACCGTCCCTTGTCGAAGCGGGAGCAGCGTGGACAGGTCAGATAATAGTCGTGAAGCGTGTGCAGCACCGGGACGCCGAGCTGGGCGGCGACGCGCCAGATCGCGGTGGTGAGGCCCGACAGATTGTTGGAGTGCAGGACATCCGGCTTGAAGGCCCGGATCCGCTCCGCGATCATGGGCGCCTGCATCTGCCAGTCGTCGACGGCGTGCCAGATGCTGCGCAAGGCGGCGTTCTTCTGCTCCGTGAAGGGCCGATAGATGTTTCTTACCGGTGCGGAATGGACGTCGATGCCGTTGCAGGTTTCGCGCCCTTGCTCAGGGGACGATGCGGCCCTGACCACCTCGACCTCGTCTCCACGTTGCACCAGGCCTTCGGCGAAGCGTCTTGCGAAGACCTCTGCACCCCCAACGATCTTGGGTGCCAGAGGCGTCGGATAAAGCGTGGACGTCAAAAGAACTTTCATCGCGTAACCTCATGGCTTGCAAAATCGCGCCTAGCGCGCTGGACGTATCTCCAGGGTGGGAATGGCACCGTCATTGGCAGCAATAAGAACCGGTGTGCTCGACACCGGGATCCAGGCTCCGGCCGCGGGCTTCGCGGCCGAATCGCACGGCATTGCAAAGGTTGCGCCTTGCGCATCGCCTTTGAGCCGGATTTCGTAACGTCGCGCCGGAGCCTCGGCCCAGACCGCAACTCTGCCGCCTGACGCAGTCGATGCATTGATCGAGACCACGCCGCTGGCGAGCTCGTGCCGCTCGGCGCTCAGGCTGGAGCGAATGAAGGCCCAGGCGCCCTGGGCTGCGCAAGCGACGGGCTTCGGCGAATTGTCGAAACGATAGAGACCGAAATTGTGCTCGAGGTCCGATGGATCCGTGCCGCTGTCCTTGAGCTCGTAGAGCCACATTCCCTTGAGCCAGCGCGTCGCCGTCGACGCCCACAGGATCAGCTGCGCGGTATTGTCGGCCTGGGCCTGCTCGCTGACGCCGCATTTGTTGGTGGTGGCCGTGGTCCATCCGGTCTCGGTGACGTAGATCGGGAAGTCGGGGTTTCCGCTCGCCCGGCTCACGAGGCGATAGAACGCGGTCAGCCGGTCGATGATCTCGGCCGAGGTGCGTTTGCTGGGGCCCATGCAGAAATTGTAGAGATGGATCGAAGCGCCGTCGGCATATTGCAGGATGCCGGTGCGCAGCATCTTCTCCGTCCATGTCCAGCCTGGATCGTCGCCGAGCGCGCCGACCAGGAACGGCGCATTCGGCGCAACCCGCTTGACCACCGGTCGGACGGCTCGCGCCAGCGCCAGATAGTTCTCCGGCGAGAAGGCGGCATCCTTCTTCTCAGCCAGATTCCACTCGTTCCAAAGTTCGAACAGCGGATGCTGCGCCACGACGGACTGCGCCGCCGCCGCCGCATAGTCGGCGAACCGCTGCCGCGCTTTGTCGTCGGTCGGCGGCGAGGAATTCGGCACCAGATGGTGGCCGAAGGCGAGGATCAGGAGCGGGCGCGCGACGCCTGACTGGACCTGCGCTTCGAGCCTGCCGAGCCGCGGCGTGAACCCCATTCGGCGCTCGGCCGTCTCGAAATCCGACCAGGGAAAATCGTCGCGAAAGGCATTGAAGCCGAGGTGCTTGATCTGGCCGACGTTCTCCGCAGGTACGTAGCCGCGCGCGCTCACCGGACCGCCCAACCCCTGATGGGTGCCGACCCCGAGCAGAAATCGGGCATCGAGCGGCTGGGCCTGCTGTGCGCACACCGAGCCCGGCAGGAGAATGGATGCGATGAGGCTTGCGAGGCGGATGCGGTCGCGAATCAAGGTGCGGGGGAGCTGAGCCATCAGAAGTTCTTGGAGAGATCCGATTGCAATCCCGCCTTCGCCTCGATCGCAAGCCGGTCGCTCTGGAGCAGATCGGCATAGACCTGCTGCAATTGTCCATGCGTCTTCTGAACGTCATAAAGCTGCTTGAAGCGGTCGTAGCCGCGCTGTCCGAGCACCCTGAGATCCAGATCGAGCGCGCGCCGGAAGCCATCGACCAGCGGCTGGACCTCGACGGGCTCGCAGAGCACGCCCGTCACGCCATCGACGATGATCTCGGGCAATGCGCCGCTCTGGAACGCCAGGATGGGCTTTGCTGCGCGCATGGCTTCGAGGGCAACGAGGCCAAAAGCCTCCCATCGCGACGGAATCACGACGAGGTCTGCGGCCTCGAGCTGGGTCTCGATCGCCGGGCGGTCCAGCCAGCCCAGCAGGGCCACGTTGGAAGGCACCGTCGGGCCTTCGTACTTGTTGACGACCGAGGCCCCGATCATGCGGACGTCAAGCACATCCTCGAGAGAGCGGGCCGCTTCGATCAGCAGATCAAAGCCCTTCTGCCGGTCCAGGCGTCCGATGAAGAGGACCTTGACCTTTTTGGACGGCCAGTCCGCCGCGACCGGCTGCGGGTTGCGGCTCTTCGAGATGCCGTTGTGGACGATGGCGAGGCGATCAGCACGAATTCCCGCGCGGATCGCCTCGTTATACTCGTCGCCCGAGATGCAGATGATCCGGTCCGACGTCCGCGCGAGAAGATTTTCCGCAGCCTTCGTCACCAGATGACTGAGGCGACCGGTCTCGCGTGAAAATGCCCAGCCGTGTGGGCAATAGACCACACGCGGGCCGTCCGAGCGGGCCGCCAGTGCAGGGCGGAGTACGAGACCCGCAAAGGAGGAATGCAGATGCACCAGGTCCGGACGGAAGGCATCGAGGGCTTGCATGCTTGCGCGCAGCATCTGAAACAGTCCGGCGACGCTGCGGCCGGACCTTTCGAATGTCGTAATCTGATTGTCATGGACCGCGCCGAGATCGCGACGATGATCCGAGGGCACGACATAGTGCACATTGTCGGCGCCGAAGCTCGCCTGCTGTTGTGGATGCAGCTCATTCAGGTAACTGGCGATTCCGCCGCGGATCGTCTCGGCGATGTGCAGCACTTTCATCGTTTGCCTCGCATAGGGGCGCGTTGGAGAGCCGGACATCGTGTATCCCCGCTATGTGCTCGCTAGTGCGAACCACAGTTCCTCCAATACACAGCGACATTGGGGCGGCGATATGGTGATGTTGCGCAAAGCTCTGCATGCTTGTGATGATCTCAAGAACAAGAGGCCTCGTCGGAACCAGCTGCGGAGCCGCCAGTTGCAAAGTGTTTGTGCAAAAACCATTGCGCGCAATAGGCGAGCTGCGGCGAACTTCAAGCAGCGCTGGCGATATCCGCTGGCGCTGCAAGGCGATCGAGCAGGGCCTTCGCCGAATTCTTCCACGAATAGAATGCCACGCGATCCTGCTGCCGCATGCGCTCCTGATTCGAGATCGGGCCGATTGCCAGTCTTTCGAGCATGAGCTGCTTCAAAGCGTCGGCATCGGTGGCGCGAAAATACGCAGCCGCGTCACCACAGGTCTCCACGACGGCGTCGGCCGTCGAGGCGATGACGGGACAGCCGAAGAGCATGGCCTCGAGCGGCGGGACGCCGAATCCTTCGTAGAGCGAGGGAAACACGAATGCAGCGGCATGCGCATACAATGCTGCGATCTCGTTGTCGGTCAGGCGTCCGGCAAGTATTAGACCGGCAGATGTTGCGCCCGAATTGTCCTGAAACACCTTGCTGTTATCGCCTCCGACGATGACCAGTGGAACGTCGGGCCGGTCGAGCAGCTGGGTTGCGCGGATTGCGACGGACAGATTCTTGTTCTTGGTTCTGGAGCCCACGAACAGGAAAAACTTCCGCGGCCGAACGCCGAGCCGGGCAAGAACGCCGGGATCGGGTTTGGTGGCGGCAAAATGTTCGGCGCTGTTGGGAAAGACCGCAATGCTCGATGCCGCCAGGTTGAGCACTTCGGCGAGCTCGCTGCGTGAAAATGCCGAGACCGTTGCGATGCTGGCGTGCCGGGCGAGCAGCCGCCCCATCGTGCGATGAACAGCGAGATAGCGCCAGTTGAAGAAATCGGGCCTGCGAAAGACCTGGGCGTCGTGAATGACGACGATGTGGTCGCGGTGGAAGATCGGACCGGAGTTTGCCAGGCTGATCAAGCGGCCTCCGGCCGCGGCGCGCGCGAGCTCGACCTGATCCCAGGCGTGCCCATGCAACCGGCCGACCGCGCGAATCTTGATCCGATCGAGCTCGAGTCTCTCGCTTGCATCCGCGGGCGTCAGCAACTGCCAATCCGCGTTGCGCAGCGAGGCCGGGGTCTGCTCCGAGGCCAGCAATCCGTCGATCGCCTTGACCATTTCAGCGGCATAGCGCTGAACGCCCGTGAGCTTTTGCGACAGAAAGCGGCCGTTGACGAAGATCTTCAATTGGCTACCACGATGCTGTTGGAGTTCCGGCCGGATTCGCAAGGGGAGCTCCCGGTAGAGAAGCCACAAGTGAGCAACGGTAAGGTACGGAAATATGACGCAGCTCGGCATGGCTCCGTGGCGCCGCCTGCATGGCGGGCTTCGCCTTGCTGTGTACGGGCCTGCGGTGTAGAGGTCGGCGATGACCGACGACACCCACGCTCTTCGTAGCGGCTCCCTCACGGCAACCGTCAAGGCGCACGGCGCCGAGTTGTGCTCGTTGAAGGATGGCGGTGTCGAATTTCTTTGGCAGGCCGGACCGCAATGGCCGCGCCACGCACCGCTGCTGTTTCCGGTCGTCGGCCGCCTTGCCAATGACGAATTGCGGCACCGGGGCAAGACCTACCGGATGACCCAGCACGGCTTTGCGCGCGACAGCCGCTTTGCGTGGGCCGAGCGCGGCGAGAGCCGCTGCATCCTTGTGCTCGACGACAATGAGACGACGCGCGCGCACTATCCGTTCCCGTTTCGCCTCAAGGCCGCCTACGAGCTCGACGAATCAGGCCTCGACCTGACGTTCACGATCGCCAACACCGGCAAGGAGACGTTGCCGGCATCGATCGGCGGCCATCCCGCCTTCAACTGGCCGCTGCAGCCGGGCGCGGCAAAGGAGGACTATGCGCTGACTTTCGAGCACGCGGAATCGTCTCCGATCCGTCGCCTCGATGCCGGCCTGCTGCGGGCCGCAGCAGAGCCGAGCCCGGTCAAAGGCGCCGCGCTTGCCTTGACCGAATCCCTGTTCGTCGATGACGCCATCATCTTCGACCGCATCGACAGCCATTCGGTCCGATACGCCCGGGGGCACGGTGCGTCGACCGGGCCGTGGCTGAAGATGTCATGGCGCGGATTTCGCGAGCTCGGCGTCTGGTCGAAGCCGTCGGGTGCGCCATTTCTCTGCATCGAGCCCTGGCGTGGTCATGCCAGTCCCGCCGGCTTCCAGGGCGAGTTCACCGACAAGCCGGGGCTGATGCACATCGCTGCCGGCGCGGAAGAGCAATTGTCGTTTCGCATCGAGGTCGGATCGTCCTGATGTCAGGCGGCTGGTCCAAGACCTCGATGGGTGTGAGCCAGTGACGAGCGCCAACCGCGCAGAAGAAGTTTCCGAAGCTGGCCCCCGCTCGTCCGTCTGTCTGCGCCATCCATAGCAAGCCAGGTCATCAGAACGACCAGGACCTGTGAAAGGCCTCATGTCCGGACTCGAAAGCCCCGATCCCGCGACCTTTGCATGACCCCAGGAACGCCTTCCCCGTCGCGCGTGTTGTGCCTTGGCGGGGGCTGGGCCGATGCTATGGTGCTCCGCTATCTCTATTGCGACAGAACGAGGATATTCCAGTGGCTGATGTTCATCCCGCGGCGGGCAAGCAGGCTGCGCCGGACGCGCTCACCAACATTCCGCGGCTGGTTACGGCCTATTTCGCCGGCAAGCCGGATGCGTCCGATCCGGCGCAGCGCGTCGCCTTCGGCACCTCGGGCCATCGCGGCACCTCGTTCAAGAACACCTTCAACGAAGGCCACATCCTCGCAACCACGCAGGCGATTTGCGACTACCGCAAGGAGAAGGGCCTGACCGGCCCGCTCTTCATCGGCATCGACACCCATGCGCTGGCCGAGCCGGCGCTGGCGAGCGCCATCGAGGTGTTCGCCGCCAACGGCGTCGAGGTCATGATCGACAAGGACGGGGGCTACACGCCGACCCCCGTCATCTCGCACGCGATCCTCACCTACAACCGGGGCCGCACCTCTGGCCTTGCCGACGGCGTCGTCATCACGCCGTCGCACAATCCCCCCGAGGACGGCGGCTACAAATACAATCCGCCGCATGGCGGCCCGGCCGATACCGACGTCACCGGCGTGGTCGAGAAGCGCGCCAATGCCTATCTCGCTGCCGGACTCGGGGACGTGAAGCGGATCCACTATGCCGGGGCGCGCAAGGCCGCGAATGTCCACGCCTACGACTTCGTCACGCCCTACGTCGCCGATCTCGGCAGCGTCGTCGATCTCGACCTCGTCAAAGCCGCCGGCGTCAATATCGGCATCGATCCGCTCGGCGGCGCCGCCGTGCATTACTGGCATCCGATCATCGAGCGCTATGGCCTGAACGCGGCCGTGGTGAACGAGGCGATCGATCCCACCTTCCGCTTCATGACGGTGGACTGGGACGGCAAGATCCGCATGGACTGCTCCTCGCCCTACGCGATGGCGAGCCTGATCGCGATGCGCGACCGCTTCGACGTCGCCTTTGCCAACGACACCGATGCCGATCGCCACGGCATCGTGACGCGCACCGGCGGCCTGATGAACCCGAACCATTATCTGGCGACCGCGATCTCCTACCTGTTCGCGCACCGCCCGAACTGGAGCAAGGATGCCGCGATCGGCAAGACCGTGGTGTCGAGCTCGATCATCGACCGCGTCGCCAAGAAGCTCGGCCGCAAGCTGGTGGAGACGCCGGTCGGCTTCAAATGGTTCGTCGACGGCCTCCTCACCGGCGGCTTCGGCTTCGGCGGCGAGGAGAGTGCAGGGGCCTCGTTCCTGCGCCGCGACGGTACGGTGTGGACCACCGACAAGGACGGCATCATCCTGGGCCTGCTCGCTGCCGAGATCATGGCCAAGACCGGCCGCGATCCCAGCCAGCTCTTCGGGGAGCTCACCGCCGAGTTCGGCATGCCCCATTACGCGCGCATCGACGTCGCCGCGACCGGGCCGCAGAAGAACATCCTGAAGTCGGTCGCGCCCGAGCAACTCGGGCTCAAGGAGCTCGCCGGCGACCCGGTTCGCGCAACGCTGAGCAAGGCCCCCGGCAACGGCCAACCCTTCGGCGGCATCAAGGTCGAGACCGATTTCGGCTGGTTCGCCGCAAGGCCGTCCGGCACCGAAGACGTTTACAAGATCTACGCCGAAAGCTTTCGCAGCACGGAGCATCTGGCGCGGATTCAGGAAGAGGCCAAGGCGGCTCTGGCGAAGGTGTTCGCGGCGTAGCTCGCAGCCCTCTCACTCCGCCTCCGCGGGAATAACGCCCGAACGCTACATGTATACAGTAAATGGACTAATGGTATCATAATCCGCCACTTTCGACCTTGAACAATTCGGGCCCGCCGCTATTGTATACATAACGAATACATAGACGTGGGAGCGAGACCGATGACCAAGCCCTTCCCCATGAACGCGTGGTACGCCGCCGCCTGGGACGCCGAGGTGAAGCCGGCGCTGTTGCCGCGGACGATCTGCGGCAAGCATGTCGTGATGTATCGCAAGGCCGACGGCTCGGTGGCCGCGCTGGAGGATGCCTGCTGGCATCGCCTGGTGCCGCTGTCCAAGGGACGGCTCGAAGGCGACACCGTCGTCTGCGGCTATCACGGCCTGAAGTACAATGCGCAGGGTCGCTGCACCTTCATGCCTTCGCAGGAGACCATCAACCCGTCGGCCTGCGTGCGCGCCTATCCCGTGGTCGAGCGTCACCGCTACGTCTGGCTCTGGATGGGTGATCCCGCGCTGGCCGATCCCGCGCTCGTCCCCGACATGCACTGGAATCACGATCCGGCCTGGGCCGGCGACGGCAAGACCATCCACGTCAACTGCGACTACCGTCTCGTGCTCGACAATCTCATGGACCTCACCCACGAGACCTTCGTCCATGGCTCTTCGATCGGCAATGACGCCGTCGCCGAGGCGCCGTTCGACGTCACCCATGGCGAGAAGACGGTCACTGTGACGCGCTGGATGCGAGGCATCGAGCCGCCGCCGTTCTGGGCCAAGCAGCTCGGCAAGCCCGGCCTCGTCGACCGCTGGCAGATCATCCGCTTCGAGGCCCCCTGCACCATCGCGATCGACGTCGGCGTCGCACCGACCGGCACCGGTGCACCGGAAGGCGACCGCTCGCAGGGCGTCAACGGCTTCGTGCTCAACACCATCACGCCGGAGACCGAGAAGACCTGCCATTACTTCTGGGCCTTCGTGCGCAACTATCGGCTCGGCGAGCAGCGCCTCACCACCGAGATCCGCGAGGGCGTCTCCGGCATCTTCCGCGAGGACGAGCTCATCCTCGAAGCCCAGCAGCGCGCGATGGACGAGAACCCCGATCGCATCTTCTACAATCTCAACATCGACGCCGGTGCGATGTGGTCGCGCAAGCTGATCGACCGGATGGTGGCCCGGGAAAATGCCCCGAAGCACCTTCAGGCCGCGGAGTAGACCATGGCCGACCGTGAGATCGACCGCTCCGTCTCGCAGACCGTGAAAGCGCAGCTCGCGCTGCGCGACCAGATCCTGTCGGGCGCGCTGCGGCCGGGCGAGCGCATCTCCGAGCTGCAGGCGGTGGAGACGACAGGCGCCTCGCGCACGCCGGTGCGCATGGCGCTGGTGCGGCTGGAAGAGGAGGGCCTGCTCGAGGCGATCCCCTCCGGCGGCTTCATGGTGAAGGCGTTTTCCGAGCGCGACATCTCCGATTCCATCGAGCTGCGCGGCACGCTCGAAGGCCTGGCGGCGCGCTTTGCCGCCGAGCGCGGCGTCTCCGCGCGCGAGCTCGAGCCGCTGAAGGAGTGCCTTGCTGCGATCGACGAGTTGCTGGGACAGGTGCCGATCTCGGTCGATGCCTTCTCGTCCTATGTCGCGCTGAACGCGCGTTTCCACGCCCAGCTTACCGAACTCTCCCGCAGTCCACCCTTGATCCGCCAGATCGACCGTGCCTCGGCGCTGCCGTTTGCATCTCCGAGCGGCTTCGTGATGGCGCAATCGGCCTTGCCCGAGGCGCAGCAGATCCTGATCATCGCACAGGAGCATCATCGCGTCGTGATCGACGCCATCGAGAACCGCGAAGGCGCGCGTGCCGAAGCCATCATGCGCGAACATGCACGGCTCGCGGTACGAAACCTGCGGCTCGCGCTGCGCAACCGGACCCATCTGGACCTCTTGCCGGCGCTCGCGCTGATCAAGACCGCAACCGATTGAGGCAGGCGACATGCGCTTCATCGAGACCTGGATTCCGGCGACGCTCGTGTCGACGCGCGACCTTGCGTCCGGCATCCGCGAATTCCTGATCAAGCCCGACCGGTTCGACGTCACGGGCTATCCGGTCGGCAGCCACATCAATGTCAGCGTCACCATCGGCGGCCAGCCGGAGACGCGGTCCTACTCGCTGGTCGGCGAGGCCTCTCCGGACGGCTTCAAGATCGCGGTGCGCCGCGCTGACGATTCCCGTGGCGGCTCGCGCTACATGTGGTCCTTGCAACCGGGCGCGCGGCTCGACATCACCCAGCCCGCATCGCTGCTGGCCGTTGACTGGTCGCGCGAAAAATATTGCCTGATCGCCGGCGGCATCGGCATCACGCCGATCCTCGGCGCCGCGCAGGCGCTGGCGCGGCGCCGGGCGGACGTTGTCCTGCACTACGCGGTGCGCTCGCGCGGCGAGGCCGCCTATCTCGACGAGCTCGCCGCAACGCTCGACGACCGCGTCGTCGTTCATGCGAGCGATGAGGGCACGCGGCTCGATCTCGACGGCTTGTTCGCCTCATTGCCGCAGGGAACGCTGGCCCTGTTCTGCGGCCCCATGCGCATGCTCGACGCCGCGCGCCATGCCTGGATCGAGGCCGGCCATCCGCTCCCCGATCTCCGCTACGAGACCTTCGGCTCCAGCGGCACGCTGCCGACCGAAACGTTCCGGGTTCGACTGAAGGATTCGAACATCGAGCTCGAGATTCCCCGCGAGCGCTCGATGCTGGACGTGCTCAACGCCAGCGGCTTTGAGGTGATATCCGATTGCAAGCGCGGCGAATGCGGCCTCTGCGCCATCGACGTGGTCGCGATCGACGGCGAAATCGACCATCGCGACGTCTTCTTCAGCGACCACGAGAAGCAGAGCAACCACAAGATCTGTACCTGCGTCTCCCGCGCGCGCGGCACCATCACGGTGGATACGCTGCTAAGGGCGGATGCGGTTTGAGGGGCGGAATTTCGTTGGAGCAATCGGCGGGCGCCGCGGTCTCGACCTCTCCGCTTGCGGGAGAGGTCGCGCCAAAGGCGCGGGTGAGGGCTCTCTCCTCTGGGGGAATCCCACCGTGGAGACACCCTCTCCCCAGCCCTTCCCCGCAGGCGGGGGAGGAAGCACACCGGCTCCGGTGCGGCACTGATCTTCAAAGCCTCTACGCCGCGTAAGTCGCTCGCGGCCTTTTCCTCTCCAGCAGCGCCATCACCGCATCCGCGGCCACCGGCCGGCTGATCAGATAACCCTGCACCTCGTCGCAGCCAATCTGCCGCAGATATTCGAGCTGACCGGTGGTCTCGACACCCTCCGCGACCACGCCGATCCGCAAATCTCGTGCAAGCGAAATCACCGACTTCACGATCGCGGCGCAATCCGGCTGCACCAGCATGTCGCGGATGAAGGACTGGTCGATCTTGATGCGGCTGAACGGCAGCTTGCGCAGGTAGGTCAGCGACGAGAACCCGGTGCCGAAATCGTCGAGCGCCACGGTGACGCCGAGCCGCAGCAGCGTCTTCAGGATCGAGGCGGCCGAACCGTATTTCGACAGCAGCATCGATTCCGTGATCTCGATCTCGAACCGGCTTGGAGACACCTTGGCATCGGCGAGGGCCTGCACGATGGTCTGGAGAATGCCCGTGTTATGAAATTGCGCTGCCGAGAAGTTCACGGCGACCCTGACATCTTCCGGCCACTCGGCAAGCGTGGCGCAAGCGCGGCGGATGACCCATTCGCCGATCTCCTGGATCAGGCCGGTCTCTTCCGCGATCGGGATGAACTCGCTCGGCGGCACCAGACCGCGCGTCGGATGCTGCCAGCGCAGCAGCGCCTCCAAGCCCGTGACCTCGTTGGTGTCGAGATCGAGGAACGGCTGGAACACCAGGAACAGCTCGTTTCGCGCGATCGCACCTTCGAGGTCCGATTGCAGCGCCTTGCGATCGCGGGACAGCCTGTCGTCGGCTTGTTCGAAGAAGCACACCGTGCCCGGCCCCGCCTTCTTGGCGCGGTAGAGCGCGGTGTCGGCGTTCTTCATGATGTCCAGCGCGGTGTTGCCGTCGCGCGGCGCCAGGACGATGCCGACGCTGGTCGCGCCGACGACCTGGCGGCCCTCGATCGGAAACGGTTCGGTGAAGGCCGCGACGAAGCGCTCGGCGATTTCGAGCGCATCCTCCGGCCGCGCCAGATTGGCCATGACCACCGCGAACTCGTCGCCGCCGATGCGCGCGACGTGCTCGGCCGCGCGCGTGCAGCGTTGCAGGCGGCTCGCGACCTGGACCAGGAATTCGTCGCCCGCGGGATGGCCGAACTGGTCGTTGACCTCCTTGAAGCGGTCGAGATCGAGCAGCAGCACCGCGAACTCCTCGCCGGAGAGCGACTGTCGTTTCAAGGCTGCATCGAGCGTCTCGTTGAAGGCGACGCGGTTGGGGAGCTGGGTGAGGGGATCGAGCCGAACCGTACGCTCGGCCTCGATCTGCCGCATCACGCGCCGCGCGAAAGCGAACGAGTTGACGAAGACGCCGCGCAGCAGCACGCTGCCATAGACCACGACGAGAAAGGCGATCAGCACGAAGGCCATGTCGCCGTTCCTGCCGAGGCAGATCGCGATGCCGACGAAGATCGGCGCCGTGAAGGCAATGGCCGCGATCGGGATCGTGGCGAAGGCCAGTGCGCCGCCGGCCAGCATGCCCGAGCACAGGCAGGTGATGACGAGCTGCCCGCCGGTCGAGGCATCGGCGAAGAAGGCGACCGGGACGATGCCCCAGGCGGCGCCGAGGATGAAGGCATTGCGCACCAGGCGGTGCATGGTACGACGCGAGACGAATTGCGGCTTGATGATGCGGCGCGAAGCGCGCGATTGCAGGCCGAATCCGATTGCGCCGGCAGCGACGATGCCGGCCCAGATCAGGGCAAGGGTTTTGTCCGGCGACTCCCACAGCGCGATCGCGAGCACGATGGCGTTGCAGGCATTGGCCAGCATGATGCCGACCGAATAGCCCAGCACCAGCGACATCTGCTCGGCGCGGATTTGGCCGGCTACGGCCTCGTCGGTTGCGGGACCGCCAAAGGCCGACAGGTCGCCGGCGAACAGCCGGGCGACGTAATTGGTCGTTCGAGTCCGCATTCGATAGCCTAGCAGCATCGGCCGTTGTCCGGCTCGATCGGGAGAATTGGTTGCAAACCTTTGACGAACTATGAATTATCCCCGATCACCACGCCGGCCGCGACCACTTCTGCGTGTTCGTCACGCAGTATCGATAACAAATCGATACAAATGCGCATGCGCCGCTGTCACGCGCCGGCTTGCCGCCTTCGCTAAAGCTCCGGCGAACCGAGCACACTTGTAACACCGGCACAGCCTTGGCGGAGACGGGACCGGGCATCGTCTCGGGCGTACTGGATCGCCCGGTCCAGGCCGGGCGACGACACCTGTGTCCGAAGCGGGGTCACCGCCCCAGTTGCTTCGAGGCGCAAAAGGACCGCTCCTCGATCGGCTTTTCGCCGCCCCGGGTCGGATCGAGACGTCTCATTGATCGCGTGATACGTTTGGACCGATCAGGCGACCGTGCGCCGCGTCGGCAGGGATGCGCTCGAAATTCCGAGGGCCTGTGCATGAGCGAGCCTTCAGCCGATGTGTCGGCAACCGTCGAATACACGATGGACGGGTGGCGGATGGATCGCCTTCCCTGGGCCATGTGGGCCTGCGTCGCCGGTCTTGCGGTCGCGCTTCACGCCGAGAGCCGCGGCCAGAATGGAGCGGTTCTGGCAATCGTCTATGTGTCTTTGCTGGGGCTGGCGTTCGCAGGCTATGCACTCACCAGCCTGATCGGACGGTCCGGCCTGCCATTGCTCCTCGAATTGCTGATCGGCCTCCTTGTCCTGATCATCCTCTCCGGCGTGATCGGTGTGATCAGCGTGTTGGTCGGCGGGTCAAGCGGCCGCTCCAGCTATGTCGGCGCCATGCGCAGCCTTTTTTGGAGCCATCTCGTGAATCCATCGCTGAACGTTTTCGGCTGGATGTTGCTGTATCTAGGTTTCGGATGGATCGCGTTTTCAGCCTACCGGCACTTCTACGCGGATCGGGCGGTAGTCTCCATGTCTGCCGCGGGCATCCGCTTTCACAGGCCGTGGCTCAAGAGTCTCTTCATTCCCTGGCGGGAGGTGCACGGAGTGGGCCATCTCGTCGTTCCCGGCATCTCGGGGGTGCCGTACGTCAGTCCATATGCTGCGGCCGTCACGGTCGATCGGGACTTCTATGAGCAGCACATCGCCTCGAAGCGCAGCTTCTTCGCGCCGCCCGGGGCCGAAGCCATGTTCCAGCCGAAAGGCGAGATGATGCAGGTGGTGCTGAGCAGTGCCGACATGACGGTCAAGCCGGAAGATTTCATCGGGAACGCGGAGGCGCGATGGAAGGCTTTCCGGGATGTACCGGCGTCGCCATTCCAACGCGGCGGCACCATCGTCTATGGACGCTGGTCGGTCGATGGCTCTCGCTGGCAGGCCGTCCGGTTTCTTTCGCCCCTCATCGGCATGGCCGTGGTCATGTTGTACTGGTGATGGCAATGAGCGGAAACGTCAGCGTCCGAGTTGCTTTGGATCGTAGAAGAAGCGCTCCTCGATGATCTCGTTGCCTCGCCAGGTCTGCCAAGCGATCTCCTCCAGCGTCCGCGTGACGCCTTCGGCGTTGGTGAAGGAGAATTTCCAGCGGCTGGCGACGATATCGCCGTCGATCAGGCTGGGCCCGAGGCGCACGGCCGTGACCTTCTTGAACGCCGCCAGTACGCCACGCTCCTTGTCCGCGAGCTTGTCGCGCCCGACCACCGGCGCGGCGAGATTTTCGTAGGTCGCGGCATCGGGCGTGTAGTGGTCGAGGATCGCACCGACGAAGTCGCCACCCTCCAGGCGCTTGGCAAAGGCTTCGACGACCGCACGGCTCGGCATGACGCACCCCAAAAAAGAACCGACTGATAGTCGGTAAATACCGACCGACGGTCGAAAAGTCAACTGGCCTTCTTTCTTCCCTTCTCCCCTTGTGGGAGAAGGTGGCGCGAAGCGCCGGATTTGGGGTCCTCTCGGCGAATCCAACTGGCATTTGAATTCGCGGAGAGAACCCCTCACCCGGCTCGCCGCTTGCGCGGCAAGCCACCCTCTCCCACAAGGGGGGAGGGTGCAGCGTCAGCGCGGCGCACCGCGTTCAGCCACCGGCTGATCGCGTGCTTCGAATTCGACGAGAGGGTCCCATGGCCAAGCAAGCGGAGCGGCGGGCGGCGACATCGGAGGCGATCCTGACGGCGGCGCGGCGGCTGTTCGGGACGCAGGGCTTCGGCGCGACCACCATGGACGAGATCGCGGAAGGGGCGGGTGTCGCCAAGGGTGCGGTCTATCACCACTTCAAGACCAAGGAAGCCGTTTTCGAAGCCGTGTTCGACCAGGTCTCTCGCGATCTTGTGGCCGAGATCGACCGCACGGCACGCGCCGAGAAGGACGTGCTCGCCGCCATGGTCGCGGGCACCCAGCACTACTTCGCCGCGACCGCGAAGGGGCCGACCAGCCAGATCATCCTGCGCGACGGCCCCGCGGTGCTCGGCTGGGAGCGCTGGCGCGAGATCGACGCGCAGCACTTTGGCGGCAAGCTGCCGCGCGCAATCGCTGCGGCCATGGAAGCAGGACTCATCGCCCGCCAGCCGGTCGAGCCGCTGGCCCGGCTGCTGCTTGGTGCGGTGACGGAAGCCGCGGTCGCCTGCGCCGGGCGCGCCGATATCGCAAGGGCCGGTGCGGAATACGCCCGTGCGTTCAAGTCCCTGGTCGAGGCGCTGCGCGTCAAGGCTTGATTGTGCTACTCACGAATTCGAAACGCCCTCGTCAACAAGAAGAACAGTAGCGCATGAACGCAAATTCCACCCTCGCATCGTCAGATCCCGAGTTTGACTACATCATCGTCGGTGCCGGCTCCGCCGGCTGCGTGCTCGCCAACAGGCTTTCCGCGAACGGCAGGCACAGTGTGCTGCTGCTCGAAGCCGGCCCGAAGGATTCCAACATCTGGATCCATGTGCCGCTCGGCTACGGCAAGCTGTTCAAGGAAAAGACCGTCAACTGGATGTACCAGACCGAGCCGGAGCCCGAGCTGAAGGGGCGTCAGGTGTTCCAGCCGCGCGGCAAGACGCTGGGCGGATCGAGCTCGATCAACGGCCTGCTCTATGTCCGCGGCCAGCACGAGGATTACGACCGCTGGCGCCAGCTCGGCAACACCGGCTGGGGCTATGACGACGTGCTGCCCTATTTCAAGAAGGCCGAGAACCAGTCGCGCGGCGCGGACCAGTATCACGGCACGGGCGGACCGTTGCCGGTGTCCGACATGATCGTGACCGATCCGCTGTCCAAAGCCTTCATCGACGCCGCTGTCGAGACCGGTCTGCCCTACAATCCCGACTTCAACGGCGCCAAGCAGGAAGGCGTCGGCCTGTTTCAGACCACGACGCGGAACGGCCGCCGTGCTTCGACGTCGGTCGCCTATCTCGGTCCCGCGAAGGCGCGCGGCAATCTCAAGATCGAGACCTCCGCACATGCCCAACGTCTGCTGTTCGAGGGCCGCCGCGCCGTCGGTGTCGAGTACCGGCAGGGCGCGGCCTTGCGTCGTGCGCGTGCGCGCAAGGAGGTCGTGCTGTCGAGCGGCGCCTACAACTCGCCGCAGCTGCTCCAGCTCTCCGGCGTCGGCCCGGGCGACTTGCTGCGCCAGCATGGTATTGAGGTCGTGCTGGACGCGCCGGGCGTCGGCCGCGATCTCCAGGACCACATGCAGGTCCGCATCGTGATGCGCTGCTCGCAGAAGATCACGCTCAACGACACCGTCAATCATCCGCTTCGCCGCACCATGGCCGGCGCACGCTATGCCCTGTTTCGCAAGGGCTGGCTGACGATCGCGGCCGGCACGGCGGGGGCGTTCTTCAAGACCAGCCCGCGCCTGGCTTCTCCCGACATCCAGGTGCACTTCCTGCCGTTCTCGACCGACAAGATGGGCGAGAAGCTGCACGCCTTCTCCGGATTCACCGCCTCGGTGTGCCAGCTTCGTCCCGAGAGCCGCGGCACCTTGCGGATCAAGAGCCCGGACCCAAGCGTCCCGCCGGAGATCCGGATCAACTACATGTCGACCGAGACCGACCGCACGACCAATGTCGAGGCCATCAAGATCCTGCGCAAGATCCTGAACGCGCCGGCGATGAAGCCGTTCGTGGTCGATGAGTATGATCCGGGGGCAAAGGTATCTACGGACGCCGAGATACTGGATTATTGCCGCGAGCGCGGCAGCACCATCTACCATCCGACCTCGACCTGCCGTATGGGCAACGACGCGCTCGCGGTGGTCGATCAGCGCCTGAAAGTGAGGGGGCTCGAAGGTCTTCGCGTCGTCGACGGCTCGATCATGCCCGACCTCGTCTCCGGGAACACCAACGCCCCGATCATCATGATCGCCGAAAAGGCCTCCGACATGATATTGGAGGATGCGGGCTGACCCGCGATTGTTGAGAGGACCACGGCTTGGCTACGCGACTGAAGATCGGCACACGCAAGAGCGCCATGGCGCTGGCGCAGACGGAAGAGATCGCGCGGCGTCTGACCGCCGCCGTGCCCGGTCTCGACGTCGAGATCGTCAAGTTCGACACCACGGGAGATATCGACCAGACCAGCAAGCTGCTCGCCCACGGCGGCAAGGGCGGAGCGTTCGTGGCGCAGATCCGCGCCGCCGTGCTGTCGGGCGAGCTCCAGGCCGCGATGCATTCGCTGAAGGACATGCCCGGCAACGAGGACACGCCCGGCCTCGTCATCGGCGCCACGCTGTCGCGCGATCCGCCCAGTGATGCGCTGGTGCTGCGCAAGGGCGTGACGGTGGAAACGCTACAGCGGTCCCGTGGCAAGGGTTTCAAGATCGGCACCAACGCGGTGCGCCGGGCGGCCTATGCGCGGCGGTTGTTTCCCGATGTCGAGGTCATTCACTTCCGCGGCGCGGCTGATACACGTGTGCGCAAGCTGGACAATGGCGAGAAGCAGCGCCTTCCGGATGGCGGTGCTGTCGGTCCTGCGGATGCGCTGATCATGGCGCGCTCCGGCCTCGATCGCGTCGGCCTGTCTCACCGCATCGCCTATGAATTCACCGCGGCGGAAATGCTTCCCGCGGCGGGGCAGGGCATCGTCGCGGTCGAATGCGCGGCGCAGGATTGGCAGACGCGGCAGATCCTGTCGTCGATCGACGATCCCGCCGCGCATGCCTCGGCCGACGCCGAGCGCGAGGTGCTGTGGGTGCTGAACGGCCACTGCAATTCGCCTGTCGCGGGTTTCTCGACCATCGCAGGCGACCGGATGTCGCTCACCGCCTCCGTGCTCGACCTCTCCGGCAACACCATCATCGAGGCCTCGCGCCAAGGCCCCGCCAATCGCCCGCGCGAGCTGGGCCGTACGGTGGGACTCGAGCTATTGGCGAAGGGGGCGGCGGAGATCATCGAGCGTAGCCGCCCGCGCTGAACGTTAATTCCGGCCTAATCGGCTGCAATTTTACGCGAACTTGTCGTTATTTGGTCGCGAACCGTCTTGGTGACTTTCGCTTTTCCTGCCGCTGCGCCCATCGCATAGCAGGCGCGGTTTGAACGGAAAGACGACGACGATGACGGAGAACGAGGTATTCATTCTCGAAGACGATCTGACGACGCGCGCGATGTTGAGGGTCGTCCTCGAAAGAGCAGGCTATCAGCCGGTTTTCTTCGCCGATGGCGAAGCACTGATCGCGAAGGCGCGCAATGCCTCGCCAGCATGCATTCTTCTCGATCTGTGCCTGCCGGGGATATCGGGGCTGGACGTTCTTGGACAACTGGCCGATCGCACCTGTCCGGCACCGATCCTCATGGTGTCGGGGCAGGGCGATATTCCAACCGCCGTGCACGCACTTCAGATCGGAGCAGCAGATTTCGTCGAGAAGCCGTTCAGTCCGGCAGACCTTGTTGCACGGATCGAGTCGGCCGGCGGCGGCCAGCCGGCGCATGCAACAAACTCGGTCGAGCATTTCAAGCAATCGCGAGGGCTCACCAGGCGCGAGTGCGAGGTCCTGGATCATCTGATCGCGGGGGCCTCGAGCAAGGCGATCGCACGTAAGCTTGGCATCAGCCCGCGAACGATCGAGGATCACCGCGCCCGGATCATGCAGAAGGCCGGCGTCAAGACGACCGCGCAGCTCTCGATCATGGCCTTCAAAGGGGCGCAGCCCTCGAACGACCGGTTCGCCGCTGTAAGGCGCCGCACCATTCATTGATAACGCGGACGGTCATGCCCGCGCGGTCCTGTTTTGCCTGACGTGTCAAGCGTGCAGCTGAGCCGTTATCAAACGGCCCGGCGTTTCAATGACTTGTCTACTGTGCATGGGGTTGTTTTCCGCATTCTGCATTCGATCGACATTGGGGGCGGCCGTATTACCCCCGAACGCGCTTGATCATCTGCTCGACATGGGCGATCGGCGTTTCCGGCTGGATGCCATGGCCGAGGTTGAAGATCAGCCGCCCTTGCGCAAAATTTGCCAGCACGTCGTCGACCGCCCGGTCGAGCGCGGCGCCGCCCGATATCAGCACCAACGGATCGAGATTGCCCTGCACGGCGACCTTGCTCTGCACCCGCTCGCGGATGAAGGCCGGCTCCGCGGTCCAGTCGATGCTGACCGCATTGACGCCGGTCGCCTCGACATAGCCGGGCAGTTGCGCGCCCGCGCTGCGCGGAAAGCCGATGATCTTCGCGTCCGGCGCCTTGGCCCGCACGCCGTCGACGATGCGCCGCGTCGGCTCGGTCGACCAGCGGGCGAACTCGGTGGGCGGCAACACGCCGGCCCAGGTGTCGAAGATCTGCAGAGCGTCGGCGCCGGCGGCAAGCTGCGCCAGCAGGTACTCGACCGAACTGTCGACCAGCACGTCGATGATCTCCGAGAAAGCTTCGGGATGCCGGTACGCCATCATCCGGGCCGGCGCCTGGTCCGGCGTGCCGTGGCCGGCAACCATGTAGGTCGCGACCGTCCACGGCGCGCCGCAGAAGCCGATCAGCGCGACCTTGGGATCGAGTGCGCCGCGCACGATCTTCAGCGCCTCGAACACCGGCTGCAGCTTGCCAAGGTCGGCGCACGGCGCCAGCGTCGCGACCTTGGCCGGATCGTCCAGCGGCTCGAGGCGCGGGCCCTCGCCGGCTTCGAAGCGCACCGCGCGTCCGAGCGCATGGGGGATCACCAGAATGTCCGAGAAGATGATCGCGGCATCGAAGCCAAATCTTCGGATCGGCTGCAGCGTCACCTCGGCAGCAAGCTCCGGGTTGAAGCAGAGATCGAGGAAGCCGCCGGCCTTGGCCCGTACCTCGCGGTATTCCGGCAGGTAGCGCCCGGCCTGGCGCATCATCCACATGGGCGGAACGGCCTGGCGCTGTCCGCAGAGCACGTCAATGAAGGGTGTCGTCGAAGATTGGGGCACGAAGGGTCCTGCACAAGGTTGGGGCCCCTGATACACCGGCCCGGCCGCCAGCGGAACAGGGGAACCAGGACGGTCGGGCCGCGTTGACGAAGGGATGGAGGATATCATGGCTGAGACATTCAACCCTGCCCCGCATGACAAGCACGCGGACGATCTGCACGAGGCCCTCGCCGCCGATCGGCAGTCCAAGCTCGATGCCGGGCTCCAGGATACGTTCCCGGCCTCCGATCCCGTGAGCGCGGCGCAGCCGACGCCTTCCAAGGCCGATGCGGATGCCGACAGTTCCTCGCTCTGGGACAAGGTCAAGGCGATCTTCAGCTAGAAGGCAGGACGCCTGATTCCGACATGATCGCTAACGCCGTGTTAGCAATGCGCCGATTGCGGCGTCCGTAGGACTACTGGAACTCGGCCCGAACGCGGCCGAGTTCAGGAGTGGTTTGCGGGTTCGCCAATAGAAGCGGCAGAGTTTCCGAACGATCGGGGAATTCTGCCGCATGAATACCCTAAAGCCCGGCTTTCGCCATCTGCCGCTGCGGGCCGCGGCGTTCGTCGTGCTGACCTGCGCGGCCATCCTCGGCGTCAGCGGCTGGCGCGAATGGGCGGCCCGTGATGCGGTGGTCAAGGGCGCCGAAACCGAGTTGGCGAATGTCGCACGCTCGCTGCGGCAGCATGCCGAGGACAGTCTCGATCTTCTGGATACCAGCGTCGTCGGTGTCGTAAGCCGGCTGGAAATCGACGGGGCCGGGCCGGCCACGGTCGGCAAGCTCGGCATCATCCTGGAAGCGCGCAAGAAGGCGATCGATCGCATTCACAGCCTGGCTGTCATGGACGATCAGGGCAACTGGCTGACCTCGCCCGGCACGATCGGATCGACCTTCAGCGATGATGGTTTCTTCCGGTACCACCAGCTGTCGCCCAAACGAGAGCCTCATGTCGGCCGTCCCGTGAAAAGCCTGCTCGACGGCGAATGGGTCGTCACCCTCTCCCGCCGCTTCAACAAGCCGGATGGCAGCTTCGGCGGCGTCGTGCTGGCGACCATCAGCGCCAACTATCTCTCGCATTTCTACGAACAGTTCGAGATCGGCCGCACCAGTTCGGTCGCACTGACCCATGGTGATGGCATCATCATCGCGCGCAATCCCGGCAACGACAGATTCGTCGGACGCAGCGTGGCCGACACCGCGCTTTTTCGCGACACCAGCCTGCAGCGGCCGAGCGGCGCCTATCATTTTCAATCGCCGCTGGATGGTGCCGAGCGCGTCAGCTTTTTCTGGCGCAGCAGCCGTTATCCGCTCGTTCTGGTGGCCACGCTGGACAAGGAGGAACTGCTCGCGCCCTGGCGCGCCGCGGCAGTCTCGCGCATGCTCTACGTCCTCGCGCTGGTGATGCTGATCGGGGTCATAGGCGGTGTGCTGGTGCGACAGCTGCAGCGGGGCCAGCGCATGGCCGTCGCGCTGGCCGAAACGGAGGCGCATTTCCGCCTGCTCGCCGAAGGCTCGAGCGACATGGTGACGCGGATCGGGCTCGACGAGCGGCTGCGCTATGTCTCGCCCTCCTCGGTGCGGGTCGTCGGCTGGCGCCCTAATCAGCTGATCGGCACGCCGGCCCTTGCGGGTATCAAGCCGGAAGATCTGCCGGAGGTCCAGGCGATCGTCGGCGCCTTGAGGCGGGGCGAGAGAGAAGAGGCGCGTCTCACCTATCGCAATGTGCATCGGCAACACGGCGAAGTCTGGCTCGAATCGACCATGCGGGTGACGCGCAGGGGCAACGGCAACGTCGATGGCGTGGTCGCGATCACGCGCGACATCACCGAGCAGAAGAGGCTGGAAACCAGGCTTGAGACGCTTGCGATCGAGGACAGCCTCACCGGCCTCGCCAACCGCCGCCGCTTCGACGAGCGTCTGAAGGAAGAATGGGCGCGCGCCTATCGCGATCGCTCCAGCCTTGCCTTGTTGATGATCGACGTGGACCATTTCAAGGCCTACAACGACGAATACGGCCATCCCGCCGGCGATGCCTGCCTGCGTCTGGTCGCAAAGGTCATTGCGGCCGAGACGCAGCGCGCCGGCGATCTGGCGGCGCGCTATGGCGGCGAGGAATTCGCCATGCTGCTGCCGAACACCGACGCTGCCGGCTGCGCCAGGGTCGGCGAGCGGATCCGCAATGCCGTTCACCAGGCCGGCCTTGTTCACCGCAGCAATCCGGTAGCCGGATGCGTCACCGCCTCGATCGGCGGCGCAGCCTGCCGGCCGGCGCTGGAACGCACGGCGGGTGTGGCCTCGCTGGTCGAAGCTGCCGATCAGGCGCTCTATGCCGCCAAGGAGGCCGGGCGCAACCGGTTGATGATGTGGGGCGAGGTCGACGGCCTGATGCTCGAGGCGTCCGGTCAGTAACACCTTTCAATAATGCGGCGGAGCCTCGTTGGTAGGCCCCGGCGCATTTGCCTCGGCCTCCTGCAGCCGCTCGCTGAGCTGCGCGATCTGCCGCGTCAGCGTGTCGATCTGCTTCCACTGCGCGGTGATGGTCTGGTTCAACGTCTCGATGGTGTCGTCCTGGTAGGCAAGGCGCGTCTCCAGCGTGTCGATGCGCTCGCTCAGCGCCTTGATCTCATTCGTCACGGTCGTTCCCCAATCCCGGTTCGCGCAGGCCCGGTTCGCGCGAGCCAAGTTCTCGCAAGCCAAGTTCTCGCAAGCCAAGTTCTCGCAGCCCATGGCCGAGCGCCACGCGCTCGTCGAATACGAAGCATTCGCCGCGCCAGCGGCTCTCCGCCTCCGGCACCTCCTCGAGATATCGAAGGATGCCGCCCTTGAGGTGATAGACCTCGGTAAAGCCGCGCGCGAGCAGATGCGCGCTCGCCTTTTCGCAGCGAATGCCGCCGGTGCAGAACATCGCGATCCTGCGGTGCTTGGCCGGATCGAGGCTGGCAGCGGCAAAGTCCTTGAACTGGCCGAAGCTCTTGATGCCGGGGTCGACCGCGCCCTCGAACGTCCCCATCGCCACCTCGAACGCGTTGCGGGTGTCGAGCAGCAGCGTGCCGGGCGCAGAGATCAGCGCGTTCCACTCGCCTGCATCGACATAGGTGCCGACTTGGCTGGTCGGATCGGCCGCCTCATCGCCGAGCGTGACGATCTCCTTCTTCAGCCGCACCTTGAGCCGCCCGAACGGCATCGCTTCCGCGGTGGAAAATTTCAGTTCGAGATTGTCGAGCCTGCCGCCGAACATGTCGCCGCGTGCGAGCTCGTGGGCAAGGGCATCGATCGCCTCCGGCCCTCCGGCGACCGTGCCGTTAATGCCCTCCCGCGCCAGCAACACGCTGCCTCTCAGCTCGAGGGCGGCGCAAAGCGCGCGCAGCGGCTCGCGCAGCTCGCGGTAGTCCGGGAGGGAGACGAATTGATAGAAGGCAACGACCTTGGTGGCCGAATTTGGATCAGGCATGGCGGCCCATTTAGCAGGTGGCAGCCCTCCGGAAAACCCGCATGGCAGCCTGCTTCGAAGGTCCACGCTCAGCGGATGGCAGCAATTTACCTGGTATGCCAGCATTGCCCAGCCGGGCGGGAATGTGTCATGTAGACCCGGTTTTTCCGAGATGGCGCATCCCTGCGCCGACGGCCAAGAGAGCAAGACATTCGATGAGAAGCTTCCATTTCCCCGGCAGGTCCACGGTCCACGCCACCAACGCGATGGTGGCGACCTCGCATCCGCAGGCCTCTTTGGCCGCGATCGAGGTGTTGCGCGAAGGCGGCACCGCGGTGGACGCAGCAGTCGCCGGCTCCGCGCTGCTCGGGGTGATCGAGCCGCAATCGACCGGCATCGGGGGAGACTGCTTCGCGCTGATCCAGCCGCGCGGCGAGGGCAAGATCATCGCCTATAACGGCTCCGGCCGTGCGCCCAAGGCGGCGAACGCCGATTGGTATCTCGAGCGCAAGATCAACTCAGTGCCGCTCACCTCGGCGCACGCCGTCTCGATCCCCGGCGTGATCGACGCCTTCGCGACTGTTCTGCGCGATCACGGAAAATTCGGCTTCGACCGTCTGCTCCAGCCCGCGATCAAGGCGGCCGAGGAAGGCTATGTCGTCGCCCCGCGCATCGCTTTTGACTGGAATAACCAGTTCGAGAAGCTGAAGGCCGGTACCAACACGGTTCGCTACCTGCTGCCGGGCGGCAAGCCGCCGGTGGCCGGCGACGTCATCCGGCAAGCCGAGCTCGGCAAGACGCTGCGCGCCATTGCCAAGGACGGCCGCGACGCCTTCTACAAGGGCGAGATCGCTGAGGATCTGGTCGAAACCCTCAGGGGCATCGGCGGCCTGCACACGCTTGACGATTTCGCCGCGCACACGACGGAAGTGACCACGCCGATCGGTACCACGTACAAGAGCTACGACGTCTGGCAGTGCCCGCCGAACGGACCAGGCCTCACCATGCTGCTGATGCTCAACATCCTGTCCCGGTTCGATCTGACGAAATATGCGCCGCTCAGCGTCGAACGCTTCCATCTCGAGGCGGAAGCTGCGCGCATCGCCTATATGCATCGCGAGCTGCATGTCGCCGATCCCGACCACATGCAGGTCGAAGTCGCAAAGATCCTCGCCAAGGAGTTCTGCGACGAACACATCGCCAAGATAAGCATGGACGGCATGCTCGATCTGCCCAATGTCGCGCCGCCGATGAATCCGTCGACCATCTACATCACCGTCGTGGACAAGGACCGCAACGTCTGCTCGTTCATCAATTCGATCGCGCATTCGTTCGGCTCGGCGATCGTCTCGAACAAGACCGGCGTGCTGCTCCAGAATCGCGCCGGCGGTTTCCGGATTCAGCCGGGACATCCGAACTGCATCGCCGGCGGCAAGCGGCCGCTGCACACGATCATGCCGAGCTTGCTCACTAGAGGCGGCCGCTCCGTGATGCCGTTCGCGGTGATGGGTGGGCAGTATCAGCCGGTTGGTCAGACCCATGTTCTGACCAACATCCTCGACTATGGTTGCGACGTGCAGGAGGCGATCGACATGCCGCGCGGTCTGCACTACGAGGGGCAGTATCAACTCGAGGACAGTGTGCCGGCCGACATCGTCGAGGGCTTGAAGAAGCTCGGCCACAAGACCACCAGCGTGGTCGGCCCGCTCGGCGGCGCCCAGGCGATCTGGATCGATTGGGAGAAGGGTACGCTCACCGGCGGCTCCGATCCGCGCAAGGACGGCTGCGCGCTCGGCTATTGATCGCCGCCGCGGAGTTTCATCATACGGTATTTGAGGGGTGGAAACGGCGGCAGCGTTGAGCTAGACACCGTCCGCCTCGAATGAAAGGTGCCCGATGCAGCGTTTCCAGCGCATGTTTCTCGCTATCATGTCGGCCCTCGCGATCACGGTGATCGCTGGTATCCCCGATTTCGTTTCCACCCCGGCCTCGGCCCAGACCGTAGGAAAGACCATGACCACAGCTTCCGGCTTGCAGATCATCGACTCCACGGTCGGCACCGGTTCCTCGCCGCAGCCCGGTCAGATCTGCGTGATGCACTACACCGGCTGGCTCTATGAGAACGGTCAGAAGGGCAAGAAATTCGATAGTTCCGTCGATCGCAAGGAGCCGTTCGAATTCCCGATCGGCAAGGGCCGCGTGATCGCCGGCTGGGACGAGGGCGTCGCCTCGATGAAGGTCGGCGGTAAGCGCACGCTGATCATCCCGCCGCAGCTCGGCTATGGCGCCCGCGGCGCCGGCGGCGTGATCCCGCCGAACGCCACGCTGATGTTCGACGTGGAACTGCTCGCGGTAAAGTGACGGCTTTGCCGTCGTTCCGTCCGCTCGTGCCGAGTTGAAGCACAAACTAAAAGACCGGCCTCTCGGCCGGCCTTTGCTTCTTGATCGGCCTTGCGTCACTCCGTCGCGCGCTTCGCGGCGGCGGCGGCGCGATCCGTCGCATCCTCTGCAGCTTCCTTGGCGTCGCCCATGGCCTGCTGACCCTTGCCTTTTACTTCCTGGATCACGCCCTCGCCCTTCATGCGGTCGGATCCGGTGGCTTCGCCGATGCCCTGCTTGGCCTTGCCGATTGCCTCGTTCGCGGTGCCCTTGATCTTGTCGGTCGTGCTACCCATGAAACTCTCCTGTTCATCTCGTTCGCAACGACAACGTCTTGCAGGTATGAGAGTTCCGAATTTGCTATGGCTCGCGGACTCCCTTCGGCTTATTTTGCCACGTACGGAACCGATAGAAAGCAAGCCCCATGACCGGCCATGACCATTCGCATTCCCACCATCACCACGATCACGATGATCGCTGGAAGCACGACGGCGTGCGCGTCATCCCCGGCAACCAGCTCGATACCAACGTGCCGTCGACGGCAGGCATGGACCGCGCCGCCGCCATCAATTTCGCGCGCGTCGGTGCACAGAAATTGTGGGCAGGCACCGTCAGCATCAAGCCGGATGCCAAGACCGGAGCGCATCACCATGGCCATCTCGAAAGCGTGATCTACGTGGTGAAGGGCAAGGCCCGCATGCGCTGGGGGGAGAGCCTGCAGTTCACCGCCGAAGCCGGCCCCGGCGACTTCATCTTTGTCCCGCCCTACGTGCCGCACCAGGAGATCAACGCCAGCCCGGACGAGGTGCTCGAATGCGTGCTGGTGCGCAGCGACGGCGAGGCGGTGGCGATCAACCTCGACATCGAGCCTGTCGAGAAGCCCGAGACCGTGCTGTGGATCGACCCCGTCCATCGCGATCCGAACGAGAAGAAGTAAGGCTGCCCTAGGAACGCGGGCTTCGGAGCAGCAGACCCCGCAGATCGGGCCCGAAAAATTCGGCAGTGGGTGTCGGATGGCGATCCCGTCGCCCGTCCTTGGGCAGAACCCGCCCAAGGAGCTTCCGATGCCAAAGATGATCTTCGTCAACCTGCCGGTGACTGACCTCGCGCGCTCGACCGCGTTCTACGAGGCGGTCGGCGCGGTGAAGAACCCGCAATTCAGCGACGAGACGGCGTCTTGCATGGTCTTTTCGGAGACCATCTACGCCATGCTGTTGACCCACGACAAATTTCGCCAGTTCACGCCGAAGCTGATCGCGGACGCCAGGACCTCGAACCAGGCGTTGTTCTGTCTGTCCGCGGACAGCCGCGGCGAGGTCGACGCTATCGTCGGCAAGGCCGCGGCGGCGGGCGGAGTGGCCGATCCCGGTCCGAAGGACGAATACAGCTTCATGTACGGCCGCAGTTTCGAGGACCCGGACGGGCACATGTGGGGCGTGAACTGGATGGACCTTTCGGCGGCGCCTCTGCAGCCCGGCATGGCAAACGCCTGAGCCGAACCAGCAGACCGGAAAAGGAGCATTCACCATGACCAAGCTCGTGCCCTGCATGTGGTTCGATGGCGACGCCGAGGACGCCGCGAAATTCTACGTCTCGCTCGTACCGAATTCGGGGATCACGCACGTTCAGCGCAACGTTTCCGACGGTCCCTCCGGCAGGGAGGGCTCCGTGCTCGTCGTCGAGTTCACGGTGGCCGGGCAGCCCCTGGTCGCGCTCAACGGCGGGATGAAGATGGAATATACCCACGCGATTTCGCTGATGATCCATTGCGACGACCAGGCCGAGGTCGACCGCGTCTGGAACGCGTTCCTCGTCCATGGCGGCACGGAAGAACAGTGCGGCTGGCTCAGGGATCGCTGGGGCGTGGCGTGGCAGGTGGTGCCGAAAGTACTGTTCGACTTCCTGTCGAGCCCCGACAAGGCCGCGGCGGCGCGGACCGTGCAGGCCATGATGACGATGGTCAAGCTGGATGTCGAGGTGCTGCGGCGCGCGTTCGAAGGCAAGTCGGCGGCGTAGTGCAGATGCTCTCGCTACACGATCAATATCGTAACGCGAAGGCGCTCTTGCGCTGTGCCCACCATCTGTCTCCGATTGAGAGAGGTGGTGGGCACGCTGTCGCTTTGCCCACCTACGAAACTGCGCCTGGGCGCATCAATAATTGATCCTCAACCCCACGCCGCCGTGAATGGTGTTGCCGACCGGCTGCGGGCCCAGCGTGCCGTTGGCGAAGAGATCCACGATCCAGCCCTTTTGCACGCGGAAGCCGAGGCGGCCGCCATATTCGAACCAGCCCTGGTTGCCCATGGTCGGCACCACTGTGCCGTTGCCGGTCACGGTGGCGACGATGCCGCTGTGACTCGCAAACGACTGCACCCAGCCGCCATTGATGTTGGTCTCGATGTTGTTGCCGAACAGATGCGTCCACTGTCCGCCGATCTTGACTAGGCTGGTGCGGTCGGTGCCGTCAGCGATCGTGACATCGAATGGATTGAAGGCCACGGCGCTGTCGCTGTAGCCGGACACGCGTTGCCAGAGTTGCCAGACCTCGATCGAGGCCGCGACCTCGTCTCGCGGCGAGAGGCGGCTGATCCAGCCGGCGCGCCCGTAGACGGCATAGTTCGAGGCATTGGTCGAGCTGGTCACGCTCACGGGGCCGAGACTGGTGTCGTAGCTGCGCGTGTAGCGTGCCTTCTCCCACGGCGTCAGGATCGCGCCGACGTCGAAGAACGGGCGTGAGGAGCCCCAATCGGTGAAGTCGTAGCGCAGCGCGAAGGCGCCGATCGGTGCGCTGGTGATCTTGTAGCCGCCCCCGTCGTAATGCGTGTAGGCGATGCCGGCGAGCAGCGAAAGATTGTTGGTGAGCGCCTTGCGACCGTGGATGCCGGCCGAGAACGAGCCCGCCGAGCCGAACGCACTGACGCAGTCGCCGCAATTGATCTGCTCGTTGACGCCGAGCAGCACCGTGCCGAGCACCCGGTTGGTGATCATCTGGTTGAAGCGCTGGTTGGCAAGACCGCCGATCGAATTGCCGCTGGAATCCGCGCCGGTGGGTCCCGATGGAGGAGGATCCGGGCTCGGCGAAGGCGCAGGATCCGGGCTTGGCGAAGGCGAAGGGTAAGGGCTAGGCGATGGAGAGGGCGTCGGAGTGGGCGACGGAGACGGAGAATAGGTCGGGGACGGATATGGCGAGGGAGAATAGGTGGGAGACGGCGTAGGCTCTGGTTCACCGCACTCCGACCCGCACTCCGACGCCTGTGCAGCCGCCGGACGTGCGTTGAAAGTGACAAGCGCCACCGCCGCGATTGCGGTCAGTGCAGTGGCAAGCACGAGGCACCGGACGTTGAGTTTTGCCATCGTCAGCGTCCGCACAGCATGCCGTCGTCCTGGACGGCGGGCGTGATGGTCGGCGAGGCGTTGGCGTACTGGTTGACCGCGCACAGCCCGGCGCTCGCGGCGCAATTGGCGGCAAAAGTCCAGGGAGGCGTGTTGGACTTGGCGATGCTCACCTTGCCCCCGGTCGAGGTGATGACCGCAGTCTCGCCGGGCTGCGTGAGCTGCACACATTGGCCGCTTCTCGTGCAGACGCTGGCCGCGCCGTCCTGAAGCACGACCACGGAGCGTCCGCGCTGCGAGAGGATGTCGAGCGTGGTGCCGCGTACGCCGATGGTCGCGAGCGGGGTCGTGATCTTGTAGGCCGACTTGTCGGAATTGCCGGTGACGAAGCGGAACGCGCCGGTGGTCATGCGAATCGCGACGTCGCGATAGCTGCGCTCGTCGTTGAAGACGGTGCGGTCGAGCTTCAGCGTCGCGCTCGGCCCGAGCGACAGATTGGTGCTGTCGGCCATCACGAAACGCGCAGCGCTGTCGGCGCCGGTACGCACGGTCTCGTCGCGCAGCATGTTGTCGCCGACATTGATCGGCGTCGTGGTCGCGGCGACGCGCACCACTTCGTTCTGGATCACGACGGCCTGGCCGACGCGCGTCTGCGCCTTGGCGCCGGACGCCGCGCACAATGCGGCCGTGAGCAGGAGAGGGAAAAGCCAAAAACGCAAATTCATTTCGCAACCGATCGATGTGTCCCTGATCGTACCGGATCGCGCGCGCTTGTGATGTGGCTGAATTATCACAAGCGGCGCGGGACGTGCATCATGCTTAGTGACAGCCGCGGCAGAATGCGTTCAATGATGAAGACCAGTTTGTTTTTCTCCCGCGGTGAAGCAGATTTGCCACGCAAGACCGCCCCACAAAAGACGCTCGATCTGGCTGCGGTTCCGAATGTGTCGCGGAGTGCAGTGATTGCTGTCGTGATTTTCCTGGTCGCGCATCTGGCGCTTTTGATCGGCCTTACGACCCCGGAGAAATTCGTCTTCGACGAGGTGCATTACGTGCCGGCGGCACAGCAGATGCTGGCGCCTTCGCTATCGCAGCCGATGCTCAATCCCATGCATCCGCCGCTGGCGAAGGAACTGATCGCGGCCTCGATCGCAACCTTTGGCGACAACGCATTTGGCTGGCGTTATCCCGCGACGTTGTTCGGCGCGCTCGCGATCGTCGCGATTTATCTGTGCGGCCTCGCGCTGTTCTCCGCGCAAGGGCCCGCGATCGCCGCGTCGCTGATCGCGGGCTTCAACCAGATGCTCTATGTGCAGGCGCGCATCGCGATGCTCGACATCTTTGCGCTCGGCTTCGGCTTGCTCGCGATCGCCGCCTTCATGCACGGCTTTCGAAGAGAGCGGCCGCAGGCGATGTTTGCCGCCGCCGGCGCCCTGTTCGGGCTCGCCGCGGCGTGCAAATGGAGCGGCCTGTTTCCGCTGGGCGTCTGCATCGTCATCGTCGCTGTGATCCGCCTGATGCAGGGCTGGCGTACGCTGTTCGCCGACGCGAGGCCGGACGACTGGTATCGGCCGGAGTCTTGGCGCGCACTGAAGCTGCATCACCTCGCGCTCTGCTTCGCCGTCCTGCCGATGGTGGCTTATCTTGCCGCCTTCGTTCCGCTCCACGGATTGTCGCTGGCTGACCTGATCGAGGCCCAGCGGCGCATCTTTGCCGACAACACCACGACGGCCATCGCAGGCCACACCTATATGAGTTCATGGCCGTCCTGGCCGCTGCTGGCGCGCCCGGTCTGGTTCCTTTTCGACAAGACCGCAGAGGACCACGTCGCTGCGATCGTCTTTCTGGGCAATCCGCTGGTCCTGTGGCCGGCTCTGCTCGCCCTCGCCGTGGTGCTGCGCGATTTCGTCGTGGCGCGGCGGTGGGATGCGTTCCTGATCGCAGCATTCTATTTCGGCCCCTGGCTCGCCTGGGCATTGCTGCCGCGCACGCTGGGCTTCATCTATTACTATCTGCCGGCAGCGACCGCGGCCTCGCTCGCGCTGGTCTATGTGCTGCGCCGCGAGGGGCTGCCGCGATGGATGCTATGGGCCTATGTCGGCGTCGCCGCGGCCGGCTTTGCAGTCATGCTGCCGATTTCCGCAGCGTTCGTCGGCACTCGATGAGATGGTTCAACCGGCTGATGCTGTTCCAAAGCTGGATCTAGTGCCCGTTCGCGTGCATTGGCACGGCAAAATTGGCTTGCGTGAATCAATCGGCGCGTGTGGACTACCCGAAATTGCCGGGATCGGAGAAGCAGCAGGTGGGCATGGGGGACGGCGTTGCGGGTCCGGATCATTCCAACGCGGACTGGCTGCGTGCCGTGGTCGACACCGCCGTCGATGGGGTGATCCTGATCGACGCCCGCGGCGGCATCCTGATGTTCAATCCGGCCTGCGAGAAGTTGTTCGGCTATTCCGCTGGCGAGGTCATCGGACGAAACGTCAAGGTGCTGATGCCCCCGTCCTACCGCGACGCCCATGACGGCTATCTTCACAACTATCATGTCAGCGGCGAACGCAAGATCATCGGTATCGGCCGCGAGGTGATGGGGCGGCGCAAGGACGGCTCGACCTTCCTGATGCATCTATCCGTCGGCGAGACCAAGCAGGCGTCGGGCGAATCGATCTTCGTCGGCATCGTCCACGACCTCACGGAGCGCGAGCGGGTCGAGCGCGAGTTGCGCGAGAGCGCGGCGCGGCTGCGCGCGGTGGTCGACACCGCCGTCGACGGCGTGATCCTGATCGATTCCAACGGCACCATCCTGAAGTTCAATCCGGCCTGCGAAAGACTGTTCAAGTACCGGGCCGACGAAGTACTCGGAGAGAACGTCGCGATCCTGATGCCGGAGCCCTATCGATCCGAGCACGACGGTTACGTCCGCAACTTCGTGACCACCGGCGAGAAGAAGATCATCGGCATCGGCCGCGAGGTGGTGGGCCGGCGCAAGGACGGGACGACGTTTCCGATGGACCTTTCGGTCGGCGAGGCCAAGCAGGACGGCTCGCCGATCTTCGTCGGCATGATCCACGACCTGAGCGACCGCAAGCGCACCGAGGCCCAGCTGATCCAGGCGCAGAAGATGGAGGCGGTCGGCCAGCTCTCCGGCGGCATCGCCCACGACTTCAACAATCTGCTCACCGTGATCGTCGGCAATGCTGAATTCCTGGCCGAGCAATTGCTGTCGCGCGCCGACCTGAAGCGGCTTGCCGAGGACATCTGCAGCGCCGGCGAACGCGGCGCCGAGCTGACGCAGCGCCTGCTCGCCTTCAGCCGCAAGCAGTTGCTGCGGCCGGTCGAGACGGATTGCAGCAAGCTGGTCGATTCCATGCTTAAGCTGTTGCGGCGGACGCTGCGCGAGGACATTGCCATCGCAACCCAGACCGATCCCGCGCTCCGGCACGCCTTTGCCGATCCGGCGCAGCTCGAATCGGCGATTCTCAACCTCGCACTGAACGCCCAGGACGCGATGGTATCAGGTGGAAAGCTGACCATTTCGACAGCGAACGCGTCGCTCGATCCGGGCGATCACAACGCTCACCCCGAGGTGGGGCCGGGCGAATATGTCGTGATCGCGGTGACCGACACCGGTTCCGGCATGACGAAGCCCGTGCTCGAACGTGCGTTCGAGCCTTTCTTCACCACCAAGGAAGTGGGCAAGGGCAGTGGGCTGGGGCTCAGCATGGTCTACGGCTTCGCCAAGCAGTCCAACGGCCATGTCACGATCTACAGCGAGCCCGACCTGGGGACGACGGTGCGGATCTATCTTCCGGCCGTGCTGGCGAAGACGCAGGACGTACCGCTTGCGGTGGAAAAGGAAGTGACGGATAGCGGATCCGAGACTGTGCTGGTCGTCGAGGACGATCCTTTCGTCCGATCCTACGCGGTCATGAGCCTGGAGAGCCTGGGTTACAGGGTCGTCTCTGCCGTCGACGGCAGGGAGGCTCTGCAGACGCTTGCGACGACGGCGCACATCGACCTGCTATTCACCGATGTCGTCATGCCCGGGGGAGTCAACGGTTGGGAGCTTGCGGGACTCGCACGAAAGGACAGGCCTGAGCTGCGCGTGCTGCTGACGTCTGGCTATGCGCTCGAGACGCTGGCGGCGAACGGCCATGTCCGGCAGGGCGCGCTGATCCTGGAAAAACCCTACCGCAAGTCGGAGCTTGCGCGGCTGGTGCGGGAGGCACTCGGCGCCCCGGTGCCGGTGTGAACCGTCGGTCACCGCCTGCCGGTGGACGGCAGGCGGCAGATCGTCGACCGATCATTTCGACGCGGTCTTGGTGTCCATGTTGACGACCTGGACGCGGCGGTTGGCAGGGTCGGCGCCGTTGGCGGCGTCCTTCAGCTTGGTCTCGCCGTAACCGACGGTGACGAGATCGTTGCCGTTGAGGCCGTAGTTCTGCATCAGGTACTTCTTGATAGTGTCGGCACGCCGTTCGGAGAGCCCCTGATTGTACTGTTCGCCGCCGGTCGCATCGGTGTGGCCGGCGACCACGAAGGTCGAGCCCTTCAGCGCCGGATCCGACAGAGCTTTGCCCAGCGCCTGCACCGAGGCCATCGAGGTCTTGGCGATCTCAGCCGAGTTGTAGTCGAACTGGATCTCCAGATCGATCTTCGGCTTGGTCGCAGCTAGCTCGGCGATCTGCTCGCGCTCGCCGGTCGAGAGCGACCGGGTCGAGCGGTTGCGGACGGTGTTCAGGAAGTTCGCTTCCTTGGCCTGCACCGTCGCGTCGACCTGCGGCGCAACGGACAGCCCGCGGGTCACCGGCTTCGGCTTCAGGGCATCCACGATCTGGCCGGCGGAGATGTTGTTGTCGCCCGCCAGCGCAAGGCCCGCCGTCATTGTGAGGGCTGCGGAAAGGGCTATCACCTTCAGTCCAAGAAACTTGTCAAAACGGGTCATTATCGTATTCCTCGCTGTTACGCCTGATGGCGATTTGATGCTGCGAGCCTAAGGCAGGTTCAAAGGCGTCGATGTGATCTCTGTCACGCTTGGCGCAGCTGCGCTGATCGCCCGCCCATCATCGATGGCGGAACCGCGAACCTGCGCTGCCCGATCGTCGCAAAGGCGTCGCCTAGCGGCCCGTCCGCGAACAAGAATTCGTCCAGATGGCCCCCTAGCACGCTCAATCATCGAGGTTGGCGAGAGGGGCTGAGTTCCATCCAGTGCGGAGGCCGATTGATTACCAGCGTGACAGCCAGTCTTATCGCAGCGGCCCGCCGGATCGGACAGTGTTCGTGAGCTCGATGCCGATCTATATCGGTGCGGCGATGATCGCGGTGGCGATCCTCTTGTCGACGCTGATCACGGGGCTGACCTCCCGCTATGTCGGGCTGGAAGCGCCGACCGAGGAAACCATGTGGCTGGTCGATCGTCTCACCGGCGAGGTCTACCGCTGCCAGTCCGAGGGCCGCGGCAAGGCGTCCTGCGCGGCCGATGTCGCGACCGGAAGCGTCGGGGAGCGCCCAAAAGTCGCACGCTGAAAGCGGGCTAATGCGGCGACGCAGCAACGAAAACGTCTTCTCCTTGCAAAGTTTGTCGCTGAAGAATGGCCGGCGCGGTGGCCGGCATCAGGCCGGCTTCCCTTCTGGAGGAGAGATTTTGATGAAGACCCTGTTGCTTGCGACGGCATTCGTGGCACTTGCTCTGACTCCCGCATCGGCTGCCAAGATGGCATGCACCAGTGCAAACATGGCAAAGCTCGTTGCCGGGATGGGTGGTGAAGACACGCCGGGCAAGATCGCAGCGAGGAAGTCGATGGCCGCGGCCAATTCCGACATGAGCAAGGGCAACATGCGCGGCGCCTGCAAGCATTACATGAGCGCCGAGAAGGCGATGGTGATGAAGTAACTTCCGCCGCTTCCCACGTCATGGCCGCGCTGGCAGCAGATGGCAGCGCGGCTTTTTCGTGACTGTGCTTCTTTGCCTCGGCGCGAATCCCGCTACATTGCCGCTGCAATGTCCCGTACGCCGAAACCGCTTCCGATCACCACGACACAGGCTCGGCAGATCTGGCTGCACGCCCAGCGGCTCGACGAGCGCACCCCGTTCGGCGACGGCACGCAGGCCGTTGCGGACGCGGTCGCGCATCTCGGCTATGTCCAGATCGACACCATCAACGTCATCGAGCGCAGCCATCACCACATCCTGTTCAGCCGGATCCCGTCCTACCGCCGCGCCGATCTGCGCCAGGCCCAGAGCATCGACAAGAGCGTGTTCGAATACTGGACCCACGCGCTCTCCTACGTGCCGGTGAATAACTTCCGCTTCTTTCTCCCCGCCATGCGCGAGCACCGCCGCGAGGGTCACAAATGGTTCGCTTCCGTGACGCCGGCCGACATGCGCAAGGTGATGCGGCTGCTGCGCGCCGGTCCGCTGACGATCCGCGACATCGAGGACGACGTGCTCGTCGAGAAGGAGCATCTGTGGCAGAGCCGCAAGCCGTCGAAGCGGGCGTTGCAGCTCGCCTTCTATACCGGCGCCGTCACCGTTAGCGAGCGCAAGGGCATGCTAAAGACCTACGAGCTGATGACGCGCCATTTCGGCTGGGACGGGCTGCCAAAGCCGGCTTCGAGCGGGGAGATCACAGCCTATCTGCTCGATCGCGCGCTGCGCGCGCAGGGCGTGGTCAGCCTCGATTCGATCTGCCATCTCGACGCGCCGAGCAAGAAGCCGGTGGCACGCCTGATCGCCGCGCGCGTCCGCCGCGGCGAGCTCGTGCCTGTTGCGATCGACGGCGCCGGCAAGCAGGAGCATTGGGCCGCGCCTGCGGCACTCGAAGCGAGCGGCGAGGTGTCGCCGGATCTCGTCCACATCCTCTCGCCGTTCGACCCCCTGATCATCCAGCGCAAGCGCACCAATCTCATCTTCGGCTACAACCATCTGTTCGAGGCCTATGTGCCGAAGGCCAAGCGCAAGCTCGGCTATTTCGCGCTGCCCGTGCTGGTCGGCGACGAGATCGTCGCCGCGCTCGATCTCAAGACCGACCGGCAGAACAAGAAGCTCTTGATGCAGAAATGGACCTGGGTCGGGGAGGGTAGGAAGACGGCGGGACGCAAGGATCTCAAGCGTGTGATCGAGGAAGAACTCGATCGGTTTGAGCGGTTTCAGCTTCAGGAATAGAATCCAGATTTCCGACAAACGATCTTCGCTGGACTTGCCATTGCTCGTGGATTAATCTTCTCGCCTAAGTTGAGGGGGGAGCTTTATGGACATTTATGCGAAATTAGCGCTGCTCACTGACGAGCAAGTTCATCGGATTTTGAACAGAGTCATTGAAGGATATGCGGCACGAAATCCTGATTTTCCAGTAAGCGACCCGAAAGAGCTGACACTGATTTTGTCAAGGATCGGGGATGTAACCAACGAGACCGTTGCTCCTCGCGTTGATTCCAATCTTTCAAATCTGGCCGCAGCAGAAAGAAATGTGCTTGTTCATCTTGCGGGTGATCCTCGTCAGGCTCAACTGGTGGCTGGCGCGATAGATAACGATCGAGCCGTTCTCGTCGAACCTATCACCGCTGCGTTGATCATGGTGGCGATCGTATTTGTACTTGAGACGGAGCTTGATGTGAAAGTCTCTCGAAGGAATGGTGTTACCGAGTACGATGTGCGTGTGGGTAAAAAGCCGACGGACAAATCGATCATCAAAGAATTGTTCTCGCTGTTTTCATAATTGTTAACCCGGGGCTGAGCGTGGGGACGCGGCCAAGTTTTCGTGTCTATGTCATAGGGCTTTTGACCCAAAGCTCGAGCGAGCAAACGTTGACCATGGTGGCTGAGTATCGGGCCGCTCGAGGTCTATCTAGGATAAAGATAGCCAAGTCAGAGTTTGATGGGCTTGTTGGAGAGATACGTGGTTTAAGGTCCTTTATAGAAGGCGGGGCCCCGGAATTTGGAAAGGAAGCTCTGAGGGCGCTAGGCTCGCGGCTTTTTGAATTGCTTCTCGTTGGGAGGACTCGCGATCTCTTCTTTACAGCCACCGGCGAACATGAGCCTGGTGAAGTGCTGCCGCTCGAGGTTGTTGCCGAAGATCCAGAAGTGGCTAGCTGGCCTTGGGAGTACCTCTATAATTCGAATGCGGAGTCGTTTGTCGCACAAGAGTTTCATCCAATCTCTCGAAGCATTTTCACGTCGACTAAACCTTCGGCCTGCGGTCCGATTGCGGGCAAGGTGAGAATGCTCTTAATCCTTGGGGTGCCTCCAGATGATCGCGACACGACGCCCCAAGAGGAAATAAAGTACATCTCAGAAGTATTCTCTGCTCAGCTCGATGACAGTCGCTTTGAAATCGATGTCCTCAGCGCGGAAGAGTATCAGAAAATTGTAACGAAGTTGAGCGCTCAAGAATACCATATTGTCCATTACTTTGGGCATGCTGGTTTCGACTATAAGGAGCGGGTAGGTTATCTAAGCATTCAGCGCCCCGGCAAAGAACGGTTTAAAGTCGACGCCAACGTTTTTGCACTGGCCCTGCGAAATCGTGGAGTACGGCTTGTATTTCTAAATGCTTGTAAGTCCGCAGTTAGTGCGCCAACAGAAAATCCAGCTAGAAGCTCGATAGCTGCTGCTCTTCTCGATAGAGGAATCCCAGCAGTGGTCGCGTCGCAGTTTTCTATTCCCGACAACAGTGCTCATTTTCTGGCAGCGACGATCTACAATGCATTGTTAACAGGGAGGGCAGTTGGGGATGCTATACGCGACGGCAGGACCGCTATTTCTTTCGCGGATGCTGCGAAATTTTTCGATTGGGGCATTCCGGTTCTTTATGCAGCTAATCCAGGCGAAGTGATCTTGCCGCCTGGAATGCGGAAGCCCGCTTGGGCTGAGGACTTTGGAAGAGCTGCGGCGAGTGGTACTCTTATCGAAACCCTCGCTGCCGCTGATCGAGGACCGCCGGGTGCTCCATCATTGATCGCCGAACGCACTCGTCCAATGATCAAGGATACAATTAAGACGGGCAAGCCGAAGTATAAAGTTGCCTTGGTTGATATCGACGCCAAGGTCGGCTTCCTTCCGGATCTTGCTCAGGCCGCGAATCAAGAGCAGGGGTACTATCATTTCGAAGTTGTCTACCTACCGGTCCCGAGTGGGTACGCCAGAGAAGGTTTGGGTGATGGCGTGCAGACATATCTCCCTCGCTTAGCGACGGTGCTCGGGTCTACTCCGGATTTGCTTTCGGTTGATTTTGTATGTTGTTTGACTAGGAACATGGTAGCGACTGAAGATGATGACATGATTGATTGCAATCTTTTCGCGGCCCCTCTTCCCGGCAACGACAGGGTCATTGCAGTGTCAACATTTGGATTACGGGACTATGCGCGACAGGCGGGCGTCTCATTTGCTAAGGCGGTTTTGGCGATTTGCCTTTCGATGTTGGTGAAGAGTGATGAACGGTGGGCCATAGAATATCACGACGACACTGTTGGGTGTCTATTCGATTATTGTGAAAATAGAGACGACATTGTCGTGGGCCTTCGTAAGATGCGCTTCGATCACAAGAGTTGCCGAGATAAGATTAAAGATATCGATCAGCTTGCCGCTATCGATGCGCTTGCGGAACTCGACGTCGCCTGAGTGTTTCTCGCTCCGGGTAGTCCAGTCATTTTGGCAGCCTTCGCGCTTGGGTTCGCGGTCTCGACGGACGAGCACTCAGCTTTCAACTGGGGATTGTTCGATGCCGCGAGTAGCAGTTGTCCCAAACCCACTTTGTCTTTCATTTTGAGAACGGTCATGACCACTCGCCCTGTGATGAACCAGTATGGAAGTGTATGAGTGTCATTTGTATGGTCCATTGTTTGTCTTTGAAGGATGCAGGATGCACGGTGTGTGCTCGCGTGACAGCTTGGTCATGTGGCGTAGCTCCCGATTAGACGAAGAAGCATTGCGCAGGTGCGGGCGTTGTCTTTGGGTTGTGAAGAGAGCCCAAGGTCGTGTGGCGTTTTCAGCTGCAAGCTGATCGTCGGAGTTGGATTCAGCAAAACAATCAATCCAGCCCTAGACGCAATCCCGACCGCATAGGCCGCCAGATTCCACAGTGAGAAAATGCGACCGAGCAGCAACGCGCCGGCCGTCGTCAGCCGGAACGCGTCGAGCCAGGGCGTATGCACCAGCCGGGAGAACTCGACGACCGCCGCGATCACCATCGCGATGGTTGCAAGCTGAATCCGCGTCAGCCGCGGCAGCAAAGCTCCGACCAGCAGAAACACCATGGTTGCCCATAAAAGCGAGCCGCCATACTTCACGACGAACGCCGGCAGCCCGAGCGGGAATCCGTACCAGCGCAGCGACAGCCCGCAGACGATCAGCGCGAGGGCGAGGCCGGCGCGGCGCAGCGATATCCGTGCAGGCGCAACAGGCGTGCCCGGCTGCGTGTCGTGCAATGCTTGCTCCATTGACTCTTTGCTCGCGATGCTGAAAACGGCCGCAGACCCGAAAAAAGCAACAACCCCGGGGAGGATGCCATGAGCCATACCACCACCTATGCCGGTTCCGCCGGCGGCGCCACGAACTTCAACAAGTCGGAGATCGAAACTTCGACGATCCGCGCGATCTCCTGGCGCCTGATTCCGTTCCTGGTGCTGGCCTACTTCTTCTCCTATCTCGATCGCGTCAATCTCGGCTTCGCTGCGCTGACCATGAACGCGGACCTGAAATTCACGCCGCTGATCTTCTCCTGGGGCGCCGGCATCTTTTTCATCGGCTATTTCATCTTCGAGGTTCCGAGCAACCTTGCGCTGGAGAAATTCGGCGCGAGCCGCTGGATCGCCCGCATCATGGTGAGCTGGGGCATCATCTCGGCACTGATGGCGATGGTCAGCGGCGTCACCAGCTTCTATGTCCTGCGCTTCCTGCTCGGCGTCGCCGAGGCCGGCTTCTTCCCCGGAATCATCCTCTATCTCACCTATTGGTATCCGGCCGAATATCGCGCCCGGTTCCTCGCAGCCTTCGCCATCGCCGTGCCGGTCTCGACCGTGATCGGCGCGCCGATCTCGGGCCTCTTGCTCGGCCTCGACGGCGTGATGGGGCTGAAGGGCTGGCAGTGGCTGTTCATCATCGAGGGGATCCCCTCCGTGCTGCTCGGCGTCGTCACCTGGTTCTATCTCACCGACAGGCCGGAGAAAGCGGATTGGCTCTCGGCCGAGCAGAAGGCATGGCTCAAGGCGAAGCTCGATTCTGAAGTAGCAGCCAAGCAGGCGGTGAAGCATTTCTCGCTCGGCGAAGCGCTGTCATCGCCGAAGGTGATCGCGCTCAGCCTGATCTATTTTGGCTTCGTCGGCGCGCTCTATGGCATGCAATTCTGGCTGCCGCAGATCGTCAAGGCGTTCGGTCTCACCAACGCCCAGACCGGTTTCGTCACGGCGATCCCGTATCTGTTCGGCACCGTCGCCATGATCCTGTGGGCGCGGCACTCCGATGCGACGCGCGAGCGCGTGATGCATGTCGGTGCGCCGCTGCTGCTCACGGCGGTTGCGCTCGGCGCGTCCTCCTATCTCACCGATCCTACGGCGACGATGGCGGTGTTGACCGTGGCCGCGATCGGCGTGTTCTGCTGCTTCGGCGTGTTCTGGACCCTGCCGACCGCCTGGCTCTCGGGCACCGCAGCCGCCGGCGCCATCGCCTTGATCAACTCGATCGGCAACCTCGCCGGCTTCGGCGGACCCTATCTGATCGGCTGGGTCAAGGAAGCCACGGGCCAGACCTCGACCGGGCTCCTGGTGCTCGCCGTGCTGCCCCTGATTGCAGGCATCCTCACCTTGGTCGGAGGCCACGACAGCAAGCACGAGTTCGCCGGGCAGGGACGGTGAGGGCAACAGCCTTTTAGGATCGGTAAAGGGACGTCCTAGCGCACCGTGCCCACCACCTTCTCTCTCTTATGCTGGCCGGGTGGGTGGGCATGCCTCGCTCCGCCCTGCTTACAACCGCGCTTTCCTTGATGACCGCCTACAAATCGTTACCACCCCTTAACGATCACGGATTCCTGATGACTGACGATTATTGACTTTTATCAGTGATTAGTCGACATTCCTCTCATTCGAGATGCCAGGAGTGTCCTCATGTTCGTCCGATCCGTTTTGTCGAGCTATTCCAGGCTGTTGGCAGGCGTGTCGCTGGCCTTCATGGCTGCAGCCCTTGCCGGGTGCAATGACACCGTCGCCGAAAAGGCCGAGCCGCCCCGGCCGGTTCTGGTCGCGACCGCGCATTATGGTGCAGAGACGCCGGAGCGCAGCTTCGTCGGCACCATCCGTCCCAGGATCGAAAGCGATCTCGGCTTTCGCGTCGCCGGCAAGGTCGCCAAGCGCCTCGTCGAAGTCGGCCAGACGGTTGAGGTCGGCCAGCCATTGGCCACCCTTGACGAGATTGACCTGAAGCTCCAGGCCGAGCAGGCCGTCGCCGAGCAGACTGCCGCGACCGGCGTGCTCGCCCAGGCTGCCGCCGCCGAGCAGCGCGCCAAGGACCTAAAGGCCAAGGGCTGGACCACCGATGCGCAACTGGATTCGAGTCGCGCCGCCGCCGACGAGGCCCGTGCCCGCCTGAACCGGGCCGAGCGGTCGGTCGAGCTGACCAAGAACTCTCTTTCCTACGCGACGCTTAATGCCGACGCCCGCGGCGTCGTCACCGCAACGCTGATCGAGCCCGGCCAGGTGGTTGCCGCGGGCCAGGCTTCGATCCGTGTCGCCCGCTTTGCCGAAAAGGAAGCGGTCGTCGCGATCCCTGAGACGCTGGTCGGACGCGCCAAGTCGGGCGTCGCCAGCGTCACTCTTTGGTCCGAGCCGAACAAGAAGTACGTGGCCAAGCTGCGCGAGATCGCGCCGGCGGCCGATCCGGCCACGCGCACTTATCTCGCAAAGTTCTCTCTGCCCGAGGCCGACGACAAGGTCGCGCTCGGCATGACCGCGACGCTGACGCTGTCGGATGCCGCATCTGAGCGCGTCGCTCGGCTGCCGCTCTCGGCCCTGTACAATGAAGGCGGCAAGCCGTCATTCTACGTCGTCGACGACAGCGGAGGCGTCTCGCTGAAGCCGGTGACGGTGAAGTCCTATGAGAGCAAGGACGTCGTCATTACCGGCGGCGTGGAGGAGGGGGCGAAGATCGTCGCACTCGGTGTGCAGAAGCTCGATCCGGGTCAGCGGGTGCGGATCGTGTCGTCATTGAGTTTCTAATTCCCGTCATTCCGGGTTCGCCCTGCGGACGCCCCGGAGTGACCGGAGAAGCGAGTTACGTCGTGCAAGGCGAGTTTCGGCCTTTGTCCCTAAGCAAAGGCTGAAGCGGCGAAGCGATCCAGAACCTGCCCAGCCCCCTGGATTGCTTCGCTGCCTCGCGACGACGGTTTGAATAGAGCGGCTGTCGTTGTTGCAACTGGATCGTGTTTCGGAGAGTGCGATGAAGCGCTTCAACCTATCGGCCTGGGCGGTCAGCCATCCGACGCTGGTTCTCTTCCTGATGATCGTGCTCGGTGCTGCCGGCTTCTTCTCCTACGAGAAGCTCGGCCGCGCCGAGGATCCCTTCTTCACGGTGAAGGTGGTCAACGTCTCCGTGATGTGGCCGGGCGCGACCGCGCACGAGATTCAAACCCAGGTCGCCGATCCCATCGAGAAGAAGATCCAGGAACTGCCCTATTTCGAGAAGGTGCAGACCTATTCCAAGCCCGGCTTCACCGCGCTCCAGGTCACTTTCCGCGACAACACGCCGCCGAAGGACGTGCCCTATCTCTTCTACCTCCTGCGCAAGAAACTGGTCGACGTGCAGGGCCAGCTGCCGTCCGGCATTCTCGGGCCCGTTGTCAACGACGAGTTCTCCGACGTCGATTCCATCCTCTACATGATGACGGGCGACGGCGCCGACTATGCCCAGCTCAAGAAGGTCTCCGAGGGTTTTCGCCAGCGCCTGCTCAAGGTGCCCGGCGTGACCAAGGTCGACGTCTACGGCAACCAGGACGAGCGCATCTTCGTCGAGTTCAGCCACGCCAAGCTCGCCACCCTCGGCATCGCGCCGCAGGCGCTGTTCGATTCGCTCGCCAAGCAGAACAACGTGACGCCGGCCGGCACGGTCGAGACCTCCTCGCAACGCGTGCCGCTGCGCGTCACCGGCGCGCTGGACGGCGCCAAGGCGGTCGCCGAGACCCCGGTCGAGAGCAACGGCCGCGTGTTCCGCCTGGGTGACATCGCCACCGTGACCCACGGCTTCGTCGATCCGCCGAGCTTCGTCGTGCGCCAGGAAGGCAAGCCCGCCATCGGCATCGGCGTCGTCACCGCGAAGGGCGCCAACATCCTCGAGGTCGGCAAGGAGGTCGAGAAGGCGACGGCCGACTTCATGAAGGCGGTGCCGCAGGGCATCGACGTCAAGCTGATCGCCGACCAGCCCAAGGTGGTCGAGCACGCCGTCGGCGAGTTCGTGCGCTCCTTCATGGAAGCGCTCGTCATCGTCCTGTTCGTCTCCTTCCTGGCGCTCGGCTGGCGCACCGGCATCGTGGTCGCGCTGTCGGTGCCGCTCGTGCTCGGCATCGTCTTCATTGTCATGAACGCGATGTCGCTCGACCTGCACCGCATCACGCTCGGCGCGCTGATCATCGCGCTCGGCCTGCTCGTCGACGACGCCATCATCGCGGTCGAGATGATGGTGGTGAAGATGGAGCAGGGCTGGGACCGCATGCGCGCGGCGTCTTTTGCCTGGGAATCAACTGCGTTTCCGATGCTCACGGGAACGCTGGTCACGGCCGCTGGCTTCCTCCCGATCGGCTTTGCCAATTCCGCGGTCGGCGAATATGCCGGCAGCATCTTCTGGATCGTCGCGATCGCGCTGGTCGCATCCTGGTTCGTGGCGGTGATCTTCACGCCCTACATCGGCGTCAAGCTGCTGCCCGAGATGAAGGCGCACCACAACCACGATCCGCACGCGGTCTACGAAACCCGCATGTATCGCGGCTTGCGTGCCATGGTGCAATGGTGCGTCAATCACCGCATCACCGTGGTGGTCGCGACCGTCGCCGTCTTCGTCGCCTCCATCGTCGGCTTCGGCCGGGTTCAGCAGCAGTTCTTCCCGCTGTCGGAGCGGCCCGAGCTGTTCTTCCAGCTCCGCCTTCCTGAGGGTACCGCCTTCAACGTCACCGAGAACGCGGTGAAGAAGGCCGAGACCCTGCTCAAGGACGACAAGGACATCGAGACCTATACCGCCTATGTCGGCCAGGGCTCGCCGCGCTTCTGGCTCGGCCTCAACCCGCAGCTTCCGAACGAGGCCTTCGCCGAGATTGTCATCGTCGCCAAGGGTGTCGAGGCGCGTGAGCGCATCAAGGCCAAGATCGAGAACGCTGTCGCCGACGGCATGCTGACCGAGGCTCGCGTTCGCGTCGACCGCTTCAATTTCGGCCCGCCGGTCGGCTTCCCCGTGCAGTTCCGCGTGATCGGCCCGGATGCCAACAAGGTGCGCGAGATCGCCTACCAGGTTCGCGACGTCATGCGCCAGAACAAGAGCGTCAAGGACGTCCAGCTCGACTGGAACGAGCAGTCGCCGTACCTCAAGCTCGTCGTCGACCAGGATCGCGCCCGCGCCATGGGCCTGACGCCGCAGGACGTTTCGCAGGCGCTGGCGATGCTGATCTCGGGCTCGCAGGTCACCACCGTGCGCGACGGCATCGAGAAGGTCGGCGTGGTCGCCCGCGCGATCCCCTCCGAACGGCTCGACCTCGGCGGCGTCGGCGATCTCACCATCACCTCGCGCAATGGCGTCGCCGTGCCGCTGCAGCAGATCGCCAGGATCGAGTACGCCCATGAGGAGCCGATCATGTGGCGGCGCAACCGCGACATGGCGATCACCGTGCGGTCTGACGTCGTCGACGGCGTGCAGGCGCCCGATGTCACCAACCAGATCACGCCGAAGCTCAAGCCGATCATGGATCACCTCGAGCCGGCCTACCGGATCGAGCCGGGCGGCGCGTTCGAGGAATCCGCCAAGGGCAACGCGTCGATCTTCATCCTCTTCCCGATGATGGTCATGGTGATGCTGACGCTCTTGATGATCCAGCTGCAGAGCTTCTCGCGCCTTCTCCTGGTGTTCCTGACCGCGCCGCTCGGCATCGTCGGCGCCTCGCTCGGCCTCAACGTCGCCAACGCCCCGTTCGGCTTCGTGGCGCTGCTCGGCCTGATCGCGCTCGCCGGCATGATCATGCGCAACACCGTCATCCTGGTCGATCAGATCGAGACCGACGTCAGCCACGGCCTGCCCCGGCGCGAGGCGATCGTGGAAGCCACCGTCCGCCGCGCCCGTCCGGTGGTGCTGACGGCGCTCGCCGCCATCCTTGCCATGATCCCGCTGTCGAGATCGGCGTTCTGGGGGCCGATGGCGATCACCATCATGGGCGGCCTGTTCGTCGCGACCTTCCTCACCCTGCTGTATTTGCCGGGCCTCTATGCACTTTGGTTCCGCAAGAGCCTGGATGAGGCAGGTACGCCCGAGCAGCCCGCCGCGCCGCAGCATGGCAGCGATGACCATCCGGCAATTCCGCTTGCTGAAGCGGCTGAATAAGTGAGATGTAGTGCTGAGCGATGAGTCCTGACTGATGGCCCTTGTTTCGGAACATATCGAAGGCGACACCCGGGATCGTATCCTCGAGGTGGCCGAACGGCTGTTCCGCCAGATCGGCTACCAGAAGACCACGGTCGGCGACATCGCCAAGGAGCTCAGAATGAGCCCGGCCAACGTCTATCGCTTCTTCGAATCGAAGAAGGCGATCCATCAGGCGGTGGCGCGCTCGCTGATGGGCGAGGTCGAGCTCGAGGCGCAGCGGATCGTGGCAAGGCCCGGTTCGGTCAAGGAGCGCTTCCGCGAACTGCTCACCACCATCCATCGCATGAACACCGAACGCTATGTCGGCGACAACAAGCTGCACGAGATGGTCGCGATTGCGATGGAGGAAGACTGGGATGTCTGCGTCGCCCATATGGAGTGCATCGCCGGCGTCGTCGGCCAGATGATTGCGCAAGGCGTTGCTTCCGGCGAGTTCGAGGCGCCGGACCTGCAACTGGCCGCGCTCTGCTCGTGCACCGCGATGCTCCGCTTCTTTCACCCCCAGATGATCGCCCAGTGCGCCACCAAGCCGGGTCCGACCATCGACCAGATGATCGATTTCGTCATCGCCGGTCTGTCCCCGCGCCACTGACGGGCGCGGCGTTTTCTCCTATAAGCTCACCTGCCGTCATTCCGGGGCGCGCAAAGCGCGAACCCGGAATCTCGAGATTCCGGGTTCGGTCCCCCGGGCCGCGCTGGCGCGGTCCCGTCGGACCGCCCCGAAATGACGGAGAGCGGAGAGTCAGCGTGACCGACAAAGACCTTTATTTCTACGAGCCCTCCAAGGGCCACGGCCTGAAGCACGATCCCTTCAACGCCATCATCGCGCCGCGGCCGATCGGCTGGATCTCCTCGCGCGACAGCAAGGGCCACGTCAATCTCGCGCCCTACAGCTTCTTCAACGCGTTCTGCTACGTGCCGCCGATCATCGGGTTTTCTTCCACCAACTGGAAGGACACGGTCTCGAACATGGAGCAGACCGGGGAGTTCGTCTGGAATCTCACCACCATGGATCTCGCCAGGCACATGAACGCAACCGCCGCGCATGTCGCGCCCGAGGTCGACGAATTCAAGCTCGCCGGCCTCACCGCCGTGCCCGGCAAGCTCGTCAACGTGCCGCGGGTGGCCGAGAGCCCCGTCGCCTTCGAGTGCAAGGTGTCCGACATCGTCCGCCTGAAAGGCGCCGACGGCAAGGAGGCCGACGCCTGGCTGACGCTCGGGGAGGTCGTCGCCGTCCACATCGACAAGGCCTTGATCAAGGACGGCATCTACCAGACCGCCGCGGCCCGCCCGATCGTCCGAGCCGGCCGCCGCGGCGATTATTTCGAGATCAAGCCGGAAAACATGTTCGAGATGGTGCGGCCGGATTAGGGCCCGTCTCCCTCAACGCCGTCCTTCCGGGGCGCGCCGTCAGGCGCGAGCCCGGAATCCATTCCTCCACCGACGCTGCTGCACGATGGATTCCGGGCTCGACGCTACGCGTCGCCCCGGAATGACGCGCGGAGAGGCATTCAGCCCCCACTTCCTCCCGGAACTGCACCCGCGCCGCCGCCGTTATGGCTCGGGCGGCCGCCCGGCCGCGTCAATGTTGCAGGCGAGATGTTCGCCACGCACCCGGCCACTTTCCGCTAAGGTGCCCCATAACCGCGCCGATGCATGAGGTCCGCCATGAGCTTCCGCCGCGACAAAATCACAAAGCCGATCTTCTCCTGGGCGCGCGGCGTCCTGCCGTCGATGTCCGGCACCGAGCGCGAGGCGCTTGAAGCCGGCGACGTCTGGTGGGATGCCGACCTCTTCACCGGCAACCCCGACTGGTCAAAACTGCTGAACATCCCCGCGGCCAGGCTGACGGACGAGGAGCAGGCGTTCCTGAACGGCCCCGTCGACGAGCTCTGCGCCATGCTCGACGAGTGGAAGATCTTCTGGGAATGGCGCGACCTGCCGCCGACGTCTGGCACTTCGTCAAGCGCGAGAAGTTCTTCGGCATGATCATCCCGAAGGAGTTCGGCGGACTCGGCTTCTCGCCCTATGCGCATTCGGAAGTCGTGCGCAAGATATCGACCCGCTCGATCGCCGCCGCCGTCACCGTGATGGTGCCGAACTCGCTCGGGCCCGGCGAGCTCCTGATGCGCTTCGGCACCAAGGAGCAGCAGCCGCGCTGGCTGCCGCGCCTCGCCGACGGCCGCGACATTCCCTGCTTCGGCCTCACCAGTCCTGAAGCAGGCTCCGATGCCGCCTCGATGGTCGACACCGGCATCATCTGCAAGGGCGAGTTCGAAGGCCGCGAGGTGGTCGGCCTCAGGCTCAATTGGCACAAGCGCTACATCACGCTCGGCCCCGTCGCGACGCTGCTCGGCCTCGCCTTCAAGGCCTATGACCCCGATCACCTCGTCGGCGATCAGGACGAACTCGGCATCACCGTGGCGCTGATTCCGACCAACCTGCCCGGCGTCGTGATCGGCCGGCGCCATCTGCCGTCGATGCAGGTGTTTCAGAACGGTCCGAACTGGGGGCGCGACGTCTTCATCCCCCTCGACTACGTCATCGGCGGCAAGGAGCGGCTGGGACAGGGCTGGAAGATGCTGATGACCGCACTCGCAGCCGGCCGCGGCATCTCGCTGCCGTCGCTCTCGGCCGCGGGTGCCGCCTACGCGGCGCGCGCCACCGGCGCCTATGCCCGCATCCGCGAGCAGTTCGGCATCTCGATCTCCAAGTTCGAGGGCGTCGAGGAGCCGCTCGCGCGCATCGTCGCCACCGCCTACCAGCTCGATGCGGCGCGGCGGCTGACCTGCGCGGCGCTCAATGCCGGCATTCATCCCGCCGTCATCTCCGGCATCATGAAGCTGCACGCGACCGAGCGGATGCGCATTGCGGTCGACGACGCCATGGACATCCACGGCGGCAAGGCCGTGATCGACGGTCCGCAAAACTATCTCGGCAATCTCCATCGCGCCGTACCGGTCGGGATCACGGTCGAGGGCGCCAACATCCTGACCCGCAACCTCATCGTGTTCGGGCAGGGTGCGATCCGTGCCCATCCTTATCTGCTCGACGAGATGAATGCGCTGGCGGACAACGATCGCGAGCGCGGGCTCACGGCGTTCGACCGGACGTTCTGGAAGCATGTCGGCCACAGCGTCCGGACGCTGTTCCGCGCCTTCGGCCACAGCTGGACCTTTGGCCTATTCGCGCCGGCGCCGGACGCGGGCGACGCCACAACGTTTTACCGCCAGCTCTCGCGCTACTCCGCCGCCCTCTTGCTCTGTGCCGACATGGCGCTGCTGACGCTCGGCGGCGCCCTCAAGCGCAAGGAAATGCTGTCGGCCCGCTTCGGCGATATCCTCTCCGAACTCTATCTGCTCTCGGCCGCGTTGAAGCGCTGGCAGGACGAAGGCCGCCAGCAGGAGGATTTTGCCGCGCTGGAATGGTGCATGGCGAGCGGATTCAAGACCATCGAGAATCGGCTTGCCGAAATCCTCGCCAATTTGCCGAACCGTTTCGTTGCCGGCTTCCTCAAGCTCGTGGTGCAGCCGTTCGGCCCCCGCGTGCTCGGCCCGTCCGATCGCGTCGTGCACCAATGCGCCGGCATCGTGCTGGAGCCGTCGGCGGCACGCGATCGCCTGACCCCGGATCTGGCCCATGTCGATGACGACGGCGGCTTTGCCCGGCTGGAGCGCGCGTTCAAGCTGGTCGCCGGCACGGACGCCATCGCGAGGCGCCTGCGCGCCGCGCGCATCTCCGAATGGAAGGAGGCGGTGACCAAGGGCGTGATCACGCAAGCCGAGGGTGAGCAACTCGCCGCGGCCCGCGAAGCCGTCAGTGCCGTGATCGAGGTCGACGATTTTGCGCCGGAGGCGCTGTCGCCGATTTACAAGAAAGCCGGCGATGTGCATCAGTTCTTCCAGGAACTCGGTGAACAGAGGGCGGCGAGCTGATGGCACGACCGGTTTTCATCGTCGACGGCAGCAGGACGCCGTTCCTGAAGGCACGCTCGGGGCCCGGTCCGTTCACGCCGGTCGATCTTGCCGTGCAATGCGGCCGGCCGCTGCTGGCGCGCCAGCCGTTCGCGCCCGCCAGTTTCGACCAGGTCATACTCGGCTGCGTCAACGTGATCGCGGACGAGATGAATCCGGCCCGGGTGGCCGCGCTCCGGCTCGGCATGGGCGAGGACATGGTCGCCTTCACCGTGCAGATCAATTGCGGCTCCGGCATGCAGTCGATCGATACCGCCTACCGCTACATCCGTGAGGGCCATGCCGACATGATCCTCGCCGGCGGCACCGAGGCACTGAGCCACGCGCCGCTGGTCTGGCCGAATTCCGGCGTGCGCTGGTTCGCCGGGCTCGCCACCGCCAAGGGCGTGGCCGCGAAGCTCGCCGCGGCGTTCAAGCTGAGGCCGCGCGATCTCAAGCCGGTCATCGGCCTCGAACGCGGCCTGACCGATCCCATCACCGAGCTGAACATGGGCCAGACCGCAGAGGTCGTCGGCCATCTCTTCGGCATCACCCGCGCGCAGTCGGATGCCTATGCCGCCGAGAGCCATCGCCGCCTCGCGCATGCTCAGGACGCGGGCTTCCTCAAGGGCGAGGTCGAGACCGCGTTCTCCCGCGACGGCAAGTTCTTCGACCATGACGACGGCGTGCGGCCGGATTCCACGGTCGAGTCGCTCGCAAAGCTCCGGCCGGTGTTCGAGCGCCCTTGGGGACAGGTCACTGCCGGCAATTCCTCGCAGATCACGGACGGTGCCTCCTGGGTGATCCTGGCTTCCGACGCCGCGGTGGCAAAGCACGGGCTGACGCCGAAAGCGGCGATCGTGGACAGCCATTGGGCCGCGCTCGACCCCAGCATCATGGGGCTCGGTCCGGTGATGTCGGTGACGCCCCTGCTCCAGCGCTACGACCTCACCCTCAAGGACGTCGAGACCTGGGAGCTGAACGAGGCGTTCGCAACTCAGGTGCTCGGCTGCCTCGCCGCCTGGAACGACGACAAATTCTGTCGCGAAATCTTGCGGCTCGACGGCGCAGCCGGCGAGATCGACCGTGAGCGGCTGAACGTCGACGGCGGCGCCATCTCGCTCGGGCATCCCGTCGGCACCTCCGGTAACCGCATCGTGCTGCATCTCGTCAACGCGATGAAGCGGCTCGGCACGCGGCGCGGAATTGCCACCGAATGCATCGGCGGCGGGCTCGGCGGCGCCATGCTGATCGAGGCGGTGTGACCATGGAATCCAGGATCATGACCGCGCTTGGCGATCGCGTGCTGGAGCTCGGGCCCAAGCCTGCGACGGACAGTCCGTACAAGCATTTCAAGCTGACGCGCGATGCGGACGGCATCGCGTGGCTGCTGTTCGACCGCGCCGACGCCAGCGCCAACACGCTGTCGTCGGATGTGATGGAGGAGTTCGACGCCGTGCTCGCGGCGATCGAGACCGAGCGCCCCGCTGGTCTCGTCATCCGCTCGGCGAAGCCGTCCGGCTTCATCGCGGGCGCGGACGTCAACGAATTCCGCGGCGCCTCCGACCCCGACATGGTGGAGACGCGCATCCGCGCCGCGCATGCGGTGGTGGACCATCTGGAAGCGCTCAAGCTGCCGACGGTCGCGGTCATCCACGGCTTCTGCCTCGGCGGCGGGCTCGAAGTCGCGCTCGCCTGCCAGATGCGCATCGCGATCGAAGGCGCGCGCTTCGGCTTTCCGGAGGTGATGCTGGGCCTGCATCCCGGCCTTGGGGGCACCGCGCGCTTCACCGCGCTGGTCAATCCGACGCAGTCGATGGCACTGATGCTGACCGGCCGCACCATCGATGCGCGCCGCGCCAGATCGCTCGGCCTCGTCGACGCCGTGTCTCAAGAGCGCCACGTCAATGGCGCGGTAAAGGATGCGCTGTTCGGCCGCCTGAAGCGGGCCAAGCCCGGCTGGCTCGCACGCGCCGCCAATCTCGGCCCGGTCCGTGGCCTGCTCGCCAAGCGCATGCGCGCGGAGGCGGCGAAGGCAGCATCCCGAGAACACTATCCCGCGCCTTACGCGCTGATCGACCTCTGGGAGACCCATGGCGGCAGCAAGGCCGCGATGCTGAAAGCCGAGCAGACCTCCTTCGCCAAATTGATGGTGACACCGACCGCACAGAACCTGATCCGCGTCTTCTTCCTGCGCGAGCATATGAAGAAGACGGCAGGCTCCGGCAACACGGTCGAGCATGTCCACGTGATCGGCGCCGGCGCCATGGGCGGCGACATCGCCGCTTGGGTGGCCGGGCAGGGCTTTCGCGTCTCGCTCGCCGACATGAAGGCGGAGCCGATCGCGGGCGCGGTGAAGCGGGCCGATGAGCTCTACGGCAAGATCATCCGCAAGCCGGCCGAGGTGCGCGACGCACTCGATCGCCTGATCCCGGACATGGACGGCGGGGGCGTCCGCAACGCCGATCTCATCATCGAGGCGGTGCCGGAGAAGCTGGAGCTGAAGCAGAAAGTCTATGCCGGCATCGAGCCGCGGATGAAGCCGGGCGCGATCCTCGCGACCAATACATCGAGCATTCCGCTGCAGGATCTGCGCACCACGCTGGCGCGGCCGGAGCGGCTGGTCGGCCTGCATTTCTTCAATCCGGTGTCGCGGCTGCAGCTGGTCGAGGTCGTCAGCCATGACGGCAACGATGCACAGGTGCTGAAACAGGCGCTCGCCTTCGTCGGGGCGGTCGACCGCCTGCCGTTGCCCGTGAAGAGCTCGCCGGGCTTCCTCGTCAACCGTGCGCTGACGCCGTACATGCTGGAAGCCATGGTGATGCTGGACGAGAAGATCGACCCGCGCCTGATCGACGCCGCGGCCGAGCAGTTCGGCATGCCGATGGGGCCGATCGAGCTCGCCGATCAGGTCGGGCTCGATATCTGCCTCGACGTCGGCGACATGCTGCGCTCCAAGTTCGGCGATCTCCTGCCCCCGACGCCGGCCTGGCTGCGCGAGAAGGTGGCCAAGGGCGAGCTCGGCCGCAAGACCGGCAAGGGATTTTACACCTGGAAGGACGGCGAGGCGGAGAAGGCGCCGTTGCCGGAGACCGGCCCCCGCGTCACCGACCAGATGATCGACCGCCTGGTGCTGCCGATGTCCAATGTCTGCGTTGCGGCGCTGCGCGAGGGCATCGTCGACGATGCCGACGCGGTCGACGGCGCCATGATCTTCGGCACCGGCTATGCACCGTTCCGCGGCGGCCCGCTGAACTATGCGCGCACGCGCGGCGTCGAGAACGTCGTATCCACCCTGCGCGCGCTGGCGGAACGATTCGGCGAGCGCTTCGCGCCTGATCCGGGCTGGGATAATTTCAAGTGAGAACGACATGAGCGAACAAGCCATCGGCCCGAGCGGCGATCTCTGCATTCGCACGCTGGCGATGCCCGCCGACACCAACGCCAACGGCGACATCTTCGGCGGCTGGCTGCTGAGCCAGATGGACGTCGGCGGCGGCGTGTTCGCCTCGAAGGCTGCGCGGTCGCGCACCGTGACGGTCGCGATCGAGGCAATGAATTTTCGCAAAGCGGTCTATGTCGGCGATCTCGTCTCGGTTTATGCCAATCTCGTGCGCGTCGGACGAACCTCGCTGACCGTGCATCTCGAGGCCTGGGCATTGCGGCGCAGGGAGCTGCATCCGTTTCTCGTCACCGACGGCAACTTCACCTATGTCTCGATCGACGACCAAGGCCGGCCGCAGCCGATCGAGCGAAACGATCCGCCGATTGCGACGTAGTCGCGCGCGGCGCTCTGCCTCATGCGGACGTGGCGGCGCCGCAGAACGGGCCGCGGTGAGGCGCCTCGTTGCGTCTGCGCCAAGAACCGGTCAAGAACCAGTCATAAAACCGATGACGTCCCGGCGTACTCAGTTGCCAGACGATTCGGGTGGGTACGGCCTCCGATGCCTGGGAACCTTCGGGCACGGTTGCCGTTATTTGCCCGCACTGAGGGATCCACGGACCATGCCGGACAGCTACATCATCGAAGTCAATTCGCAGACCGCAGGTATCGTCGTTCGCTCTCAAGGCGGCTACTGCTTCTTCGCCTCGTCTCACCGCTTCAACCGGCTTGAAGGCCAGCTTTTCCGCAACGCCCGCGAAGCCGAGCGCGCTGCGCGCAAGCTGGTTAACGGCGATGTGAAGGAGGCGGCGTAGGCCTTCTTTCCTTCTCCCCTTGTGGGAGAAGGTGGCGCGCAGCGCCGGATGAGGGGTCTATCAGCGCGTTCACAAGCTAGAGATTACTTCGCAAAGGCAACCCTCACCCGTAGCGCGGCTGCGCGGCGAGCCACCCTCTTCCACAGGGGGAGAGGGCGGAAGTCGTCATCACAGCTTCGTCGCCGCCCGCGACAGCAGCTTCCATTCGTCGCCCTGCTTCTGCCAATTCATGAGGATGTGAAGATTGGTCGACACTTTCTTCCCGTCGGCCGCCATTTCCTGCTCGCCCAGCCAGTGGAAACGCACGATCGCCGCGGGGCCGACGACCTTGATGGTCGGGTCCTTGTATTCGATCGACAGGAACTTCGACTTGCCGTCGGTGGCGTTGGCGATGAAGGTTGCCTTGTCCTCAACCTTGCCGCTGGAATGACTGTAGCTGAGCTCGTCCGCGCACAAGCCGCCCAGCGCCTTCGGATCGGCCGCGATCTGGGCAAGGCGGAAGGCCTCGACCTTCTTGGCCACGGCTTCCTCGTCCGGCGAAGCAGCGAGCGCGGACGTCGCAAACGTAAGCGCCGAGACGGCGAGCGTGGAGAGTGCCAGATCGCGTCTGTTGATCGTCATCGTTTCCTCCTTTTTGGTCTTGCGCCGAGTGTTGCAGCGGGGTGCGGCTTTGTCGAGTGTCGCGTCGTCCGTCATGCGCGCGTGTCGTTGCGCGATCGAGGCGGTATTGATACGTCTTCCGCATCGATGCGTCGTGCATGGGGAAAGTACGGAAATGATCGAGGCCAGACATGATGCAGCAGGCAGGGCGTTGCTGTTCGACATCGACGGCACGCTCGCCGACACCGATCCGTTGCACTTGCAGGCTTTCAATCAGGTGCTCGGCCCTCACGGTCATGTGTTCGACCATGCGCGCTTCTCCAGAGAGCTGCAAGGCTTCGCCAATGTCGCGATCGGCGAGCGCTTCTTGCCGAATGAGGTGCCGGAACGGCGCGCCCTGATCCTCGACGAGAAGGAAGAGGTCTTCCGCACGCTGGTAGCCGGGCAGATCGCACCGCTGCCAGGCCTGATAGCGCTGCTCGATCGCGCCGACGGCGCCGGCATTCCCATGGTTGCCGTGACCAACGCACCGCGTCTCAACGCCGAACTGCTGCTCTCCGGTCTCGGCATCACGCATCGGTTCAAGGCGCTCGTGATCGGCGCCGAGCTGCCGCACGGCAAGCCGCATCCGCTGCCCTATCAGGAAGGATTGCGTTTCGTCGGCGCCAGGCCGGAGGCCTCGATCGCGTTCGAGGACTCCCGTACTGGCGTGCAATCCGCGACGGCAGCGGGAATCCCGACCATCGGTATCCGCACCAGCCTCAGCCATGCTGACCTGGTTGCAGCAGGCGCCGTCACGTCCGCCAGCGCTTTCGACGACCCGGCGCTGCTCGCGCGTCTTTCGAGCGCCTTGGCATGGTAAGAACATGGCGTGGTAAGAATGGTGCGGCGCAGCCCCTTCATTCGTTAACCGTGATCGGCGCGCATTGACCGAAGGCGCGAACCGCAGCACCATGCATCGCTCTGATTTGAGGCCGTTGCCGTGACCGGACTGACCCATCGCCAAGCCGAAATCCTCAACCTCGCGCGCGCGTCCGGCCGCGTCATGGTCGAGGAGCTCGCGCGCCGCTTCGAGGTCTCGGCCCAGACCATCCGGAAGGATCTCAACGATCTCTGCGAGCGGAGGTCGCTGACCCGCATCCATGGCGGCGCCATCATCGCCTCGGGCGTGGAGAACCTCGCCTACGAGGCGCGCCGCTTTGTCGCCGCCGACGAGAAAAAGGCGATCGGCGCGGCCGCCGCCTCGCTGATCCCGAACGGCTGCTCGCTGTTCATCAACATCGGCACCACGACGGAGGAGGTCGCGAGCGCGCTGACCTCGCACGAGGACCTGCTCGTCATCACCAACAATCTCAACGTCGCGATGCTGCTCTATCGCCATCCCCGGATCGAAGTGGTGGTCGCCGGCGGCACGGTGCGGCGCGCCGATGGCGCGGTGGTCGGCTCGACCGCGACGCAGCTGATCGGCCAGTTCAAGGTCGACTACGCCATCATCGGTGCGTCCGCGATCGACGAGGAAGGCGCCTTGCTCGACTTCGACTATCGCGAGGTGCAGGTGGCGCAGGCCATCATCGCCAATGCCCGCAGCGTCATGCTGGTCGCCGATTCGACAAAACTCCGCCGCAGCGCGCCGGTGCGCATCGCGCATATCACCCAGATCCAGACCTTCGTCACCGACCAGGAGCTTCCCGAGCGTCTCGCTACCATCTGCCACAGCAAGGGCATCGAGGTTGTCGAGGCGCTGCCGAAGGGGGCGGAGGTCGATGATGCGCCGGCCGAGGTGCAGGATGCGGTTCCGGAAGCCGCGCCGGTGGTGCGGCTGCGCTAAAATTTAGGTGCTGCTCCACGGATTCAGTAGCGCCACGCCCATAGGTTCGAAATCTCCCACATTGCGCGTAACGACCGTCAAGCCGTGAACCAGTGCGGTCGCAGCAATAAGGGCGTCGCGATCGGCCCGCGGGTTGGGAACGTTCAGTTGCGCGCAACGCTGCGCCACGGCGGTGTCGATCGCCAGAATCCGCCCCTCGAAGCGGGCCAGAATGTGATCGTTGATCCAGGCACGCAGAACGGCGCCTTGCACCGCGTCTTTGCGCTCGATCAGGCGCGCACCAAGTTGAATCTCGAGAATCGAGATGGCGGACATGAAGAAATTCGCCGCAGGCACAGCATTGGCCCAAGCGAGGACACTGCGATCGGCCTTATCCGGCCGCCTCAGTTCGGAAATGACATTGGTGTCCAGCAGAAACATCAGTCGAGATCGGCGGGCCTGGAGACGCCGCCGGTTATACGAGGCGGTTCGAAATCGACGTCCGCATTCGCCTGTGCCAGAGCTTCGCCAAGGCTCATGTGCCCACCGCTCAAGCGTAAATAATCCTCGATCGTCAGCAGGACATGGGCCGGGCGGCCGCGGTCCGTAATAAAGACGGGTCCCTGCGATGCCGCCTTCTTGGCACCGCTGGTGTCTTGATTGAATTCTCGGCTGGTCAGGGTGGTCACCATCGTCTGTGCCTCCAAGCCATTGCGATGCCCTGCTTACGAGAGTTATGTAGATATGTTGCTACATTCGAGTCAATTAGCGCGTCGGTTCACTGGGCCGCGCCAGCCTGCCGTTCAATCGAGCTGCTTGCCCTAAATCTGCCCGTTCGGTTGCTGATTTCGGGCCTCAGTGACGCTGAAAAAGTTTCTCTTTCACTTCCTCTCCCCTCTCTTTCATCTTGCTTTCGTTTTTCGGTGTGATGTAATCAAAAGCGAAAGTTGCCGTTCGACAAACGAGCGGCTGCCGGGGGATGCGTCTGTTGGAGCGTATTTTCGATCTCGCCATCATTGGAGGCGGTGTTAACGGCTGTGGCATCGCGCGCGACGCGGTGGGCCGCGGCAACACGGTTTTCCTGTGCGAAATGAACGATCTGGCGAGCGGGACGTCGTCCTGGTCGACCAAGCTGGTGCATGGCGGCCTGCGCTATCTCGAATATTACGAGTTTCGGCTGGTTCGCGAGGCGCTGATCGAGCGCGAGATCCTCTGGGGCATCGCGCCCCATATCATCCGCCCCCTGCGCTTCGTCTTGCCGCATCACGCCGGCCTGCGCCCGGCCTGGCTGCTGCGCTTGGGCCTATTCCTCTACGATCACATCGGCGGCCGCCACCTGCTGCCTCCTACGCGCTCGGTCGACCTTAGGCGTGACGCGGTCGGCAAGCCGCTGATCCCCAATCGCTACAGCCGCGCCTTCGAATATTCGGACTGCTTCGTCGACGACGCCCGCCTTGTCGTGCTCAACGCCCGCGATGCCGCCGACAAGGGCGCCGAGATCCGCACCCGCACCCGCGCCACCGAAATTCGCCAGTCGGACGGCGTATGGACCGTCAGCATGGTCAACACGCTGACCGGGGAGCGCTCGTCCATCCAGGCGCGCACGCTCATCAATGCCGGCGGCCCCTGGGTCGAGGACGTGCTCGGCCGCGGCGCCGGCGTCAATGCGAAGGCCAAGGTGCGCCTGGTTCAGGGCTCGCACATCGTGGTCAGGAAGCTCTACGATCACGACCGCGCCTACATGTTCCAGAACGCCGACGGCCGCATCATTTTCGTCATCCCGTACCAGGACGACTTCACGCTGATCGGCACCACCGACCGCGATTACGACGGCGACCCCGCCAAGGTGAAGGCGACGGCGGAGGAGATCCAGTATCTCTGCGCCGCGGCGAGCGAATATCTCGCCAAGCCCGTGACGCCGGACGACGTGGTCTGGACCTATTCCGGCGTGCGTCCGCTCTATGACGACGGCGCCAGCGAGGCCAAGGCCGCCACCCGCGACTACGTGTTCGAGCTCGACACGCCCGGCGGGGTGCCACTGCTGTCGATCTATGGCGGCAAGATCACGACCTATCGCCGCCTCGCCGAGGAAGCGCTGGAGCGGCTCGCGCCCTACTTGCGCAGCGCGAAGGCGCGTGAGGGTTGGACCGGGAAATCGCCGCTGCCCGGCGGCGACATGAATGTATCTGACATCGACGGACTGATCGCCGAGCTCCAGCGCGGCTATCCCTTCCTCGGCCACGCGCATGCGCGACGGCTCGCCCGCGCCTATGGCACCCGCGCCGCCAAGCTGCTCGCTGATGCGAAAACGGCAGAGGATCTCGGCCAGTCCTTTGGCGCGACGCTGACCGAGCGCGAGGTCCGATATCTCATGGCCAATGAATGGGCCGTCACCGCCGAGGACGTAGTCTGGCGTCGTTCCAAGCTCGGCCTGCGACTATCTGCCGACGAGATCGCGACACTTGACGACTGGATCAGGACCCATGCCGTGCAGCAAACTCCCCTGCTGGAAGCAGGAGGACGCTCATGACCGTGACACTCGATCACGTGACCCGGACCGTCGAGGGCGTTCCGCACATCCGCGACGTCTCGCTGACGCTGGAGAGCGGAACCCTCAACGTCCTGCTCGGCCCGACGCTGTCGGGCAAGACCTCGATCATGCGGCTGCTCGCCGGCCTCGACAAGCCGAGCACCGGCAAGGTGGTGGTCAACGGCAAGGACGTCACGGGCGCCGACGTGCGCAAGCGCTCGGTCGCCATGGTCTACCAGCAGTTCATCAACTACCCCTCGCTGACGGTCTACGAGAATATTGCCTCGCCCTTGCGCGTGCAGGGCAAGCCGCGCGATGAGATCGAGGCGCGCGTCGCCGAGGCGGCGAAGCTGCTGCGGCTCGAGCCGTTCCTGAAGCGCACGCCGCTCCAGCTCTCCGGCGGCCAGCAGCAGCGCACGGCGATCGCGCGTGCGCTGGTCAAGGGCGCCGACCTCGTGCTGCTCGACGAGCCGCTCGCCAATCTCGATTACAAGCTGCGCGAGGAGCTGCGCGCCGAGCTGCCGCGCATCTTCGAGGCCTCGGGCGCGATCTTCGTCTATGCCACCACCGAGCCGACCGAGGCGCTTTTGCTCGGCGGCAACACGGTCTGCATGTGGGAGGGGCAGGCGCTGCAGATGGGCGAGACCGCCAACGTCTACCGCCGGCCGCAAACCTTGCGCGTCGCGCAGGTGTTCTCCGATCCGCCGCTCAACCTCGTCGGCATCGAGAAGAAGAACGGCTCCGTCAAATATGCAGGCGGCACGGCCTCGCCGGCCTCCGGACTTTACGCGGGCCTTGCCGACGGATCCTATCGCGTCGGCTTCCGCGCGCATCAGCTCGCCCTCGCCCATGGCGAGGCCGACCGTCACGCCTTCCACGCCACCGTCACCGTGACCGAAATCACCGGTTCGGAGAGTTTCGTTCATCTGACCCGGGGCGGGTCGAACTGGGTGGCGGTGCTGCACGGCGTGCACGAGTTCGAGCCCGGCCAGACGCTCGATGCCGTCCTCGACCCCAACGACGTCTTCGTCTTCGATGCTGCCGACCGGTTGGTCGCGGCTCCCGGCATGGCGTTTTCCAGCGAAGCGCGCAGCGGCTCGCGCGAAGAAAACGCCTCAACGGTCAAAAGCGCCTGAGGGAGATGCACCATGGCCCGCATTGACCTCGTCGATCTCGCCCATTCCTACGGCGGCAATGATGCGCCCCCGGAGAGCTTTGCGCTGAAGCCGGTGACCATGACCTGGCGACAGGGCGGCGCCTATGCGCTGCTCGGACCCTCCGGTTGCGGCAAGACCACGCTGCTCAACGTGATCTCCGGCATCATCACGCCGTCGCGCGGAAAGATCCTGTTCGACGGCAAGGACATCACGCCGCTGTCGACCCAGAAGCGCAACATCGCCCAGGTTTTCCAGTTCCCGGTGATCTACGACACCATGACGGTGGGGCAGAACCTGGCGTTTCCGCTGAAGAACCGCGGGGTGCCGAAGGCCGAGATCGACAAGCGCGTCGCCGAGATCGGCCGCCTGCTCGACCTCGAGCCCTATCTCAATCGCAAGGCCACGCGTCTCACGGCCGACGCCAAGCAGAAGATCTCGCTCGGCCGCGGCCTCGTCCGTTCGGACGTTGCCGCCGTGCTGTTCGACGAGCCGCTGACGGTGATCGATCCCGAGCTGAAATGGCAGCTGCGTTCCAAGCTGAAGGCGCTGCACCGCGAGCTCGACCTCACGATGATCTACGTCACCCACGACCAGACCGAGGCGCTGACCTTCGCCGACACCGTCGTCGTCATGCATGACGGCCGCGTTGTGCAGAGCGGTACCCCGGCCGAGCTGTTCGACAAGCCGGCCCACACCTTCGTCGGCTATTTCATCGGCTCGCCCGGCATGAACATCCTGCCGGCCGAGGTGAGGGGGCGCGAGGCGAAGGTCGGCGGCCACGTCATCGCGTTGAACCGCGCCTACGACGATCTGCCTTCGGGCGCCAAGATCGAGATCGGCGTGCGTCCCGAATTCGTCGAGGTCGTTGCGCCGGCGCCGGGCCTGCTAACGGCGAAGATCGAGCGCCTCGACGATCTCGGTCGCATCCGCTTTGCGCGCGCTCGCTTCGGTGACGCCAAGCTCGCGGCACGCGCGCCGGCCGGCTTTTCGAGTGCGGACGGCGATGCCGGGCTGAAATTCGATCCGTCCCACGTCCACGTCTATGCCGACAGCCTTCTGGTGGAGGGAGCCGCCTGATGGAAAAGACCGTCAACCAAAAAGCCTGGTTCTTGGTGCTGCCCGTGTTCCTGGTCGTCGCCTTCTCGGCCGTGCTGCCGCTGATGACGGTGGTGAACTATTCGATGCAGGACACCTTCGGCAACAACCAGTTCTTCTGGAACGGCGTCGGCTGGTTCAAGGAGCTGCTCGATCCCTCGACCGATCTCGGCGGGCGCTTCCTCGCCTCGCTCGGCCGCAACCTGTTCTTCTCGCTGGTGATCCTCGCGATCGAGGTGCCGCTCGGCATCGTCGTCGCGCTGTCGATGCCGCGCCAGGGCTGGACCGTCGCGGCCTGCCTCGTGATCCTCGCACTGCCGCTGTTGATTCCGTGGAACGTGGTCGGCACCATCTGGCAGATCTTCGGCCGGCCCGACATCGGCCTGCTCGGCTATACCCTCAATGCCATGGGCCTCGACTATAATTACGTCTCCAACGAGTTCGACGCCTGGGTCACCGTCATCGTGATGGATGTCTGGCACTGGACCAGCCTCGTCGCGCTGCTCTGCTATGCCGGCCTGAAGTCGATCCCGGAGGCCTATTACCAGGCCGCCCAGATCGACGGCGCCTCGCGCTGGGCCGTGTTCAAGGCGATCCAGCTGCCGAAGATGAATCGCGTGCTGCTGATCGCCGTGCTGCTGCGCTTCATGGACAGCTTCATGATCTACACCGAGCCGTTCGTCGTCACCGGCGGCGGGCCGGGCAACTCGACCACCTTCGTGTCGATCGAGCTGGTCAAGATCGCGCTCGGCCAGTTTGACCTCGGCAAGGCCGCGGCGTTGTCGCTGGTCTACAATCTGATCATCCTGATCGTCTGCTGGATCTTCTACACCGTCATGACCAATGCCGGCGCCGAGCGCGCCGTCAAGGAAGGAGCCGCGTGATGCATTCGATCCCCGGCCGCCGCCTCATCATGGGGCTGTTCCTGGTCTTCCTGCTGCTGCCGATCTACTGGCTCGTCAACATGAGCTTCAAGACCAACAGCGAGATCGTCTCGACGATGACGCTGTGGCCGCACACCCCGACGCTGCAGCACTACAAGCGCATCTTCACCGACGAGAGCTGGTATTCCGGCTACATCAATTCGCTCGAATACGTCGTCCTCAACACCATCATCTCGATCGCGGTGGCCTTGCCGGCGGCTTACGCCTTCTCGCGCTACCGTTTCCTCGGCGACAAGCATCTGTTCTTCTGGCTGTTGTCGAACCGCATGGCGCCGGCCGCGGTCTATGCGCTGCCGTTCTTCAACCTCTATTCGGCGATCGGGCTGTTCGATACGCCCTGGGCGGTCGCGCTGGCGCACTGCATCTTCAACGTCCCGCTCGCGGTGTGGATCCTCGAAGGCTTCGTCTCCGGCGTGCCGCGCGAGATCGACGAGACCGCCTTCCTCGACGGCTATTCCTTCCCGCGCTTCTTCATCAAGATCCTGGTGCCGCTGATCGCGAGCGGCATCGGCGTCGCCGCCTTCTTCTGCTTCATGTTCTCCTGGGTCGAACTGCTGCTGGCGCGCACCCTGACCTCGGTGCATGCCAAGCCGATCGCCGCGATCATGACGCGCACGGTGTCGGCGGCCGGCATGGATTGGGGCCTGCTCGCGGCGGCCGGCGTGCTCACCATCATTCCGGGCGCGCTCGTGATCTGGTTCGTCCGCAACTACATTGCGCGCGGTTTCGCGCTCGGCCGCGTCTAAGGAGGCAATCATGGAGTCAATCGCATGGATGGCCTGGACGCTGCCGACTGCGATCTTCTTCGCCGCGCTCGGCTGCACGCTCGCGGTGATGACCTGGCTTGCCGCGGCGTACCCCGAGGCCGAACGGGTCGGCGTGCTGCGCATCCCGACCACGCGCGGCGATCGCCTGTTCATCTCGCTGATCGCGGCCGCCGTCATCCACCTCGCGTGGATCGGCCTCGTCGGCACCGACGCGATCGTCACGCTGCCCATCGGCGAGGAGGGGTTTGAGATTTCGAGCCTGTGGCTCGCAAGTGGAATTTCGCTTGTAATGGCCGTGCTCATCTTCCGCACGGTCTGAAGCTCGCGAAGGGACGGCCAGGTCCGGGGACCAACCCGGGCCTGTATAAAAGTTTGTCGCTGCAACGGAGGAACACCATGCGACAGTTTAGGAGAAGGAAAGGTCCATTGACCAAGAGCAGTTTTCTGACCATGTCGAGCGCTGCCGCGATCGTTGCGGTCTCGTTCGCCCTCGCGGCTCCGGTTCGCGCTGCCGACGAGGCGACGATCCAGAAGTGGATCGCCGAGTTCCAGCCCTCGACGCTGTCGAAGGAAGACCAAAAGAAGGAGCTGGAGTGGTTCGCCAAGGCCGCCGAACCGTTCAAGGGCATGGAGATCAACGTCGTCTCCGAGACCATCACGACCCACGAATACGAGGCGCAGACGCTCGCCAAGGCATTCTCCGAGCTGACCGGCATCAAGCTCAAGCACGACCTCATCCAGGAAGGTGACGTCGTCGAGAAGCTGCAGACCCAGATGCAGTCCGGAAAAAACGTCTATGACGGCTGGATCAACGATTCCGACCTGATCGGAACGCATTTCCGCTACGGCCAGACCGTCGCGCTGTCGGACTACATGACCGGCGAGGGCAAGGACGTCACCAATCCGATGCTCGACGTCAACGACTTCATCGGCAAGTCGTTCGGCACCGGACCGGACGGCAAGCTCTATCAGCTGCCCGACCAGCAGTTCGCCAACCTCTACTGGTTCCGCTACGACTGGTTCACCAACCCCGACTACAAGGCCAAGTTCAAGGCCAAGTACGGCTATGAGCTCGGCGTGCCCGTGAACTGGTCCGCCTACGAGGACATCGCCGAATTCTTCACCAACGACATCAAGGAGATCAACGGCGTCAAGGTCTACGGCCATATGGACTATGGCAAGAAGGACCCCTCGCTCGGATGGCGCTTCACCGACGCCTGGCTGTCGATGGCCGGCAACGGCGACAAGGGCATTCCGAACGGCCTGCCGGTCGACGAATGGGGCATCCGCATGGAAGGCTGTCGCCCCGTCGGCTCCTCGGTCGAGCGTGGTGGCGACACCAACGGTCCGGCGGCGGTCTACTCGATCACCAAATATCTCGAGTGGATGAAGAAGTATGCGCCGCCCCAGGCCCAGGGCATGACGTTCTCCGAGTCCGGCCCCGTGCCGGCGCAGGGCAACATCGCCCAGCAGATGTTCTGGTACACCGCCTTCACCGCCGACATGGTGAAGCCGGGCATCGCCGTGATGAACGCGGACGGCACCCCGAAATGGCGCATGGCTCCCTCGCCGCACGGCGCATACTGGAAGGAAGGCATGAAGCTCGGCTACCAGGACGCGGGCTCGCTCACGCTCCTGAAGTCCACTCCGCCGGATCGCCGCAAGGCAGCGTGGCTGTATCTGCAGTTCATCGTCTCCAAGTCGGTGTCGCTGAAGAAGAGCCATGTCGGCCTCACCTTCGTCCGCGAATCCGACATCTGGGACAAGTCGTTCACCGAGCGTGCGCCGAAGCTCGGCGGCCTGATCGAATTCTACCGTTCGCCCGCGCGCGTGCAGTGGACCCCGACCGGCAACAACGTGCCCGACTATCCGAAGCTGGCGCAGCTGTGGTGGCAGAACATCGGCGATGCCTCGTCCGGTACGAAGACGCCGCAAGCCGCGATGGATGCGCTGGCCGCCGCCCAGGACTCCGTGATGGAGCGCCTCGAGAAGTCAGGCGTGCAGGGCGCCTGCGGTCCGAAGCTCAACAAGAAGGAGAAACCGGAATACTGGTTCGCCAAGGCCGAGAAGGACGGCACCATTGCGCCCCAGCGCAAGCTCGCCAACGAGAAGCCGAAGGGCGAGACGGTGGACTACGACACGCTGATCAAGTCGTGGCCGGCCACTCCCCCGAAGCGCGCGGAAGCGAAGTGAGCGGCGCTGATAGATTCACAACACGAAAGGCCGGGAGCGATCCCGGCCTTTTTCTTGTTACTGAACTCGACTGCCTCCGCGTCGTCGTTGCGAGCAAAGCGAAGCAATCCAGGCTGTCACCGCGGAAAGATTCTGGATTGCGTCGTCGCAAGCGCTCCTCGCAATGACGGAGGAGAAAGCGGACATCACTCCGCCGGTTCGGCCGCGAGCTTCGGATAGTCCGTGTAGCCCTTGGCGCCGCCGCCGTAGAAGGTGTTCTTGTCCCACTCGTTCAGCGCTGCGCCCTGCTTCAACCGCTCGACCAGGTCGGGATTGGAGATGAACGGCTTGCCGAAGGCGATGAGGTCGGCGGCGTTTGCCTCCAGCACCTTGGTGGCGAGATCGAAGTCGTAGCCGTTGTTGGCGACGTAGGCGCCGGAGAAGCGCTTGCGCAACGAGGCATAGTCGAACGGCGCGATGTCGCGCGGCCCGCCGGTGGCGCCTTCGACCACGTGGAGATAGACCAGCTTGAGCGCGTTGAGGCCGTCGACGATGTGATCGTACAGCGTTTGCGGGTTGGAGTCGGAGATGTCGTTGGCCGGCGTCACCGGCGAGATGCGGATGCCGGTGCGGTCGGCGCCGGCCTCGGCCGCGACCGCCTTGGAGATCTCGAGCATCAGGCGCGCGCGGTTCTCGATCGAGCCACCGTAAGCATCCGTGCGCTTGTTGGCGCCGTCCTTTGCGAACTGCTCGAGCAGATAGCCGTTGGCGCCGTGGATCTCGACGCCGTCGAAGCCGGCTTCCAGCGCATTCTTCGCCGCGCGCTTGAAGTCATCGATGATACCAGGAATTTCGGAAAGCTCGAGCGCGCGGGGCTCGGAGACGTCGGCGAAGCCGCCGTTCACGAAGGTCTTGCCCTTGGCGCGGATCGCGCTCGGCGCCACCGGGGCGGCGCCATTGGCCTGGAGATCGACATGCGAGATGCGCCCGACATGCCACAGCTGGATGAAGATCTTGCCGCCGCGGTCATGGACCTTGTCGGTGACCTTGCGCCAGCCGGCGACCTGGTCCTTGCTGTAGATGCCGGGGGTGTCCTGGTAGCCCTGGCCCTGTTGCGAGACCTGGCTTGCTTCGGTGATCAGGAGCCCGGCGGAGGCGCGCTGGGCGTAATAGTCGGCGGCGAGCGGGCCGGGCACGAAGGTGCCGGGTACGGCGCGGTTGCGCGTCAGCGGCGCCATAACGAGGCGGTTGGCCAGCGTGACCGGGCCGAGCTTGTAGGTCTCAAACAGTTTGGTCGAACGGCTCATGGGAATGCTTCCAGGCGGTGAAAGGTCTCGAACACTTGTGCATCGCGACATCAGGCGCAAGGGATGAGCCATACGGAAAGTGCAGGCGAGCCACGCGAAGGCATCTTTGCCCGTTGGCCGCGCCTGCTGCAAAGAAAAATCCTGACAATGTCTGTCTCGGGAGAAAGCCATTCTCTCCCGACCTCCGCTCAACCGCAACACGGTCGCGTGCCGATCCATGAGACGAAGTTGCGGGCCTCTTGAAAGCCAGTCACTTTTCCATTCGTTGCACGCTGATGTTGCCGTCGCCCTCGATATAGGCCTTCTTGACGTCCGAGGGGCTCGTTATCCCCTCTTCGCGAAGCTTGCTCAGCAGCTCGTCCATCGTGACCAGCTCCTGTCGCAAATGGCGGCGAAGCACCTGTCCATCCTTGATGAGAAGCAGCGGCGCGGGCCGCGCGAGCCGTTCGATGAAAGGCACATGATAGCCGAGCCAGTCGATCGCAAGATTCCAGAAGATGATCGTGGTAATGAGCACAATGCCTTCTGTGATCGAGCGATATTCTCCCGCCATGCCATTCTGTGCCGCGTCGGCCAGAAGGACGACGAGGAGCACGTCCGGTATGCTGAGCCCGCCAGCCTGTCGTTTCAAGATGAAGCGCATCAGGATGAAGAGGCCGAGATACATGAGGGTGCCGCGCAGGATCATTTCCTCCACGGAATGCGTCGGGACGAAGATCTCCTGCCAGGGAAGCTGAAACTGCAACATGCTGCCTCTCGTTTGAACGGGAGCTTCCCCGTAGCGTGAGTCGATCTTCGGCCGACGCTCTCACGCGAGAAGCGACCAATGTGAAGCGAAAGTCACCGGATCATTGCTGCCGGCTGCGCCTGCAGCGTGCCGCCGCGCATGCGGGCGAGCAATTCGGCGGTCGGCCAGGAATCCGCCGGCAGGCCGTACTTGATCTGCATCGCCTTCACGGCGGCACGGCTCTGCTGGCCGAGCACGCCGTCGACCTTGCCGACATTGAAGCCGGCGCGCACCAGCAGCTGCTGCAACTCCTTGAGCTCGTTGAACGGCAGCTGCGCCACCGGCGCCGACGGCTTGCGCATCGGCGCCGCGCCGGCGATGCGCGAGGCGAGATAGCCTGCGGTCGTCGCGTAGATCAGCGAGTTGTTCCACTCGGTGTAGGCCGCGAAATTCGGGTAGGCCATGAAGGCCGGCCCGAAGCGTCCCATCGGCAGCAGCACGGACGCTGCGAGATTGTCGTTCGGCAAGGGGCGGCCGTCAGGATAGGTGACGCCGAGTTGCGCCCAGGTCGAACGCGGCTCGCGCACGGAAAGGTCGGTCTTCTCCCATGGCAGGTTCGGCGGCACCTTGATCTCTTCCAGCCACGGCTCGCCGCGCCGCCACTTCAGGCCGTTGGCGATGTAGTTCGCCGTCGAGCCGATCACGTCGTCCGGCGAGCGCAACAGGTCGCGCCGGCCGTCGCCGTCATAGTCGACCGCATAGTTGAAATAATGCACGGGCAGAAACTGGGTCTGGCCCAGCTCGCCGGCCCAGGAGCCGATCATCTCGTCGGGATGCAGGTCGCCGCGGTCGACGATCTTCAAGGCGGCGATGGTCTCGCCCACGAACATCTCCGAGCGGCGGCAGTCATAGGCCAGCGACACCAGCGATTTCAGCGTCGGCAGGTTGCCCATGTTGGCGCCGAAATCGCTCTCCAGGCCCCAGAACGCTGCGATCACGGCGGGCGGCACGCCATATTCCTTTTCGGCGCGCGCGAACGCAGCCGCGTGTTGCTTGATGTGCTGCTGGCCGTTCTGCATGCGATAGGGCGCGGCCATGCGTCCCGCGAACTCGGTGAAGAGCTGGCCGAACACGCGCTGGCCGCGGTCGCGATTGACGATGCCCTGGTCGTAGACGAGGTAGGGCGAGGCTTCCGCGATCGTCCGCTGCGACACGCCGGCGGCCACCGCCTGCTGCTTCACGTCGGCCAGAAAACGATCGAAGCTCGCGCCATTGTGGCACGACGCGGCCCGCGGCACGGAAGCTTTTGGCGCCGCAGGCTTGCCGGGTGGCGGCGCGAACTGGGCGAAGGCGGGAAAGGATAGGGCGGCGAAAGCAACGGCCGCGATCGCAAGTCGGGTTTGGAGCATGAACTTTCCGGCGGGAGGGGGACGCTTGGATTCTGGGTGAATCTTAATGGAAGTGGGCTGCGCAAACCATCGTTTCGTCATTCCGCGCTCGATGCTGGCATCGGCTAGGAATGACGCTGCGGGATGCCGCGGCTCCGCGACGCACCTTGAAACCTTGCAGGTGGGCCGGTGTCATCCCTACCTCATGCCTGCCGGCCTGCTGGCGCTTCCAGTCTGCCATGGCCGGCCAGGAGAGAGGGCTATGAACTATCTGCGTACCGCAATGCTGCTGGCAGGCCTGACCGCCCTGTTCATGGGCGTCGGCTATCTGATCGGCGGCGCCTCCGGCGCCATGATCGCGCTCGTCATTGCCGCTGCGACCAACCTTTTCACCTACTGGAACTCCGACCGCATGGTGCTGTCGATGTACGGCGCCCATGAGGTCGACCGTTCGACTGCGCCCGAGCTGGTCGGCCTCGTCGCCGAGCTCGCGGGCCGTGCCGGCCTGCCGATGCCGCGGGTATTCGTGATGGACGAGATCCAGCCCAACGCGTTCGCTACCGGCCGCAACCCGGAGAACGCCGCGGTTGCTGTCACCACCGGCCTGATGAACCAGCTCAGCCGCGAGGAACTCGCCGGCGTGATCGCGCACGAGCTGGCGCACATCAAGAATCACGACACGCTGCTGATGACGATCACCGCGACCATCGCCGGCGCGATCTCGATGATTGCGCAGTTCGGCATGTTCTTCGGCGGCAATCGCGAGAACAACAATGGCCTCGGCATCGTCGGCTCGATCCTGATGATGATCCTTGCCCCGCTCGGCGCCATGCTGGTGCAGATGGCGATCAGCCGGACCCGCGAATATGCCGCGGACAATCTCGGCGCGCGGATCGTGGGACAGCCGATGTGGCTGGCCTCGGCGCTGGTGAAGATCGAGGGCGCTGCGCATCAGGTGCCGAACTACGAGGCGGAGCGGAACCCGGCGACGGCGCATATGTTCATCATCAATCCGCTGTCGGGCCACGGCGTGGACAATCTGTTCGCCACCCATCCCTCGACCCAGAATCGCATCGCGGCCCTTCAGCAGCTGGCCGCCGAGCTTGGCGGCCGGGTTGCCCCGTCGGTCGGCGCCAACGAGAACTATCGGCCGCGTGGTCCGTGGGGCCGCTCCTCGTCGGGTGGTCCTTCACGTGGACCTTGGGGATGACGGAACCGGACGCATCGCGTCCGCTTTGTGACCTGGCGCACACAAAATCCCCGGCGCTGGTGTTAACACCGCAGCGAGACCAATTCTTCGAAAGGGGATGCGTGGCCGGCCCGCTGCCGGCCATCGTCGAAGATGACCAGAATTGTGGTGCCATTGCTGATCGTCCTGTGCGTGCTCATCGGCCTGTCCACGCACATGGTCGTCAATTGCGGCGACGAGGACGATCCCGATATCTGCTCGGCGGTGATCGGTTTCTCGCCGCTGCGCGGCTCGTTGATCGCCTTCGCCTATGCGGGGCGCGGGCGGATCGCGCTGCGTCGCGGCGACTTCGGGCGGGCGATCGCCGATTTCGACGAGGCCATCCGCCTCAATCCCAACCGCGCTTCGCTCTATCGCGACCGGGCGCTGGCGCGCCGGCAGAATGGCGACCTCGAGCTTGCCGTTGCCGATTATGACGAGGCGATCGCGCATGAACCCAAGCGCGCCGCGCCCTATCACCAGCGCGGGCTTGCGCTCGCCGCCCTGGGCGATCTCGACCGCGCGATCCTGAGTTACAACACGGCCGTCCGTCTCGACCCCTCCGATGCGCAGGCCCGCCTCGACCGCGGCCTCGCGTTTCTTGCCCGCGGCCAGCTCGACGACGCCCGCGCCGATTTCGAGGCCGCGCTGGCGCTGCCGATGGGCAAGGACGGCCGCGCCCACGAGACCGCCCGCGCCAGGCTCGCCGAACTCGCGAGCGTCGAGCCGACCCTGCTTGCCACGCCGACGCGGTAGAATATCAAGGGAAGAAGGGAGACGCTCCGCGCCTTACTTCGCCTTCTTCGCGTTTGCCTTCTTTGCCTTGGCGGCCTTCTTCGCCGGCTTCTCGTCCTTCGCTTTCTTCTCCACCTTCACCGTAACAGGCGTGCTGGCGGCGAGCCGCATCGACCGCGCGTAGCTATCGGCGACGTTGTCGGCCGACATCTGCAGGCGCTTGGCGGCGGCGGTGGCCTGCTCCATGGTGGCCTTGGCCATCATCTTGAAACGCTCGCCGGTCTCCTTGCCCTTGGCCTTGGCCGCAAGGCCGTTGAAGCGATCCCGGCGCTCCTTGGCGCGGGTCATCAGGCCCGTATGCAGATGTCTGGCCAGTTGCCGGATCACGACATCCAGGTCGGCGTCCGCCATGTTCTCTCATCCCCTTCGAAAAACGGTATCGATGCGGCGGGACTATGCAGATCGCACCCCCGCTTGGCAATTGCCGCGAGCGCGTCATCCGCAGCTTCCGGCGCTCCAAGCAAGAGAGCCGCGCTGTTCGCGCGGCTCTGACGCGGTCGCGCGCAGGGAGCGCGCCGCCGACTTACTTCAGCGAGGCGACCGGGCCGTTCGCGGCCGCCGGCTCGGGATCGAAGCCGAACACGCCGACCAGATATTTGTAATAGTCCGGCATCTTCTCCTTGAGCGCCTCGCGCGACTTCGGGTCGTGGAATTCGCTTTTTCCGGCCAGGAAGATGCTGGCGGTTACGGCGAAGAACTCCATCGGGTTCTTCATCGCATAGGATTCCTTGGGCAACATGTCCTTGGACTTGGCCAGCGCATAATAGCCGATCACGCCCTTGTTGGCGTAGCCGTCCGGCAACAAGCGCGCATGATAGGCGTGCAGAAGCTCGTGCAGCAGCACGGCCTCCTTCTCGTAGCGCATCATGTCCGGACGCAGCATGATCACGCCGAGCCCCGAATCGACCGCGAGGTCGACGGCGTTCGGATTGGTCCAGCGCTGCTTGTCGTGATCCCACACCGTCAGCGTCCGCGGCACGCGGCGCTCGACGTTGGGGGCGACGCGGCCGTAGCAGGCGGTTGCGGCGCCTTCGTCGAGGCAGGCGAGCTCGCTCGCGATGATCGGCACGGTGCGGAAGAAACGCAGCACGCGCGGCGACAGGCCGGTCGCTTCGACGGCATCGATCTGCTGCTTCAGATTGTCGGTGAGCTTGTCGAAATCCTTGCGGTCGGAGTTTTCCGACAGGTCGAACATGTAGCCGCGATAATTTTGGAAGCCCGGCGGCAGCGGCTGCGATGCGCCGGCATCGAGCGGGCCGGCAATGGTCGGGCCGGCGAAGAGCGCGCCGACGATGGTTGCGGTCAGCAATAGCGCAATGCGCATGATGAACCCCCTGATGTCACTTCGCCCGGCACGATAGTCCGCCGTTGTTTGCGAAAAGTGAGTGCGGCGAGACTAGGGGGCCGATGTTGAGGCGTGCTTAATCCAGGGTTGCAGATCGTGGGGCTGGATTAGGGCGGGGTTAACCATGATGAATATCCACGTAGCAGGATTTGGCGGGAGCTTTCGCCCCGCACTCAAGTGTCATCGCCCGCGCAGGCGGGCGATCCAGCACGCTGGGGTCGTGACAGAGCCTATGGGCGGCGACGTATTGGGTGCTCCGCTTTCGCGGAGCATGACAGCGGTGGGTGCGGCGAGCGCCTTCCGCGGAACGCACATAGCCGCCCTCACAACTCCCGCGCATTCGAGAAGGCAAAGCTCGACACCCTTCGCGTCGTCTCGTCCAGGATCAGCGTGCGCGTGATCGGCGGCTCGGCGCGCTGGGCGCAGTTCTCGCGCTCGCAGAGGCGGCAGTTGACGCCGATCGGCGTGCCCTCGGTCTTCTCCAGGTCGATGCCGGCCGCGTAGGTCAGGCGCGAGGCGTGACGGATCTCGCAGCCTAGGCCGATGGCGAAGCGCGGCTGCGGCAGCGGATGCGGCGCGATGGGACGGCGCACCATCTGCGCGATCGAGAAATAGCGCGTCCCGTCCGGCAACTCGATCACCTGCTTGAGCAGGCGATCCGGCGTATCGAAGGTCGAGTGCACGTTCCACAGCGGACAGGTGCCGCCGAACTTCGAGAACGGGAAGGTGCCCGAGGAGAAGCGCTTGGAGACGTTGCCGGCATTGTCGACGCGCAGGAGGAAGAACGGAATGCCGCGCGCGTTCGGCCGCTGCAGGGTGGTGAGGCGATGGCAGACCTGCTCGAAGCCGGAATTGAAGCGCTGCGCCAGCACGTGGATGTCGTAGTTCAGCGCCTCGGCGGCGGCGAGGAATGCCGGATAGGGCATCATCACGGCCGCCGCAAAGTAATTGCCGAGCGTGATGCGGAACAGGCGGCGCGGGGCGTCGTCGAGCGGGCCGGCGCGGCCGATGATGGTTTCCAGGGCTTGCGCGCATTCTCCCAGGCCCAGCTGGAAGGCGAGCTGAAACGCGCGGCCGGGCGGATCGACCAGCTCGGAGATCAGGAGCTGGCGGCGGTGCCGGTCGAACCGCCTCAGCGTCTCGCGCATCACGTCAACGGGCATGGTGCGGGTCTGGATCGAGTGCTTTTCCCGCAAGCGGGCGGCGAGCGCGGCATACAGCCCCTCGGCCGGGACGTTCAGCTCGTCGCGGAGATTTTCCGCGGCCTGCTCCAGCTCCGGGAAATAATTGCGGTTGGCCTCGATCAGCTCGCGGACGCGCTCGACCGGATTGGCCTCATAGCGCGTGCCGACATCGCGGTCGGCCATCTGCGCCGCCGCCAGCGTCTCGCCCTGGCGCGCCTCGGTATAGGCTGCATAGAGCCGCTGCAGCGCATGGGTGACGCCGGGGCAGAGTTCGGCGAGGTCGCGCAGCTCCTGCTTGGGAACGTCGATCTGGCGGAACAGCGGGTCGGAGAAGATCTCGTTGAGCTCGGCGAAGAAGCGATCCTCGTCGGCAGTGGCGAGATCGCGCAGGTCAAGGTCATAGGTCTCGGCCAGCCGCAGCAGGATCTGCGCCGTCACCGGACGCTGGTTGCGTTCGATCAGGTTGACATAGCTCGGCGAGATCCCGAGGCCCTCGGCGATCTGGGTCTGCGACAGCCCCAATTGCTGCCGGATCCTCCGGAAACGGGGGCCGACGAACAGTTTCTTGCCGGACTCCGCGACCATGTCTCAGCGCTCCAAGATCAAGGACAGTCATGCTGACCTATTTGTTACAAAATTTACAATATTACATCTATTACATGTTCTGATGTTACATGACATCACCAATCAGAAGCAAGCTATCTGTACGAACTTTCTGAATTCGCGTTTAGCTCCTGACACGCATCTCGCAATGCAGTGTCAAGAATGTCGATGGCTTGCCATCGCCATCGTCAGCGAAAGGATCAGGCACATGAACTACCAGCCCCGCGGCATCAGCACCCTTCAGGGTCCGTCTTCGTATCTCGACGAGGTCAAGGCGGCCCAGGCGCTCCTCGAGACCCAGCCGACCTGGAACGGGGTGACGGCCGAGGCCGTCGCCCGCATGCGCCTGCAGAACCGCTTCAAGACGGGCCTGGACGTCGCCCGCTACACCGCGGCGCTGATGCGTGCCGACATGGCGGCCTATGACAAGGATCCGACCAAGTACACGCAGTCGCTGGGTTGCTGGCACGGCTTCATCGCCCAGCAGAAGCTGATCTCGGTCAAGAAGCACTTCGGCAAGACCGACCGCACCTACCTTTATCTCTCCGGTTGGATGATCGCGGCGCTGCGCTCCGAATTCGGTCCGCTGCCCGACCAGTCGATGCACGAGAAGACCTCGGTGCCGGCACTGATCGAGGAACTCTACACCTTCCTGCGTCAGGCGGATTCCCGCGAGCTCAACGACATCTTCCGCCTGCTCGACAAGGCGCGCAAGGAAGGCGACAAGACCCGCGAGAAGGAGCTGATCGAGAAGATCGACAACTTCCAGACCCACGTCGTGCCCGTCATCGCCGACATCGACGCCGGCTTCGGAAACGCGGAAGCGACCTATCTGCTCGCCAAGAAGATGATCGAGGCGGGCGCCTGCGCCCTGCAGATCGAGAACCAGGTCTCGGACGAGAAGCAGTGCGGTCACCAGGACGGCAAGGTCACCGTGCCGCATGACGTCTTCCTGGCGAAGATCCGCGCCTGCCGCCACGCCTTCCTCGAGCTCGGCGTCGAAGACGGCGTCGTCGTGACCCGCACCGACTCGCTCGGCGCCGGCCTCACGCAGCAGATCGCCGTCAGCCACAAGCCCGGCGACATCGGCGACCAGTACAACAGCTTCCTCGACTGCGAGGAGATCACGCCGGAGAACGCCCGCAACGGCGACGTCATCATCAACCGCAACGGCAAGATGATGCGTCCGAAGCGGCTGCCCTCGAACCTCTACCAGTTCCGTTCCGGCACCGGTGCCGACCGTTGCGTGCTCGACTGCATCACGTCGCTGCAGAACGGTGCCGACCTGCTCTGGATCGAGACCGAGAAGCCGCATATCGAGCAGATCGCCAGCATGGTCGACCGCATCCGCAAGGTCGTGCCGAATGCCAAGCTCGCCTACAACAACTCGCCGTCGTTTAACTGGACCCTCAACTTCCGTTGGCAGGTCTTCGATGCCTGGAAGGAAGCGGGCAAGGACGTCAGCAAGTACAACCGTGCCGATCTGATGAAGGCGGAATATGACGACACGCCGCTGGCGCAGGAAGCCGACGAGCGCATCCGCACCTTCCAGGCGGATTCGGCCAAGCGCGCCGGCATCTTCCACCACCTGATCACGCTGCCGACCTACCACACGGCGGCGCTCTCGACCGACAATCTCGCCCGCGAGTATTTCGGCGAGCAGGGCATGCTGGGCTACGTCAAGAACGTCCAGCGCGCCGAGATCCGTCAGGGCATCGCCTGCGTGAAGCACCAGAACATGGCCGGCTCCGACATCGGCGACGACCACAAGGAGTACTTCGCGGGTGAAGCCGCCCTCAAGGCAGGCGGCGCCCACAACACGATGAACCAGTTCGGCTAACGCAGCGCGCGATTCGAGAGGAGACTGACAATGACCAAAGGCAGCAATTTCTGGGTGATCGGCGGCGAGTTCGGTTCGATGAACTTCCACAAGCTCGTGGAAGGCTCGGCCCAGGTCAAGGGTCCGTTCAAGACCCGCAAGGAAGCCGAAGAGTGCTGGAAGGAAGTCTCGGAAGAGAGCCGTCACAAGGCCGGCGTCCGCTTCTCGATCGTGGAAGAGCCCTCGCGGGTCTCGGCCTGATCGCCCCGACCTAAGAAGACGTCCAAGGACGGACGGTCCCATCCAGGCCCTGCCTGGGTGGGACCGTCTGTTTTTGGCACAGGCAAGCCGGCTGTGGGCGCGGTAAGTCTCTGGAATTGTGGGCCTTTGCGGAGGAGGTGGTTGCTGATAGGTTAATGACGGAAAGAGGACGAGGCCGACCATGTCAGAGCCCGAGACCAGCGGGACCCCGCCCGGCCAGCCGCGCCCGGTAAGGCTGCGCGACGCGCTGCTGCGCGCGCGGATCGAGGCCGCCGACCGGACCGGCGTCGTCGTCGATCTCAGGGACGCCGAGGTGGCGCGGCTCGAGATCCTCAACGACGCGCTCGACCCCCTGTTCGCGCAGGTCCCCGATCAGATCGACCTGTTCGACCGCGGCGTCAGCCAGGGCGATACGCCGCGGCTGTGGATCGACGTCGTCGCCCACATCGTGATGGGGCGCGACAAGCGGATGTACCGGTTCGTCCAGGACACCCGCTTCGGCCGCATCGTGCTCGCCGAATCGCACGACACCGCCGTGATCGTCGAGGCCATCACCGACTATGTCGCGCGCCGCATGGTCGAACGCGAGCGGGCCATGGTGGTCGCGCCGGAGCCGCAAGCACCTGGCATGATGCCGCCGCCGCCCCGTTCGCGCGTCTGGCCGTTCGTCCTCGGCTTCATCCTCGGCGCTGCCGCCCTGTTCGGGGTCGCGATATTGGCGGTGCTGCGGAGCTGGTGAGGTATCCTCCGCCGTCATTCCGGGGCGCGCAAAGCGCGAACCCGGAATCCATTCATCAGCATGTTCTGCCGCCCGATGGATTCCGGGTTCATGCTTCGCATGCCCCGGAATGACGGCGAGCTAAATCAACCGCACATGCTTGGTCTGCCCGACCTGAAACCCCGCCCCCAGGCTCCGCACCGTCTGCTCGCAGCGCCAGCCGGCATTGTCCTTCTCGATTCTGAACAGGTTATAAGCCGCCGCGGGATAGTGCCCGTGCGCGAGTGCGGAGGCCGAGGGCACGCCGAGCACGGGAATATTGCCGTTGGGGCCTTCGACCCAGAGCGTCGAATGAACGTGATCGTGCCCGTGCAGGACCAGCTCGACGCCGTGCCGCTTCAGCAGCGCCAGCAATTTTGGCGCGTCCGTCATTCGCTTCTGGCGCGCGCTGGATTGCAGCGGATGATGCACCAGCAGCACGCGGAAGACGTCTTCATGTGCGAGCCGTTCGAGCACCTCCGCGAGCGCTGTGAGTTGATCGTGTCCGAGCGTGCCAGTCGCCATAAACGGCAGGGTCGGCACCGCCGTGGACAGGCTGATCAGCGCGAGCGGCCCGCGCCGGCGCACCGCGGGAAAGACCGCAGCACCCGGCGTATCCGCGGCGATGTAGGGCTGAAAGGTCTCGCCGAAGCGGTGCCGCGTCGCGCCGACATAGGCGTCGTGATTGCCGGGAATCGCCGTGACGCGGTCGGGCGGGCCGACGCTTTCGAGCCAGGCCAGGGCCGGAGCGAATTCCGCCTCCAGCGCCAGATTGACGAGATCGCCCGTCACTGCGATGTGGTCGGGCGCCTGCGCCTTCATGTCGGCGACGAGGGCGTCGAGCACTTCGCGGCGCTGATACTTGTGGCGGTTGCGCGTCCAGTTGATGTAGCCGAGCGCGCGCTTGCCCGCGAGCTCGATCAGCCGCGGCTTCGGCAAGGGCGCCAGATGCGGATCGGACAGATGGCCGAGCGTGAAGGGGGCCAACGTGGAAGGAGTCATGGCGCGCGATTGCCTCGCTATTGCTCCACTGTAATGGCAAGGTCGCGCGGAACGCGCAAGCTGGGCCTGTCACGAGGCGCCGGGGGAGGCTGATGGGAGAACGTCTGAACCGGGTCCGACGAAGAGCCGAGCCGCTGCTCCGCCAACTCTCCCACGTCTATTTCCTGCTCGTCCGCGGCATGACGCTCGGCGTCCGCGCCGTGGTGCTGGATGCCGACAACCGGGTGTTCCTGGTCAGGCACAGCTATGTCAGCGGCTGGTACCTGCCTGGCGGCGGCGTCGATTTCGGCGAGACCATGGAAGAGGCGCTGCGGCGCGAGCTCAAGGAGGAGGGCGAGATCGACGTCACCGGTGATGCGATCCTGCACGGCATCTTCCTCAACAGCCACGTCTCCCGCCGCGACCACGTCGCGGTCTACGTGGTCAGGCGGTTCAGCCAGCACCGCGTCCCCGAGCCCAACCGCGAGATCGTCGAATGCGGTTTCTTCGACAATGCCGCGTTGCCCGAGGGCACCACGCCCGGCACGCGGCTGCGCATCGCCGAAGTGCTGGACGGCAGGCCGTTGATTGCGACCTGGCGCTGAGCGCGGCCTGTGCTAGTCAAGGGATGGAAACCAAGCGCTGCAAAGCAACTCGTCGCACTGGCTTCGATCATCCTCGCAATCCCGATCGTGATCACCTTCATCGAAACCGGCCTCTTGCCGCGCCTGCCGACCGCCGTGCTGTCGATGGGCCTGATGATCATGGCCCTGCTGTCGGTGTCCTCCGGGCTCGCGCTCGACACCGTGACGCGCGGACGGCGGGAGATGAAGCTGCTGGCCTGTTTGTCCCAGCCGGCGCCGAAAAGGAACGACCGTCCGCGCTGCCCGATGGACCGCGCTGCATTCAGGTGCTATCCCGCGAATCGACATGAACGATCTCTCACTGACCATCCTGCCCGAAGCTGCCGGCGACGCTCAGACGATCGAGCGGCTGCACGAACGTACCTTCGGTCCCGGCCGCTTCGTGCTGAGCGCCTACCGGATTCGCGAGCATGTCGACCATCTGCTCGAGCTGTCCTTCACGGCCCGCATCGGTACGCTCCTGGTCGGCTCCGTCAGGCAGTTGCCGATCCTGATCGGCGACACGCCCGCGCTGCTGCTCGGGCCGCTCACCGTCGAGCCGCCGTTCCGCGACCGCGGCATCGGCCGCCGATTGATGGAGCGCGCGCTGAAGGACGCGAAGGAGCAGGGCCACCGCCTCGTGCTGCTGGTCGGCGACGAACCCTATTACGGCCGCGTCGGCTTCAAGCAGGTCCCCAAGGGCCGGGTCACCATGCCGGGCCCCGTCGATGCCGCCCGCATCCTGGTGTTCGAGCTCGCCGACGGCGCTTTCGAGGGCGTGTCGGGCCAGGTTGCGCCCGACTGGAGCAAGGCGCGGGGTTAGGGGCAGCCGCAGCTCCACGCAAGGGTGGAGCGTCCGCCATGGTCGAAGGGCGCCGGAGGAAGCGCAATCCAAGGCGAGGGGGACATGCCCCGGATCTCGCTCCGCCCGGTTCTTGCTACGAGGTTTCCCGAGGGGACCTGACGACACCGATCGTGGCGAGAAGCGCGGCAAGCTCAGCCTGACCTCTCGTGTCGGTTTTGGCGAAGACGCGCCTGAGATGTGTCTTGACCGTATTGGCGGACAGTCCCAGCATGACGGCTGCCTCGGATGTCGTGCCGCCGGAGGACGCTGCAACCGCGACGCGTGCTTCCGCCCTGGTCAAGCCATAAGCGTCGCTCAATTGCAGCGCGCTTGCCATTCCTCTTTGCGAGGGATCGATCACGAAGGCGGCGCAGGCCGCGTTGCGGATGAAGGCCCCGCCGAGCATCCCGACTTCTTCGCTGCGCAGTCCCACCACGACAATGGTCAGAAGCCGCGTCCCGTCCAGCGCGGGAACACTCATCGCTCCGCCGGCTCCGCCGGCCAATGTCGACCTGACAAGGTTTGCGAGGCGTCTCGAATGCGGGGTTGACCAGGTCGCCATCGAAGGCTTGAGTTTGAGCGTCCCTTCCGCTTCAAGCGCACAGGCCGCCTGGTTCGCAAAGACGACATGTGCCCTGGCACACATGACGACGACGCCGTCCGCCAGTTGATCGAGCACGTCGAACGCGGCTCTCCTCAATGCGTGATACCCGGTCAGGCGGAATCCCAATGTGATGGATCTTCGCAGATGGGGAGCCAGCATTTCGATGTGCTTGCGGCCGGCTGCGTCGAATTCTCCGCGGCGCCTGCTGCGGCACATGTTGAAGGCGACACGAAAATCGTTCTTCGCTGCCAGCGCAATCATCGCGTTGTGTCCGAGGCCTTGCGGCCTGAGGACCTCGTCGTAGAAGCCCGATTTTTCGAGCTCTCGCAGCGGCACCACCTCGTCCGAGAGAACCACTTGCCCGATCGGCTTGTCCTCCATGGCCTCCGACCATGCGTTCTGCATGTGGCGTTCCTGGTAGGCCTGATTGCACTGCTGGTTCAAGCGGCCGTTGAAATCGAAGTAGACCTGCTCGGCCGTGAGCGATTGTCCGAACAATATCCCGCCTTCGCTTCCCGTGAGATCGGCGATGGCGGCGAGAACGGCAGGCCAGAGGTCTTGCTGGCCGGCGGCCTCGTATATCAAATCGAGGATGCGTTCCATCGTTGCGATCCGGGATGCGTCGGACAAGCCCTCCTACTTGTTCGAAGCTGCTGGAGGCACGTTCGTAACCGCAATTTGAACATTGTGACCGGTCGTCAGCGCCAGCACCAGCATGAGGGTCAGCAGCGATCCATGGAAGCTGACGACCGCAAGCCGCCATCTGCGCGCGACGGGGCGGTCCGGCGGGGGAAGATCCTGTGGCAATTTCTGCATCGGCATGCGTCCAAGCTTCAGAGGGGGCCGACGAAACCGATCCCGGCAGCCATCAGGAGCAGGCCCACGATGCGGTTGAACGTAGCGGTATCGACGCGGTTGAAGATCATCAGCCCGACATAGGCACCGAGCACGGCGGGTGCTGCATAGAAGAGGAGGCCGAGCGGCATCACCTCTGACGGCCGCAAGACCATCAGCAAGGACAGCGACAGGAACTGGTTGACCAGGATGAAGGGCTGGATGATTGCGCGGGCGCGGTGCTTGTCGAAGCCTTGGACATGGCACCACATCGAAACGAAAGCGGCAGGAAACGCTGCAAGGCCTCCGGTAATGCCTCCCAGCGCGCCGACCATGATGCGTCCCCACAAAGGATCTTTCCCGGACCGCAGCGTCGGCTTCAGCGCGGTGAAGGCGCCGTAGATGATCAGCAGGGCTCCCAGGATCGGCAGCAGGGTCGAGGCCGAAGTGTTGCAGAGGAGATAAAGGCCGATGGGCAACGTCAAGATGCTGCCGAACAGATAGGGCGCGCACCGGCGCATCTCGATCGATTCACGCAAGCGCCAGACGCAGTAGACTTGCTGGGCGATCGAAGCGACCAGGAGAATCCGGACGATCGTGATCGGCTCGCTCAAGCTGTGGAAGAGGAAGGCGCCGGCGATCGGCGAGAATGCGAATCCCGCGATGCTCGAAACCAGCGCGGACAGCAGCACGACCCAGCAAGCTGCTTTCGTCGTGCTCGACGAGACGGCAAGCGCGACGGCGAAGAGTCCCAGACAGACCGCGGGAATTGCCGGAAATGATCTGACGACGGAGAAGGCGGAAGCTGCCTTTGGATCGACAGGCGGCATGAAAACGTCCGACAGCGAGACGTTGGTGACAATCGCGGGTATCGATCTCCAATGACCCTACTCGCGCTGCAGAAAAATGCGTGTGAACCAATTCACGACGTCGAGCAGAATATCGGGCTCGGTGCTTCCGATGCTAATGACTGCGAAGCAACGCAGCGTCACCCGACCGGGTGACAAATGGCGGAACACCCGCAATCAAACATGCGTGGCAAATGCCGCTTCGCGTTGCTCGAAAATTGAGCGCCGTGTCGCAAATCTGAAACGTTCGACGGAATTGTGCGTCGTCGATCTACAATCAGGACGATAGTCGCCGTTTCCGGTCATGATCTGGCTGCTTGGTTTGCAGCAGATCCCGTGTCCGCGCCGGGCATGTCGGCGCCGCGATGCTGGCGGCGCAAATGCCGAGAATGGATGCGTCCCTCTCTGGCCTGATGCTGGCGGCAGCGATCGGCTCGTTGGCATGGCGTTGATTGCAGGCAAGCCGCCGTCCTACCGCCATCCCAAGGGTCTTCGCCATGCGCACTGCTTCTCGCGGGAGGGCTAGCCCCTCCCGCACAATTCATGGCCTGATCGGCGCTAGAACTTGAAGTTCGCGAACGCCCTGACGCCGATGCCGGGCAACAGCACCTGGTCCTTGTTGAAGGAAACGGCATTGCGGATGTTCTCGTTCAGCAGGTTGTTGCCGACGAGCCCGACATGCATCTCGCGCGCGCCGAACCAGCTCTGATGGAGCTGCGTCCTGTAGCTGACCTCGGCCCTCAGCAGGTTGTAGCCGGGCGTCGGCGTCTCCGCGATCGGTGCGATGTCGTTTTGCGCGAACGCGTGCAGCAGGTTGATCCGGGCAAACCAGTCGGCGTCGCGATAGTACACACCGCCGCCCAGCCGCTGGGGCGGAATGCGCGGCACGTTGGTGCCGTCCTCGAAGGTCGCGCGCACGATGTCGTATTGACCCTCGATGCCCCAGATTCCGTTCCAGACCGGCATCACGTCGTACTGGAACTGGAATTCGCCGCCACGAAACGTCGCGTCGCGCTGCGAATAGATCGCCTGGTTCAATTCGAGGCCCGCGCCGAGCTGGCAGGCGCCGTCCTCACACGTGTTGCCGGTCAGGCGCCGGTAGATGAAGCCGTTGAACTTGGTGTAGTAGCCGGTGATTTCGAAGCGAAGCGGCCCGACCGCCCGTCGCAGTCCCGCCTCGACCGACTTGGCGGTCTCGATGCCGAGATTGGGATTGCCGATGTCGAACGTGGTGGTGGCATCGTGGCCGCCGCGCGAAAACAATTCCGCCGGTTTCGGCGCACGCTCGACATATTGGCCGGTGATGCTCGCGACCAGATCCCAGGGAAGGTTGTGGATCAGGCCGATGCTCCCGCTCACCGGCGTGAAGTTGCGGTTGACCGCCGTTGCGGGACCGATCGCGGCCGGATCGGCGGTGAGGTCGAACACTTCGGGGACGAAGGCCGGCGTCATTCCGCTCAACCTTGCGCTCTCGACCCGCCCGGCGATCTGGGCCTTGGTCACGTCGCTGAACCTGAACTCGTTGAAGATGTAGCCGGCGACCTTGGTGTTCTTGTTCGGATCGAACAGCCCGTTGACCGGGCTGCCTGGATCGTCCGGACTCGGCGCGGTGAGCTTCTGGTGCGACGCCTGAACGCCCACGGCAGTGGTCAGCGCAGCAAAGCGGACGTCGAACGGCGCAAGCTGCACCTCGACGCGGCCTTCCTGCTCCTTGTTGGTGAAGGTCTGTCTCACGCCGAGCGAGGTGAGATCCGCAGAGTCGGCGAGCCCGACCTCATCGTGTTTATAGTCGGTGGCCCCAGCCCAGAACCGGATCGCATCGATCGCCGCAGCGTCCGGCCGGTACTCACCTTTTGTCGTGAACCTCGTTTGTCGTCCGTCGATCCGCGTCAGGAACTCGCTGCCTTCGATGCCGGGAATGTGGTACAGCGCGTTGTGCTGTGTGATCGCCGCGCCGACGTAGCCGCCGTCGAAGACGTAGGAGCCGCCGACAGAACCGCCGTAGGCCTGCGATGACGAATTCGGCTGGCGTCCGTTGAACGGCAGCGTCGGGTCGGTCAGGAACGGGTAGCTCGGGATGTTGTAGTCGCCGGCCCTGCGGCCAAAGGCATCGGCATGGACGGCAACGTTGCCGCCGCCTGCGTCGAGCAGCACGGCACCTTCGACCCCGCGATCGACAGACGTCACTGCCGTCCGTGTTTCCGCGGTGATGCAGCCCGGCGATCCCACGTTGGCCAGCGGCGCCTTGGTCGGGAGTCCGTAAGTCGGAAAGGCCGCCGTGCAGGACGGCAAGGCATCCGGAATTCGATTGTTGGTTGCGCTCACCACGCCGCCGATCGCGGTGGAGCCGTAGCGCAGCGTCGCCGGTCCGCGGATGACCTCGACCTGGTTGGTCGCCAGCGGATCGATCGGCACGAAGTGATCCTCGCCGAGATCGGACGCGCCATTGCTGCCGATTCCGTTCTCGACGATGCCGACCCGGTTGGTATCGAGACCGCGGATGATCGGGCGGCTGGATGCGCCGGGTGCGAATTCAGAGCCGGTGATGCCGGGCTTCGAGAACAGGAGGTCGCCGAGCGTACCGCCGCCGTTGCGGCGAATCTCCTCGTTCGGCACCACGGTGACGGTCGCGAACTGATCGGTCACGACAGGCAGCACGCCCTGCTGGGGCGCGGCAGGCGTCGGGGCTGCCGGCGCTGCGTCGGCCGTTTGCTCTCCCCTGCGCACCCGCGCGGTCCGCGTGCCACGACCGGCGGTGCGGGACGGTGCCACTGCTCGGCGCACGATCGGGCTCGGCGCGGTCACGGTGACGGCGGGAAGCTCGGTCGATGATTTGTCCTGCGGCGCTTGGGCGAAGGCGGGCATGGCGGCCGCGCCGAGCAGGAGCAGGCTTGCTCCGCCAAGACGTTGCGCGCGTCGCGATTTGAATGACATTGTCCTGATTCCAGTCAGGCGCCGTCCGGATGATGGTCTGCTGATCGGAGGCGGCCTGCCGTCGCAATGCGACGGAATTCGACTTCAACTTCTCCCAGGCACTTGCCGATGCGGGGCGAGGCTGGGCGTGATCAAGCGTTGGAGTCAGGACGCAGGAGGGGCTCGCGGCTGGAACGCCTCGCCGGCCGATTTCAGATGAGCGAACTCGGCGTCGAGGCTGCGCTGCAGCAGCTCGATCGCCTGCGGCACCAACAGCACCGGCGGCGTCGCCGACACGATGGCGCCGGCCATCGCGATGATGGCGCAGATGGTGCAATTGTTCCCGCCCGGATGCTCGTGGTCGGAGTCTGCAGGCGATTGCTTCTGCGCCGCTGCTTGGTCGATCGCAGCAACGCCTATGGTGCCGTCACTGGCGCCATCGGTCTGCTGGACCGTGGATTGAGCAAGGGCCGCGGCATGCGCGAACCAATGGCTGTGGCCGAACGTCAGCGCGAGCTGCACCAGCATCGCGAAAAACGCGAGCCGGGCGCCGTGCCTGATATTCGACCGGAACCACTTCATCTGGAAAAGACACCCCCACACCGGGGCGTCTCCCAAGACGCCGCGATGTTATGATGTAACATCGCGCGATCGGATCACCGCTGTCAACGCCAGCGGGATCGGCGCATGCAGGCCGATCAGACGATGTGTCGTTTGGGCAACTAGCGCCCCTCGCGCACCCAGGTCGCCGCAAACGCGCCGAGCAGCAGCAACAGGCCGATCACGCCGGCGAAGATCGGCAGCACGCCGACGCCCTTCACCACGCTGGCGTCGCGCATCCGCACGCCCATCCAGCCGTCGCCGTGGAACATGCCCACCGAGCGCACCGGCAGGATGCGCGGCAGCTCGACGCTGGAGCCGTCGGCCACGCGCACGGCGTTGCCGCCCGTGGCCTGTGTCAGCGGCTTCAACGTATCGACCGTGGAGGTGACTTCCGAAAACTCCTTCGGATTGGTCGGGCCGACATTGATCAGCGCCTTCAGCGTGCCGTCGGTCGCCTGCCACAGGCCGAGCTCGCTGGCCGGCAGGCTGGCGCGCCACTCGCCGGGATCGGCAGGCGCGAGCGTCAGATCGTGCGACACGCCGGAGGGCGAGGTCACGCTGACCGGCTGGACGCTGTCCGCCATGGTCTGGCGCACCACGACGAGGTCCTTGCCCTGCACCTGCAGGCGCAGCGCCTCCTCGTCGAGATCGGGTTGCTTCATCAGCCAGTGCGAGGTCCGCCTGAGCAGATCGAGATGCGGGCCGCCCCCCTCATAGCCGCGCGCCCACAGCCAGATGTGGTCGGACAGCAAGAGCGCGACGCGGCCCTCGCCGAAGCGCGACAGGAACAGCAGCGGCTTGCCGTCGACGCCGGTCATCACGGGCGGGTTGACCGCATTGCGAGTATCGACGGCGCGGAAGAAGCGGCTCCACCGCGGCGGCTCGCTGGCCGAGCCCTCGAGGCCGCGTGTGACCGGATGGCGTTTGCCGATGTCGGACAGATGCGCATAGAACGGCTTTTCCGTCACGCCGACAGGCTCGGCCGGCAGCACGGAATCCAGCGGCGTGCGCCAGATGCTGGTGGTGGAGGCATAGTCGGGACCGGCCGAGACCAGCACCGCGCCGCCACCGCGGACATAGCGCGCGATGTTGTCGAAATAGGCGATCGGCAGCACGCCCTGGCGGGCGTAGCGGTCGAAGATGATCAGCTGGAATTCGTTGATCTTCTGCTGGAACAATTCGCGGGTCGGAAACGCGATCAGCGACAATTCGTTGATCGGCGTGCCGTCCTGCTTCTCCGGCGGACGCAAAATGGTGAAATGCACGAGATCGACGCTGGCGTCGGACTTGAGCAGATTGCGCCAGGTGCGCTCGCCCGAATGCGGCTCACCGGAGACCAGCAGCACCCGCAGCTTGTCGCGCACGCCGTCGATGGCGACGACGGCGCGGTTGTTCACCGGCGTCAATTCGCGTTCGAGCGGCGAGGCCTCGATCTCGACGATGTTCGCCCCGGCATGCTTGATGTCGACGTCGACGCTCGCCGCCTGTCCGCTCGAGAGCGTGCGCTCGTTGATGACCTCGCCATCGCGGCGCACCGTGACCCTGGCGCGCTCGCCGGAGACGCCCTGGTCGTCGAGGCGGTAGGAGATGGTCTGGCTCTGGCCGACGATGCCGAAGCGCGGCGCGGCCGTGATCGCGATGCGGCGGTCGCGCTCGTCCTTCTGGCCGGTGACCAGAGCATGCACCGGCGCCTGGAAGCCGAGCGCGGCGGCGTTCGCGGGAATGTCGTGGACGCGGCCGTCGGTGATCAGGAACGCGCCGGCGACTCGGTCGACCGGAACGTCCGCCAGGGCCGAGGTCAGCGCCCCGAACAGCTTGGTGCCGTCGGTCTCGCCGTCGGCCTGTCCGGCCTCGACGACGCGCACTTCGAGGCCCTTGATCTTCTTCAGGCCGTCGACCAGCGCTTCCTGCGCTCGTGCCGCCTCCCGGTTGCGGTTGCCGAAATTCTGGCTCGGGCTCTTGTCGACGACGATGGCGGCGACGGAGGTGAGGGGCTCACGTTCCTCGCGGGTGAAAGAGGGATTGGCGAGCGCGAGAAGGAACAGCGCCAGCGCGGCCACGCGCACCGCAGCGCCACGCGCACGTACCACCAGCAGTACGAGCGCAATGACCACGATCGCAGCGAGCGCGAGCCACAGCACGAGCGCGGGAACGAGCGGCGTGAATGCGATGCCGTAGTTCATTTAAACCACCCGATCAACGTCATTCCGGAGCGGTCCGCAGGACCGAATCCGGGATCTCGAGATTCCGGGTCTGGTCCTTCGGACCATCCCGAAATGACGGAGTGTGTGGATCAATTTCATCGCCCGCATCATTGACCCAGCCGTTCGATCAGCGCCGGTGCGTGCACCTGGTCGGCCTTGTAGTTGCCGGTCAGCGTGTACATCACGATGTTGGCGCCGGCGCGGTAGGCGAATTCGCGCTGGCGGGCGTCGCCGCCGGTCACCGGCAGCATGGCCTGGCCGTCGGGCCGCACCGCCCAGGCACCGGCGAGATCGTTCGAGGTGATGATGATCGGCGAGACGCCGTCACCGCCGCGCGCCGGCCGCTGCGCGCTGTCGTCGTCCTCTTCGCGCGGCAAGGTCTCGACCCAGGTCTGGCCGGCGGTGAAGCGTCCGGGGAAGTCGCGCAAGAGGTAGAAGGTCTTGGTCAGCACGTGCTCGCGCGGCACCGGCTCGAGCTCGGGTACGTCGAGCGACGACAGGATATCGCGCAGCGTCTGCATGCCCGGGGTCTGCGCGGCTCCGTTCGCGCCGGGCGGCGCTTCGATCGCGTCGCGGGTGTCGAACAGCACGGTGCCGCCCTGCTTCATATAGGCATCGATCCTGTTGATGGCGTCCTGCGGCGGCTTCGCCGCGCCCGGCACGATCGGCCAGTAGATCAGCGGGAAGAAGGCGAGCTCGTCGCGCGCGGGATCGATGCCGACGGGGTCGCCGGCTTCGAGCGCCGTGCGCTGGGCCAGGAACAGCGTCAGCCCGTTCAGCCCCGCCTTGACGATGGAATCGACGTCGGCATTGCCGGTGACGACATAGGCGAGCCGGGTCTGGGACACCGCCTTCATCGCGAACTCGTCCGATACACCATCGGCGCGCGAGGGCACGGGCGACATCGCGGCGAATCCGGTGAGCAAAGCGAGCAGAATCATCGCCGGCGCGGCGCGGCGGCGCAGCAGCGCGGCAATCCCGCCGCCGAGCACCGCGACGATGATGGCGTCGACCAGGAACAGCGCGAGCGCGGTGGACAGCAGCCAACCGCGCAGGTCGCGCGGTTCGGCATTGGTGTAGGTGGCGTGCCGGGCGCGCAGGCTCGCGGTGTTCAGGGCCGCGATGCGGTCGGCGGGGGCGAGCGTGTTCACGGCGAGGGGTCCTTCTGCCGGACCATAGAAGCCGGGCGGATGATCCGAGGTGGCGCGGTCGCGGTAATCCGCGGGAAGCGGCTTTGCGGTGACGGGGGGCGGGCCAAAGGCGCCGAAACCGTCGAGGATATGCAGCGGCGCAACCGTTTCGGCGGTGGCTTCGCCGGCGACGCCGGCACCGGGCCTCGATGTGTAGCCGGACATGTCGACCACCCGCCGCAGCATTTCGACGAAGGTGCCCGACATCGGCAGGTCGGACCAGCGCATGTCGGCGCTGACATGGAATAGGCTGACGAGGCCCTTGCCGCGATGCTCGCCGGTCACCAGCGGCGTGCCGTCTTCGAGCGAAGCCCAGCTCTTGGTGGCGAGTACCGCGTCGGGCTCGGCCAGCACCTGCCGACTCACGGTGACGTCCTTGGGGACTGCGATGCCGGCGAACGGACCCTCGCCCGAGAAGGACGCCAGATGCTGCGGCTTCTCCCAGGTCAGGCTGCCACCGAGCGTGCGGCCGCCCTTGCGCAGCTTGACCGGCACTAGGTCGTCCTCGGCCTGCGCCAGCCTTGGACCTGCGAACCGCACCAGCACGCCGCCCTGGTCGATCCAGGCATTGAGACGCTCGCGCAGCTCAGGCGAAATGGTGCCGACATCGGCAAGGATGATCATCGGCAGCTTCTGGTCCAGGAACTGCGTGATGCCCTGCTGCGGCGAGCCTTTGTCGGCGAGCCTGACATCGGCAAACGGCGCCAGCGCGCGGGTGAGATAGAAGGTCGGCGCCAACAGTGGCTGCGCGGTCTCGCTGGTCGCGCCCGAGACGATGCCGATGGCGCGGCGGCGCCAGCGCTTGTCGAGCAGCTGCACCGCGCCGGCGGAGCGCTCGCCCGAGATCTCGAGCCGGGTGATGTCGTTGCGCAGCTCGACCGGCAGGTCGAACGAGGCTTCGGTCTCCCGGTCCTGGGGGCCGAACGAATAGCGGGCTTCGCCGATCGGGGAGGCCTTCTGGTCCAGCGCCCGCACGGTGCCGGCCGCCATGCCGCTGTCGGCGCGCAGCACCTTGACCGTCATCTTCGCCGCGGCGTTCTCGGCGGCAACCAGGGCCAGCGGCGAGGAGGTGCCGCCGTCGAACACGGTCAAGCTGCGATCGCCGACGGTCTTGCCGAGGCCGGCCACGAAATCATCGCCGCGGCCGGTGTCGACGCCGTCGGACAGCCAGGCGATCTCGCAGTCGCCGGTGACCTTGAGGAAACGGTCAACCGCAGCGAGCGTCTCGACGCGGTCGATCGAATAGGGTTTGGGCGCGAGCTGGCGCAGCGCGACGCGCGCCGCGCCCGCGGGCATCAGGGTGATGTCGCGGTTCGGCTCCGACAGCGGCACCAGCGCGATGGCGCGGCCCTCGTTGTCGGCATTGGCGATCAGCTCGTCCGCGGTCCTGATCCTGACGTCCCAGTGCGAGGCCGCGCTCCAGCCGTCGTCGAACATGATCATCAGCGGCGCCTTGCTGCCCGCAAGGCCCGTCTGAGGATTCCAGATCGGCCCGGCGGCAGCGAAGATCACCAGCGCGGCGGCGAGCAGGCGGAGCGCCGTCAGCCACCACGGCGTACGCGACGGCGTCTCTTCGCGCGGCGCGATGTCGAACAACAGCCGCGTCGGCGGAAATTCGATGCGGCGCGGCCGCGGCGGCGTCACGCGCAGCAGCCACCACAGCACCGGCAGGCTGACGAGGCCGATCAGGAGCAGCGGCTGCGTGAAGGCGAGCGGCAATCCCATCATGCGGCCGGCCCCGCCTTGATCGTCGTGGTGCGGGCGCCCGACTTGCTCACCTGCATGCCGGCATGGAGGAACAGCAGCAGCTCTGCGGCCGAGCGATCGGTCGCGTGGGTCGTGAACAGCCAGTCGAGCTTGCTCGTCTCGGCGCGGATCTGGTCGCGGTGCAAGGCGAGGCGCGCGGTGTAGTCCTGCGCCCAGCTCTCGGCGCGGCCGGCGGTGATGGCGCCGAAGCCTTCCGGCTCGACGAACTCGACGCGTCCGGAATAGGGAAACGACTCTTCGGCAGGGTCGACGACCTGCACCAGCGCGCCATGCGCGCCGGCGCTGGAAAGCCCTGCCAAGGTCGTCCTGATCTCGGAGATCGGCGACCAGAAATCCGACAGCACGATGATCTCGGCCAGCGCGGCCGGAACGAAAGAGGGGGGCAGGCTCAGCCGGTCGGCATCGTCATGCAGCATCGCCTGCGCCATGCGGTCGATCACGCTGCGGCTCGCGGTTGGCGCCATCAGGCCGGGGATGCCGACGCGCTCGCCGCCGGCGACGAGCAGCTCGGCGAGCGCAAGGGCGACGATCAGCGTCCGCTCGAGCTTGGACTCGCGCGCGGCCTTCGAGGCGAACGCCATCGAGGGCGAACGGTCCGGCCAGATCCAGACCGTGTGCGAGGCCTCCCATTCGAGCTCGCGGACATAGAGATGGTCGTCGCGCGCCGATCGGCGCCAGTCGACATTCTGCGACGGCTCGCCCGAGACGAAGCGGCGGTACTGCCAGAAATTCTCGCCGGAGCCGGCGCGGCGCCGTCCGTGCAATCCGTGGATGACGTTGGCGGCGATGCGGCGGGCCTCGAGCACCAGGCGCGGCAGCGAAGCGGCGAGCGTGCGGCTTTCGCCATCGGCACGTCGGATCGCCAGTGTCTCCTTCGCCGCGTGCCCGTTCTCCGCTGCCATCAACCGATCCGTGTCTTCAATTGCCGGATCACGTCCGGAATGGTGCGGCCTTCGGCGCGCGCCTGGAACGTCAGCGCCATGCGATGCTTCAACACGGGTTCGGCGAGGTCGAGCACGTCGTCGATCGAGGGCGCGAGGCGGCCGTCGATCAGCGCGCGCGCACGCACCGCCAGCATCAAGGACTGGCTGGCGCGCGGACCGGGACCCCAGGCGATGAACTTGCCGGCGTCGCCGGCGTCCGGTCCCGGGCGGGCCGAGCGCACCAGCGACAAGATCGCCTCCACAACGGAATCGCCGACCGGCAGGCGGCGGATCAGCCGCTGCGCGGTGATCAGCGCGTCCGGGGTCATCGCGCCCTTCGCCAGCGTTTCCTCGGCGCCGGTGGTCTCGAACAGGATGCGGCGCTCGGCGTCGCGGTCGGGATAGTCGACGTCGATCTCCATCAGGAAGCGGTCGAGCTGGGCTTCCGGCAGCGGATAGGTGCCTTCCTGCTCCAGCGGGTTCTGCGTCGCCAGCACGTGGAACGGCTTCGGCAGATCGTGGCGCGCGCCGGCCACCGTGATGTGCTGCTCCTGCATCGCCTGCAGGAGCGCCGACTGCGTGCGCGGTGAGGCGCGGTTGATCTCGTCGGCCATCAGCAGTTGCGCGAATACCGGACCCGAGATGAAGCGGAAGGCGCGCTTGCCCGCGGTGCTCTCGTCCAGCACCTCGGCGCCGAGGATGTCCGAGGGCATCAGATCGGGCGTGAACTGGATGCGCTTGGCATCGAGGCCGAGCGTGACGCCGAGCGTCTCCACCAGCTTGGTCTTGGCGAGGCCCGGCACGCCGATCAGGAGCGCATGGCCGCCGGACAGGATGGTGACGAGCGTGTTCTCGATGACGCGGTCCTGGCCGAAGATGACGGAAGCGATCGCGTCCTTGGCCGCGCGCACCTGGCTCGACACCTGCTCGGCCGAACGGACGATCCCGTCCTCGAGTTTCTCGACACTCTCCGCCATTCGCTCGCTCCTTCAGCCTGCCACACGGCTTGCTTGCATCGTCAGATCGACACGCCAGATCATGGGACCCATGCTAGACTTGCAGGAAGGCCATGTATTCGTTGAATTAACCTATCCCCACCTTATCGGCTTCGGGTTATGTAGGGCATCACGAAACGGCGACCTCCACACCGGACCATTCCGGATGGAACCGCACGCCCGAGTACAACGTAGACCTGCACCAATCGTGCCAATCACAAAGTCAGGGCAAACCATGGCGAACCAAGGGCAGAGCGCCGATCGCGGGCTCGAGGGACTGACCGCCGCTGCCAAGAGCGCTGCCGGCGCCGAAGGCGCTAAAAAGGGCCTGCCTCCGGTGCATCTGTGGAATCCGCCGTTTTGCGGCGATCTCGACATCCGAATCGCATCCGATGGTACTTGGTTCTATTTGGGGACGCCAATCGGCCGTCCCGCCCTGGTCCATCTGTTTTCGACCATCCTCAAGCGCGAGGGCGACAAGCATTTCCTGGTCACGCCGGTGGAGAAGGTCGGCATCCGCGTCGACGATGCGCCGTTCATGGCGGTCGAGATGCAGACGGACGGCGAGGGGACGCAGCGCGTGCTGCGCTTCCGCACCAATGTCGACGACTGGGTCACCTGCGATGCCGCGCATCGGCTGCGCTTCGAGCAGGCGAGGGACGGCGGGCTGACGCCCTACCTGCATGTCCGCGCCGAGCTCTGGGCCAAGGTCACGCGGGCGCTCTATTACGATCTGGTTGACATGGGCGAGGAGCGGATGGTCGATGGCCAGCCGATGTTCGGTGTCGAATCATCCGGCGAATTCTTCGCCATGGCCGATGCGGAGCAGGTGAGGGCCGCGCTTTGAACTTGAACAAGCCTATCCCGACGAACGAGCCCGTCGCGCTTGGCGCTGCGGATTTCTTCGCCCGCTCCAGGACGAGGCTCGGCTTCGACGTCCCGCCTGCGCTGTACGATCCGAACATCATCCCGGCCTCGGGCGATGCCGGCACCGACAAGATGCTCGAGATCATCGCGCGCGAGCAGCCGGTGCGCCCGGCCGCGGTGCTGATCGCGGTGGTCGACCATCCCGAGCCGACCATCCTGCTGACGCAGCGCTCGGCGCATCTCAACGACCATGCCGGCCAGATCGCCTTTCCCGGCGGCAAGATCGACGCGATCGATGCCTCGCCGCTGGATGCGGCGCTGCGCGAGGCCGAGGAGGAGGTCGGGCTGTCCCGCGACTTCGTCGAGCCGCTCGGATATCTCGATCTCTACGGCACCGGCTTCGGCTTCCGCATCCTGCCGACGGTGGCCAGGGTCAGGCCCGGCTTTTCGCTCACCATCAACCGTTCCGAGGTCGATGATGCGTTCGAGGTGCCGCTATCCTTCCTGATGAACCCGGTCAACCACCAGGTGCACAGCAAGGAATTCCGCGGCATGGCGCGGTCCTACTACGCGATGCCGTTCGCGGAACGCTACATCTGGGGTGCGACGGCCGGAATGCTGCGGGTGCTGTATGAGCGGATCTACGCGTCATGATCCGGACGGTTCTGACCGAGATCGGAATCTTCCTCATCCCCTTTGCCGTCTATGCGCTGTTCCTGGCGGCGACGCGGTCCGGTGTGTTCGAACGCTCCTCATGGCCGGTCACCATCGTTGCGCGCCTCACCCTGGTCGCGCTCGCGCTCGTCATCGCCGGCCTGATCGGCCTTGCCCAGTACTCCGGCGCGCCGCCGGATTCGACCTACGTTCCCGCCCATATCGAGAACGGCAAGCTCGTGCCGGGCGTTGAAAAATAGGGGCCGATCGATGAGCGCCGAGCCGTTGCTCGCCCATGCGCCGTGGCTGACCGCAGGCGGGACCGCGCGTGTCCTGGAGCTGCTCGGCACCGATGGCGAGGAGGCGAGGGTGGTCGGCGGCGCCGTGCGCAATGCGCTGCTCGGTCTTGCGCCCGGCGACATCGACATCGCGACCACGGCGCTGCCGGAGGAAGTGGTGCGGCGCGCCAGGGCTGCCGGCATCAAGAGCGTCCCGACCGGCATCGACCACGGCACCATCACGCTCGTCATCGACGGGCATCCCTACGAGGTCACCACGCTGCGCGAGGACACCGAGACCTTCGGCCGCAAGGCCAAGGTCGCATTCGGCCGCGACTGGGTGAAGGATGCCGAGCGGCGCGACTTCACCATGAACGGCCTGTCGGTCGATGCGAGCGGTGTCGTCCACGATCATGTCGGCGGCATCGCTGACGCCAAGGCGCGCCGCGTGCGCTTCATCGGCGATCCCGACCAGCGCATCGCCGAGGATTACTTGCGAATCCTGCGCTTCTTCCGCATCCACGCCGCCTTCGGTGCCGGCGAGCCCGACCGCGACGGCTACCTCGCCTGCATCAGGGGCCGCGCGGGCCTGGCCAATTTGTCGGCCGAGCGGGTGCGCATGGAGATGCTGAAGCTGCTGCTGGCCGGCGGTGCAGCCGCTTCCGTGCTGGCCATGGCCGAGGGCGGATTGCTGCAACCGCTGGTCGGCGGCGTCGTTTACACCGGGCCACTCGCGACGATGATCGCGATCGAGCGCGAGCTCGACCTCAGCCCCAGCAGCACGCGGCGCCTCGCCGCGCTGACCGTCGCCGTGACCGAAGACGCCAAGCGCGTCGCCACGCGCCTGCGGCTCTCCAACGCCGAGACCAAGGCGCTGGATTCGATGGGGCATCGCTGGTGGCGCCTCGCCACCAAGGACGAATCCGATGCGCGGCGGCTGCTCTACCGGCTGGGGCCGGAGCCCTATCGCGATCGCGTCTTGCTGGGCTGGGCGCGGGCCGCCGGCGACGTGCGTTCGCCGCGCTGGCGCGCGCTCGCCGGGCTGCCGCAGCGCTGGACCGCGCCGAAATTTCCGCTGAAGGCCGCCGACTTCATCGCGCGCGGTCTTGCCGAAGGACCCGCGCTCGGACATGTGTTGACGCTCGCCGAGGACGCCTGGCTCGCGGCGAATTTTCCACTGGACGACACCGCGCTGGCCACCATCGCCGATCAAGCCGTCGCCCGCCTCGAGCGCGACCAGAACGATTGACCGTCGCCTCGGGCTTGGACGACACGGCGTCTCGATGCCGCCGTGATCGCCGACGGGACTGGTGATGATCTCTCCGGCGGCGAGGCCGCTGTCGCGTAGAGCCCCTTCCGCCGCGTCGCAGTCTCGCGTTCCGAAATCAGGTCGTGCTGTCCCTTCCAGGAGTGTTGTTCGCCACCATATGCGGCTTGAAGTATCACCTAAAGGAAACGCGATGAAAGAACCCGCAAATCTCGCCGAGAAGCTCGCAACCTTCACCGATCGCTTCTCCCCGCGCACGGTGGCGACCTATAACGACAACGACATCATGGTGGCCAAGCTCGAGGGGCCGTTTCATTGGCACAAGCACGAGGACACCGACGACTTCTTTCTCGTGCTCAGCGGGACGCTCGACATCGAGCTGCGGGACCGCACCGTCACCCTCAATTCCGGCGAGGTTTTTGTCGTGCCGAAGGGCGTCGAGCACCGGCCGGTGGCGCGTGGGGAAGTGCACATCCTCTTGATCGAACCGACGGGGACGCCGAATTCCGGCGACAAAGCCACGGCGGCCCCTCGCATCCTCGTCTGATCAACCATCAGTGCGCGGTGAGGCCGTCGACGCACAACGTCCTCACCGTCGATCCATCGCGGCGAGCTTCGCTTGCGAAATCGAGGGCATGCGCTTCTGCGACGTCCGCTTTTCGCCCTGCGGTGAAAGGGGAGCGGAGATCGGGCGTGCCGGCGCCGAACGCGGCTCTCACGAGGATGCGATCCGATCGGGCCTAGTCGTCGTCCTCGTCCTCGTCGTCCTCATCGTCCTCTTCCACCTGCACGAGGACGGCGAGCGGCAGCGTCTCGCGGAAGAGGTCGCCTTCCATGCCCATCCACAGACAGAGCACCTCGTCCGCCTTCACCTCCGCGACGGTCAGCGGCTGACCGCCGGATTTCAGCATCACGATATCGCCGGCTTTCAATTCCATGGACTGTCCTTCGGGGTTGATCCAAAGCGCGATGAGATCTGGATGAATCGTCAACGCGCTTGAGATTGTTGCCTGCGCATGATCTTTCCGGAAAACCGGTTCATGCGAGCCGCGCGAGGCTAACAATTTGTCATGACACCTGGACAACGGGCGATCCGCGCTTCCGCAGGACGCGCGGAACCAGCGCGCTGTTTGCCGGCCAAGTCGCGCCTCGCCCTAACCATCCTCGGGTTCACCGGCGGCGGCCGCCCGTTCGGCGGTGTCACGAAATCGCGCGGCCCCCACGAGCACAGTCAGCGCGATGGGGGTCGTGACGAGGCCGAGCGCCATGATCAGGATTTCATGCAACACTGGTCTGCTCTCCAGGACCGAGAAGCAGACCATCGACGCGCTTGCGATGAAGACTGTGCCGAGCGTGGTCCCGAGCGTCGGCGCATGAACCCGCTCGTAGAACGAGCCGAGCCGCAGCAGACCGAGCGAGCCCACCAATGTGACGGAAGCGCCGAGCAGAAGAAGAATGGCCGTGAGAGCAGCAGCCCAGGGTGGCAGATGTTCGATGCCGTTCATTCGATCACCTCGCCGCGCAGCAGGAACTTGGCCAACGCAACGGTCCCGACGAAACCGAACATGGCCACGGCCAGGGCTGCTTCGAAATAGAGCGCTTCGCCGGATCGGATCCCGAACGTCAGGAGCAGCAGCATCGCGTTCACGGACACCGTATCGAAGCCCAGGACGCGATCCTGCGCCCGCGGCCCCAGCAGGATCCGGAACGCGCCGCAACCGATCGCCAATCCCAGCAGCAGTTGGGCGGCAAGAAGAGAGTAGCTCAGCAGCTGGCTCATTCGAATATCTCCAGCAAATGCCGTTCGTAACGACCCTTGATCATGCGGATCCACTCGCCTTCATCGGCGCGTTCCAGAACGTGGATCATCAGCGAACCTTTCTGGGCGTCGAACTTCACCCACAACGTTCCCGGTGTCGAGGTGATGATGCAGGCCAACGCGCCCAGCCCGTACGGATTGCGCATGTCGAGAGGAATGTTCACGAACCCCGACGTCCGCTCTCGACGCCCGAAACCAAGAACGATCCGGCCGACCGCGAAATTGGAACGGACGATGTCGATCACCACCAGTCCCAGCAGTCGCAGCATGGCGCCGGGCCGTCTCAGGCGCGTGCTCGGCAGCTCCAGCACGGTCAGGATCCACCCTCCGGCCAGCGCGAGCAGGCCGCCGAGCAGGATGTGCCCGACCGTGACCGCCTGATTGAGCACCAGCCACAATGCGAGCAGGCAGAAGCTCACGATCGGAAAGGGCAGCAACCGCGTCATTTGCCCTCCACTTGACGGCTGCCCTGGGCGCCGGTCTGAAGCACGTCGCTGATGTAACCGGCCGGCGCGTGAATGGATTGCGCCGTAGCTTGCATGAACCGGATCACGGGACCGGCCAGGATCGTTTGAGCGACGCAGATCGTCAGCAGGAACATGACCGGCGCCATCTCGATGGCGCGGACGCGGGGCACCGTGCGCTCGGGCGAGGCCCAGAAAATGCGGATCCCCGCGCGGGACATGGCGATCAACGTCGCGAAACCGGAGAGGATCAACATGACCAGAAGCGCCCATGCGCTGCCGGGCACGGCACCGCTCCGATCGCCCGGATTGAGCGCCGCAGCGAGCAGCGCGAACTTGGCGATGAACCCGGACAACGGCGGCAGCCCGGCGATCACCAGCGCGCAGCCGATGAAGGCGACACCGAGCAAGCCCATGGTGGCCACGATGGCGATGCCGACGTCACCTTCCGCTTCGTCCGCCTCGTCCTCGTCTCCATACGCTTCGCGGGTGACCGCGATGACGTCCGCTCCAGGCTCGCGGCCGCGTTCGATGAGCTCGACGAGAAGGAAGAATGCACCGATGCCGAGCGTCGAGCTGACGAGGTAGAACAGTGCGCCACTGGTGACGCCGGCTTGTCCGATCCCTGTTGCGGCGAGCACCGTTCCGGAGGATACGAGCACCGAAAACCCGCCGAGCCGGGCGGTGTCCTGCGATGCCAGGGTGCCGACCGTCCCGAACACGATCGTTGCCAGCCCGCCCCACAACAACCAGTCGCTGCCGAAGCCGGCCGATGCGCCGGCGCCCTCGCCGAAAAGCAGCAGCGACAGACGCAGGACGATGTAGACGCCCACCTTCGTCATGATCGCAAAGATCGAGGCCACCGGCGGGCTTGCGGCCGCATAGGCGGTCGGCAGCCATAAGCTCAGGGGCCACATCCCGGCCTTGAGCAGGAAGGCGACCGCCAGCACGCCGGCACCCGCTTCGAGCAAGCCGCGGCTCTCGGGCGCGACGGTGGGCATGCGTGCCGCGAGATCGGCCATATTGAGCGTGCCGGTGACGCCGTAGATCAGGCTGACCCCGATCAGAAACAGCAGCGAGGCCGCCAGGTTGACGACGATGTAATGCAGCCCTGCCTTGACCCGCGTCAGGCCGGAGCCATGCAGCAGGAGGCCGTACGATGCCGCCAGCAGCAATTCGAAGAACACGAACAGGTTGAAGAGATCGCCCGTGAGGAAGGCGCCGTTGAGGCCCATCAGCAGGAACTGGAACAGGGAATGGAAATGCGCACCCGCCCGGTGCCAACGGGCAAGAGAGAACACCACTGATGCCAGCGCCAGCACGTTGGTCAGGAGCAGCATGAGGGCGGAGAGCCGGTCGAGGACGAGGACGATCCCGAACGGAGCGGGCCAATTGCCCAGACGATAGACCGCTCTGGTTCCGGTGTCGGACATTGCGAGCAAGACCGCCGCGATGCAGACCAGGGCAAGTGTTGCGGCGAGGTTGAGGCCGGCAACGACCGCCCGGTGCCTTTCGCCGTTGAGCAACAGCATGCCTGCCCCCGCCAGCAAGGGCAGCAGGACTGGCGCGATGACGAGACCCGCAATGCCGCTCACGCTTCAGGCTCCTGTCCGTCCACGTGATCGGTCCTTGCAAGGCCGCGCGATGCGAGAAGCACCACCAGGAACAGTGCCGTGGTCGCAAAGCTGATGACGATGGCAGTCAGCACGAGCGCCTGGGGCAGCGGATCCGCATATTTCGACGGATCGCCGATCTCCTTTGCGATCAGCACCGGAGCGCCCGTCCGCGCTCGTCCCATCGCCACGATGAAGAGATTGACCGCGTAGGAGAGCAACGACAGTCCGATGATGACTTGGAATGTGCGCGGCCTCAGAATCAGCCACACGCCGGACGCCGCAAGCGTGCCGATACCGATCGCCAGCACGAGCTCCATCAGACCAGTCCTTCTTTCGCTGGCTCGCCGGCCATGGGACTTACGGTCTGGGGCGGCTTTCCGTAGCGACGCAACGATTGATGGGCGATCGCGATCAGCATCAGCACCGTGGCGCCGACCACGAGCGAGAACACGCCGACGTCGAACAGGAAGGCGCTGGCCGTGGGGATGCGGCCGACCAGGGGCAACTCGGCATAGGCAAAGTACGAGGTCAGGAAGGGGTATCCGACGACGCAGGCCGCGGCTCCCGTACAGCCTGCAAGCAGGAGCCCGACACCCATCCAGCGCACCGGCAGGACGTGCAGCCGGGCTTCCACCCATATCGTGCCGCGCGCCATGTACTGCAGGATGAATGCGGTCGCCATGGCGACGCCGGCCACGAAGCCTCCACCCGGAAGGTCATGCCCGCGCAGCAGGAGAAAGATCGCAACTACGCCGATCACCGGAAACAGCAGTCCGATGATCAGCGCCGCAGTCTCCGTCGTTTCCTTGGCGGTGTCTCCCTTTTGCCGATCGGGATGCGCTTCGTCGTGGCTGTCCTGGGCGTGCTGCTGTTCGGGAACGGGAATGCTCTCGGGCGCGGGACGGAAGCGGCGCAGGAGCGCGTAGATGGTCAGTGCGACCACCGCAAGCACCGTGATCTCGCCCAACGTGTCGAACCCGCGGAAGTCCACCAGGATGACGTTGACCACGTTGGTTCCGCCGCCTTTCACGTATGCGTTCTCGACGAAATATCGCGAAATGCTATCGGTGTCGGGATGTTGCATCACCGCGAGCGCGAGCGCGGCCAGTCCGAGGCCGACGAAGAGCGCGATGGAGAAGTCGCGAATGCGGTGCCATCGAATCCTGCGATCCGCCTCGTCCGGACCGGCCGGTCCGACACGTTTCGGCAACCAACGCAGGCCGAGCAGGAGGAGGACCATCGTGACCGACTCGACCACGATCTGGGTCAGTGCAACATCGGGTGCGGACAGCCACACGAAGCTGACGCAGGTCACGAGGCCCGCGGTCCCGAGCAATATCAATGCGGCCACGCGATGGAATTTCGCCTGGACCGCAGCGCCGATGGCGCAGGCGCAACCGACCGCCCAGAGCAAGGCAAAGGGGAGGTCGAACTTGCCGCCGAGCGGATCTGCCAGCGCAATGCCGCGCGAAGAGAGCGGCAGCAGCGCAGCGACGCACGCGACGCCGGCCAAGACCCTCAGCTGTGGCTGGAGGCGTCTCGTTCCGAGAACGCTCTCGAGCCATCGCGCCAGGCGCCAGGACAACGTCACCATCAGCCAGTCGAAAACCTGCTTGCCGTTGAGCCGGTTGAGCAACGGCGGCCCCTCATTGACGAGGAGATAGGGGCGCAGGATCAGATAGACCCCGATCCCGCCGGCCATCGCCAGGATGCTCATCAGCAACTCCGGGGTAAAGCCATGCCATATCGACAGGCTGTACTCCGGCATCTTGGAGCCGAGCACGGCTGCAGCCGCGGTATCGAGGAGAGGGGCGACGGTGATCCCTGGGGCGATGCCCACGACGACGCAGGCAAGCACGAGAAGCTCGGCCGGAAGTCGCATCAGGAGCGGGGGCTCGTGCGGCGTCCGCGGAAGACCGACGGCCGCCGGGCCGAAGAACACGTCGCGGATGAAACGCAGCGAATAGGCCACGGTGAAAGTGCTGGCCGCGGTGACGATGTAGGGGAGCGCCCGATCGACGAGCGAGTTGTCGTGGATCTCGATCGTTTCGGCGAAGAACATCTCCTTCGAGAGAAACCCGTTCAGGAGCGGGACGCCCGCCATCGAGCCCGCGGCAACCATGGCCAGGGTCGCCGTGATCGGCATGAACGCCCAGAGACCGCTCAGGCGGCGAATGTCCCGCGTGCCGGTCTCGTGATCGATGATGCCCGCGGCCATGAACAGCGACGCCTTGAAGGTCGCGTGGTTCATGATGTGGAAGATCGCCGCGATCTGTCCGAACGGCGTATCGAGCCCGGTCAGCAGCGTGATCAGGCCGAGATGGCTGATGGTCGAATAGGCCAGCAGTCCCTTCAGGTCCTGCTGGAATACCGCGAGGAAGGCGCCGAGGAGGAATGTGACAAGACCCGCCGATCCCACCAGCCACAGCCATTCGTTCGTTCCGCCCAGGGCTGGCCAGAGCCTGACCAGGAGAAACACGCCGGCCTTCACCATCGTCGCCGAATGGAGATAGGCGGACACCGGTGTCGGAGCGGCCATCGCGTGCGGCAGCCAGAAGTGGAAAGGAAACTGCGCGCTCTTGGTCAGGGCGCCGAGCAGGATCAGCACGAGCGCTGGCACATAAAGCGCGTGCGAGCGGATCGCCTCGCCGGAAGCCAGCACCTCGTCGAGGTCATAGCTGCCGACGATATGGCCGATCAGCAGCACGCCGGCAAAGAGGCAAAGTCCGCCGCTCGAGGTGATCACGAGCGCCATCCGCGCGCCATCCCTGGCAGCCGAATTGTGGTGCCAGTAACTGATCAGCAGGAACGAGAACAGGCTGGTCAGCTCCCAGAAGAACACCAGCTGCAGCAAATTGCCGGAGAGCACGATCCCCAGCATGGCGCCCATGAACGCCAGCAGAAGGGAAAAGAAGCGCGGAACGGGATCGCTGGGCGACATGTAGTAGCGGGCATACAGCACCACCAGAAAGCCGATTCCGGTGACCAGCATCGCGAACGCCCAGGCGAAACCATCGAGCCTCAGCGCAAAGTCCAGTCCGAGTCCGGGCACCCACTCCGTTCGCCACGAGATCACGCCGCCATTCGTCACACCGGGATAGGACGTGGCGGTGATGCCAAAGGCGGCGAGTGCTATTGCTCCGGCGAGCCATGCCTCGGCGTTACGCGCATTGACCGGCAGCAGGGCGGCAACAAAGGACCCTGCGAAAGGAAGGACGAGAACGGCAAGGAGGAACATTCTGCGTTCGTTGCCCCAAACTGCGAGGTGGAGAGATGTCGTGTGCTGGACCTCGCTTGCTTAGCCGAGGCAGGCCGATATCTCCACTGCTAGATTCCGCAGGCTGGATTCTTCAGGGCGTGGAAGCGCGAGGCTCCGTTCGTACGCAGCAATGGGCAGAATCCAGCGAGTTAAGATGCGATGGCACTTGGAGGCGCAGTTCCGGTGCCAGCGTGGGCCTCCAGGTCTCCACATGGCATCTGCCGGAACAACGGGCACATCGCGACAAACTGTCACCGCTGTCCGAGCGAACGAACGATCATTGGCAGCAGCGTGAAGCCGGGCGCATCATTGGACGAGGTCGCGGTTTCTCCAGACATCATGATTGAGCCGATCAAGTTACATCGCGCGCCCTTCACTCGATGTGAGCTGCAAAGGGGGCGCACCGGACTTCGCACACATGCGGTCGGGATGCCGATTTGCCCGCGTCCGCGGAAGTCAGTCGTGTCCGCCTTCCCCGGCAACGATACGAATTCGTGCGTGGGGGCCAAACTTCCCAAGAAATCCTACATGGGCAGGCCAGCCAGATTTGCCCCTGGGCACAGAATCCGCTCGTAGAAATCCCGGTATTGCGGGGGTGACGTGGGCAGGCACGCGTCGATCGTTTCCGACAGACGGTAGTGAGGCGCGAGCTCCAGGAGATCGCCTGCAGCCGTTCGCGCCCCGCGCAGGTCGCCGCTCAACGCCAGTGAGATCGCCGCTCCCGCATGTGCGCGTGGCAGCATGGGATTCGCGGCGCGTGCCCGCGAGAAGCATTCGACGGATTCCTCGACCTGGCCGAGCAGGAGCCGGGTGAACCCCAGGACCGTGCACGACGCACCGAGCTGGGGCCCGAGCGGGTCGAGCCGGAGCGCGGTCTCTATCGCGCGCAGGGCCGCTTTGCCTTCACCGAGATGAACCCAGGAGTTGCCTAGGTTGTTGTGCGCAAGGGCGAAATTCCGGTCCAGGGCGATTGCGGCTTCGTTGGCCCGCACCGAGCGCGCGAAATCCCTCCGCAGCACGTGAACCAGGCCCATCGCGAAGTGAGCTACAGGATTGCGGGGATCGGCGGCAATCGCGCGCTCCGCTGCGCTCACCCCTCGTGCCAAAGCGTTCGCCATCTTCGGCGAGGATGCGTGAGCCTGGGTCGCTTGGAGCACGATAGCTCGGGAAAGCCTGGCGAGTGCATCGCTGTTGCCGGGATCGAGCTCCGCCGCACGGGCGAACAGGTCCTCCTGGTGTTGCAGGACGTCTCGGGATTGAGGCCTGACGTCGGCCGCTATACCTCGCATGACGAGATCGGAGGCCGTCGGGTCGACGTTGCGCATGACTTGATCGCTGGCCGCCGCACTGAATATCGTACGGCCGATCGAGTTCGCGATGCGGCCCGTAATGCGATCCTGAAGACTATGCAGCTCGGTGGCGTAGCCGTCGAAGAGATCCGCCCAGAGTTGGAATCCGGTTTCCCCGTCGACGAGTTGCGCATTGATCCGGACGTTGCGACGGATGCGATGGACGGTGCCCGTCAGAACGTATCTGGCGCCAAGCTCACGGCTGACCTGCCTCACATCGACATTTTTTCCTTCGAACGTCGACGCAGTCGCCGCTGAAATTACGAGCAGTCCGGCGATGCGCGAGAGATCAGTGCTGATGGTCTGGCTCAGCCCTTGGGCAAAGTAGCCCTGTTGTGCGTTGCTGCTCAGATTGACGAACGGCAGGACGATGAGGGTCGGCGTCTCGCCAAACCGAGCGCGGGCGCGGCTCGCACGCGGTCCGGTGTCACCTTCGAGGAGTTCGATCTTCCCCACCAGCCGGTACCCCCGGCCGGGCACGGTTTGCAGGTCTCGCGCGATGGATGGGTCGGCGGACAAGACCTTGCGCAATGCAGATATCTGGGCGGCGAGGTTGTTGTCTTCGACGGCAATTCCGGGCCAGACCTCCGCCATCAAATCGTGCTTGGTGGCGAGCTGACCCCGTCGCTTGACCAGCGCAATGAGCAGGTCAAAAGCACGCGAGCCGAGGGGAACGACATTTTCTCCGAGCGAAAGCTCTCGCCTGGCTGGCGTCAGAAAGAAAGATCCGATTCGGAAAACCTCGGGGTCATGCGACGGCAAGGTTCGCTCTCAACCAAATGCAACGGCCGTTCCGGTATCGTGCCACAGGGCAGGTCGCTTCACAAGAATTCAGACCGTTTCAGAGCGCTGCCAACGACTTTCGCCGCGCTCGGAGCCATAGTGCATGCGGACCCGGCCACTTCCTGGGATCTCCAGGAGGAATGGCCGGAGTGGGGCTGGCCCGCGTTCCCAACGAGATACATCATGTCGATCAGTCGTCGTCAGATATTGTCGTTCTCGGCCGCCGCCGCGATCTCACCGCTCCTCGCAGTTCGATCCCTTGCTGCCGTCCCCTATCCAGCGAGGCCGGTTCGCATCCTGGTTGGCTTCCCGGCGGGAGGCACCGCCGACATTCTTGCGCGGATGACGGGTCAGTGGCTGCAGGAGCGGCTCGGACAGCCATTTATCGTCGAGAACCGCCCCGGCGCCGCCACCAACCTCGCCACGGAGGCCGTCGTCCGTGCGCCTGCCGACGGTTACACGCTGCTTGCGACGACCACGAGCAATCTCCTCAACGGAGCGCTCCACGACAATATGAGCTTCGATTTCGTTCGTGACATCACCCCGGTGGCGGGCCTTGCGGTTCAGCCCCTTGTCCTCACCGTCACCCCTACGTTTCCAGCGAGGTCCGTGCCGGAATTCATCGCTTATGCCAAAGCCCATCCAGGGGCGATCAGCATGGGCAATTTCGGTGCTGGAACGATTTCACACCTCGCGGCTGAATTGTTCAAGCAGTCCACGGGCATCGACTTCGTCGATGTCTCCTATCGCGGCTCTGCGCCGATGCTCACAGATCTGCTCGGCGGCCGTATTCAAGCCTCGTTCGACAACATTCCGGTCACGGTCGATCACGTCAAGTCGGGTGCTTTGCGGGCGTTGGCGGTGACGGCTGCGAGCCGATCGAGGGTGTTCCCAACCGTACCCACAATGGGCGAATTTCTCCCGAACTACGAGGCGATGACGGTGGCCGGCATTGGAGCTCCCCGGGGAACGCATCCCGACATCGTCGAGAAGCTCAATGCAGAGATCAACATGGGCTTGGCAACGTCCACGCTGGTTGATCGTCTCGACGAGCTGGGTTCTGGCATCCTCGGCGGTTCACCTGATGAGTTCGCGCACCTGATAAAGCGGGAGACGGAGAGGTGGGCCAAGGTCATCCAGACTGCAGGCATCAAGGTGAAGTGAGGTCGCGATCCTCGAGGCAGGTCGGCCTGGCACGTCCAAACCGCAGATTCCCATGCAGCTTTCAGACCTCACACTCGTCGGCTTTCTCTGTCTGGGCAGTGTTCGCTGCCTGGCCTACGTGCCCCAGATCGTTCGCATCGCGCGCGATGAAAACGGCGCGTCGGCCATCTCGTACACGACCTGGTCGACCTGGGCGCTCGCTCATCTCGTCACCGCTCTGTATGCTTACGTGAACCTCAACGACGCGTATTTGGCGGCGGTGAGTTGCGCTTACGCCCTTTGCTGCATCGTTGTGGTTTGTCTCACTGCTATGAAGCGAGGACAGCGCGGCGGCTGGCTGATCGATCGACCCGGTCGAAGCTGACGGCCGGGCGCCGGGAAACAGGCTTGCGCAGATCGCACGCGACGCCCAGACGGCCGCCAGGCCTCGCGACGATGGGCATTTTGCCCTGTTTTGCCCGACGGATCAACCCCGGTTTCGAAAAATCCGTAAGTCCTTGATCTTGCAGCAGCCGGCTACTGTGCATGGGGTTGTTTTCGCAGTTTTGTCTTGGACCCCGATCATCCCCGGTCGGGCAGCAGTTCGCTGAGCGAGCGGATGATGCGGTCGGGCTTGATCGTCGAGCCCTCGGGCAGGCCTTCGCCGTGCACGTCCATCCAGATCGCATAGATGCCGAGGCGCTGCGGCGTCACCACTTCCCATTCCAGATTGTCGCCGATCATCCAGGTGTCCGCAGGCGTGACGCCGAGCGCCTCCATCGCATGCAGATAGGCGCGCTCCTCGGGCTTGCCGAAGCCGTGCTCGCCCTCGATCTGGATGTGGTCGAAGCGATGCGCCAGCTCGAAGCGTTCGACCTTGGCGCGCTGCATGTCGGCAGCGCCGTTGGTGACCAGCGCGAGCTTGATGCCGAGCGCCTTGAACTGGTCGATCGCCTCATGCGCGCCGGGGAAGACGAACATCTCCTCCTCGCGATAGGCCGTGAAGCGGTCGGCGAGGCGAACGGCGAGATCGTCGGGCAGGGCGCGATGGCCGGCTGCCGCAAGCGCGGCAAAGCCGCCCTTCACCGTCAGGTGCCGCGCCTCGGCGAGCTTCATGCGCCATGCTGCTTCCGCATTGGCCCAGAAGTTTCGCGCGAAGGCCAGCACCGCGGTGGCGACCATCGGCGGCGGCAGCGGAGCCAGCTCCTCGGCGAATTCGGCCGTGATCGTGTTCCAGGCGATCTCGGGCCGGCCATAGGCCGACAGGATGGTGTCGTCCATGTCGATCAGCATGGCGCGCGGCAATGGCGGCGGCACGGCATTCATGGCCACTTCACCTCCGGCGGCAGCGACGACAGGATCGAGTCCACATTGCCGCCGGTCTTCAACCCGAAGATGGTGCCGCGGTCGTAGAGCAGGTTGAACTCGACGTAGCGGCCGCGCCGGATCAATTGCTCCTCGCGGTCCGCGGGCGTCCAGGCATCGGCGAAGTTGCGGCGCACGATCTCGGGATAGACCTCCAGGAAGGCGCGGCCGACATCCCCGGTGAAGGCGAAGTCGGCATCCCAATTGCCGCTGTCGTGCCAGTCGTAGAAGATACCGCCGATGCCGCGCGCTTCCTTCCGGTGCGGCAGGTAGAAATATTCGTCGCACCATTTCTTGTACTTGTGGTAGTCGGCGACGCCGGCGTGCAGGTCGCAGGCCCGTTTCATGGCGGCGTGGAAGGCCACGCTGTCGGCATCGTCCTGCGTCCGCCTCCGCGCCAGCACCGGCGTCAGGTCGGCGCCGCCGCCGAACCAGGCCTTGGTGGTGACGACGAAGCGGGTGTTCATGTGCACGGCGGGCACGTGCGGATTGCGCATATGCGCGATCAGAGAGATGCCGGAGGCCCAGAATTTCGGATCCTCCGCAGCGCCGGGGATCTGGGCCCGGAATTCGGGGGCGAACTCGCCATGCACCGTCGAGCAATGCACGCCGACCTTCTCGAACAGCCGGCCCGACATCATCGACATCACGCCGCCACCACCGGGCGTGCCGCTGTGGTCGGTGCGCTGCCAGGGCGTGCGCCTGAAGCGGCCGGCCTCGCCCGGATAGAGGCTTTGCGGCGCGTCGACTTCCAGGCGCTCAAAGCTCGCGCAGATGTCGTCGCGCAAGCTCTCGAACCAGGCGCGGGCGCGGGCCTTGCGCTCTTCGATCGTCGTGACGTCCATTGGCATTCGCGGGTCGTGTCCTATCTGATGCCGAGCGTTTTGTGGGTCTGCACGCTGAGCCGCCATTGCGGGTGGCGCAGGCAGTACTCGATCGCGCGCGCGGTGTTTTCGATCACCTCGGGGCCGTCCATCGGCTGCAGCGAGAAGCGCTCGAAGGCGAGACCCTCGAACGTCTCGGGCGCCGCCAGCGCCTGCGGGTAGACCAGCTTCAGCTCGTGGCCGCGGCGCAGCACCAGCTCGCTGCCGCCCTTGGGGCTGACGCAGATCCAGTCGAGCCCATCAGGAGCTGCGATCGTGCCGTTGGTCTCGACGCCGATCTCGAAGCCTCGCACATGGAGCGCGTCGATCAGGGCGGTGTCGACCTGGAGCAGCGGCTCGCCGCCGGTGAGCACCACGTAGCGGTTGGCTGCCGCCCCCGTCCATTGCGCGGCGATGGTGTCGGCGAGTTCGGCGGCCGAGCCGTAGCGGCCGCCGAGCGTGCCGTCGGTCCCGACGAAGTCCGTGTCGCAGAACTTGCAGGTTGCCTCGCCGCGGTCCGCCTCGCGCCCGCTCCAGAGGTTGCAGCCGGCAAATCGGCAGAACACGGAGGCGCGTCCCGCATGGGCGCCTTCGCCTTGCAGGGTCAGGAAGATTTCCTTGACCGCGTAACTCAAGCCTCTCTCCTCAATCCTTTGGGCCTTCGAGGTTCCGGATCTGCCGCAGTGCCTCGCCTGCGGCCATGGCCACGCTCATGGCCACGTTGAGCGACCTCAGCCCCGCCTTGATCGGGATCACCAGCCGCGCATCCGCTGCCGCGACCACCGCGTCGGTGACTCCGGCGCTCTCGCGCCCGAATAGCAGGATGTCCGAGCTCTGGTAATGAAAATCGCGGTAGTCGGTGGCGGCCCTGGTCGTGAACAGCAGCAGCCGTCGGTCCTCGCTTGCGCGCCAGTCCTCGAATTTGCTCCAGGAGTCATGGCGGGTCAGCCTGACATGGTCGAGGTAATCCATTCCCGCCCGGCGGAACAAGCGGTCCGAGATCGGAAACCCCGCCGGTTCGATGATGTGGGCGGCCAGCCCGAGGCAGGCACAGAGGCGAAGAATCGTGCCGGTGTTCTGCGGGATGTCGGGCTGGAAGAGCGCGATCTGCATGGGTGACGGCGAGTTGGTTTGCGGACGCAAAATGTTTCAATAAAACATCGCCCGCCCGGGAATTCGTGCATTGCACGCCCTCACGCGGTTAGCGGGCTTGCGCTCGCCCGGCAAGGGTGCCAATAGAACGATTCTGGACTGCTGTTTCACCCGTTTTGAGGTGAGCAAGCCAAGTTCTGCCGCCGCGGGGGGTCGCGGGCGCCGGCAGCCTTTCCGGGGACCTCTAGGCGCCCCTCGGAGCGGTTCCACCGGCTGCACAGAAGAAAGGGTTGGAATCGTGACGACAGCGTCTTCGGCGGACCATCCGACACGCCGTGATTTCTTATTCGTTGCAACCGGGGCAGCTGCAGCAGTAGGGGGCGCGGCTGCGCTCTGGCCCTTTATCTCCCAAATGAATCCGGATGCCTCGACGATCGCCGCCGGAGCGCCGATCGAGGTCGATCTCAGCCCGATCGCCGAGGGTCAGGACATCAAGGTGTTCTGGCGCGGCAAGCCGATCTTCATCAGTCACCGCACCAAGAAGCAGATCGAGGAGGCGCGCGCCGTCAACGTGGCGAGCCTGCCCGATCCGCAGACCGACGAGGCCCGCGTCAAGTCTGGCCACGAGCAGTGGCTGGTCGTCATCGGCATCTGCACCCATCTCGGCTGTATCCCGATCGCTCATGAAGGCAGCTACGACGGGTTCTTCTGCCCCTGCCATGGTTCGGTGTACGATACGTCCGGCCGCATCCGCCAGGGCCCTGCGCCCGCGAACCTGCCCGTGCCGCCGTACCAGTTCGTTTCCGACACCAAAATCCAGATCGGCTGAGCTTCGGGCCTTGGTCCTAAGCTTCGCGCCGTCTCGTCGTACTATTTCCTCAGGATCGCATCATGAGCGGACCATCCGACTACCAGCCGAGCAATCCGGCCCTGCAATGGATCGAGCGGCGCCTGCCGATCTTTGGTCTCATCCATTCCTCCTTCGTCGCCTATCCCACCCCGCGCAACCTGAACTATTGGTGGACTTTCGGCGCCATTCTTTCCTTCATGCTGGCGATGCAGATCCTGACCGGCGTGATCCTGGCGATGCATTACACGCCGCATGCCGATCTCGCCTTCAAGTCGGTCGAACTGATCGTCCGCGACGTGAACTACGGCTGGCTGCTGCGCAACATGCATGCGGTCGGCGCCTCGATGTTCTTCGTCGCCGTCTACATCCACATGTTCCGCGGCCTCTATTACGGGTCTTACAAGGAGCCGCGCGAGGTGCTGTGGATCCTCGGCGTGATCATCTACCTGCTGATGATGGCGACGGGCTTCCTGGGCTACGTGCTGCCCTGGGGTCAGATGAGCTTCTGGGGTGCCACCGTCATCACCAACCTGTTTTCCGCCATCCCCTATGTCGGCGAGAGCATCGTGACGCTGCTGTGGGGCGGCTATGCGGTCGGTAACCCGACCCTGAACCGCTTCTTCTCGCTGCACTATCTCCTGCCGTTCGTGATCGCGGGCGTCGTCGTGCTGCACGTCTGGGCGTTGCACGTCGCCGGCCAGAACAATCCTGACGGCGTCGAGCCGAAGACGGAAAAGGACACCGTGCCGTTCACGCCGCATGCCACCATCAAGGACATGTTCGGCGTCGTCTGCTTCATGCTCCTGTACTCCTGGTTCATCTTCTACATGCCGAACTATCTGGGCGAGGCGGACAACTACATTCCCGCGAACCCGGGTGTGACGCCGCCGCACATCGTTCCGGAATGGTATTACCTGCCGTTCTACGCGATCCTGCGGTCGATTCCCGACAAGCTCGCGGGCGTCGTCGCGATGTTCGGGGCGATCATCATCCTGTGTTTCCTGCCCTGGCTCGACAGCGCCAAAACCAGGTCGTCGAAGTATCGTCCGCTGGCCAAGCAGTTCTTCTGGATCTTCGTCGCGGTCTGCATTCTGCTCGGCTATCTCGGCGCACAGCCGCCGGAGGGCATCTACGTCATCGCCGGCCGGATCCTGACGGTCTGCTACTTCGCCTACTTCCTGATCGTGCTGCCGCTGCTCGCGCGCATCGAGAAGCCGCGGCCGGTGCCGAACTCGATCTCGGATGCCGTGCTGGCCAAGACCGGCAGCCGGTCGACGCCGATGGTCTCGACGGCAATCTTGCTGGCGCTGGCCGGGTCGCTGTTCGCGGGCTCGATCGACAGCGCAAAGGCGGCCGAAGGCGGCGACAAGCCTCCAGCCAACAAATGGTCGTTCGCCGGGCCTTTCGGCACGTTCGATCGCGGCGCCTTGCAGCGCGGCCTGAAGGTCTACAAGGAAGTCTGCGCCAGCTGCCACGGTCTTTCCTTTGTCGCGTTCCGCAATCTCGCTGAGCCCGGCGGTCCTGGCTATTCGGTGGCGCAAGCTGTGGCCTTCGCGTCGGAATACAAGGTCAAGGACGGTCCGAACGATGCCGGTGACATGTTCGAGCGGCCGGGCCGGCCGGCGGACTATTTCCCCTCGCCGTTCCCGAACGAGCAGGCAGCGCGTGCGGCGAACGGCGGCGCTGCGCCACCCGACCTCTCCCTGATTACCAAGGCGCGCTCGTACAAGCGCGGCTTTCCGTGGTTCATCTTCGACGCCTTCACCCAATACCAGGAGCAGGGGCCCGACTACGTCGCCGCGCTGCTCCAGGGCTATGAGGATAAGGTTCCCGACGGCGTCACCATCCCGGAAGGCTCTTATTACAACAAGTACTTCCCGGGCCACGCCATCAAGATGCCGAAGCCGATCAGCGACGGCCAGGTGACCTATGACGACGGATCGCCGACCACGGTTGCGCAGTACGCCAAGGACGTCACTCACTTCCTGATGTGGACCGCAGAGCCGCACATGGAAGCGCGCAAGACCCTCGGTTTCCAGGTCTTCGTGTTCCTCATCCTGTTCGCGGGTCTGATGTATTTCACCAAGAAGAAGGTCTGGGCCGACTCGCACTGAGCGGCGCAAGACGAGGCGAGATGGAGAAGCCCCCGCGAGGGGGCTTTTTTCTTGGGTGTCATTCCGGGGCGCGTGAAAGTGCGAACCCGGAATCCATCGCGCGTTGGAGTTGGTGGCCGAATGGATTCCGGGCTCGATGCTGACGCATCGCCCCGGAATGACGAGAGTGTGGATTGCGCCGCCCGCTCACAATCGCCAAAATACCGCCAACCGCTCCCCCAGAAACTCACCGGAGGACACCATGGGAACCAGCATCACTTTCAAGCGACCGGACGGCAAGGACGCCTCGGGCTATCTCGCCAATGCCGCGCGCGGCAACGCTCCGGGGGTGGTCGTGATCCAGGAATGGTGGGGCCTGTCGGACCAGATCAAGGGCCTGTGTGATCGCTTCGCGCTCGCCGGCTTCGATGCGCTGGCGCCCGACCTCTACAAGGGCAAGGTGGTGCCGTATCACGACACGGACAGCGCCAACAAGGAGATGAACTCGCTCGACTTCATGGACGCCACGACTCAGACCGTGCGCGGCGCAACGCAATATCTGTCGCGCAACGGCGCCAAGGTCGGGCTGACGGGCTTCTGCCTCGGCGGCGCCGTCACCATCATCGGCGCCACCAAGATCCCGGAGCTTGCGGCCGGCGTCGTATTCTACGGCATCCCGCCCGAGCAGGCGGCCAAGCCCGCCGACGTCAAGATCCCGCTCCAGGCCCATTTCGCCAACAAGGACGATTGGTGCACGCCGGAGCTGGTGGACGGCTTCGAGAAGGCCATGAAGGCCGCCGGCAAGTCGCTGGAGCTGTTCCGCTATGACGCCGAGCACGCCTTCGTCAACGAGCAGCGCCAGGCCGTGCACGACCGCGAAGCCGCCGAGCTCGCCTGGGGCAGGGCGACGGAGTTTTTCCGAAAGCATCTGGGGTAGTACTGCGCCGGGAGGTCTGCCCCCGGGGATTGGCTTTTCGTCTGAGTGTAGACATACTAGCTCTGTTCAACCTTCCGCCACGGTGGAACGGAGCTGGAGCATGGCCGAGCCAGACCCGCATGAGGACGTTGCCAAGGTGGCAAGCCACACCTTGGCATTTCTGCGTTCGCTCGACAGGAAAATGGAATTGGTGCTGGAAACGCAGGCTCGCCACACCGAGCGTTTCGGACGGCTGGAGCGCGACGTCGCGGAAGTCCGGCGCGATCTGACCGAGATCAAGAGCGATATTGCGCTTTTGGAGAACAAGACGCTCACTGCGCAGACAGAGATTCTGTCACTCCTGCAGCGTATGGAGCAATCGGCCGTACCCGCGATGGACCAGTTTGAGGACGCGCCGCCCGGCCGGTAAGCCGCCCCAGCCACCCTTGACGCCGTCCCCGCGCCATGGTGAGTATCCGCCCATGAGCACCGTAGCCCGTCCAGCCCGTCTTTGGTGGCGCACCTCCTGACGAGGTGGCCGGTGCGATTTTCCTTTCCCAAATCGTCTGAGGTCGCCAGCACAGCGCGGCGGCCCGATCGTTTGTCCTGTGTGGCGTTCCCTCGACAAGTCTCGTAAGAGGACCCCAAGAGGATCACATGAACAGGACCGTCTTTGCCCTCCCGGCTCGAAGCGACTATGTGACCCGCGCGGGTCTGGCGATCACGCGCGTGGCCGAGCAGTTCACCGGCGGCGCCAACAGGCTCGACGACCTCGTCAGCCTGCTCGACCGGCGCCGCGGCGTGGTGCTGTCATCCGGCACGACGGTGCCCGGCCGCTACGAGAGCTTTGACCTCGGCTTCTCCGATCCGCCACTCAAGCTCGAGACGGTTGGCGTCAATTTCACGCTGGAGGCGCTGAACGCGCGCGGAGAGGTGCTGATCGCCTTCCTCGGCGATGTCCTGCGCGAGCCCTGCGTCGTGATCTCCGAGAGGACGGCGAGCCGCCTTGCCGGTCACATCATCCGCGGCGACGCCCCGGTCGAGGAGGACCAGCGCACCCGGCGCGCCAGCGTGATGTCGCTGGTGCGCGACATCATTGCCGCCTTCTCCGCCAATGACGACGGGCTGCTCGGCCTGTTCGGTGCCTTTGCCTACGACCTCGTGTTCCAGATCGAGGACCTCGTGCAGAAGCGACCGCGCGAGGCCGACCAGCGCGACATCGTGCTCTACGTGCCCGACCGCCTGCTGGCCTACGACCGGGCCACCGGCCGCGGCGTCGTGCTCTCTTACGACTTTGCCTGGAAGGGCGAGTCGACAGAGGGGCTGCCGCGCGAAACCGCGGACAGCCCATACCTGAAGACGCCGTGCCAGGGCTTTGCCGATCACGCGCCCGGCGAATACCAAGCCACCGTCGAGACCGCGCGCGCCGCGTTCGCCCGGGGCGATCTGTTCGAGGCGGTGCCAGGCCAGCTGTTTGCCGAGCCCTGCGAACGGTCGCCGGCCGAAGTGTTCCAGCGCCTCTGCGTCATCAACCCGTCGCCCTATGGTGCGCTTATGAATCTCGGGGAGGGCGAATTCCTGGTCTCGGCCTCGCCCGAAATGTTCGTGCGCTCCGACGGTCGCCGCGTCGAGACCTGCCCGATCTCGGGCACCATCGCGCGCGGCCGGGATGCGATCGGCGACGCCGAGCAGATCCGCCAGCTCCTGAACTCGGAGAAGGACGAGTTCGAGCTCAACATGTGCACCGACGTCGATCGCAACGACAAGGCGCGCGTCTGCGTGCCCGGCACCATCAAGGTGCTGGCGCGCCGCCAGATCGAGACCTACTCGAAGCTGTTCCACACTGTCGACCACGTCGAGGGCATGCTGCGCCCCGGCTTCGACGCGCTCGATGCCTTCCTCACCCATGCCTGGGCGGTCACCGTGACAGGCGCGCCCAAACTCTGGGCGATGCAATTCGTCGAGGATCACGAGCGCTCGCCGCGGCGCTGGTATGCGGGTGCGATTGGCGCTGTGAATTTCGACGGCAGCATCAACACCGGCCTCACCATCCGCACCATCCGCATGAAGGATGGCCTCGCCGAAGTGCGCGTCGGGGCCACCTGCCTGTTCGATTCCGATCCGGCCGCGGAAGACCGCGAATGCCAGGTCAAGGCCGCCGCGCTGTTCCAGGCGCTGCGCGGCGATCCGCCGAAGCCGCTCTCGACCTTTGCACCCGATGCCACCGGTTCGGGCAAGCAGGTGCTGCTGATCGACCACGACGACAGCTTCGTGCACATGCTCGCCGATTATTTCCGCCAGGTCGGTGCGAGCGTCACCGTGGTCCGCTATGTGCATGCCCTCGACATGCTCGAGCAGAAGAAGTGGGACTTGTTGGTGCTATCGCCCGGCCCCGGGCGCCCCGAGGATTTCGCAATCAGGAGGACCATCGATGCTGCGCTGGAGAAAAGACTGCCGGTATTCGGCGTCTGCCTCGGCGTGCAGGCAATCGGCGAGTATTTCGGCGGCGAACTCGGCCAGCTCACCCATCCCGCTCACGGCCGGCCCTCGCGGGTGCAGGTGCGTGGCGGCCGCCTGATGCGCAACCTGCCGAACGAGATCGTCATCGGCCGCTATCACTCGCTCTATGTCGAGCGCGACAGCATGCCGGAGGTGCTGGATGTTACCGCCAGCACCGAGGACGGCGTCGCGATGGCGCTGGAGCACAAGACCCTGCCGGTCGCCGGCGTGCAATTCCACCCGGAATCGCTGATGTCGCTCGGCAACGAGGTGGGATTACGTATTGTCGAAAATGCGTTCCGGCTAAATGCTGGTGCAAACTGAGTGCAGAATATTTCACCTCGTCATTCCGGGATGGTGCGCCAGCACCAGACCCGGAATCTCGAGGTTCCGGGTTCGATGCTGACGCATCGACCCGGAATGACAACTGAGATGAGAACCCAATGACCTTTGACCACGATATCAAAGCGAGCGTCCGCACCATCCCGGACTATCCGAAGCCCGGGATCATGTTCCGCGACATCACCACCTTGCTCGCGGATGCGCGCGCCTTCCGCCGCGCGGTCGACGAACTCGTCAATCCCTGGGCCGGGAACAAGATCGACAAGGTTGCCGGCATGGAAGCCCGGGGTTTCATCCTCGGCGGCGCGGTGGCACACCAGCTTTCGGCCGGCTTCGTGCCGATCCGCAAGAAGGGCAAGCTGCCGCACACCACCGTGCGCATCGCCTACTCGCTCGAGTACGGCATCGACGAGATGGAGATGCATGTTGACGCGATCCAGCCCGGCGAGCGCGTCATCCTGGTCGACGACCTCATCGCCACCGGTGGCACAGCTGAGGGCGCTGTGAAGCTGCTGCGTCAGATCGGCGCCAACGTCGTCGCCGCCTGCTTCATTATCGACCTGCCAGAACTCGGCGGCGCCGCCAAGCTGCGCGCCATGGACGTGCCGGTGCGGACGCTGATGACGTTTGAGGGGCATTGAGCTGGACGGGCGAGGATAAGGGCGGATGGATCTCTGTCAGGAACGCTGAAGGATCAGGTTCAACTCGAGCTCGCGGAAGGCCAGATAATTCCGCCGGGTCCACTGGTGCAGCTCGGTCGAGGAGTCCTTCTCCTGGCGCAGGTAGCCGGTGAAGGAGAAATTCAGTCGATCGACGTAGGTTTTCAGGAAGCCGGGCAGCGCGGGCAGGCGGAACAGCCGGCCGCCGGCCATCGCGAGGGGCAGCTCGCCGCGCACGACATATTCGTTGTCCACCGTGATCAGGTTCATGCGCGGGATCTGCCCGCGCAGCATCTCGTGGCCGCGGGCTGAGACGCGGTCGGTGTCGGCGATGAACAGGATCTGGGGCGCAACATGCCGGCGCGCTGCCTCCTTCAACAGGCCGATCTCTTCGGTCATCTTGAAGAACTCGTCGAAGGCGTGGAAGCCGAGGTCGATGACCTTGGCGATCCCGTCATCGACGATAACGCGGTCCATCAGCTGCATCTTGCCGAAGGTGTCGATCACGTCGGCGGTCTCGGTCACCTTCGGCAGGTAATCGAGCAGCGACGGCTCCTTCAGGTTGACGTCGAAGGCCGCGACGTTGCCGTTTTTGAGCAGCAGGAATTCTGCGAGCAGCCGTGCCAGCAAGGTCTTGCCGACCTGCGGGCGAGGCGAGCAGATGATGTAGACGGGTGTCGCGGGCATCGACAGCTATATCCGTCGAACTGGCCGACCTATCCAGCCGTATCAGCCCGGCTTGCGCAACTATTTTTCGCTGTTGCGGGTCACCGGCTTCGAACCGACGATGTCGGTCAGGCGGATGCGGTCGAACTCGCTCCAGACGTTGGCGAGCCAATGCCGGACATAGCCGCGCAGCACGAACGAATAGTTCGCGGCCTCGTCGTTGATGCCCTTGTTGGCGACGAATTTCAGGAACGGGACGGAGGACACCTCGACCTGCTCATAGGCCATTTCGTTGAGCTTGGGGATGGTCAGCTCGGTCGCGTCCTTGATGCGGTGGAAGTAGGAATTATAGGTCGCCTGGTCCCACTGGAAGAACTGGGTGTCGTTGATGAAGTTCTTCACCAGGAAATATTTCGCGCCGCCCATGAAGCCCGCGGTCTCGGCGATCTCCTCCAGCGAGGCGATCGACGGGCCCAGGATATGGAACACGGCGAAGGTGATCTGGCCGGCCTTGGCGGCGTCGAGGAAGCCGATGTCGCGGAGCGAGGCCAGCGCCGGCGAGAGCAGGCCGGCGCGGACGTCGATGACGGTCACTGACGGGCTCACCGCGTTGAGCGTGTCGAAGATCTTCATCTGGTCGGCCGTGGTCGTCATGTCGACGATCTCGGTGATGTCGGGGTGGAAGCGCTTCAGGGTTCCGCGCGGCGACTCCGTGTCGAAGGCGCGCGTTGGCACGTTGTTGGCCGAGAAATAATCGAGCAGGGTGCGCGAAACCGTGGTCTTGCCGACCCCGCCCTTGTCCGCGCCCACCACAACCACTGCCGGCTTTGCCATTGCTGTCCCCTAACGCGCCCCCGATCGCGAGGTCGCAATCGGCCGGGCCCCAAATCGATGTCCCGAAAGACGTCCCGAGTCTGCTGTTGGGCGCGAACATGGCAGAAACAAGGGAGAATTCAATTCCGCAGGCCGCGGTTACGGCAATTCCCGAGGTTTTTCCCGGTCCTCATGAAACCTGCCGCAAACCGCGGCTGATTGGGTGGCTTAATGGCGGCCCCACGGTCCTATCGGATTGCCTGCGGAGGTTCCTAAAGGGCTTGGCGCGGGCACGGCCGGTGGATCGCCCGGAGCGTCGGCGTCGTTCCATGGCCCGTGGCGCGGCGTCGGCAGGGCGTCCGGCGCATCGCCCTGCGTCTCAACCTGCTCGGTCTCGTCGGCGGGGTCCGGCAGCGGGCCCGGATCGCGCCCGCCGGCGAACTTGACGAGCGCGTCGACCCGGGACTGCACGGAAGGATGGGTTGCGAACAGATCGGCAAAGCCCTCGCGCGGATTGTCGACGCAGAGCTCCATTACCGCCGAGGTGGCACCCGGCAGCTCGCCGCGGCCTTCGATCTTGCGCAAGGCCGAGATCATCGCGTCGGGGTCCTTCGTCAGCTCGACCGAGCCGGCATCTGCGAGATATTCGCGCGACCGCGACAGCGCGAGCTTGACCACCTGGGACAGCAGCCAAGCCACCACGATCAGCACGATGGCGATGATGATCACGATCACCGCGCCGCCGCCGGAGCTCTTGCTGTCGCTCGACGACGAGGACGACCGCGACGACGAGGAGGAGCCCGAGGACCACGAGCCGCGGGAGCTCCAGTTGAGATTGGTGAACAGGCGGAAGAACAGTTCGCCGAAAAAGCCGACCACGCCGGCGATGATGACGGCGACGACCATGAGCTGCACGTCGCCGTTCCTGATGTGGGTCAGCTCGTGGCCGAGCACGGCCTCGATCTCCCTGTCGTCGAGCGCCCCGAGCAGACCCGTGGTGACCGTAATGGAGTATTGCCTGGGATTGAGGCCAGCCGCGAACGCGTTCAGCGCGGGGTTCTCCATGATCTTCAGCTTCGGCATGGTGATGCCGCGCGAGATGCAGAGGTTTTCGAGCAGGTTGTAGAGCCGCGGCTCCTCCTGCCGGGTGACCGCGTGGCCGCCGGTCACCGCGTCGATCATCGACTGGTGGAAGAAGTAGGCGATCACGGTCCAGGCCGCCGCCGCGACCGTGGCGACGGGCGCTGCCACCTTCAGGTCCTGGAAGGCGTGGCTCAGGTAGAAGGCGACGGTCCGGTTGCTGTCGATGAGGACTTCGGCGACGAGAGCGCCGGCAAAGACCAGCACGTAGACCAGCATGAACAGGCCGGCGAGCAGCAGCATCGAACGAAACCTGTTCGAGGCGATGTGCGTGTAGAGACCATACGCGGCCATGTCGCGTCTTCGTCAATGTCCGTCGTTCCGGGGCGCGCCAAAGGCGTGAACCCGGAACCTCGAGATTCCGGGTTCGTCGCTTCGCGACGCCCCGGAATGACGGAGAAAAACAATGGGCATGCTTGCAATCAGAACTTCACCTGCGGCACCGTCTCAACTTCGGTGCGGCTGGCGCCGAGATCGAAGAACTCCTTCCGGGTGAAGCCGAGCATGCCGGCAAACAGCGCGGCAGGCAGCTGCTGGATGCCGGTATTGTATTCCTGGACCGCGTTGTTGAAGAAGCGGCGGCTCGCCGCGATCTTGTTCTCGAGGTCGGAGAGCTCGGACGCGAGCTGCTGGAAATTGGCGTTGGCCTTGAGATCGGGATACGCCTCGGACAGCGCGATCAGCCGGCCTAGCGCACCGGACAGCTGGGTCTCGGCCGCGGACACCTGAGCCGGGCCCTGCGCCGACATCGCCGAATTGCGCGCCTTGATGACGTCGTCGAGCGTGCCGCGCTCATGGGAGGCATAGCCCTTCACCGTCTCGACCAGGTTCGGGATCAGGTCGTGACGCTGCTTGAGCTGCACGTCGATGTCGGCAAAGGCCTGACCCACGCGCTGGCTCAGCGCCACCAGGCGATTGTAGGCGCTGAAGACGAACAGCGCGAGGACGACGATGACGCCGAGAACGATCCAGCCGGTCGACATGGAGGACTCCTGAAGAGGGAAGAAGGCGGCGATAGGGTAGACCAGATTGGCGCCGAACGAGAGCCCGCGCACAAGAGAGGTAGGACTTGGTCGGACAAGGGACCGTTCTCGTTCAAGGCAAAAGCCTCGAACGAGGTTAACTTTCGGCAATGACGCCATCGCCCCAGCGCCAGCGCCGGGCACTTGCATAGGCAGTCTTGTCGCGGCGCGGCACCTTGGCGAGCTCGACACCGGTCTCCGTGCAGAGCTTCGCGGTAATCTCGGCCTTGCCGACATCGGGCGGCGCCAGTACGCGCGGGACGCGCGTCGCGGGCGGCGCGCGGGTCAGCGCGACATAGATGTAGCGCTCGTCCTCGAACGGCACCTCGGCACCCTTGATCTGACGGTGCGCTTGCGAGCGCGGCAGTCGCTGACTGAAATGGCACCAGTCGGGCGCGATCAGCGGGCAGGGTCTTTCGTGCGGGCAGGGCGCGGCAACGTAAGCGCCAGCCGCGATCAATTGCTGGCGCAGCGCGAGGATGCGGGCGTAGCCGGCCGGCGTGCCGGGCTCGATCACGACCAGCGCGTGGCGCGCCTTCGCCCACATGGCTTTGGTAAGCTTGCGCTGGTCGCCCTCAGCGAGCTCGCCGATGATGTAGCTGGCGATGACGAGGTCTGCCTGCGAGACCTCAGCGAGGTTGCCGCCCGCATCTCCGGGCAGATAGCGGCACTCCGCAAGACGCGTGCTGTGGCGGCCGAGGTCGAGCGCGAGCCGGCTCAACGTGGCGTTGGCGTCGAGCAGGGTGAAATCCTGCAGCGACGGGAAGGCTTCGGCGGCCGCCCAGCTGGCGGTGCCCGGGCCGGCGCCGACGTCGAGCAATGTTTCGGGGGCGAGATCAGGCGCGATCTCGGTGAGCGCATTGAGGCTGGCCGCCACCGCCGCGTAGGTCGCGGGCATGCGCGCCAGCGCATAAGCGAGCGCGTCGGCTTCCGACTTGATCGTGCCGGAGGTTCCACCTGAGCGATAGGCGGTCGAGATCTTCTGCGAGCGCTGGGCCGCCTCGGAGCGAGAAAAACCCTGCAGCTTGTCGTCGAGAGCGGCTTTCAGTTCGGCGGGAAGGGTGGGGGAGATCACCATCTGCAGTCATGCCCCGCGCAGGCGGGGCATCCAGGACTCCGAGACAGCGCCGTCAGCCGAGAAGCCGCGGCGTACTGGATCATCCGCCTTCGCGGATGATGGCGTCAATGGGTGTGGCGCGACCGCAATCTCACGCCACATTCTGGTCGAGAATGTCCACGGCTTCGGCGAGGCTCACCGACACGAGCTGCGATACGCCGCGCTCGGCCATGGTGACGCCGAATAGCCGGTTCATCCGCGCCATCGTGATCGGGTTATGCGTGATGATGATGAAGCGCGTGTCGGTCGAGCCGGTCATTTCGTGCAGGAGGTTGCAGTAGCGCTCGACGTTGTGGTCGTCGAGCGGCGCATCGACTTCGTCCAGCACGCAGATCGGCGAGGGGTTGGTCAGGAACACAGCGAAGATCAGCGCCATCGCGGTCAACGCCTGCTCGCCGCCCGACAGCAGCGACAGCGTCTGCGGCTTCTTGCCCGGTGGCTTGGCGATGATCTCGAGGCCGGCTTCCAGCGGATCGTCGCTCTCGATCAGGTGCAGCGCGGCCTCGCCACCGCCGAACAGCTCGACGAACAGGCGCTTGAAGTGATCGTTGACGACCTCGAACGAGGTCAGGAGGCGCTCGCGCGCTTCCTTGTTGAGGCTCTGGATGCCCTGGCGCAGGCGCTTGATGGCTTCCACGAGGTCGTCGCGCTCGGTGACGAGGCCGGTGTGCTGAGTCTCGACCTCGCGCAGCTCCTCTTCGGCGCGCAGATTGACCGCACCGAGACGCTCGCGGTCGCGGCGCATCTTCTCGAGGTCCTCCTCGATGTCGTGCAGCGGCGGCAGCTCCGCGCCGGGCTCGAGCTCGGCGAGGCCGGCGACGGCCTGCGGCTCGACCTCAAGCATGTCGCGGATCTCGCGCTCGATATCCTCGAGCCGGCGGCGCGCGCCTTCCATGCGCTCCTCGGCGCGGGCGGTGGCCTCGCGGGCACTCGACAAGGCTTCGAGCGTCAGTTTGGCGACGCGGTCGGTCTCGGCCATCGCGGTTTCCGCGGTAGCGAGCGCGTCGGCGGCCATGCGGCGGTCGTTCTCGGCATACTCGATCTCGGTGATCAGCGCGCTGCGCTTCTCGGCGAACGCGGCCGGCGCGTTTTCGAGCTCGCTGCGCTCGATGGTGAGCTCGGCGATGCGGGCCTGGATGGTGTCGATATGGGAGGCCGCGCTCTCCTTGCGGTTCTGCCACTCGGTGCGCTCGGCGAGGATCGCCTGGACGCGGCGATCGGCAAGCTCGGCTTCGCGCGCCAGCGCCTGCGCCTCGGCGCGAACTTGGGCGGCCATGCGGCGGTGGCCTTCGATGTCGCTGCGGACGGCGGCAAGGCGGGTCTCGGTATCCTCGCTCGACGGCAGCTCGCCGATGCCGGCCTGGGCGTACTCATAGGCGGCCTCCGCCTCGGCGCGGTCGGCGGCGAGGCGGCTATGCGCTTCCGACAGCGTCGCCTTGCGCGCGGCATGGCGGCTGATCTCGCGCTCGGCATTGGCATGTCGCTCGCGCGCGACGTTGAGCTCGCGCTGCGCGGCGCGCCAGGCTTCGCGGCTGGCGCCTTCGGTGCTCGCCGCCATCTGCAGCTCGGACTCGGCATTCTCCAGCGCCTGGCGCTTGATTTGCGCGTCGATGCGGGCCTGCTCCAGCTCGTTCTCGATGTCGACGAGGCGGGCGCGCTCGGCAAGGCGGCGCGCGGCGCCGGTCGGGGCGTGAGCGGCTGCGACGAAGCCGTCCCAGCGCCAGACGTCGCCCTCCGGCGAGACCAGCCGCTGGCCGGTCTTGAGCCGCGACACCAGCTCGGCGCCGCGCTCGCGCGGCACCACGCCGATCTGCGCCAGGCGGCGCGCCAGCTCGGCCGGCGCCTGCACGTGGTTGGCGAGCGGAACGGCGCCTTCGGGCAGCTCCGGATCGCCCTCGGTGTGCCCGACATTGGTCCAGCGCATCGGTGCCGAAGGATCGATCGGGGCGTCGAGATCGTCGCCGAGCGCCGCGCCGATGGCCTTCTCAAAGCCCTTGTCGACGGTGATGCCGTCGATGATCGGCGGCCACAGGTTCTTGGTCTCGCCGTTGACGATCTTGGAGATCGTGCGCGCCTCGGTCTCGAGCCGCTGCACGCGCTTGTCGGCTTCGACCAGCGGCGCGCGGGAGGATTCCAGGGTCTGACGCGCCGCGACATGCGCCGCTTCGCTCGCCTGCGCCGCGGCTTCGGACGCGGCCAACGTCTCTTCTGCGGTCTCGACCAGCGCTGTCAGCTCGTCGAGATCGCCGAAGCCGCCGGTTGCCTCGGTAAGCTTCTGCTCTTCCGCCGTGACGTTCGCGATCTCCTGATCGAGCCTGGCGAGCTTGTCGCGGTGGGTGCGGACGTTGGCCTCTAACTGATTGCGCTTGGCGGTGAGGTCGGCGAGCGCCGTCGTCAGCTCGGCGAAGCGCTGCTCGGTTTCGGTCAGCACCGCCTCGGCCTCGGCGACACGCTCGTCGACGCCGGAGCGCTTCTCGACGCGCGACTTGATCTCTTCCTTCAGTTCGGCGTCTTCGGCATCGAGCCGCTGCAGCGCGACGTCGGCGTCCATGGTCTGTTGCTGAGCACGGGAAATGTCGCCCTCGAACTGGGCGAGGCGGCGCTCGAGCTCGGCGACGCGCTCCTTGGCGCGCTCTTCCTCGCGGTCGAGCTGCTCGCGGGCATTGGTCAGGCGCTGCAGCCCGGCCGCGGCGCGCGCCTCCGCCTCGCGCAGCGCCGGCATCTCCGCTGCGCGGATCGCCTGGATGCGGGCAGCTTCGGCCTGGTGCTGGGTGCGCTCGGCCATCTCGCGCACGGCGAGATCGTGGGTCTGGCCGGATTCGTTGACCTCGGCATGGGCGCCGATCCAGCGCAGGTGGAACAGCGTGGCTTCGGCCTTGCGGACCTTGGCCGCAACCTCGCGGTAGCGTACGGCCTGGCGGGCCTGCTTCTTCAGGCCTTCCATCTGGCCGGAGAGCTGGCCGATCACGTCCTCGACGCGGGTGAGGTTGGTCTCGGCCGCCTTCAGTCGCAACTCGGCCTCGTGGCGGCGGGCGTGGAGGCCGGCAACGCCCGCGGCGTCTTCCAGCACGCGGCGGCGCTGTTCGGGCTTAGCCTGGATGATCTCGCCGATCTTGCCCTGGTGGACGAGGGCGGGCGAGCGCGCCCCTGTCGCGGCGTCCGCAAACAGGATCTGGACATCGCGGGCGCGCACGTCGCGGCCGTTGATGCGGTAGACCGAACCGGCCTCGCGCTCGATGCGGCGGGAGATTTCGAGCATCTGGCTGTCGTTCATGGCCGCCGGCGCGGTGCGATCGGCGTTGTCGATCGTCATCGTCACTTCGGCGTGGTTGCGCGCAGGACGGTTGCCCGAGCCGGCGAAGATCACCGCGTCCATGTCCGCGGCACGCAGAGACTTGTACGACGTCTCACCCATCGCCCAGCGCAGCGCCTCGACGAGATTCGACTTGCCGCAGCCATTGGGACCGACCACGCCGGTCAGCCCAGGCTCGATGACGAAGTCCGTAGGCTCGACGAAGGACTTGAAACCGTGAAGTCGCAGGCGGGTGATTTTCATAAGCACGCATCTCTGTTGGCAGGCGCGAATCCCCCTGCCGGGACAATACCATGGATGGCAATGTCGCTGTCTGGGTGAGTCGCGCGAAGCGGCTCATGCGGCTGGACAATGGCCGTGGTGCGCCGCAAGGGCAACCGGCGAAAGCCGCTTTTCCCAAGGGATTTATGACGGGAAAGATACGGCTTTCGCGATGCGAATCAGGCAGCGGAGAAGCAAATCAGCTCTTCAGCAGCGGATTGATCTTCTTGGCAAACTCCTCGAACGAGGCTTCGCCCTTGATCTTCTCGCCGTTGATGAAGAAGGTCGGCGTCGAATCCACCTTGAGCACATCGCTGGCGTACTTCTGGTCGGCGGCGATCTTGTCGAGCAGCGCCTGGTCCTTCAGGCAGGCCTCGACCTGCTGCTGGGTGAGGCCGGCCTGCTTGCCGATCCGCGTCAGGGTTTCGGTGGTGTTCTTCATCACCCAGTCGTTCTGCTGGCGGAACAGCATGTCGGTGACCGCGAAATACTTCGGTGCGTCGTCCTTGGCGATGCAGCGTGACAGCATCGAGCCGGCGGCGGCCTTGATGTCGAGCGGGAACTCGCGGAAGATGTAGCGCACCTTGCCGGTGTCGATGTATTCCTTCTTGATCTTCGGGAACACCTGCTCATTGAAGGTGGCGCAGTGCGGGCAGGTCATCGAGGCGTATTCGGTGATGGTGACGGCGGCATCGTTCGGGCCGAGCGCCATGTCGGGCAGCGACACCGGCTTGGCGACCTCGGCGGCGGACTGCGCGGCCGCTTCCGAGACGAACTGCAGCGGCGAGAGCCCGGCGAGCGCGGCAAGCCCGGTCAGCGACAGCATCGTGTTGAAGGCGCGGCGGGTAATGATCACGGTCGGCTCCCGGATTGGCAAGTTTCGGCCCGAAATCCCGGGCGGCTCGTCGCTAGCTTGAAACGTGTCCTGAGGCAATGGCGCGCGGCCAGGACGGCTCCAGATTGGCCACGAAATGAGGCTCAATTTCGCTTGATGGCCGCGCCGAGCCGGGCCAGCGCTGTCTTGAGTTCTTCATCTTCGATCTCCCCCAGGCTCTCGGCTACCTTTGCCAAGCTCTTGGGGTCCGGCGGGCCGGGCCGCTTCCGGGCCTGCGGCCGCGACAGGGGCGCCTGCCGGAAGGCGAGCTTGCCGACCGCGCTCCAGCCGAAGAAGCGGTTGACCCGCTCCAGGATCACGTCGGCGGAATGTTGAATCTCCAGCGCCATCGGCCCTTCGACCCGCAGCACCAGCGTTGCCGGCTCCTGCGGCTGGCCCTCCACCGGCCGCGGCCATTGCATCTTGAGCGGCTCGGCATGGGCCGCGATCTCGGGCCCCGCGATCTGCGCCCACCGCGTCACCAGCTCGCGCGCCGCAAAGCCCTGCTTGGCATAGGCCTCGGCGAAGACGTCGTTGAGCAGGATCCCGAGCGGTTTTGCGCTGATGGGGCCGGGTTTGAAGATGGGACCGGATTTGGACATGGGGCCTTATAGCACTTCAGACGTCGGGCCACAGACCCCGCGGCCCGTCATGGCCGGGCTTGTCCCGGCCATCCGCGTTCTTCCCGCGAAGAAAGACGTGGATGCCCGGGACAAGCGCGGGCATGACGTGGAGAGGCCGGTGCATTGCCGCTACAGTGAGGAATGAGCCCCAGATCCGTACGCAAGCCGAAGCCGGAACCTTCGCAACCGGAGACCTCGGCCCGCCCGCTCGCACTGCTGCAATGGTACGACCGCCATCGCCGCCGATTGCCCTGGCGGGCCCCGCCCGGCGAGGTATCCGACCCCTACCGCGTCTGGCTCTCCGAGATCATGCTCCAGCAGACCACCGTGAAGGCGGTTGGGCCCTACTTCGAAAAATTCGTCGCGCGCTGGCCGGATGTCACTGCGCTCGGCCGGGCTTCGCTCGACGACGTGCTGCGGATGTGGGCGGGGCTCGGCTATTATTCGCGCGCACGCAATCTGCATGCCTGCGCGGTCGCGGTGATGCGTGAGCATGACGGCGTGTTTCCGGACACCGAGGAGGGGTTGCGCGCGCTGCCGGGCATCGGGCCCTACACCGCGGCCGCGATCGCCGCGATCGCCTTCGACCGCCGCACCATGCCGGTCGACGGCAACATCGAGCGCGTGGTGTCGCGGCTGTTCGCGGTCGAGGAGGAACTGCCGCAAGCCAAGCCGCTCATCCAGCAACTCGCCGCGACGCTGCTGGCAGATTCGCGCGCCGGCGACGAGAAGTCTCGCGCCGGCGACAGCGCGCAGGCGCTGATGGATCTCGGCGCCTCGATCTGCACGCCGAAGAAGCCGGCCTGCTCGCTGTGTCCGCTGAACGAGGACTGCACGGCGCGCGCGCAAGGCACCCAGGAGACGTTCCCGCGCAAGGCGCCGAAGAAGAGTGGGAAGCTCAGGCGCGGCGCAGCTTTCGTGGTCACGCGCGGCAACGATCTGCTTGTCCGTTCAAGGCCTGAAAAGGGGCTGCTCGGCGGCATGACTGAAGTACCCGGCTCGGACTGGATCGCCGGCCAGGACGACGCGACGGCGAAGCTGCAGGCGCCCGAGCTGAAGGGGCTGCCGCGTTGGCAGCGCGAGGCGGGTGTGGTCACCCATGTCTTCACGCATTTCCCGCTCGAATTGGTGGTCTACACCGCGACGGCGGAGGCGCGCACCCCTGCCCCGGCGGGCATGCGCTGGGTGCCGATCGCCACCCTGGCCAGTGAGGCGCTGCCGAACCTCATGCGGAAGGTCATTGCGCACGCGCTCGGCTGAAACGTCAGGCGGCGCGCGCGGCGCGCTCGTCGGTCACCGGCATCAGGAACGTGCGGTTGCGTCCTGTTTTCTTGGCGACATAGAGGCCCTGGTCGGCGCGCTCGATGACGTCCTGGACGTCACGGTCGCTCTCAACGAACAATGCGAGCCCGACCGAGACGGTGATTGGGATAACGACATTGCCATGAGTAACTCTCGCGCTCTCGATCGCGGCGCGGATGCGATCGGCGAGCAGCACGGCGGTCTCCTGGTCAATCTCGCGCAGCAGCACCACGAATTCCTCGCCGCCGAAGCGGGCGGCCTTGTCGGTGGTCCGGATCGACTGGCTGACGATCTCCGCGACGCGCTTGATGGCATGGTCGCCGGCGGCATGACCATGGGTGTCGTTTATCTTCTTGAAATGGTCGATGTCGATCATCAGCGTCGCCATGTTGCGCTTGTAGCGGCGGCAGAACGCCACGGCGTCGTCGGCAACGGCGAGAAATGAGCGGCGGTTCATCAGGCCCGTCATGAAGTCGGTGTCGGCAAGCTGTCGCAGCTTCAACATGTCCTCCTGGAGCTGCATCGCGTTCTCGGTCGCGCGCAGCTCGGCCTCCTTGGTGCGCTCTTCGGCAAGTCCGACGCGGCGCAGCAGCGAGCGAAGTGCCTGCGAAAGCTGCACGACCTCGGCCGAGCCGCTTTGCCGCGCCAGCATGGTCGGTCCGTGAGTGCGCCCGATACGATCGGCTTCCCTGGTGATGGCGATGATCGGGCCGGCGATCTGGTGCGACACCAGCACGGCCAGGAACAGTCCGATCAGGCCGATGACGAGACCGATCGCCAGAATCATCTCCGCCGACCAGATTGCAGCCGCGAGCGCCACACTTGCCGGCTGGCTCGCGGTCACGATCCAGTTCAGTCCTTGATAGTCGCGATGGCCCTTGCCGACGTGGAACGCGGTCAGCATTTGCCGGTCGTCCGCAGTCTCGTGCAAGGTTCCGGCGCCGGCCTTCAAGATATCCGCGAGATCGTTGCCGCTGTAGCGGATGGTTTCTTGCTGTGGTCCGACGAGGACCGTGCCGCCCTTGCTGAGGATCGACAGCTGCGTTTTGGCGCTACCGTCAGTGGCTTCGGCGTCCTTGATCAGGTTGCTAGCCCACGTCCAGTCCAGATGTGCGCCCAACACGCCCAACAACTTGCCCGCAGCGTCGTGAACGGGAACGGCAATGTCGACGAAACGATAGGGTTCGTTATTGGCGCGCTGGGTCAGCAACGAGGCCAGCAGAAGGGCTTCATGCACGTCGCCAATGGCAACGCTCCGCAGACCCTGCTTGAACCAGGGTCGCGCGGCCACGGATTTGCCCTGCAGCAGACCGCCGGTCGCGGCAACGACGCTGCCTTCGACGTCGGCGAAGCCGATCCAGGCGAAATCGGAGAAGCTGCGTTGAAGGGATTCGAGCGCGCTGCGCAGGGCGGCCGGGTCGCCTTGCCATAGCGGCTGCATCGGCTGCAGCTCCGCGAACAGCTTGATCTCCTGCTGGCGCGTTGCCATGAAGCGGTCGAGCCGGCCCGAAGTTGTGGAGGCGATCTGCGTCAGACTGCTTTCGATGAGAGCTGCCGTGTTTCGATAGCTGATGAGCGCCGCCCCGGCGGCGAGCGTGCCGACGAGGACGATCGACAAGGCGGCTACGGCCGCAGCGATCTGCGTCCGTACCGTCAGGCGGTCCTGAATTGCCTGCAAGCGGTTCTTGGCGTGGTGCAACAGCGCGCGCATGGGAAAGCTCCGGTGTTACAGTGGCTTGTCCCATGCGGTAATTTCCAACCGCTTACCGCCAGGCATTCCCGTGCAATGTGTTGAATCGGCCGTGAAGCCGTCTGGTTGAAATGACCTTAATTTGTGCGGAAGCCGCGGGTTCCGGGTTCGCAGCGCTGGTCTTCAACTGCCGCAATGCGGGATGATGGTTGCTGACACCAGGTTGTCAGCAGCCCTGGACTATCCGTGATGGGCAATGGAGGTTCGCATGGTCAAGACAGCTCTCGACAACTTTCCAAGGCCACCCTGCGCCGAACTATTGGGCTGGCGTCTGCTCGATGCCCGCCCGCAGGAAGGCTGGATCAGGCTCGGCTTCGAAGGCAAGCCGGAGTTCTGCAATCCCGCGGGCTTCATCCAGGGCGGCATGCTCTCGGCCATGCTCGACGACACCATGGGCCCGGCGGTGCTGGTGATGAGCGAGGGCCGGCTCTACACCACCACGATCAGCATGACCGTGAATTTCCTCAGCCCCGCAAAGCCCGGCCCGATCATTGGCGAAGCCAAGGTGACTCAGCTCGGCAAGACCATCGCTTTCGTCGAAGCCAAGCTGATGGCAGAGGACGGCACCGTGCTGGCGACGGCAAGCGCGAGCGAGCGGCTCTTGGAAGCGGCGCGGGTGGTCAAGTGAAGCGCGCCCGCCCGAGCCGCGCATGCACTCCTCCTTCTCCCCTTGCGAGAGAAGGTGGCGCGAAGCGCCGGATGAGGGGTATCTCTCCGCGAGTCCAGACTGCGAGTTGGATTCGCGGAGACAGACCCCTCACCCGAGTGCGTCTGTGTTCACCCGCGTCGCGGCCCTCTCCCGCAAGGGGCGAGGGCACATTCATGCGCATCTCGTTTTGAGCGAGCGCATCACGCCCCCGCCCGCGCGTCCCTGCTCACGATCGGCGGCTTGGCGTTCAGCGCCTCGACCTGGAAACCCGCGACGCGCTTGTAGTTGGCGGCGATGTCCTCCAGCTCCTTTTGCGACAGCACGTCGGTGACGACCTTGTATCCGTCGGGCGCGCGCTCCTCGACCAGCTGCATCACCTGCTCGGGGCCGTTCTTGCGGTTGAGCAGGACGAGGTCGGTGGTCGCGGGCCGCCGCTCGGCCTCATAGGCGAGCAATGCCGCCTGCGTCGGGCCATGCGCCATGATCTCGCGGGTGATGACGCGCGCATCGAGGATCGCCTGCGAGGCGCCGTTCGAGCCGATCGGGTACATCGGATGCGCGGCATCGCCCATCAGGGTGGCGCGGCCGAAGGTCCATTGCGACACCGGATCGCGATCGACCAGCGGATATTCGTAAGCCCTCGGACAGTTCTTGATCAGGGCGGGCACGTCAAGCCAGTCGAACGTCCAGCTCTCGAACCACGGCAAGAACTCTTCCAGCCGCGCAGTGCGGTTATAGTCCTCGCGCCGCCACTGATAGGTCGGCGGCATGTGCCGCTCGGCGACCCAGTTGATCTGATGATTGCCGCTCGCGTCCGGTTCTTTCGAGATCGGATAGCAGACGAATTTCAGGATCTCGTGGCCGGCCATGATCATGGTGCGGCCGCTGAGTAAGGCTTTTGCCGGCGTGACGCCGCGCCAGAGGATGCGGCCGTTCCAGATCGGTGGCCCTTCGTTGGGATAGAGCTTTTCTCGCACGGCGGAATGGATGCCGTCGGCGGCGATCAGGATCGCCCCATCGTACGTCCCGGCCGATTTGCCGGTCGCGCGGTCGATGAAGTCGGCGCGCACGCCGCTTGCGGTCTCGCTCCAGCCGGTCAGATGGTGGCTGGTCAGGATGTTGTCCCGACCGAGCCGCTCGACCGCCGTGTCGAGCAGGATTTGCTGGAGGGTACCGCGATGGATCGAGAATTGCGGCCATTTGTAGCCGGCCTCCAGCCCGCGCGGCTCGCTCCAGATCGGCTTGCCGTGCTTGGAGAAATAGGCGAGCTCGCGGGTTCGCACGCCGCTGGCGTCGAGCTTGTCCAGCAGGCCGAGCTCGATCAGCTCGCGCACCGCATGGGGCAGCACGTTGATGCCGACGCCGAGCGGCTTCAGCTCCGCGACGCTCTCGAGCACTTTCACGGGAATGCCGATTTGATGCAGGCTGAGCGCAAGCGTGAGCCCGCCGATGCCGCCACCGGCGATGAGTACCGTCATGAAAAACCCTCCGATGGGAGGCGTCTTGGCACAGCCGGGCGGATGTGGGCAACTGCGAAGAGGGCGCCACGCTATGGACGGCGAGGCCGGCAGCCGTTACCTTTCGGCTTTCCCATGAGGTCCGACATGCTCAAGCTCTACTACGCCACCGGCACCTGCGCGCTCGCCACCTACATCACCCTGGAAGAGGCCGGCGCCGACTACACGGCCGAGCGGCTGAGCTTCAAGGACAACCAGCAGAACAGCCGGGACTATCTCGCCATCAACCCGAAGGGCCGCGTGCCGGCGCTGGTCACCGACCGCGGCGTCCTGACCGAGACACCGGCGATGCTGGCCTATCTCGCGCAGACCTACCCGAAGGCAAAGCTCGCGCCGCTCGACGATCCCTTCGATTTTGCCCAGGTGCAGTCGTTCAACTCCTATCTCTGCTCGACCGTGCACATCAACCACGCCCACAAGATGCGCGGCGCGCGCTGGGCAACGGAGGAGAGCTCGTTCGCCGACATGAAGGCGATGGTGCCGAAGACCATGGCGGCCTGCTTCACTCTGATCGAGCAGAAGATGTTTCGGGGCCCCTGGGTGATGGGCGAGCAGTTCACGATCTGCGATCCCTACCTCTACACGCTCTCGACCTGGCTGGAAGGCGACAGCGTCGACATCAACGCAACGCCGAAGATCGCCGATCACTTCAAGCGCATGTCGGACCGCCCGGCCGTGGCCAAGGTGATGGAAGCTCAGAAGGCCTGACAGCGCGGCTCTTGCAGAATGGGCAGAGCGCACGGCGCCGTGCCCACGCGAATTTTCTTCGGCGACGGATGGCGGCAGCCTCCGCCATCGTTGAGCTACGGCGGACGAGCCGCTTTGCTCGCCTTGTGAAGCCCTCCGTTCGGCCTGCTCCAGCTCCCGCCCGCTCGGCTCAGGATTGCGGAACGATCCCGGAGATCGAGGACGAGTCGCTGGCCTCGACGACAAAAGTAGTGCAGGCGTAGCATGTTCCCGCCTCGCATTTTCCGGTGGTCTAGGGGGAACCATTGGGTTCCCTGCGGAGTTTGCACACTTCCGGGGCAATCGCGCCCGCGGCGTCGCGCGCCTTTGAGAATTTCATGCTGGCTGGGGGTTTGAACGTTTCTACACAGTTGGGCCACAGCCTGTCCGGACTCCGAGAACAATTGAGGGACGCGACTTCGGCGGCGCATCGGGAGCTCGATGCGCAAATGTCCTCGTTCGATCTCACGGATTTTTTCGGCTATCGGCGTTTTCTCGAGGCCAGCGCCGGCGCCCTGCTGCCGCTCGAAGCCGCGCTTGTCGAGGCGGGGGTCGCCAAGACGTTTCCAGACTGGCCGGAGCGGGCGCGCAGTCACGCCGTGGCGAAGGATCTCGAACGGCTCGGTCGAGATGCCCAGGCAACCGTGTCTGTCCTGCCGCTGACGCCCAGCGGCGTCCTCGGGACGATGTACGTGCTGGAAGGCTCGCGCCTCGGGGCGAAGTTCTTGCTCAAGACGGTCGCGGATTCGGCTGATGCGCGTGTCGCCGCGGCGACCGCCTATCTCAGCCATGGCACCGGCAAGCGGTTCTGGCAGAGCTTCCTGTCGAGGCTGCAGAGCGAGAAGTCCTGCGACGAGGATGAGGCGATCGAGGCGGCGCAGGCCGCTTTCGCCGCCTTCGAACTGGCGGCGGACCGCGTATGAACGAGGCGGTTAATCTCACCAATTGCGATCGCGAGCCGATCCACGTTCCCGGCAGCGTGCAGCCTTACGGCTTTCTGCTCACGGTGCTCTCCGATTTAACGATCTGCATGGCTTCCGAGAATGCCGGCAGCTTCCTCGGGATTGAAGTGGCCGATCTGCTCCAGCAGCCGCTGTCGCGTGTTTTTTCCGAAGCCGCCGTCGAGACCATCCGCCGCCACGTCGACCATTTGAGCGGGCCGGATGCGACGGAGCGCCTGTTCGGCATCGAGATACAGACCCGCAAGCCGCCATACGATCTCTCGATCCATTTCTCCGGGGTCTATCTCGTCATCGAGGCGGAGCCCAGCGTCGAGGAGCCCGGTGTTAATTCCGGTGAGCTGGTCCGCCTAATGCTGGAGCGGATCCGCAAGACGCGCGGCATGGACGAACTGGCACGGGAAGCCGCGCGCCAGCTCAAGGTGCTGACCGGATTCGATCGCGTCATGGTCTACCAGTTTCATCCGGACGGGTCCGGGGAGGTCATCGCCGAGACCGCGCAAGCAGGGCTCGAATCCTTTCTCGGCCTCCATTATCCGGCGTCCGACATTCCCCGGCAGGCCCGCATCCTCTATCAGCGCAACTGGCTGCGCATCATTGCCGACATCAATGCCAGGCCCGCTGCGCTGGTCTCCACGCCGACGCACAACGCCGGTCTGCTCGATCTTTCGATGAGCGTATTGCGATCGGTCTCGCCGATCCACATCGAATATCTGCGCAACATGGGCGTCGCCGCGTCGATGTCGGTGTCGATCCTGCGCGAAGGCAAGCTTTGGGGCTTGTTCGCCTGCCATCATTACTCGCCGCGCTATATCTCGTTCGAGAAGCGCACCGCGGCCGAGCTGTTCGGACAGATGTTCTCTTGGATTGTCGAGGGACGCGAGCGCGAGGGCGATGTGGCCTATGAGGCGCGAGCCCACCAGGTTCAGGAGCGCTTGATCGAGATTGCGGCCTCGCACGAGCACAGCCGCCGCGCCATCGTCGACTTTCTCGGCGACTACCGCAAGATGATCGAATGCGACGGTGTCGCGGCGTGGTCCGACAACGGCATCGCGCTGCAGGGCGAGACGCCGACCGAGGACGAGGTCAAGGACCTCGTCGCCTTCATCAACCGGACCTCGCCGGGACGAATCTTCGCCAGCGCGGAGATTGCCAAGATCTATGCCGCCGGCGAGGCGTTCCGCGACCGCGCGGCGGGCTTTCTGGCCATCCCGATTTCGCGCACCCCGCGCGATTGCCTGATCTTCTTCCGCCGCGAACTGACGCGCTCGGTGAACTGGGCCGGTGCTCCCAACAAGGTCTATGACGAGGGGCCGAACGGGCCTCGGCTGACCCCGCGCAAGAGCTTCGAGCTCTGGCAGGAAACTGTGGCCGGCCAGTCGAAGCCGTGGTCGGCGGCCGATATCCGCATCGCCGAAGGCCTGCGCGTCACGCTGCTGGAGGTGATCCTGCAAATGTCGGACCTTGCCGCCCGCGAGCGCCGCGGGGCGCAGGAGCGGCAGGAGTTGATGATCGCCGAACTCAATCACCGTGTCCGCAACATCCTGAGCCTGGTGCGTGCGCTGGTGGCGCAGAGCAAGGACACCGCGACGAGCGTCGAGGAGTTTGCGAGCGTGCTCGGCGGCCGCATCCAGGCCCTGGCCCGCGCCCATGACCAGATCACCAATCTGAACTGGGCGCCGGTCGCGCTGCGGACCCTCGTCGAATCGGAGGCCGGCGCCTATCTCGGCGCGCGGGCGGAACGGGTGAAGATCGGCGGTCCGGACGTCGCGCTCGATCCAAAGGCGTTCTCGACGCTGGCGCTCGTCGTCCACGAGATGATGACCAATTCCGCCAAATACGGCGCGCTCGCCGATTCCACCGGGAGTGTCGAGGTGGTCTGGCGCCTCGATCCGTCTTCCAGCCTCGTGATCGAGTGGAAGGAGAGCGGCGGCCCGCCCGTGCAGCCGCCGTCGCGGCGCGGCTTCGGGACCACGATCATCGAGCGGTCGGTACCCTTCGATCTCAAGGGCGATGCCGAGATCCGCTTCGATCTTCTGGGGGTGCAGGCAAGGTTCGTCATTCCCGCCAATTTCGTCGAACTTGTGCCGTCAATAGCAGGAGCCGCCATGCGGATCGAGGAGCAGCAGGCCAATCGTCCCCGGATCTCGGAGACCGCGCTGATCGTGGAGGACAATTTGATCATCGCCATGGCGGCCGAGGTCATCCTGCTCGATCTCGGCGCCCGCCACGTCGACACCGCCGCGACCGTCGATCAGGCGCTGCGCTCGATCGAACGGTCGCGGCCGAGCTTTGCCCTGCTCGATCTCAACCTCGGCAGCGAGAGCAGCATCAAGGTGGCGCAGAAGCTGAAGGAGATCGGGGTGCCTTTCATCTTCGCGACCGGCTACGGCGAGCGCGCGCCGATCCCCGAGCAATTGGCGTCGGCGCCGGTGGTGCAGAAGCCGTACACGCTGGAAGTGGTCGAGCACGCACTCGACAAACTGCAGAAGGCCGGCGCCTCGTGAGCGTCATGCAGCGCTCTGCATGATGCTGCGCATTCGCGCGCGAACTTTGCATAGCTGCCGACAAAAACAGCAGATTTGGTGACGCCCGATCTCAATCGCGCGTATAATTTGAAGGTTCAATTAACGAGTGTCCTTCATTGTGTCGCCGTGCAGCGTGAGTCGCGAAAATGCGACGCGCGGCTGCCGGGGTGGCTGTGGACGATCGCCTGAGTTGTTCGGCTGCCCGAAGCGGAATGCATCTGGGTGGACAGTGGGAATGCCGAAATTTCGTTTGCGGATCAGGGGACGCCTGTACGCAGGCTTCATGGCCCTGGTGGCGGTCGGTCTCGTGATGGCAGTGGTTGCCGTCTGGAATTTGCGGGAGGTCCAGGATCAGGTCGCAAGACAATCCGCCCTCTCGGACAGCACGGCGCGGGTGCTGGAGATATCGGCCCATCTCCAGGCGATCCAGCGCGCTAATCTGCGCTATGTCTACGACGCCGACGAGCCTGCGATGAAGGAGGCGGCGGAACGGGAGACCGCGGCGACCGAGCTGCTGCGGGTCGGCGCGCAGGGGACGATGTCGGAGGAGCGGCGCACGCTCTACAACGCCCTGATCGACGACATCGCCAAAATGCGGCGCCTGCGTGACGATCTCGGCGACGCCGTCAACGAGACGAGAACGGGCAAGGCGACGCTGCTGCCGAGTGGCGAGGATCTGGCCGTCAAGACGGGCAAGCTCGTCGACGTGGCACGCGCCGCCGTCGATGAAGATACCGCTTCCCTCGTCGCGGATCTCGAATCGCGAATCCTGCTCGTGAGGATCGTAAACTGGCGTTTTCTGGCCCTTCGCGATGCGCAGGGCCCTGCGACCTTCAGGGCGAGCATCGACAGGGCATTACAACGGCTCGGGGCCCTCGAAAAGAGCCCGCAGGCGGCGGTGTTGCGCGCCACACTGGCGCCGGTGAAGACCTCGCTTGAAACCTACAAGACGGCGTTCGAGACCACCTCCGCAGCGATGCTCAAGGCGGACGAAATCTACCACAAGCACCTCGCGCCCCTCATCGCCCACAGCATCGGCAAGCTCAAGGTCGCGGAAGCGACGCTGAAGACGGACTATCAGGCATCGCGCACCACCGCCGAGGCCGTGATCTCCGGCACGACGACCGTTCAGGAGATCGCCGGCGGCCTCGCCATCCTGTTTGGCGGCATCGTCGCATTCCTGATCGCCCGCAGCATCGTCGGTCCGCTGACCTCGATGACGGGCGCGATGGGGCGGCTTGCCGGCGGCAATCTCGAGGTCGAGATTCCCGGCCGCGGCCGGGCCGACGAGATCGGCGACATGGCCAAGGCCATCCAGGTGTTCAAGGACAACATGGTCGAGACCGAGCGCATGCGCGCCGAGCAGGCCGAGCTCGAGGCGCGTCAGGCCGAGAACCGCAAGAAGGACATGGCCCGGCTGGCCGATCAGTTCGAGCAGGCCGTGGGTGAGATCGTCAATACGGTGTCATCGGCGTCGAACGAGCTGGAAGCCTCCGCGGGCACCTTGACCACGACCGCCGCGCGCGCTCAGGATCTCTCGACGGAGGTCGCCAGCGCCTCGCAGGAGGCTTCGGCGAATGTGCAGGCGGTCGCCTCGGCCACCGAGGAGCTCTCGTCCTCGGTGTCCGAGATCGCGCGCCAGGTGCAGGAATCCGCCCGCATCGCCACCGAGGCCGTCGGTCAGGCAAGCCGGACCAACGAGCGCGTCGGCGCGCTCTCCAAGGCCGCCGCGCGAATCGGCGACGTCGTCGAGTTGATCAGCACCATCGCCGGCCAGACCAACCTCTTGGCGCTGAACGCCACCATCGAGGCGGCGCGCGCGGGCGACGCCGGCCGCGGCTTCGCGGTGGTCGCTACCGAGGTCAAGGCGCTTGCCGAGCAGACCGCCAGGGCCACCGGCGAGATCGCCCAGCAGGTCTCCGGGATCCAGACCGCGACCGAGGAATCGGTCGGCTCGATCCGGGAGATCAGCGGCACCATCGAGCGGCTGTCGGAGATCGCGTCGACGGTCGCCGCCGCCGTGGAGCAGCAGGGCGCGGCGACACAGGAGATCTCCCGCAACGTCCAGCAAGCGGCCCAGGGCACGCAGCTCGTCTCCTCCAACATCGGTGACGTGCAGCGCGGCGCCTCCGAGACCGGCTCGGCCTCCTCGCAGGTGCTGTCGGCGGCGCGTTCGCTCTCGGCCGACAGCAACCGGCTGAAGCAGGAAGTGGCGAAGTTCCTGGGCTCGGTCCACGCCGCCTAACGTCAGAACCAAGGGGCCACGCGCATGCGCGTGGCCCCTTGCGCCGCAAGTGTCAGGCGACCTTGGTCGTCAGGTGCTTGAACATGTTGGCGCGCGCCTCGTCGTCCATCTCGGCCTTGAAGGTGAACTTGTCCTTCAGGGCGATGGCGCGCGCCGCCGCCGGGCGCGCCGAGATCTCGTCGACCAGCCGCTTCACGTTCGGGTATCGCGCAAAGGCGTCGTCGCCGAGCTTGAACGGCACCATCCGCGCCCAGCCCCACAATGCCATGTCGACGATCGAATAGCTGTCGCCGACCATGTAGCGGCGGTCCTTCAGGTGAGCGTCGAGAATCCTGTAGTGGCGGTCGGTCTCGTACTGATAGCGGTTGTGGGCGTAGTCGTGGTTCTGATCCTTCGGCGCGAAGTGCTTGAAGTGCACGGCCTGGCCCGAATAGGGCCCGACGCCGCTGGCCACGAACATCAGCCAGGACAACAATTCGGCGCGGTTGGAGGGCAAGAATTTGCCGGTCTTCTCGGCGAGATAGAGCAGGATGGCGTTCGAGTCGAACACGATGGTGCCATTGTCGTCGATCGCCGGCACCTTGCCGTTCGGATTGATCTTCAGATAGTCCGGGGCGAACTGCTCGCCCTTGCGGGTGTCGACCTTCACCGGTTCGTACGGCGGGCCGGCTTCCTCCAGAAACAGCGCGACCTTGGTCGGGTTCGGTGATCCATTGAAATAGAATTTGAGCATCGATATCTCCCTGGTGTCTTTTGCACGGGTGTGGCGAGTTAGGAGTGCCTTGTCTTGCCTGAACACGTTGCGGGAGGGCAACGGGCACTTTGCCGGGCGGCGTCTGCGCCTTGCGCAGATCAGGCGGCGTAACAAAGGCCAAGCGGCGCCCGTAATGGCCATCGCCGCCCCGGTCTTCTCACGGCGGCGGCATTCGACCTTGGCTGTCATTCCGGGGCGTGCGGAGCGCGAGCCAGGAATCTATTGGGGCGTCGGACGCGGTTGGATGGATTCCGGGCTCGCGCGCCTTGATCGCGCCCCCGATTGGACGGCGTAAGGGAAATTACCCCTCCGCCATGCCGGCGCGGATCTCGGCGCGGAGTTCGTCGATCAGCTTGAGACCCTTCTTGGTCTCGACGTGCCAGAAGGTCCAGCCGTTGCAGGCCTGCGCGCCTTGCGCCACGGCGCCGATGCGGTGGATCGAGCCGACCTTGTCGCCGAGCATGATGGCGCCGTCGGCGCGCACGAGTGCGCCGAGCTTCTTCTTGGCGTCGAACAGCTTGGTGCCGGGCATGATCATGCCGCGCTCGATCAGCTCGGAGAAGGCGACGCGCGGGGCCTCCCGCGCTGTCATGAACGGGGCAAGGCTCTCTTCCGGCAGCGGCTCGACCTTGGCGATGCGCGCCTCGGCGGCCTTGGCGTAGGTCTTGTCGCGCTCGAAGCCGATATAGGAGCGGCCGAGGCGCTTGGCGACGGCGCCGGTGGTGCCGGTGCCGTTGAAGGGATCGATGACGAGATCGCCGGGCTTGGACGAGGACAGCAGCACGCGCGCCAGCAGGCCTTCCGGCTTCTGCGTCGGATGCACTTTCTTGCCGTCGGCGCCCTTGAGGCGCTCCTCGCCGGTGCAGAGCGGGATCAACCAGTCGGAGCGCGCCTGCACGTCCTCGTTGGCGGCCTTGAGCGCCTCATAGTTGAACGTGTAGCCCTTGGCTTTCTCGTCGCGCGCGGCCCAGATCATGGTCTCGTGCGCATTGGTGAAGCGGCGGCCGCGGAAATTCGGCATCGGGTTGGTCTTGCGCCAGACGATGTCGTTCAGGAGCCAGAAGCCGAGGTCCTGCATGATCGCGCCGACGCGGAAGATGTTGTGATAGGAGCCGATCACCCAGATCGTCGCCGACGGCTTCATGGCGCGACGGGCGGCTAGCAGCCAGGCCCGGGTGAAATCGTCGTAAGCGGCAAACGAATCGAACTTGTCCCAGTCGTCGTCGACGGCATCGACGTGGGATTCGTCCGGACGCTTGAGATCGCCCTTGAGCTGGAGGTTGTAGGGCGGATCAGCAAAGACGAGATCGACCGAACCTGCCTGGAGCTTCGACATCTCGGCGACGCAATCGCCGAGGATGATGCGATGCGACGGGGACTCAAAATTTGTGCGGGGCGCCCTTGCAGACGCCCCGCGACGCGACTCTACCATGACTCAAGAACTCTGACTCAGGCGACGCTGTCGGCGACGCGGGACCAAACAACCGACTGGTCGTTACATTGGACGGGCAAAGTAAAAATCGACTTAACCCGCCGTCTTCGCGCGCGCTCCTCGCATCATGGTTCGTGCGCACGGTGCAGCGCGCATTCGCTTTGTTTTTCAGCGTATTTCACCTTTGCGCAGTTCGCGAAGTCGATCGTGGCCACAACAAGGCTGCAATAATATCTCGGAAAAAATTGCTCGGCCCTCGGAAAAATTTGCTGGCCTCGACCGGCTCTCGCACTAGGCAATTTTTGCCGGCCACGATATTGATGGACGCAACGGAAATTTTACGTGTGTGGCGCGTTGAGCTTTCGCGTTGTCACGCGCCGTCGAAACTGAATCAGGGACTCCAGAGGAAAGGCCGCCATGCGCTACGATGACTTCCGCCGCAGCGACTCCATCGAGGATCGCCGCGATGAAGGTGGCGGCTTTGGCGGCGGGGGCGGCGGGTTCGGCCTGCCGATGGGCGGCGGCGGGCTCGGCATTGGTACCATCATCATCCTCGGCCTGGTCGGCTACGCCTTCGGCATCGATCCGCGCATCCTGATCGGCGGGGCCGAGATCCTCACCGGCGGCGGCCAAGCGCCGACCTACCAGACCGATCGCCAGGCCTCCTCAGGCAAGCGCGGCGCGCCGACCGACGAGATGGGCAGCATGATTTCCGGCATCCTCGGTGAGATCGATGACCGCTGGACCGAGATCTTCCAGGCCAACGGCCAGACCTATACCGGTCCGAAGATCGTGCTGTTCCGCAACGCCACCAATGGCGGCCGCTGCGGCATGGCGCAATCGGCGATGGGGCCGTTCTATTGCCCGCCCGACCGGACCATCTTCCTCGACACCGCCTTCTTCCGCGAGGTCGAGACGCGCTTCCGCGGCTGCTCCGGCAAGTCGGCTTGCAGTTTTACGACCGCCTACATCATCGCGCACGAGGTCGGCCATCACATTCAGAACCTGCTCGGCATCATTCCGCGCGTGACGCGCCTGCAGCAGCAGGCCGGCAGCAAGGCCGAGGCCAACGCTCTGCAGGTGAAGGTCGAGCTGCAGGCCGACTGCCTGTCCGGCGTCTGGGTCAACCGCGAGGCCAAGAAGCGTCCAAACTTCCTCGAGCCCGGCGACATCGAGGCCGCGCTGACCACGGCGAGCGCGATCGGCGACGACACGCTGCAGCGGCAGTCCACCGGCCGCGTCGTGCCTGATTCCTTTACCCACGGCTCGGCGGCGCAGCGGAAGCAGTGGTTCATGATCGGCTATCAGCAGGGCACGGTCCAGGCGTGCAACACGTTCGGTGCGGGAGCGCTGTAGTTATCCGTCATCCTGAGGTGCTCGCCTCTTGGCGAGCCTCGAAGGATGACGAGCCCGTCGCCCATCCTTCGAGGCCCGCCTGCGGTGCGCTCGCACCGCCAGGCGGGCACCTCAGGGGATGACGGCGGTGGTTGGGGAAGCAGGAGTGAAATCATGGCCTCCATCGACGAATCCAAACAATTCATCCCGCTCAACATCGCGGTGCTCACGGTGTCCGACACGCGCGCGCTCACGGATGACAAATCCGGCCAGACCCTTGTGGATCGGCTCACCGCTGCTGGCCATCACCTTGCCGCACGCGAGATCGTCACCGACGACGTCGAGGCGATCCGCGCCTTGATCCGCCGCTGGATTGCCGATAGCAGCGTCGACGTGGTCATCACCACCGGCGGGACCGGATTCACGGGGCGCGACGTTACGCCGGAGGCAATCGAGCCTCTGTTCGAGAAGCGCATGGACGGCTTCTCGATTGCCTTTCATATGCTGAGCCACGCCAAGATCGGCACGTCGACGATCCAGAGCCGTGCCACGGCCGGCGTTGCGGGCGCGACCTACATCTTCTGCCTGCCGGGTTCGCCCGGCGCCTGCCGCGACGGCTGGGACGGCATCCTCGCAGCCCAGCTCGACTACCGCACCCGCCCCTGCAATTTCGTCGAGATCATGCCGCGCCTCGACGAGCATTTGCGCCGGCCCAAGGCGCAGGGCGCGACGGTGTAGGCGTTCGCCTTTTCTTATCTCCCCTAGTGGAGAACGTGGCACAGGCGGCCTTCGGCTGGCGTTGTTGAGACCGCCGAGGCATTGCTTCGACGATGCCGCCGGACAAGGGGGGCTACCCACTGTGTCCGCGGCGGCATACCCCTCACCGAAGCCAGTCTGTGGCAGCGAGCGAAATCGCTCAGATATGCGATTGCGCTCCGCATCGCCGCCGGATGACGTGCTCCGCTCAGCTCACGCGCTTCCAGGTCTGGCCGCCGCAGAACATGCCGCCGAAGGCGCAGCCCTGGACGCGCATCGTATTCGGTCCCTTCATCGAGATCGTGGAATCGTAGTTGCGGCCGGAGTTGGGGTCGCGAATGCGACCGCTCCACTTCGAACCTTCTGGCTTCATGTTGATGAGGATGCGCTCGTTGGTCTTCTCGGCGTAACCGCAGAGATTGGCGCCACACTGCTCGACGCGGACATTGCCCTTGTTTTCTTCCGTGGCCCAAATGCCGATCGGGGTGGTGGCCGCTGCCGCGGGCGCGGCGGCCACGGGGGCCGGCGTGGCGACCGGAGCGGGCGCGGCAACGGGAGCGGGCGCGGCCGCGGGCGGCGTGCCGTCGAAGCCGACGGAGGGAGCGGCGGCAACTGTCGCGGCCGGGGCAGCTGGCGTGGTCAGGGCTGGCGTGGTCGCCTGCACCGCCGACTGCGGCACCGTCGGCTGCTGCGCCGGGGCTGCCGCGGGCGGCGTCGCGGTCACCGGAGCCGGCGCGGTGTCGTCGTCATCATCCTTCGAGCCGCCAAAGCCCTTGAGGTTGATGTTGTTCAGCTTGATCGGCTTGTCGGACAGGCCGGGCGCGACGATCGTCACGCAATTGAGCGAAGCGCAGTTGCGCGGCGTCTCGATGCGGATGTGCTGGCCCTCGATCTGGAACGCGATCGAATTGCCGGCGTGCGCGGCGGCAGTCGAAGCGAGCAAGAGCGCGGTGGCAGTGATGGTGAGCCTGTTCATGACAACCTCCCGAATGGTCCCGGTGGACTGGTCGCTGGTGGATGAAGCGTGGCCCGACCCTATGCCGGGGAGGTCGGACGTTCTGTGATGGGCCTCACAATGAGCACGGCCAGCTGGGTGAGGCAGCGCACATTCGGCTGAACCTAGCTTGCTAGAGTTGTCGCGACATCGAGGGAGACACCGATGCAGCGGCTTGCGGCTTGGTTTGGAACTTGGCTTGCAACTTGGCTTGGCACATCGATCGCGCTGATGGCGGTCGCGACTCCAGTGGAGGCCGGATCGCACACATTCTCGATTGGCGGCCACCGGTTTCATGTCGAGGCGCCGCGCAATTGCCGATCCGCCTCCTGTGTCACGGTGTCCTCCAACCGTAGCCTGCGGCCGACGGCAGATGCCGGCCCAGCGGCGCCCCCGCCGGTCGTTCGGGCGCCGCAGCCGGCTTGTCCGGAGGCGTCGGCCCGGCCGCCACAGGCAATCACCGCCGTGCCGCCGTCGGCACCTCCCGTCCTTGCCGCGGCGACGTCGGAGCCGGCGGTGCCGCCAGCGCCGAGATCGGAGACGCCGGTTATGGCGACGTCAGAACGCGAGGCGCCGGCCCCCGTCCTGCCGCGCGTTGATCCGCCGCGCCTGGATCGGCCAAAGACCGTCGCGCTCGATCCGCCGCGTAGCGAGCCGAGTCCGGGGATCAAGCAGGCTGCAACGGTGGCGCAGCCTGTCAATGACGAGAGCTACACGCCGCTTGGCGAATGGGAGAGCGCCGGCGCCACGGGCACCGTCCGCATCGAGCGCTGTGGGCCTGCACTGTGCGGCTACGCGCTGACGGACGCCTCACGCAAAGGCGAGAGCGTGCTCATCAACATGAAGCCGAAGAAGCACGACGTCTGGACCGGCAGCATCTACAGCCGCTCCAGCGGCAACACCTACCACGCGAAGATGACGCTGAAGAGCGCCGGCAGGCTGCGCGTCGAAGCCTGCGCACTCGGCCGCTTCTGGTGCTCCGGCAACGACTGGACGCGCGTCGAGGCGCCGCGCGGGCAACTGATCACCTCGTCGCCGCAGTGGGGCGCGCGGTCGTAGCTCTTCGTAATGCGCTGCGCGTTGCTGCGCCCTCGCCCCTTGTGGGAGAGGGCAGCTCCGCTGGAAGACACGGGTTCGCTGGGGTGAGGGGTTTTATCCACGAGCACAAGCGCAGAAGGATAGAATTACTCATGCGGCGCTTCCGCCACCTTCTCCCGCTAGGTTAGAAGGAGAGGAATCCGTGCGTTCGATGGTTGCCCTAGATCATCCCGAGCACGATGGCGCCGACGAAGGCCATGGCGAAGTAGGCGGTGATAACGCTCAGTCTGCTGCCGAACGTCATGAGGTCGCTCCCGCTGGTCGCGCGCTTTGCCGTGACCTTCATGGTTAACAGAGAGTCTCTCGGCGAAAAAGTCAGTGTTGTTGTCGCAGCGTTCATGCAAGGCCGGCTCGTCATGGTTAAAGAACACTGAAATCAACACGTTGAAGAGTCTTTAAGTAAATTCACCGAACGTGCGTCCATGACGCGCGGAGTTCGTTTGTATCTCGTCGGCTCCATCGTCCTTGTTTCGCTAGCGGGTTGCGGACGTGGCTTTTTCCAGGCCGAACGCGAACCGTGGCGGGCCGAGGCTGAAGCGGCATGCCTGAAATCCGGCGCGGTCAAGGAGAATGCGGACATCGTCCGCATCGACCCGATTTCCGGCCCCGGCCAGTGCGGGGCCGAGTTCCCACTGAAGGTCGCCGCCATCGGCGAGGCCTCCGGCACCTATGGCTTTGCCGACGAGCCATTGCGGCCGCCGGGCAGCATCGGCTACCAGCCGCGCTGGCCCGTGAGGCAACCGCAATCGAACTATCCGCAGGGTCAGAACTACCCGGCCTCGTCTTATCCGCCGCGGTCGAACTATCCCGAGAGCGCGGCGGGGCAGCCGTCCGGCTATGGTGCCTCGACGGGGCCGATGCCGCTGAATGCGCCGGGCGTGGCGCCGCAGGAAGACGAAATCGATCTGCCCCCCGAAGGCACCGATGCCGCCGGGGCTGCGCGCTACATGAATGCCCCGAGCTATCCGGCACGGCCGGCGCCTTACTCGCAGGCGCCCGCGCAGCAGCCGCTGCCGCGCCTTGGTCCGGCGCAAGGCAATCCCGTCACCGCGGTCGGGCCCGTCGCGATCAAGCCGACGGCGACGCTGGCCTGCCCGATCGTGTCCGAACTCGATCGCTGGCTCGCCGACACGGTGCAGCCCTCGGCGATGCGCTGGTTCGGCGTGCGCGTCGCCGAGATCAAGCAGATCTCCGCCTATTCCTGCCGCGGCATGAACGGCAACTCGCGGGCCCACATCTCCGAGCATGCCTTCGGCAACGCGCTCGACATCTCCGCCTTCGTGCTCGCCGACGGGCGGCGCGTGACCGTGAAGGACGGCTGGCGCGGCGTGCCGGAAGAGCAGGGCTTCCTGCGCGATGTGCAGGCAGGGGCCTGCGCGCATTTCACGACCGTGCTCGCGCCGGGGTCCAACGTCTTTCACTACGATCACATCCACGTCGATCTGATGCGCCGCCCGAGCCGTCGCCTGATCTGCCAGCCAGCCGCCGTCTCCGGGGACCAGGTCGCCGCGCGTGCGCAGTCGCGCAGCCCCTATGCCAACGCGCGCGATCCCTCCGTCACCGGTTCGCTCGGTGCGCGCAAGAGCGCCGCACACAGGCGCGAAGACGACGAGTACATCGACGAATAGGCGGCGTCGTAGCCCGGATGAGCGCAGCGAGATCCGGGGCAGTCTTCCCGGATATCGCTTCGGTCATGCAGGCTCGAATCTGCGATCTAAGCCTGCTTCGACGGCGCCAGCCCCATGCAGCGCTGTACCTCGGCGGGGACGTTGTAGGTGCGCATGATGTGGCGGCTGTCGCGCAGGCCCGTTGCCTCGCGTTGAACCACGAACATCCAGAGCGCCTGGCCGGCTTCGAGCACCAGCCTGTGTCTCGTCTGTTGCGTTGAGGCGGGCGTCTCCAACTCTGCGTGGGCGGCGTCGAACTCGCGCAAGCGCGCGAGCGCCTGTTCGAGCGCGCGGCCCATCCGGCCGAGCGCCGAGGCCTGTTCCTGGACGATCTCGTAGTGGAGGATGTCGACCGGCGGGCGAAGATCACGAGACATGGCCGCAATATAGTGCCGCCTCGCTCGCGGGCGCAACGCGTCGCTACTTCATCTTGTACGCCGCCAGGAACATCCGTGTGGCGCTCTGAACGACTTCGGCCATGCGCCGCTCCGATGGCACCGGTGCGGCCTGGAATACGAAAGGCAGGAAGAGCGAGGCCTTGGACAATTCCATGAATTGCGAGGCGGCGAGATCGCAATCATCGATATCGAGATCGCGCGCGACCACCCGCGCCTTGAGATAGTCGGAGAGGCGGCTGATGCTCTTGTCCAGCACCCGCGCATAATAGCGGCGGCCGACATCGGGCATGCGTTCGGCGATCGCCATCACGGTCCGGATCGCCGATCCGCCGCCGGGACGGCAGATCAGGTGAAGGTAGGCGAGGCCAAACTCCTTCAGCGTGGACTCGGCATCGCGGGCAGGATCGAAGCTGAACACGACCTGGCCGTGCTGGAGCGCCTCTTCCTCGATGATGGCTTCGAATAGCGCGGATTTGTCGGCGAAGTAGACGTAGAGCGTGCCCTTGGAGACCTGAGCGGCCCGCGCGATCTCGCCCATGCTGGCGCCGTCGAAGCCGAGATCCATGAACACCTTGCGGGCGCCGTCCAAGATCTGGCGGCGCTTGGAGTTGTCTTGTTCCTGTACGGCTTGCAGATCTTCGCTGGCAGCAACAACCATTGGTTTAGGCTTTCGGCAGGTTTTACGACCGGGATGAACGCCAAGAAACCCGTCTGCGGAACTTGCGGAGTACGATCACGGCGGGATACTTCTGTATATTGACCGAACCGTTCGGTCAATGATATTTGAGATCAGTACCCGGCGGCATTGCAGCCGCCGTGGTCGCGCTATTTGGGGGAGGCCTTTATGGCCGTATCGAGAGACCAAGCCGCTCGCATCCTTCGCCAGGACGCGGCGGAAGATGATGTGGGCATTGCTGCTGCAACCGCGACAACCCCGCCCGCTGCCGAGCAGACGCGCACTCAATTGGCCGAGGAAACGAAGCGTCCGAGCCGCGAGGAGCCGGCGGCCTCTGCGGCCAGCGCGCCCGCTGCGCCCAAATCCGGCAAGCGCAAATTCGTGTTGATGGGTGTGGGCCTCGCCCTCGCGCTCGCTGTTGCGGGATATGCCGGCTACTACACCTTGGTCGGCCGCTTCTACGTCTCGACCGACGATGCCTATGTGCGCGCCAACAACACCATGCTGGGCGCGCGCGTTGCCGGCCATATTGCCTCGATCCTCGCCGCTGACAACAGCCCGGTCCGCGCCGGCGACATCGTCTTCCGCATCGACGATGGCGACTACAGGATCGCGGTCGAAGCCGCCGCCACCAAGATCGCGACCCAGCAGGCCACGATCGACCGCATCGGCCGCCAGGTCGCCGCGCTCGACAGCCAGGTGGTCCAGGCCAAGGCGCAGCTCGCCTCCGCGGAAGCAGGCCTCAAGCGCGCTGACCTCGATTATGAGCGTCAGCAGGCGCTGAGCAGGAAGGGTTTTGCTTCGCGCGCCACTTTCGAAAGCTCGGAAGCCGGACGCGATCAGGGCGCCGCGGCGGTCAAGGCCGCGCAGGCCGCCTACGACGTCGCCATCAGCAATGTCGACGTTGCCAAGGCGCAGCAGGCCGAAGCGCAGGCGCAGCTTGCCGAGCTCAAGACCACGCTGGCCAGGGCCGAGCGAGACCTCGGCTTCACCGCGGTGCGCGCGCCGGTCAACGGCACGTTCTCCAATCGCCTCGTCAACACCGGCGACTTCGTCGCGGTCGGGCAGCGCCTCGGCAACATCGTGCCGCTCGACGACGTCTATATCGACGCCAATTTCAAGGAGACGCAGCTCAAGCGCATCCGTCCCGGCCAGCCGGTGACGATCAAGGTCGACGCCTACGGAATGCGCAAATTCTCCGGCGTCGTCGATAGCATCGCAGCGGGCGCGGGTTCGGTATTCACGCTGCTGCCGCCGGACAACGCCACCGGCAATTTCACCAAGATCGTGCAGCGCGTGCCGGTCCGCATCCGCGTTCCCAAATCGGTAGCGAAGCAGAACCTGCTCCGCGCCGGAATGTCTGTCTACGCGACCGTCGACACCAACAAGGGCGCCGCCGACGCCGACAGCGAGGTCGATCTCGACGACCCCGCGGTTCATCCGCAGTAGGGGGGATATGAGCCGCGCTCCCCTGAATGCAGGTGCGCTCCCTCTCCCGCTTGCGGGAGAGGGATGGGGAGAGGGTGCCTCCTCCAGGGAGACTCTCCCAGAGGAGAAAGCCCTCACCCGCCGCGCTCTTCGAGCGCGTCGACCTCTCCCGCAAGCGGGAGAGGTAAGAGTCCGCCGCTCCAGTCCGAGCTGACACATGGCCACCGCCACCACCGCTTCACCTGCCATGATCGCGGATCCCGCTTCCGAGCGCATCGCGCCGAAGCGGCTGTTTGCCTTCATCATCATGGTGTTCGGGATGTTCATGTCGATCCTGGACATCCAGATCGTCTCGGCGTCTCTCAGCGAGATCCAGGCCGGATTGTCGGCGAGCTCGAGCGAAGTCTCCTGGGTCCAGACTGCCTATCTGATCGCCGAAGTGATCGCGATCCCTCTTTCCGGATTCCTGTCGCGCGCATTCGGCACGCGGCTGCTGTTCGCGATTTCGGCGGCCGGCTTCACCGCCGCCAGCCTGCTTTGCGGCTTCGCTACGACGATCGAGGAGATGATCCTCTGGCGCGCGCTGCAGGGCTTCCTCGGCGCCGGCATGATCCCCACGGTGTTCGCCTCGGCCTACACCGTCTTCCCGCGCACGAAATTCCACATCGTCGGCCCCATCATCGGGCTGGTCGCAACCCTCGCACCCACGATCGGGCCGACGGTCGGCGGCTACATCACCGAGCTGATGTCGTGGAACTGGCTGTTCTTCATCAACGTCGTGCCCGGCATCGGCATCACGTTGGGCGTGCTGGCGCTGGTCGATTTCGACGAGCCGCATTTCGAGCTGCTCGAGCGCTTCGACTGGTGGGGCCTGCTGTTCATGGCCGGCTTCCTCGGCACGCTGGAATATGTGCTGGAGGAAGGCCCGCAACATGAATGGATGCAGGATACATCGGTGGCGATCTGCACCTGGATCTGCTTGATCTCGGCCATCGCCTTTTTCTGGCGCGTCTTCACGGCGGCCGAGCCGATCGTCAATCTGCGCACCTTCTCCGATCGTAATTTCACGATCGGGTGCACGCTACAATTCTGCATCGGAATCGGCCTCTACGGCCTGACCTATGTCTATCCGCGCTATCTCGCCGAGGTGCGGGGCTACAGCGCGCTGATGATCGGCGAGACCATGTTCGTCTCCGGCATCACCATGTTCCTGGTCGCCCCGCTGGTCGGCCGGCTCATGGCGAAGATCGACATGCGCATAATGATCGCGTTCGGGCTGATCGTGTTCGCGATCGGCTCCTACCAGATGACCTGGATCACCCGGGACTACGATTTCTACGAGCTGCTCGTGCCGCAGATCCTGCGCGGCATCGGCATGATGTTTGCGATGGTGCCGACCAACAACGTCGCGCTCGGCACGCTCGCGCCCGAGAAGGTGAAGAACGCGAGCGGCCTGTTCAACCTGATGCGCAACCTCGGCGGCGCGGTCGGCCTTGCCGTCATCAACACCGTGCTCAACGACCGCACCGACCTGCACATCGCCCGCCTGCAGGAGCGCGTGACCTGGGGCAATGCGACCGCGACCGAAACGCTGACCATGCTCATGCAGAAATTCCAGGGGCTCGGCGATTCCGCGCTGATGGCGATGAAGCAGCTCAGCCAGATCGTGCATCGCCAGGCCGTGGTGATGAGCTTCGGCGACGTCTTTCTCATGCTGGCGCTGTTCTATCTCGGCCTCAGCCTGCTGGTCGCACTGCTGGACAAGCCGGCCTCGCCGTTCGGCGCCGGCGGCGACGCGCACTAGGCGAGCCACACATCCGGCGTCGTCGTCCGGCTCCGCCGGACGACCCAGCACGCCAAGACAGCGCGGCTAGAACCGAGAAGCCGCGGTGTACTGGACGCTCCGCCTTCGCGGAGCATGACAGCGGAGAGCGAGGGGCGGTATCGCGCATCACGACTCCCGCGAACCAATTTGCAACACTCGCTCGTGATCTCGTGCGAGCCCCGTTGCAAATTCAAATTGGCGCATCTATAAAGTGCACCTCATTCATTCGAACCGGGAGGGATTTGCATGATTTCGTCGCATTCGCAGATCGTACGCCCGCGCTCGATGATCTCCCGGCTCGGAATGTACGCGGCCTGCTAGGGGCCACTTCCGCCAGCTTCGATTGGGCCAAGGTCTCAACCCGGCGTCCCGATCGCTCCACCTCCCAAGTCAAAATCAGTCTTATGTGACGCCGTTCCGGCCTTCGTAGCCGGGTTGCGTCCATCGATGGAGCCGGCCCGCGCATGCGGCCGGGTGATGTCATGACCGCTCTGTCCAAAAAGCCCGCGGCGATTCGCGTGGTGCTGCCCTTCGTGTTCCGGCACTGGCTGAAGCAGCCGGGGCGCGGCCTCATCGTGGCCGGCGGGTTGCTGGGTGCGACCATTGCCGACCTGTTTATGCCGGTATTCTCGGGACATCTGGTCGATGCGCTGACGCGCGGTCCGTCCGATCCCGATGCGCGCCATGCCGCGCTGGTCGCGTTCGGCGCCATCGTGGCGCTGGGCGCGGCCTCTGTGCTGCTGCGTCTCGTCGGACTCCAGGCGATCGTGCCGTTCACCCTCAAGACCATGTCGGACGTCGCGCAAGAGGCTTTCACCCGCGTGCAGCGCTTTTCGACCGACTGGCACGCGAACTCCTTTGCCGGCTCCACGGTGCGCAAGATCACCCGCGGCATGTGGGCGCTCGACCTGCTCAACGACACCATCCTGATGGCGCTGGCGCCCTCGCTGCTGGTGCTGGTCGGCTCGATGATCCTGATCGGGATGCACTGGGCCTCGCTCGGCGTGGTGATCGCGATCGGGGCGATCTTCTACGTCACGATCACGGTGGTGCTCTCGACCCGCTACATCGCGCCGGCGGCCCGCGTCTCCAATGCCTGGGACACCAAGGTCGGCGGCACGTTGGCTGACGCGCTGACCTGCAATGCGGTGGTGAAATCGTTTGGCGCGGAGCTGCGCGAGGACGCGCGGCTCGCCGGTGTCGTCAACCGCTGGCGCGTGCGCGTGCGGCGGACCTGGTACCGCTACAACTACACCGGCATGGCGCAGCTGTCGCTGCTGCTGTGCCTGCGCGCGTCCGTGATCGGCGGATCCGTGTTGTTGTGGATGTCGGGTCACGCCTCGCCCGGCGACGTCACCTATGTGCTCACCAGCTACTACATCATCCACGCGTACTTGCGCGACGTCGGCATGCACATCAACAACCTCCAGCGCTCGGTCAACGACATGGACGAGCTGGTCGCGATTCATGACGAGCCGATCGGGATCGCCGATGCGCCCGACGCACGGCCGATTGCGATCGCGGGCGGCGAGATCATCTTCGACGACGTCACGTTCCATTATGGCGGTCACCGCGCGCCGCTGTACGACGGCTTGTCGGTCGGGATCCGCGCCGGCGAGCGGGTCGGCCTGGTCGGCCGCTCCGGCTCCGGCAAGACCACGTTCGTCAAGCTGGTGCAGCGGCTCTACGACGTCACCGGCGGCCGCGTGCTGATCGACGGGCAGGACATCGCGCACGCCACGCAGCAATCGCTGCGCAGCCAGATCGCGATCGTGCAACAGGAGCCGATCCTGTTCCACCGCACGCTCGCGGAGAACATCGCCTATGGCCGGCCGGGCGCCGGCCTCGAAGCGATCGAGCAGGCGGCGCGGCTTGCCAACGCGCATGACTTCATCGTGCGCCTGCCGAAGGGCTACGGCACGCTGGTCGGCGAGCGCGGCGTCAAGCTCTCGGGCGGCGAGCGGCAGCGCGTGGCGCTGGCGCGCGCCTTCCTGGCGGATGCGCCGGTGCTGATCCTGGACGAGGCAACGTCGAGCCTCGATTCGGAATCGGAGGCGCTGATCCAGCAAGCGATGGAGCGGCTGATGAAGGGCCGCACCTCGATCGTGATCGCGCACCGCCTGTCGACGGTGAGGAGCCTCGATCGCATCCTGGTGTTCGACCGCGGCGAGATCGTCGAGCAGGGCACGCATGCCGTGCTCGCGGTCAGGCAAGGCGGCATCTATCGCGGCCTGTTCGAGCGCCAGGTGGTGGAGCTCGGACAGATCGCAGCGGAGTGAGGCGGGCGGCGGGGCGAAGGTCCCGCCGTCAAAGGGTTGGAGTGGGAAAGCGCGACGACGATTCAAAACGTCGTGGCGCCTCAGGGCGTCCCCACGCTGTTCCAGACGAGGCCGAGGCCCGACAGGAACAGCAGGCCGAGCACGACATCGCCAAAGTGCTTGTCGCTCAGCGCGTGATAGACCTTTGCGCCCGTCCATGCGCCGATCAGGGTGCCTGGAAACGCGATCAGCGCGAGCCAGACCACTTTCAGCTCGACCAGGCCTGACGCCGTTTGCAGCAGCAGGGCGGTGGCGAGCACCGTGAAGTTGAAGAGCTGGAAGATGCCGCGCCGCTCGTGCTTGTCCCAGCCGCGGATGTTGGCCCACAGGATCGGCAGCGGTCCCGACAGACCGGCGAGGCCGCCGAGAATGCCGCCAGCGAAACCGATCGCGCCGTCGGCGATCCTGCCGCCGAGCTTGAAGGCGAGCGGCCGCTTGTTGAGATACAGCGCGCTCGAGAAGATCAGCAGCAGCACGCCGACGCTGAGCTTGAACACCTTCGGATCGGCCGAGGCGACCATCATGGTCCCGAGCGGAACGCCGATCAGTCCCCCGATCAGGAACGGCCAGACCAGCGAGAGATCGAAACTCTTCCACATCGAGGGCAGCGTCGAGGTCTGCGCGATCACCGAGCAGATCAGCACGAGCGGCACCGCAAGCGAGGGCGGCAGGACGTAGAGCCAGATGCCGAGCGCCATCAAGGCCGTGCCGAACCCGGCGAGGCCCGAAACGAATCCGCCGGCCAGGGCGCCGAACAGCAGCAGGACGTAGGTGAGCGTTTCCAACAGATTAGCCTTGTGGCGACGGGCGATCCCGAATTGTTGATCGCCATGGCTCGCATAACATGCCTGCTGCCTTGCAGGTCAATCCATCCTGCACGCAAGCGTGATCTGCGGGGTTCGGGCATTCGCGAAAGAATACGCCTACATGACGCTCGTACTTCAATCCTTGGGCCGCCCCCTGCGATCGTTGGTCCGGATCGGCCAATGCTGAAGGCGATATGGAGAATGACGATGACCCGCACCAAGATGGCCGCTGCAGCCGCGCTGCTGGCAGCGGCGTTGATGCCGACAATGGCCCAGGCGCAGTTTTCGGAGCCTGCGGCCTATCAGGCCGCCCATCCTGACCGCGACGTGCTGAACGGCGGGCAGCTCACGCCCGCAGGCCGCGCGGCTCTCGGTCAGCAGGCCATGCCGCGTGATGCGTATGCATCACAGGCCTCTTCGTCACCGATGGCGCCGGTCGCGCGCTCCTCCCATCGCCGTCATCGTCGATGATCTAAACGATCTGCCTGGAGTCGGCAGGCTTCTGCAGCGCGCCGACCAGGATGCTCAGCGCTTCCGTCAACTCCGATCTGTTGCGTGCCGCGCCGAGCGAGACACGGGCCGCATGCGGCGGCGATCCGTCGACCGTGAAGGCATCGCCGGCGACGACCGCAAGGCCGTTCCGCAGCAGATGTGCCGCGAGATTGGCCTGGCCTTCGGGCAGCCGCAGCCACAGATGATGAGCGGCGGGCTTGGCCAGGAAGTGAAACCCCTTCAGCGCGCGTTGCGCGAGCTGCTGGCGGCCGACCGCCTCGCTGCGGATGGCGCTGATGATGCGATCGGCAACGCCGCTTTCGATCCAATGCGTCACCAGGGCGACCATCAGCGGCGCCGGCATCTGCACGGTGGCCTGCAAGGCGGCGCGCATGTCGCGCTGCGCGCCGCCGTCCGGCGTCACCAGATAGGCGACGCGAAGTGCGGGCGCGATGCATTTCGACAACGTGGTCGTAAGATATGTGCGCTCCGGGATGAGGTTCGCGATCGGCGAGGCCGAGCGTTCGAGTAGCCCGTAGGCGTCGTCCTCGATCAGGATGGTGCCGGCGTCGCGAATGATCTTCGCGACGGCGCCGCGCCGCTCGGCGGAAAGGGTTGCCGTGGTCGGATTGTGCAGCGTCGGAATCAAATAGACGGCTTTCGGCTTGTGCATGCGGCACGCTCTTGCCAGCGCATCCGGCAGGATGCCGTCCTCATCCATCGGGACGCCGACGAGCTTGACGCCGAGCCGGGCCGCGGCGGCCTTGATGCCCGGGAAGGTGAGCGCTTCGGTCAGCACGGTTTCGCCGGGCCGCGCGATATGTGCGAGCAGGTTGAACAGGATCGTCTGCGTGCCTGGAAAGATCACGAGCCGGTCGGCGTGCGCATGCGGAACGCGTGAGCGCATCCAGCGCGCCCCGACCTCGCGCTCATGCGCGCTGCCGCCGGGCGGCTGATAGTTGAGATGCGCCGTGAGGCCCGACTGCGCGCGGATGGCTTCCATGCCGGCGATGATGCGCTCGTCGAGCTGCGCCTCCAGCGGATGCGGCGGCACGTTCATCGACAGGTCGATCGCGACGGGGTGCGGCAGGTCGACCGCGCGGCGCGCGCTGGTCTCCGACACGAACGAGCCCTGTCCGACCCGGGCTTCCATGATGCCGCGCCGCCGCGCCTCGGTGTAGGCGCGCGTCACCGTCGTGAGGTCGATGCCGAGGGCTTTTGCCAGCGCGCGCTGCGTCGGCAATTGTTGGCCGCGCACCAGCCGGCCGGCGGCAATGTCGGCCTCCATGGCGTCGACGATGCGCTGATAGCGGGGGCCGCTCAGCTCGGAGATTGTAGGGGTCCAATCCATGCAATGTAACCCCATATCCTTTGAATGTATGGATGCAATATATTATTGTATGGATCGTCGGGAAGGAAGAGGTGTGGTCATGGCAACGGTCTCTCTGGCAAAGGCGATGTGGCGCGGTTTCAGCGGCAGATGTCCGAATTGCGGGGAAGGGCACCTTTTCGGCCGCTTCCTCAAAGTGGCCGACGCGTGCGACCATTGCGGCGAGGAGCTGTTTCACCAGCGCGCCGACGATTTTCCCGCCTATCTCGTGATGGTCGTGGTCGGCCATCTCGTGGTCCCCGCGATCCTCGCGGTCGAGACTGTCTATGCACCGCCGGAATGGTTGCAACTGGCGGTGTGGCTGCCGGTGACGCTGGTCGCCTCGCTCGCGCTGCTGCAACCGACCAAGGGCGCCATCGTCGGGCTGCAATGGCAGCTCGGCATGCACGGTTTCGAGGCCGGCAAGCTGCGGCGCGAGGCCGCCGAGCTTGCACCGGTCTTGGTGAAGGCGGATACCCGCGCGGCCTGAGCGGCGTTTACATCGCGCGCCCGGCCGCTACACTCCGTCGATCAACAAGAACGATGGAAACGCCGATGGCCGCACGCGCGAAGACCTTCCTGCTTTGTCATGGCGCCTGGTCCGGCGGATGGTCCTGGAAGAAGATGCACCCGCTGATGGCGCAGGCGGGACACAGCCTGGTGGCGCCGACCTACACCGGCCTCGGTGAACGCGCGCATCTGGCAAGTCCCGCGATCGATCTCGACACGCATATCCAGGACATCCTCAACGTCATCGCCTTCGAGGACCTCAGCGACATCGCCCTGCTCGGCCACAGCTATGGCGGCATGGTCGCGACCGGCGTCGCCGATCGCGCGCGCGAGCGCGTGACGCAGCTGATCTATCTCGACGCCTTCGTGCCGCGTGACGGCCAGTCGCTGTTCGATCTCAATGAGGGCGGGCGCGAGCCGATGCGCAAGGCGGTCAGTTCGGGCGACGGCTATCGCATCCCGCCGAACCCGCCGCCGCCGGACACCGCGCAGGCCGACCTCGACTGGCTCAATGCGCGCCGCGTTCCGATGCCGATCAAGTGCTTCGAGTCACGCCTGAGGCTCGAACACGGCGAGCCGGCGATGCCGCGCAGCTACATCTATTGCACGCGCATTCCGCCGGGCGACGTGTTCGGACAGTTTGCCCGGCGCACGAAGAGCGAAGAGGGCTGGCGCTATGTCGAGCTCGACGCCAGCCATGCGCCGAATGTCACGGCGCCGCAGGCGCTGATGAAGGTGTTGAACGAGATCGTCGCATAGCTCAGCCGTCATTCCGGGGCGTGCGCAGCACGAACGCGGAATCCATTCCGCCACATTCCAGGCGGCTCGATGATTCCGGGTTCTCGCTTCGCGAGCCCCGGAATGACGCCGTTGATTGGCGAGTCGCCCGGCCAAAATGGTGAGGGGTCCGATGCGTTGGCATCGAACCCCTCGTCGCACATCAGCCGGCCTGTAAGCCGGGTTCTGTAGGGTACCGCACGCTTGCGCGCGCGGTACGTGACGGCCATTCCTCTGGGACCATGTTTGCAAATGGCCTCGAGCAACCTACCCGGACGGCGGGCCTGACATCGCCCCGCGGCGTTATCGCTTGCGCGAACAGCCCGCTATGCCGTCCCTATTCGGTTTTGCTCCCGGTGGGGTTTGCCATGCCGGCTCCGTTGCCGGAACCGCGGTGCGCTCTTACCGCACCTTTTCACCCTTACCTGCCTACGCAGCTTGCGCTGCTACGGCACGGCAGCCCGAGGGCTTGCCGCGCCGAAGCCCAAAGGGCGAAGGCGGGCGGTTCGTTCTCTGTGGCACTTTCCCTGGGGTCGCCCCCGCCGGACGTTATCCGGCACCGCATGTCAAGGGAGCCCGGACTTTCCTCCCCGGCGGCCTTTCGGCACCTGCCGGAGCGGCCGTCCGGCCGACTGACAGACAACGCATGGGGCATTTGTGACGGTTTCGTCAAGCCGGGATCGCGATGCACGCTTCGCCGTTGCAAGAGCGTCTCGTCTTGACGGCGTGCGCTGCTATGCCGTCACTTCGACGCCACCGTCGTTCCCTCCGGCGGCAGGCTCGCCAGCAGGGCCTGCAATGTCGACAGGGTCGAGTGATCCGCGACGCCATCCAGCCGTGCCGGACGGAAATGGCGCTGGAAGGCGGTGACGACCTCCATCGTCGCGGCGTCGTATTTGCCGTTCAGAGGCACGCCATAGCCATACCGTGCGAGCGCCTGCTGCATGCTCAGCACGGCGTCGCTGATGGTGCCGAGCATCAGGGTCTCGCCGCGCACGATCGGCGCGGGAGTCACCCAGTGGCCGACGCCGGAATTGGCCAGTGAATGCCACGGAAATTTCTCGCCAGGGTCTTTCTTGCGCGCGGGCGCGACGTCGGAATGGCCGAGCACCCGGTGCGCCGGCACCTTGCGGCGGAGCATGATGCCGCGGCACAGTGCGATCACGGCCGCGATCTGGCGCAGCGGATACTCCGGATAGCCCCAGTCATGGCCGCGATTGATGATCTCGATGCCGATCGAGCAGGAGTTGATGTCGTCCTCGCCGGCCCAGGAGGAGACGCCCGCATGCCAGGCGCGCTTGGCTTCGGGCACGCATTGCACGATGCGGCCGTCCTCCAGCACGACATAGTGTGCCGACACTTCGGTGCCCGCCGTGCACAGCCGTGCCAGTGCGCCCTCGACGTCGGGCATGCCGGTGTAGTGCAGCACGATCATGTCCGGCTGCCGTCCCTTGTTGCGCTCGCCGTAATTGGGCGAGGGGATGATGTCCGAGACGATCGAGGAGTCGGGTTCGAAAGTCCGCAGGTTCGCCACGGCTTTGGGAACCGGGAGAACACGGTGACGCTTCGAATCGGATCCAGACGGCGTGGACGAACCGGAGGGCATGAGCAGCTCAAGCGAACGGAGAGAGGGCAAGCCCTTCTCTTTACTATTCCTTCACCCTCCACCGTGCGCAATCGCGTGGTGCGGTTAACGGATCCATTTTGGTGATGTGTGTGGATGAGGCATCACCGCACCACCACCTTTTCGACTTGTCGCGAGTCGCGCAACGCTTTCTTAACGCTAAGGGCCGTTACTGAGGAATGAAGAGCCGACCTGCGTCCGGAGGCGGCCAAAGCGTGTTTTGGCTCGAAATCCCATGGCTGCCCGACAAATTCCACTGGGAACACTCGGTCTGTGGCCCGGGACGATCGGGCTCGGTAACCATGTTGGACAGGTGCTTTGTCGTGGAACCGCAGCAACGCGCAACGATGCGAGGCGCTATGGGCTTGTTCGACCTCAATCTCGCCTGGTCAGGTCCTGCGGTCGGCTGGTGTCGCCGATGAGCTCGGCTCTACACATCCCCGTTCTCGGCCGTGAGGCCATCGCGCTGCTCGCCCCGCGCGAAGGCGGCGTCTATGTCGATGCCACCTTCGGTGCCGGCGGCTATAGCCGCGCGATCCTGGAGGTGCCGGGAACCCGCCTCATTGCCATTGATCGCGACCGCAGCGCCATTGCCGGTGGGGCCGAACTGGTCGAGCGCTCCGCGGGCCGGCTGACGCTGGTCGAGGACCGCTTCTCCAACCTTGCCGAAGTCTGTGCCGCGCAAGGCGTCGCGGCGATCGACGGCGTCGTGATGGACGTCGGCGTGTCCTCGATGCAGCTCGACCAGGCTGGCCGCGGCTTCTCCTTCCGTCTCGACGGTCCGCTCGACATGCGGATGGCGCAGTCGGGTCCGACCGCCGCAGACGTCGTCGCCCGCGCTTCCGAAGGCGATCTCGCCGACATCATCTATCTCCTCGGCGAGGAGCGGCAGTCGCGCCGCATCGCCCGCGCCATCGTCGCGGACCGGCAGGAGGCGCCGTTCACGACCACGCGCGCGCTTGCCGATCTCGTCGGCAGGGTGGTGCGATCCAAGCCCGGGGAGATCCACCCGGCAACGCGGACGTTCCAGGCGCTTCGCATCTTCGTCAACGAAGAGCTCGAGGAACTCCAGACAGCACTCGCTGCGGCCGAGCGCGTGCTCAAGCCCGGCGGCCGCCTCGTCGTCGTCTCGTTCCATTCGCTGGAAGACCGCATCGTCAAGAATTTCCTCTCCGAGCGCTCCAGGACCGGTGGCGGCTCGCGGCATCTGCCGGAGGTCGCGCAAATTCCGCCGAGCTTCCAGCTCCTGACGCGGCGTCCGGTGGTCGCCGGCGAGGACGAGGTCGCGCATAACCCGCGCGCGCGTTCCGCAAAGCTGCGCGCCGCCGAGCGCACCTCGGCGCCGGCGCATGCAGCCGACGAGGCGTCGTCCTGGCCAAGGCTCGCCGACGTGGTGAGGGGCGGCTAGCGCATGCGCATCATCCACCTCCTCGTTATCGGTGCGCTGATCTTCGCGGCGGCCCATGTCTACCGGATCAAGATGGACTCCACCGCGCGAACCGAAAAGGTGCTGCGGCTGCGTGCGGAGATACGCGAGGAGCGCGACGCAATCGCGGCACTGCGGGCCGAGTGGGCCAAGCTCGATGCCCCGCATCGTTTGCAGGGCCTGTCCGACCGGCATCTGCACCTCAAGCCGGTGAATGGCACGCAATACGACTCGCTGAAGAACCTGCCGGAGCGTCCGCCGCGGATGTTCAGGCCGGGCGAGCCCGATCCGATCGGAGCCATGCTCAAGACCATCGAAGCCGCGAGCGAGCCAGAAACGGTCACGGGCTCCGTGCCTCAGCCCGAGGACAAGCAATGAGCGTGGGGACGTCTGCTAAGCCAACCGAGAAGTCGAGTGAGCCTTGGCGGCAGCGGCTGATCCGCAGCCTGCTCTACGGGCGCAACGTCGATCGCGTCGCGAAGGCGCGCGCACGCGTCGGCCTCGCCATGCTCGCCTTCGCCTCGGTCTACGCCCTCATCGGCGGCCGCCTCGTGATGTTCGCGATCGGCTCCGACGCGCACGGTGCCCGCCGTGCCGCCGCGCAGGAGGTGGTCGCGACCGCGCGGCCCGACATCGTCGACCGCAACGGCGCGATCCTCGCAACTGACGTCAAGGCGTCGAGCCTGTTCGGCGAGCCGCGCCGCATCATCGACAAGGACGAGGCGATCGAGCTCCTCACCGCGACCATTCCCGACCTCGACGAGGCCGAGGTGCGCGAGCGCCTGAGGACGCGCAAGGGTTTCGTCTGGCTCAAGCGCGAGGTCACGCCGGCGCAGCAGCAGGCCATCCACAAGCTCGGCATTCCCGGGATCGGATTCCTGCGCGAGAACAAGCGCGTCTATCCGACCGGCAACGAGGTCGCCCACCTCATCGGTCTCGTCAACATCGACAACCAGGGCATCGCCGGTCTCGAGAAGTGGCTCGACAATCAGGGGCTCGCCGATCTCCATCGCGCCGGCTTTGCCACCGACCGGCTGCAGAAGCCGATCGAGCTCTCGGTCGATCTGCGCGTCGAGCACGCGCTGCGCGACGAACTGCTGAAAGCCAAGGACAAGTTCCACGCCAAGGCCGCCTCCGGCCTCGTTTCCAACGTCAAGACCGGCGAGATCGTCGCGATGGTGTCGCTGCCGGATTTCGATCCGAACAATCCCAAGGAAGCGCACGACCCCGACCGCATCAACCGCCTGACCACCGGCGTCTACGAGATGGGCTCGACCTTCAAGGCGTTCACGCTGGCGATGGGGCTCGATTCCGGCAAGATCAATCTGAATTCGATGTGGGACGCGCGCGGCAACCTGCACTACGGCAAGTTCACCATCCACGACAGCCATCCGCTCGGGCGCTTCATCAATACCAAGGAAGTGTTCACCTACTCCTCCAACATCGGCGCGGCGCGGATCGCGCTCAACCAGGGCGTCGAGGCGCACAAGGCGTTCCTCGCCAAGCTCGGCCAGACGACGCGGCTGCGCACAGAACTGCCGGAGAGCGCGGCGCCGCTGCTGCCGCGGCGCTGGAGCGAACTGAATACCGTCACCGCTGCGTTCGGCCAGGGCCTGTCGGTGGCGCCACTCCAGGCGGTGATGGGCATCAACGCCCTGGTGAACGGCGGCTATCTCATTCCCCCGACGTTCATGAAGCGCAGCGAATCCGAAGCTGCGGCGCTGGCCAAGCGCGTGATCAAGCAGGACACCAGCGACAAGATGCGGTTCCTGATGCGGCTGAATGCCGAAGTCGGCTCGGCGAGAAAGGCGGACGTCAAGGGCTATTATGTCGGCGGCAAGACCGGGACGTCCGAAAAGGTCATCAACGGCCGCTACGCCAAGAAGCGTGTGCTCAACTCGTTCACCGCCATCCTGCCCTGCGACGATCCCAAATATCACGTCCTGATCATGCTGGACGAGCCGCAGGCGCTGCCCGAAACGCATGGTTTCATCACCTCGGGATGGAACGCGGTGCCGACCGGCGGCAAGGTGATCGAACGCATCGCGCCGCTTCTGGGCGTCGAGCCACGGTTCGACCTGCCGCCTGCGGAGCGCCTTATTCTTGCAGCATCCAGGACAACCCAGTAATCAACGGGGTGGGCCGCCAACGCCAGTGAGTCGGGCTTTTCCGAAGGTCCGCCCTTCCGGCAGGGCATGTCGACTGGAAGACCATGAAGCTGCGCGACCTCTTAGGTCAGGATGTTCTGGGCCATGATGCCGCAATCGAGCCCGTCATCGCGGCGCTCGAGGTGAGCGGCCTTGCGCTCGACAGCCGCGTGGTCGAGCCGGGCGATCTGTTCTTCGCGCTCGCGGGCAGCAAGACGGACGGCGCGCGTTTCATCGATGCTGCGGTGGCCGCGGGCGCGGTGGCCGTCGTGGCCGACCATGCGCCTGCGGCAACAACGGTCCCGTTCGTCAAGGCCGCCAATCCACGCCGCGCCTTGGCGTTGGCCTCGGCAAGGTTCTTCCCGGCGCAGCCCGCGACGATTGCGGCGGTGACCGGCACCAGCGGCAAGACTTCGGTTGCGGCCTTCACGCGCCAGATCTGGGAGCGGCTGGGGCATGGCTCCGCCAGCATCGGCACCATCGGTCTCATCTCCCCCAAGCGAACGGTCTACGGCTCGCTGACGACGCCGGACCCGATCGCGCTGCACCGGCAGCTGGACGAGATCGCGCGCGAGGGCGTCACGCATCTCGCCTTCGAGGCCTCCTCGCACGGGCTCGACCAGTACCGTCTCGACGGCGTGCGCGTCTCCGCAGGAGGCTTCACCAATCTGTCGCGCGACCACATGGATTATCATCCGACCGTTGCGCATTATCTCGCGGCGAAGCTCCGCCTGTTCCGGGAACTGGTGCCGCCTGGTGGCGCCGCGGCGATCTCGGCCGATCATGATTGCTCGGCGGAGGCGATCGCTGCGGCGACATCGCGTGGCCTTCGCGTGATGGCGGTGGGCCGCAATGGCGACGGCGCAGGCGAGGGCATCCGCCTCAAAGAGGCCGTGGTCGAAGGCTTCGCGCAAAAGCTGACGCTCGAACATCGCGGCAGGACTTACGCGATGCTGCTGCCGCTGGTCGGCGAATTCCAGATCGAGAACGCACTGGTGTCGGCCGGTCTTGCGATCGGTACCGGCAGCGATGCAGCCGATGTGTTCGCGAGCCTGGAACATCTCGAAGGCGCCAAGGGCCGGCTTGAGCGCGTCGGCGAGCGCAACGGCGCGCCGATCTTCGTCGATTACGCGCACAAGCCCGATGCGCTCGCGAAGGCGCTGCAGGCGCTGCGGCCTTACGCTAAGCGCAGGCTCGTCGTCGTGTTCGGTGCCGGCGGCGACCGCGATGCCGGCAAGCGTCCGATCATGGGCGAGATCGCGGCGGAGAATGCCGACGCCGTCATCGTCACCGACGACAATCCGCGCAGCGAGAAGCCCGAAGCGATCCGCGCCGCGATCCTCGCCACCGCGAAGGGCGCGCGCGAGATCGGCGACCGCGCCGAGGCGATCCGCGCCGCGATCGAGGATTTGCAGGAGGGCGATGCGCTGCTGATCGCCGGCAAGGGCCACGAGACCGGGCAGATCGTCGGCGGCCAGGTGCTGCCTTTCAGTGATCACGAGGCGGTCGCCGCCGCACTGGCATCGAGGGTGGCATGAGCGGGCCAATATGGACGGTTGCCGGGGTCGCGCGTGCGCTCGGGGTGGCCGGATCGTTCCCGGAGACGCCGATCGATCTCGTCACACAGGACAGCCGCCTGGTGAAGCCGGGCAGCCTGTTCGTCGCGCTCAGCGGCACGCCGAGCGGCGGCTTCATCTCGGCTTTCGCCAGCGCGCGCGACGGCTGGGAGTTCGCCGACAAGGCCGAAGCCGCAGGCGCGGTGGCGATGATCGTGCCGCACGAGATCGCGGGCATTCGTATTCCCCAGATCGTCGTCAAGGATACGCTGATCGACGGTCTCTGGGCCCTTGCGCGCGCAGCACGCGCGCGCTTCAACGGTCCGGTGATCGGGCTCACCGGCAGCGCCGGCAAGACCAGCACCAAGGAATTTCTCGCCGCCTATCCCAGGGCCTATGCCAGCCCGTCGAGCTTCAACAATTTCTGGGGCGTGCCGCTGACGCTGTGCAATGCCCGGCGAGACGCCAGCCTCTGGGTCGTCGAGATGGGCATGAACCAGCAAGGCGAGATCGCCCGTCTCAGCGAGCTCACGCAGCCGACCGTCGCGCTGGTCGTCAACGTCCAGCCGGTGCATCTGGAAAAGCTCGGCTCGCTCGAGGCCATCAGGCGGGAGAAGGTGTCGATTGCGCTCGGCCTGCCCGAGAATGGTGTGCTGGTGCTGCCCGCCGGGCTCAAGGCGCCCGAGTGGAAGGGCAAGGTCGTGCGCTTCGGCGGCGAGCATGCCGAGGTGCACGAGGTCGCGCACGCGCCGCACGGCGAGAGCTGGCAAGTGGTCGCGGCGATCGGCAGGAAGGAGATCGCCTTCAGCCTCACTCCCGGCGCGCCGCACCGGGTGCACAATGCGCTGGCCGCGCTCGCCTCCGTTCATGCCGCGCATCTCGACGTCGCGACGCTGGCGATCAAGCTCGACCGTGTTGGCATCATGACCGGCCGCGGCGTCGAGCAGGCGGTCGGCGACATCATTGTGATCGACGACAGCTTCAACGGCAATCCGGCCAGCGTGGCAGCGGCGCTGCAAAGCCTGCAGTCGCGCCAGATGAGCGGCGGCCGCCGCATCGCGGTTCTCGGCGACATGCTGGAGCTGGGCGAGGACGCACCGAGCTACCACACCGGCCTCGCCAAACATCTCGAAGGCATCGATGGCGTTTATTGCGTCGGACCGCTGATGCGGCATCTGTTCGACTTGCTGCCGCCAGGCAAGCGTCTCGGCTGGCACGACGACCCGGCCACGCTGAAGCCCAGCGAGGTCGCGAACCTGTTGAAGGCAGGCGACGTCGTGGTTGTCAAGGGCAGCAAGAAGATGTTCTGGGTCAACAAGTTTGTGCCGGGGCTGGTGGCCGCCTTGCAGGCAAAGGCGTAAACTGCTTGGAAGGCGCTGTTCCCGAATCCCACCCGCTGCGGTACGAGGCCTTCCGCTTTCCTGAGGTCGCGCCCGACCCGATGATGAAGACCAGCGAATGCGCGTGAGGCACGTTGAGGCCGCGATATGGCCGAAGCCGAGGCCAAATGTGCAAAGGCGCCATAGGACCCTCTGAATGTTTTACTGGCTGATCGAACTTTCAAACACATTTCCGGGCTTCGGTGCCGTTCGTACCTTCCTGAACGTCTTCCGCTACATCACCTTCCGCACCGGCGGCGCCGTCGTCACCGGCGCGCTGTTCGTATTCCTGTTCGGACCCTGGATCATCGATCATTTGCGCATCCGCCAGGGCAAGGGGCAGCCGATCCGCACCGATGGTCCGCAATCGCATCTCGCCAAGAAGGGCACGCCCACCATGGGCGGGTTGATGATCCTGTCCGGCCTCACCGTCGGCACGGTGCTGTGGGCCAACCCGCTCAACCCCTATGTCTGGATCGTGCTGGCGGTGACGCTCGGCTTCGGCTTCGTCGGCTTCTATGACGATTACCTCAAGGTGACCAAGCAGACCACCACCGGATTTGGCAGCAAGCTGCGGCTGTTGATCGAGGGGGTGATCGCGCTGGTGGCCTGTTATGCGCTGGTGCGGCTGAACCGCGATCCCGCCTCGACCGCGCTGACAATCCCGTTCCTGAAGGACACCGTGCTGCATTTCGGCTGGTTCTTCGTCGTGTTCGGCGCCTTCGTCATCGTCGGCGCCGGCAATGCCGTGAACCTCACCGACGGTCTCGACGGCCTCGCCATCGTCCCCGTGATGATCGCGACCGCGAGCTTTGCGATGATCGCCTATCTCGCCGGCAACGCGGTGTTCGCCGACTATCTCCAGATCAAATATGTCGCCGGCACCGGCGAACTCGCGGTGCTCTGCGGCGCGCTGCTCGGCGCCGGGCTCGGCTTCCTCTGGTTCAACGCGCCGCCAGCCTCGATCTTCATGGGCGACACCGGCTCGCTCGCGCTAGGCGGCATGCTCGGTGCCATCGCGGTCGCGGTGAAGCACGAGATCGTGCTCGCCGTGATCGGCGGATTGTTCGTGCTCGAGGCGGTTTCGGTCATCGTTCAGGTCGTGTCCTTTAAGCTCACCGGCAAGCGCGTGTTCCGGATGGCGCCGATCCACCATCACTTCGAGCAGAAGGGCTGGACCGAGCCGCAGATCGTGATCCGCTTCTGGATCATTTCGGTGATGCTCGCGCTCGCCGGCCTCTCGACGCTGAAGCTGCGGTGATGATGGTCGCGGTGATTGAATTTTGCCGTCATTCCGGGGCGACGCGCCAGCGTCGAACCCGGAATCTCGAGATTCCGGGTTCTCGCTTCGCGAGCCCCGGAATGACGGAGAAGAAATCATGATCCCCGTCACTTCCTTCGCCGGCAAGACCGTCGCGGTGTTCGGCCTCGGCGGCTCGGGGCTCGCATCCAGCCACGCGCTGAAAGCGGGTGGCGCCGAGGTGATCGCGTTCGACGACAATGCCGAGAACGTCGCCAAGGCCGCGCAGGCCGGCTTCATCACTGCCGATCTGCGCAGCGTCTCCTGGGCGAACTTTGCCGCGCTCGTGCTGGCGCCCGGTGTGCCTCTGACCCATCCGGTACCGCATTGGAGCGTGTTGAAGGCGCGCGAGGCAGGCGTGGAGGTGATCGGCGACATCGAGCTGTTCTGCCGCGAGCGGCGGCGCCACGCGCCGGACGCGCCGTTCGTCGCCATCACCGGCACCAACGGCAAGTCGACCACGACGGCGCTGATCGCACATCTGACCAAGGTCGCCGGCTACGACACACAGATGGGCGGCAACATCGGCACCGCGATCCTGTCGCTGGAGCCGCCGCGCATGGGCCGCGTCCACGTCATCGAGATGTCGTCCTACCAGATCGACCTCACGCCCTCGCTGGATCCCTCCGTCGGCATCCTGCTCAATGTCAGCGAGGATCACATCGATCGCCACGGCACCATCGAGCACTACGCGGCGGTGAAGGAGCGTCTCGTTGCCGGCGTGCAGGCGGGCGGCACTTCGATCGTCGGCGTCGACGACGGCTATTGCCGTGACATTGCCGACCGGCTCGACCGCGCGGGCAAGAACGTCGTGCGCATCTCGGTCAAGAACCCGCTCGCCTCCGGCATTTATGTCGAGCACGGCACCATCGTGAGCGCCTCGGGCGGCGCCCGCAGCGAGGTCGCCGCGCTCGGCGGCATCGGCTCGCTCCGCGGCCTGCACAATGCGCAGAACGCGGCCTGCGCCGCCGCCGCCGCGCTCGCGATGGGCATCAGCCATGACCTGCTGCAGAACGGCCTGCGCAGCTTTCCCGGCCTCGCCCACCGCATGGAGCAGGTCGGCCGCCGCGGCAACGTACTGTTCGTCAACGATTCCAAGGGCACCAACGCCGACGCCACGGCGCATGCGCTGTCGTCGTTTGCGGACATCTTCTGGATCGCCGGCGGCAAGCCCAAGGCCGGCGGCATCACTGGCCTCACCGGCTACTTCCCGCGCATCCGAAAAGCCTATCTGATCGGCGAGGCCGCGCAGGAGTTTTCGGGCACGCTCGGCTCGGTCCCGCACGAGATCAGCCAGACGCTCGACGTCGCCGTCGCGCACGCCGCGCGCGATGCAGAAGCGGCGGGCCTCACCGACGCCGTCGTGCTGCTGTCCCCCGCCTGCGCCTCCTTCGACCAGTACCGTAATTTCGAGATCCGCGGCACCAAGTTCCGCGAGCTGGTGCAGGCGCTGCCCGGTGTGAAGCCGGTGGTGTGAGAATGTCGCGGCGACGCTGTCTGGAGCAGCGAGCAGGCCGTCAGGATCGGATTCAGTCCCGGGACAGTCCAAGTCTACAAACGCGATCAGCGCGCCGGAGACGTCGCGATCAGCTACGACTAGGGCTCTCGTGTCCCGGACGCGGTGCGGCACGAAGTGACGCTCCGCAGAGCCGGGACCCATGAGCCGCTGGGCCCCGGCTCTGCAGCGCACCACGCCACGAAGAGGCGGCGCGCTGCGCTGCGTCCGGGGCACGAGACTCTCCACAACTTGATCCATCATGTTAACCCTCCGGTAACCAACCTCGGCGACCAATGGACCGACCTCCGTCCGAAAGCGGCCGCCCATGCTCTCCCGTGAAGAACGCACCCCCTTTTCCGAGTGGTGGTGGACCGTCGACAAGCCGCTGATGGGGGCTATCCTGGCCTTGATGCTGACGGGCGTGATCCTGTCGCTGGCGGCGAGCCCGCCGGTTGCGACCCGCATCGGGCTCGATCCCTTCCATTTCTTCAGCCGCCACGTGATGTTCCTGGTGCCTTCGTGCATCGTGCTGCTGGGCGTCTCCTTCCTGTCGCCGCGCGCCATCCGTCGCTCGGCCCTGCTCATCTTTGCGGCGAGCATCGTCCTGATCGTGCTCACGCTCGCCTTCGGCCCGGAGGTGAAGGGCTCGCGGCGCTGGATCACGCTGCTCGGCGTCAACATCCAGGCCTCCGAGATCGCCAAGCCGTCCTTCGTCGTCATCGCCGCCTGGCTGTTTGCGGAATCGACGCGGCGGCCGGAGATGCCGGCGACCTCGATGGCGGTGGTGCTGCTGCTGATGCTGGTCGCGCTCTTGGTGATGGAGCCCGACTTCGGACAGACCATGCTGATCCTGATGGTGTGGGGCTCGCTGTTCTTCATCGCAGGGATGCGCATGATCTGGGTGTTCGGCCTTGCGGGTCTCGGGGCGGCCGGCCTGTTCAGCGCCTATCTGTTCGTGCCGCACGTCGCGGGCCGCATCAGGCGCTTCATGAACCCGGCCTCGGGCGACACCTTCCAGGTCGATACCGCCATGGAAGCCTTCTACAACGGCGGCTGGTTCGGCCTCGGGCCGGGCGAGGGCATTGCCAAGCGCAGCCTGCCGGACAGCCACACCGATTTCGTGTTCGCGGTCGCCGCCGAAGAGTTCGGCATCATCCTGTGCCTGGTCATGCTCGCGCTGTTCGCCTTCGTCGTGATGCGCACGCTGTCGCGTGCCTATGCCAATGAGGACATGTTCTCGCGCTTTGCCGCCTCCGGCCTTGCGATCCTGTTCGGCGTGCAGGCTGCGATCAACATGTCGGTAAACCTGCAGCTCATCCCGGCCAAGGGCATGACGCTGCCGTTCATCTCCTATGGTGGCTCGTCGATCATATCGCTGGCCTATGGCGTCGGCATGATGCTGGCCTTGACGCGGTTGCGCCCGCGCACCGAGGTGGAAGCGAGCGGTCACGCCGAAGCGATGCGCAGTTATGCGTGAACGCTCTCTTGTCCCGGACAAGCGAAGCGCAGATCCGGGATCCAGAGTGCCGCAACATGGGCCCCCGTTCAGCAACGGACCACGTCGCCAAAAGCGACGCGCTGCGCTGCGCCCGGGGCACGAGCACCGCTGCGGCCGGCTCGCAATGACGGTGAAGGGCCTGTAAGAGGGCATCCATGGACACGTCCCCCCTGATTCTTCTCGCCGCGGGCGGCACCGGCGGCCATCTGTTTCCGGCCGAGGCGCTCGGCGTCGAATTGATCCGGCGCGGCTTTCGCGTCCGCCTCGTCACCGACGAGCGCGCGCTGCGCTATAGCGGACTGTTCAGCAAGGACATGATCGACGTCGTCAGGAGCGAGACCGCGCGCGGCCGCAATCCGTTCCAGCTCGCCTATGCGGGGCTGACGCTCGCTGCCGGAACGCTGTCCGCCTACGCCCTGATCAAGGGCCTGAAGCCGGTCGCCGTCGTCGGCTTCGGTGGCTATCCGACGCTGCCGCCGCTGGTCGCAGCCAGGCTCGCCGGCGTGCCCGGCATCATCCACGACGCCAACGCCGTGCTCGGCCGCGCCAACCGTTTCCTGTCGCGTCACGTGCGCGCCATCGCGACGTCGTTGCCCGGCGTGCTCGACCGCGATCCGGCGCTGGCAGGCAAGACGACGACCGTCGGCACGCCGATGCGCCCGGCGATCCTCGCGGCCGCTGCGGTGAAATATGCCGCGCCCGAGCCTGACGGTCCGCTGCGCCTGCTCGTCGTCGGCGGCAGCCAGGGCGCGCGCATCATGGCGGACATCGTGCCGGGTGCGATCGAGCGGCTCGAGCCTGCGCTGTGGAGCCGCCTCGTCCTCACCCAGCAGGTGCGCGAAGAGGACATGAGCCGCGTGCGCGCCGTCTACGACAAGCTCAAGATCAAGGCCGAGCTCGCGCCGTTCTTCACCGATCTGCCGGCGCGGCTCGCCTCGAATCATCTCGTGGTGTCGCGTTCCGGCGCGGGCACCGTGGCCGAGCTCGCCGCGATCGGCCGTCCCTCGATCCTGGTGCCGTTGCCCGGCTCGATCGATCAGGACCAGTTCGCCAATGCCGGCGTGCTGGCCAAGGTCGACGGCGCGATCCGGATCCCGCAGACCGAATTCACCCCCGACCGTCTTTCGGCCGAAATCTCCGCCTTCGCCGCAGAGCCTGCGCGCCTTGCCGCCATGGCGGGAGCCGCCAAGGGGGCGGGGCGGCTCGATGCCGCCGAGCGGCTGGCGGATCTCGTGATCAAGGTCGCTGGTGTATAGCACATGTCAATCTCGAGATTCCGGGTCCGCTCGCGCTGCGCGCGTCCCGGAATGACCAAAAATGCCCTTGTCATGCCCCGCGAAAGCGGGGCATCCAGTAATCGACGCCGCTTGATTTGAAACTCAGGCTTCGCGACGTCAAGGAGACCCCATGAGACTGCCGCGCGGGATCGGACCCATCCACTTCGTCGGGATCGGCGGGATCGGCATGAGCGGCATCGCCGAGGTGCTGGTCAATCTCGGCTATGCCGTGCAGGGCTCGGACGCTTCCGACAATTACAATCTCGACCGTCTGCGCAAGAAGGGCGCGAAGGTTTCGGTCGGGCACAAGGCGGAGAATATCGACGGCGCCGAGGTCGTGGTGGTGTCATCCGCGATCAAGCGCGACAATCCGGAACTGATGGCCGCGCGCGAGAGGCGCATTCCCGTGGTGCGGCGCGCCGAGATGCTCGCCGAGCTGATGCGGCTGAAGAGCTGCGTCGCCATCGCCGGCACGCATGGCAAGACCACCACGACGACGATGGTCGCAACGCTGCTCGACGCCGGCGGGCTCGACCCGACCGTCATCAATGGCGGCATCATCAACGCCTACGGCTCCAACGCACGGCTGGGGGCCGGCGAGTGGATGGTGGTGGAAGCCGACGAGAGCGACGGCACCTTCCTGAAGCTGCCGACCGATGTCGCGATCGTCACCAATGTCGATCCCGAGCATCTCGACCACTTCAAGACCTTCGACGCCGTGCAGGACGCGTTCCGGCATTTCGTCGAGAACCTGCCGTTCTACGGCTTTGCCGTGATGTGCATCGATCATCCCGTGGTCCAGAGTCTCGTCGGCAAGATCGAGGACCGCCGCATCATCACCTATGGCGAGAATCCGCAGGCCGATGCGCGGCTGGTCGATCTCGCCGCGGGCGGTGGCGGCTCGAAGTTCAAGGTCGTGATCCGCGACCGCAAGAGCGCAGCCGTGCACGAGATCGCCGACCTCGCGCTGCCGATGCCGGGCCGGCACAATGCCTCGAACGCGACGGCGGCGATCGCGGTCGCGCACGAGCTGGGTGTCTCCGATGATTCGATCCGCAAGGCGCTCGCCGGCTTCGGCGGCGTCAAGCGCCGCTTCACCAAGACCGGCGAGTGGAACGGCGTCACTGTGATCGACGATTACGGCCATCATCCCGTCGAGATCGCGGCGGTGCTGAAAGCGGCGCGCGATTCCTACGCCGGGAACGTCATCGCCGTGGTGCAGCCGCATCGCTACACCCGCCTGCAATCCCTGTTCGAGGAATTCTGCACCTGCTTCAACGACGCCGACGCAGTCGTCGTCGCCGAGGTTTATGCCGCCGGCGAAGCGCCGATCGAAGGCATCGACCGCGATCACTTCGTCGCCGGCCTGCGCGCCCACGGCCATCGCGAGGTGATCCCGCTGCCGGCGGCCACCGAGCTTGCGGGCATTGTCAAGGGTCTGGCGAAACCGGGCGATCTCGTCGTGTGCCTGGGGGCAGGCAACATCACGCAATGGGCCTATGCTTTGCCGGACCAGTTGAAAGCGCTGGAGTGAGGTGGTGAGCTTTCCCGACATCACACCCGCTCTCAAAGCCGCGATGCCGGAGCTTCGCGGCCGGCTGCTGGCGAACCAGTCGCTCGCCGAGCTCACCTGGTTTCGTGTCGGTGGTCCTGCGCAGGTGCTGTTCACGCCGGCCGACGAGGACGATCTCGCTTACTTCCTCGCGCATCTCGCCTCCGATATTCCCGTCTACGTCATCGGCGTCGGCTCCAACCTCATCGTGCGCGACGGCGGCATTGCCGGAATCGTGATCAGGCTGGCGCCGCGCGCCTTCGGCGAGGCGACCGCGGGCGGCGACGTCGTCTCGGCCGGCGCTGCCGCGCTCGACAAGCGCGTGGCGGAAGTGGCGGCCTCCGCCAATATCGGCGGGCTCGAATTCTACTTCGGCATTCCCGGCACCATCGGTGGCGCGCTGCGCATGAATGCCGGCGCCAATGGCGGCGAGACCAAGGACGTGCTGGTCGAGGCGAGGGGCGTCGACCGCGACGGCACTAGGCACGTGTTCTCCAACGCCGACATGAAATTCGTCTATCGCAGCAGCGGCGTCGATCCCTCCATCATCTTCACCTCCGCGCGCTTCCGCGGCGAGATCAGGGACGCGGAGGCGATCCGCGCGCGCATGGCGGAGGTGCAGAGCCACCGCGAGACCGCACAGCCGATCCGCGAGAAGACCGGCGGCTCGACCTTCAAGAACCCGCCCAGCCATTCCGCCTGGAAACTGATCGATGCCGCCGGCTGCCGGGGCCTCCGCGTCGGCGGCGCCCAGGTCTCGGAGCTGCATTGCAATTTCCTGATCAACACCGGCGATGCCACCGCGCACGACATCGAGACGCTGGGCGAGACCGTGCGCGATCGGGTGAAGGCAAATTCCGGAATCGAGCTACACTGGGAAATCAAGCGGATCGGGCTGTCGATCTGACCGTCATTCCGGAGGCGCGCAGCGCAACCCGGAATCTCGAGATTCCGGGTCTGGTGCTTGCGCACCATCCCGGAATGACGAACGAGAGAGATTGCGGACTATGACCATGCGCATCACCATCCTTTTCGGCGGCTCCAACCGGGAGCGTCTGGTTTCGGTGGCCTCGGCCCAGGCCCTGCATCAGGCCTTGCCCGAGGCCGACCTGTGGTGGTGGGACGTCGAGGACAAGGTGCATGTCGTCCAGTCCCGGCAGTTGCTCGAACACGCCCGTCCGTTCGAGGACGAGTTCAAGCCCGGGACGCGTGGCATTCCGCTGGAGCAGGCGCTCGACCAGGCCAAGGCCGAGGGACGCGTGCTGGTGCTCGGCCTGCATGGCGGGCGGGCCGAGAACGGCGAATTGCAGGTGATGTGCGAAGCGCGGGGCGTGCCCTTCACCGGCTCCGGTTCGGCGTCCTCGCATCTCGCCTTCGACAAGATCGCGGCCAAGCGGTTCGCTGCGCTCGGCGGTGTGACGCCGCCTGAAAACGTTGCGCTCGCCGACATCGACGAGGCGTTCGCCGAATACGGACGGCTGATCGCAAAGCCGGCCTGCGACGGGTCGAGCTACGGCCTGATCTTCGTCAACGCCAAGCAGGATCTCGTCGCCGTCCGCAACGCGGCGAAGCATGAAGAGTACGTCATCGAGCCTTATATCGCCGGCGTCGAGGCGACCTGCGGCGTGCTGGAGCGCACCGACGGCTCCATCATCGCGCTGCCGCCGATCGAGATCATTCCGGGCGAAGGCAATTTCGACTACGCGGCGAAATATCTCCTGAAGTCGACCCAGGAGATCTGCCCGGGCCGCTTTGCACCCGAGATTGCCGTCGCGCTCCAGCAGCAGGCGATGCTGGCGCATCGCGCAATGTCCTGCACCGGCTATTCCCGTTCGGACTTCATCGTCTCGGACAAGGGTCTCGTCTATCTCGAGACCAACACGCTTCCCGGGCTGACGAAGTCCTCGCTCTACCCCAAGGCGCTGAAAGCCGAGGGCATCGAATTCGTCGACTTCCTCCGCGGCCTGGTCGAGCTCGCCTGCCGGCGCGCCCCGGAAATCGTCAGGGCTGGTTAACGGCCCAACGGGCGAAAGCGCCCATTTTGGCGGCCAAAACCGGTAAAATGCCGGACATCGCGGCGCAAATGCCTCACAGCGCGAGGCAAAATGCGCAAGTCGTTAACGAATTTTACCTTTTGTTTACCAGGACGTCCGAAGGTTAACGCTGGCGGCGCATATGGCGCTTTGGCTGCCGGCGCGTGAGCTGTCGCGGGTGATGTCACCTCCAGCGAACGCTTTGAAGGGGAGAGGTTTTCTTCTGCTGAAGACCAGCACCCGGCCCGGCATGTCCGAGACGTCATGTTCGCCAGGATCCGCGCAATGTCGCGGGGAAACTGTTGACGAGCTCGTGCAATGGATGGTGCAGGAAGCCTCACCCGATCGCTTGTGAGATCGCTGAGGCCCCAAGCTGATCTGAAGGCGGCCGCTATCGGAGCGGTCGTGCTTCTGCGCGAATGGGTGCAAGAGACGCTCGCCCGCAAGCGCGCTGCCGCCAGGATCAAGGCCAAAGCCAAGGTCGTCGTCGAGCGCGAGCCCCCGCCGCGCGTGGTCGCGCTGGTCGAGCGCTATCTGCCGCGCCGGGTCGGCCTCACCATGACCGTGCTGCTCCTGCTCGGCAGCTGCGGCTTCGGCATCGTCAGGGGCGGCCATCTCCAGGATTTCGTCACCGCGGTCAGCGACGCCCGCAATGCGCTGGCCAATTCCGCCGGCTTCCGCATCACCTCCGTCGTGATCAACGGACGCAAGCAGCTGACCCAGGACGAGATCCTGGCGATCGGTGGCATCAGCGGCCGCTCCTCGCTGCTGTTCCTCGATGCGGATGCGGTGCGCGACAAGCTCAAGGCCAATCCCTGGATCGCGGATGCGACGGTGCTCAAGCTCTATCCGGGCCAGCTCATGGTCGAGCTCACCGAGCGCAAGGCGTTCGCGCTGTGGCAGGAGGCCGGTCGGCTTTCCGTCATCGCCGACGACGGCGCGGTGCTCGAACCCTATGTCTCGCGCCGCTTCCTGTCGCTGCCGCTCGTGGTCGGCAAGGGCGCCGACACCCAGGCGCGCGATTTCCTGGCGCTGCTGGCGCGCTACCCGCAGGTCAATTCGGTGACGAAGGCTGCGATCTTCGTCGGCGAGCGGCGCTGGAATCTGCGGCTCAAGGATGGCCTGGACATCCGTCTGCCCGAGCAGGACGTCGGCAACGCGCTTGCGATGCTGTCGAAGCTCGACAAGGAAGACAGGCTGTTCTCCCGCGACATCGTCGCCGTCGACATGCGCCTGCCCGACCGGCTGGTGGTGCAGCTGTCCGAGGATGCCGCCAAGGCGCGCGAAGAGCTGTTCAAGGACAAGAAGAAAAAGAAGGCCGGGGATTCCGCATGACCGGTCTCGATCGCACCCAGACCCCGAAGACGCGCCCGATGCCGCACAAGCGCGGCGGCCTCGTCGCCTGTCTCGACATCGGCACCAGCAAGATCGCCTGCATGATCGCGCGGCTGAAGCCGTCGCCGCCGAGCGATGCGTTGCGCGGCCGCACCCATGCGGTCGAATTGATCGGTTACAGCCAGATCCAGTCGCGCGGCATGAAGGCCGGCGCGGTGATCGACCTTACCGAATGCGAGCAGGCAGTGCGCCAGGCCGTCGGGCTCGCGGAGAAGATGGCCAAGGTACGGGTCGAGTCCGTGCTGCTGTCGGTTTCCGGCGGCCGGCTCGCCGGCCAGCTGGTCGAAGCCGCCGCCGACATCCGCGGCGGCGCCGTGACGCCGGCCGATGTCAGCCGCGTCACCTCCACCGGCATGCGCCACGCCACCGGCGACGGCCGCACCGTGCTGCATGCGCTGCCGGTCGGCTACACGCTCGACGGCGTCAAGGGCATCCGCGATCCCCGCGGCATGGTCGCGCATCAGTTCGGCGTCGACATGAACGTCGTCACCTGCGATGCCACCGTGGCGCGCAACCTGATGCTGGCGGTCGAACGCTGTCACATCAATGTCGAAGCCATGGCGGCGAGCCCCTATGTGGCCGGCCTGTCGGTTCTGACCGACGACGAGGCCGATCTCGGCGCGGCCGTCGTCGAGATGGGCGCCGGCACCACGACGATTGCCGTTTATTCGGGCGGGCGCTTCGTGCATGCGGCCGGATTTGCGGTCGGCGGGCAACACATCACGATGGATCTTGCGCGCGGACTCTCGGCGACCATTGCCGATGCGGAGCGAATCAAGACCTTATACGGCACCGTCATCACCGGCGGATCGGACTCGCGTGAGCTGATGTCTGTGCCGACAGCCGGTGACGAGCAGGATCTGCCGCAGATCGTCTCCCGGGCGACCATCGCGAACATCGTCAAGCACCGTGCCGAGGAAGTCTTCGAAATGGTTCGGGACAAGCTGAAGGATTCGCCCTTCGCCGCAGAGCCGAATGGCCGCGTCGTGCTCTCGGGCGGCGCCTCGCAGTTGACCGGCCTCGCCGATCTCGGCACCCGGATACTCGGCCGGCCCGTGCGGGTCGGACGTCCGCTCGGTTTCGGCCGGCTGCCCGCTGAGGCGAAAAACGCGGCGTTCGCGGTCCCGGCCGGACTTCTCGTCTACCCGCAATATGTTCACCTCGAACATGTCGAACCGCGGCACACGCGGCAGCAGGTCAGGACAGGGACCGGCGGCTATTTCGGAAAGGTCGGACGATGGCTACGCGAGGGCTTCTGATGACTCATTTCCGCAATTCCCTGATTTCACCAACTCCCGCGGCCGCCGGCCGGGGCGAACCCACGCGCGCGTGATCGAGAGGCAACCATGACCATCAGCATCAATGTTCCTGATATTCACGAACTGAAGCCCCGGATCACCGTGTTCGGCGTCGGCGGCGCCGGCGGCAACGCCGTCAACAACATGATCACGGCGGGCCTGCAGGGCGTCGACTTCGTGGTCGCAAACACCGACGCGCAGGCGCTGACGATGTCGAAGGCGCAGCGCATCGTGCAGATGGGCACGGCGGTCACGCAAGGCCTCGGTGCCGGCTCGCAACCGAACGTCGGCGCCGCGGCGGCGGAGGAAGTGATCGACGAGCTGCGCGATCATCTCTCGGGCGCCAACATGGTGTTCGTCACCGCGGGCATGGGCGGCGGTACCGGCACGGGTGCTGCGCCCGTGATCGCCAAGACCGCGCGCGACATGGGCATCCTCACCGTCGGCGTCGTGACCAAGCCGTTCCACTTCGAGGGCGGCCGCCGCATGCGCACCGCCGAAGCCGGCATCAACGAACTGCACAAGGTCGTCGATACGCTGCTGATCATCCCGAACCAGAACCTGTTCCGGGTCGCCAACGAAAAGACCACCTTCGCCGACGCCTTCGCAATGGCTGACCAGGTGCTCTATTCGGGTGTCGCCTGCATTACCGACCTGATGGTCAAGGAAGGCCTGATCAACCTCGACTTCGCCGACGTGAGAGCGGTGATGCGGGAGATGGGCAAGGCGATGATGGGCACGGGCGAGGCCTCCGGCGACAAGCGTGCGCTGACCGCTGCGGAAGCCGCGATCGCCAATCCGCTGATCGACGACAGCTCGATGAAGGGTGCCAAGGGGCTCCTCATTTCCATCACCGGCGGCAAGGACCTCACCCTGTTCGAGGTCGACGAAGCCGCGACCCGCATCCGCGAGGAAGTCGACCAGGACGCCAACATCATCGTCGGCGCGACCTTCGACGAAGCGCTCGATGGGCTCATCCGCGTCTCGGTGGTGGCGACCGGCATCGAGCAGGCCGCGATCGCCCGCAACAGCCAGGCGACCTCAGCTCCCGTTGCGAATCCGGCACCGCAGATGCAGCAGGCTGCCGCCCCGGCCGCCGCTGCAGAGAGCCGTCTCGCCGACCTGACCGCCCGGCTCCGTGCCGACAACCAGCGTCTGGCCGAACGCGCCCAGAAGCTGGAGGCGCAGACCCCGGCCGCGGCACCGGCTGCTGCCGCGCCGCGTCCAAACGTCGAGCGCGCTGCGCTCGCCGCCATCGCCGCCGCCGTTGCCGACGTCCCGCAGGCCCCGGCGCCGACCCAGACGTATGGCGACGTCACCGTGCGTCCCATCGCGCAGAAGCCGACACTGTTCCCGGAGCCCGAAATGGCGCCGGTCGCGGTGCAGGAGCCAATGACGCCCGAAACCTTTATCCCACCCCAGGCCGAGCGTCCGGCCCGGACGCCGCGGATGCCACGCATCGAGGAACTGCCGATGCCGGCCCAGGCCGAGATTCGGCAGGCTCGCGGGGAGACCGAGGAAGAGACCCCGCAGAAGACCCGCCTGTCGCTGCTTCAGCGCCTCGCCAATGTCGGCCTCGGCCGTCGTGACGAGGAGGGCGAGCCGTCGGTCGCGGCCCGCCCAGCCGGTCCCGCCATGCCGCCGCTGCCCGAACGCCGCCCCCAGAAGACCGTGGCGCAGCAGATCGCTTCCAGCGATCCGGTATCGGAGTACGCCCGTCGTCCCGCGCCGCAGGGCCTCGACATCCACGGCCGCCCGGCACCTGTTGCGCCCGCGCCACAGGGTGACGACCATCTTGATATCCCGGCATTCCTGAGGCGGCAGGCAACCTGAAAATTGTTACGACAAGGCAGACCAAAGAAGGTCCCGGCGAGAAGCTTGCCGGGACCTTTGCTTTTGCACCGTGCACGCCCGTATCGCGCACCAAGCATTTGATTTGAAACTATTAATTACGCATTTGGCGGTTCACTAAAGTTGCCGGCAATGGGTCTCAGCCTCGTCGCAATTTGGTTAAGCCTTGTCGCGAATACGGCGGGTTTGGGGTAACAATCGGTAAAAAACCGTGAGTTGGCGCTGTTTCAGGCAGCAACTATGGTTTGCCGTGACTTGGGGATACGGAGATTCGCGGAGAGTCGGCGCTGGCCGGCCGGGCGGGTCTCGTATAAGTCGCATTGGGTCGTAGTGGGGCGGGTTCCTGATGAAATTTAGCCGGCAAACAACGCTTCGTGCGCAAGCCTCTGTGGTAGGCGTGGGCGTTCATTCCGGTCTTCCTGTCACTCTTACGCTTGGGCCTGCGCCTGTCGACGCAGGTCTTGTTTTTGTCCGGACCGGACTTGAGGGAAGTGACCGCGAAGTCCAGGCGACCGCCGAGCAGGTGATCGCGACCGACTTTGCCACCGTCCTCGGCGATCGCAGCGGTCCGCTGGTCTCCACCGCCGAGCACGTCCTTGCTGCACTGCGGGGCATGGGCGTCGACAACGCGACCATCGAGATCGACGGTCCCGAAGTGCCGATCATGGACGGCAGCGCCGCGGCTTTCATTTCGGCGATCGATCAGGCCGGCATCGTTACCCAATCGGCACAGCGCCGCTTCATCCAGGTCTTGAAGCCGATCTCCGTCAAGATTGGCGATTCCTTCGGCGAGATCAGGCCTCACGCCGGCGGGTTCCGCGTCGAGGTCGAGATCGACTTCACCAATCCCGTCATCGGCCAGCAGGCCTACGCCTTCGACCTCAACCCGGAAGGTTTCCGCCGCGAAGTCGGCCGGGCCCGGACGTTCGGTCTGATGTGCGATGTCGCCCGGCTCTGGAGCGCGGGCTATGCCCTCGGCGCCTCCTTCGACAACACCATCGTGTTCGACGACGAGCGGCTGCTCAACACCGAGGGCCTGCGCTACGCCGATGAATGCGCCCGCCACAAGGTGCTGGACGTGATCGGCGACCTCGCGCTGGCCGGCTTGCCCTTGCTTGGCGCTTATCGCTCCGTGCGTGGCGGCCACAAGCTCAACCATGCCGTCCTGACCGCCCTGCTCGCCGACCGTACCGCCTGGCGGGTGGTGGAGGGCGAGGCCGCCCGCCGCACGACGCGTCCCGTGGGCGAGGTCGGCCGTGGCATCGTCGGCGGCCGGGTGGCCGCGGCGTTCGGGCCGGATGTGTCCTGAAGACGCCTGTTGCCCCTCGGCATTCTGGTTGGCAGCTTCCCCAGGGAAACTCCTGGTAACCATGATCGACTAGGATTGCGGCGGTTTCGCCTTAATCCGGGCGAAATGCCTGCCTATCCGGTTGTTAACGATCGTTTTTCGGATCCATCGGCGTGGTCGCATGGCGGGCACCACGGTTACCTTTCGCGCCCATGACCGGGTCATGGGCTGGCGGACACCGGTCACAGGGCGTCAGGGCTTAAACTCATGTCGGCACAGCGTATGACGCGCGGATATTTCTCGGTCTGGCGGCGAGCCCGTGGGCTGCTTCAGGCCATCACCTTCATCATGCTCGCGCTGCCGCTCGCCGGCTGTGGCACCGGCGCGCTGTGGGACAAGTTCACCGCCAAGGACGACACCTTCATCGAGGAGCCCGCTGACAAGATCTACAATGAGGGCCTGTACCTCATGAACGAGAAGAAGGACATGAAGGCGGCGACCAAGAAGTTCGAAGAGGTCGATCGCCAGCATCCTTATTCCGATTGGGCGCGCAAATCGCTGCTGATGTCGGCCTATGCGTCCTATCAGGGCGGCGATTACGACGGCTGCATCGGCTCCGCCACCCGCTACGTCACGCTGCATCCCGGCAGCCCGGACGCGGCCTACGCGCAATACCTGATTGCGGCCTCCCACTACGACCAGATCCCCGACATCAGCCGCGACCAGACCCGCACCGAGAAGGCGATCGCCGCGCTGGAAGAGGTGGTGCGCAAATATCCGACGTCTGAATACGCGACCTCGGCCAAGGCCAAGATCGAGGGCGCGCGCGACCAGCTCGCCGGCAAGGAAATGAATGTCGGCCGCTACTACGCGCAGAAGCGCGACTACACGGCGGCGATCAACCGCTACAAGACGGTGGTCACCCAGTACCAGACCACCCGCCACGTCGAGGAGGCGCTGTATCGGCTGACCGAGGCCTATATGGCGATCGGCATCGTCGGGGAGGCGCAGACCGCGGCGGCCGTGCTTGGCCACAATTTTCCTGACAGCCGCTGGTACAAGGACGCCTATAATCTTGTAAAATCCGGAGGTCTCGAGCCGAGCGAGAATCAGGGGTCCTGGATCAGCAAGACCTTCAAGAAAATGGGCCTCGGCTAGGAAACAGGGTTCCATGCTGGCGCGTCTGTCGATCCGTGACATCGTCCTGATCGAACGGCTCGATATCGAATTCGCCTCCGGCCTCGCGGTTTTGACCGGCGAGACCGGAGCGGGCAAATCCATCCTGCTCGATGCCTTTGCGCTGGCGCTCGGCGGCCGCGGCGACGCCGGCCTCGTGCGCCACGGCGCCGAGCAGGGGCAGGTCACCGCCGTGTTCGACATCCCGAAGAATCATCCTGCGGCGAAGATCCTGGCCGAGAACGGCCTCGACGACACCGGTGAGATGATCCTGCGCCGCGTGCAGCTCGCCGACGGCCGCACCCGCGCCTTCATCAACGACCAGTCCATCAGCGTGCAGACGCTGAAGGCGGTCGGCGCCGCCCTGGTCGAGATCCACGGCCAGCATGACGAGCGTGCCCTGGTCGACGCCGCCACCCACCGCCGCCTGCTCGACGCGTTCGCCGGGCTCGAGAAGGACGTCGCGGCTGTCGAGGCGCTCTGGGACGCGCGCCGCACTGCCAACACGGCCCTGGAGGAGCATCGCGCCGCCATGGAGCGTGCCGCACGCGAGGCGGATTATCTGCGCCACGCCTCGGACGAGCTGAAGCAGCTGGCGCCGAAGGATGGCGAGGAGACCGCTCTGGCCTCGCGCCGCACCACCATGATGCAGGGGGAGAAGATCGCCTCCGACCTGCGCGAGGCGCAGGAGGCGGTCGGCGGCCATCATTCGCCGGTCGCTACGTTGTCGGCGGCGGTGCGCCGGCTGGAGCGCCGCGGCGTCAATTCGCCGGCGCTGGTCGAGCCCGCGGTAAAGGCGATCGACGCCGCCATCAACGCGCTGGAGGAGGCCGACCAGCATCTCCAGGCCGCGCTCGCTGCAACCGATTTCGATCCGGCCGAGCTCGAACGCATCGAGGAGCGGCTGTTCGCGCTTCGCGCCGCCTCGCGCAAATATTCGACCCCGGTCGACGGGCTCGCCGCGCTGGCCGCCAAATATGCCGCCGATGTCGTGCTGATCGACGCCGGGGCCTCGCGCCTGAAGAAGCTGGAGCAGGCCGCGATCGAAGCGGACAGTCGTTACGCCGCGGCCGCCAAGAAGCTGTCGCTGGCTCGGCAGAAATCGGCGGAGAAGCTCAACAAGGCCGTCAATGCCGAACTCGCCCCGCTCAAGCTCGAACGCGCCAGGTTCATGACGGAGGTCGAGACCGACGAGGCCGCGCCGGGGCCGCAAGGCTTCGACCGCGTCGAGTTCTGGGTGCAGACCAATCCGGGCACCAAGCCGGGGCCTTTGATGAAGGTCGCCTCCGGCGGCGAGCTGTCGCGCTTCCTGCTCGCGCTCAAGGTCGTGCTGTCCGACCGCGGCTCGGCGCCGACGCTGGTCTTCGACGAAATCGACACCGGCGTCGGCGGTGCGGTCGCGGACGCCATCGGCGGGCGCCTGGCGCGGCTGGCCGGCAAGGTCCAGGTCATGGCCGTGACCCACGCCCCGCAGGTCGCCGCCCGCGCCGACCAGCATCTCTTGATCTCCAAGGACGCCCTCGACAAGGGCAAGCGCGTCGCCACCCGCGTCAACGCGCTCGCCGCCGACCACCGCCGCGAGGAAATCGCCCGCATGCTCGCCGGCGCCGAGATCACGGCCGAGGCGAGGGCGGCGGCGGACAGGCTGCTGAAGGCGGCGACGGCTTAGGTTGCTTCCATCGTCATTCCGGGGCGATGCGAAGCATCGAACCCGGAATCTCGAGATTCCGGGTTCGGCTCTTCGAGCCGCCCCGGAATGACTCCTCATCTGCAGATCGACTCGTAGAGATCATTCCAGTTCGGATTGTCTTTCTCGATCAGCTGGGTTTTCCAGGCCCGCTTCCACTTCTTGAGCTCCTTCTCGCGAGAGATTGCCACAAGATCGTTGGTGATGCCGACATAGATTGCCCCGTCGCGCCGGCTTGCTAGGATATAGACGTAGTACGCCACAGCCCCTCCCACGATCACGTCATTCCGGGGCGCACGAATTGCGAACCCGGAATCTCGAGGTTCCGGGTCTGGTCCTTCGGACCATCCCGGAACGACAATCGCAACCTTATGCACCATGGCCAGAGCAGCAAAATCCAAAGCAGCACCGCTTCGCGACGTCGCCGATCTCACCAAGGCGCAGGCCAAGGTCGAGCACATGCGGCTCGCGCTCGAGATCGAGGGGCACAACGAGCGCTACTATCAGGAGGATGCGCCCACCGTCACCGACGCCGAGTACGACGCGCTGCGCCAGCGCTTCAACGCGATCGAGAAGCGCTTTCCGGAATTGGTCACGGCGGACTCGCCCTCGCAGAAGGTCGGCGCCGCGCCGTCCGGCCGGTTCAAGAAAGTGCGGCATTCCGTGCCCATGTTGTCGCTCGACAACGCCTTTGCCGAAGAGGACGTGCGCGACTTCGTCGGCCGGATCGTGCGCTTCCTGAAGCTCGACGACGACAAGGTCGGTTTCTCCGCCGAACCGAAGATCGACGGCCTGTCGATGTCGTTGCGTTACGAGGGTGGTGAGCTGGTCACCGCCGCGACGCGCGGCGACGGCGCCGTGGGCGAGGACGTCACCGCCAACATCCGCACGCTCGAAGACGTGCCGCAGAAGCTGAAGGGCCGCAACTTCCCCGATGTCTGCGAGGTTCGCGGCGAGGTCTACATGACCAAGAAGGCGTTTCTCGCGCTCAATGAGCGGCAGAAGGCGGCAGGCGACACCATCTTTGCCAACCCGCGTAACTCAGCCGCGGGCTCGCTGCGGCAGAAGGACCCGACCATCACGGCCTCGCGCCCGCTCGGCTTCTTCGCCTACGCCTGGGGCGAGATGAGTGCGATGCCGGCAGAGACGCAGACTGGCATAATCCATTGGTTCGAGCGCTGCGGCTTCAAGACCAATCCGCTGACCAGGCTCTGCCACTCGGTCGAGGAGCTGCTCGCCTTTCATCATGCGATCGAGGAACAGCGTGCAAAGCTCGACTACGACATCGACGGCGTCGTCTACAAGGTCGACCGCATCGACTGGCAGGAGCGGCTCGGCTTCGTCTCGCGCACGCCGCGCTGGGGCATCGCGCACAAGTTTCCCGCCGAGCGCGCCATGACCGTGCTGCGCGACATCGAGATCCAGGTCGGCCGCACCGGATCGTTCACGCCGGTCGGCAAGCTCGAGCCGGTCAGCGTCGGCGGCGTAATCGTGCAGAACGTCACGCTGCACAACGAGGACTACATCAAGGGCATCGGCAACAAGGGCGAGGTGCTGCGCGAAGGCCGCGACATCAGGATCGGCGACACCGTGGTGATCCAGCGCGCCGGCGACGTCATCCCGCAGGTGGTCGACGTCGTCCTCGACAAGCGGCCGAAGACGGCCAGGGAATTCGAGTTCCCGAAGACGTGCCCGTGTCCGCTGCACACCGACGTCGTGCGCGAGGAGACGGCGACGGGCGAGGAGGGCTCGCGCGCCCGCTGCACCGGCGAGTTCGCCTGTCCCTACCAGAAGATCGAGCATCTGAAGCTGTTCGTCTCGCGCCGCGCCTTCGACATCGACGGGCTCGGCGAGAAGCAACTGCAGTATTTCTTCGACGAAGGATGGGTGAAGGAGCCCGCCGACATCTTTACGCTGGAGAAGCGCAACTCCAAGCTCAAGCTGGAGGAGGTCGAGGGCTACGGCGCGACCTCGGTGCGCAACCTGTTCGGTGCCATCGAGAGCCGGCGCAAGATCGCGCTGGAGCGCTTCATCTACGCGCTCGGCATGCGCCATGTCGGCGAGACCACGGCGCTGGCGCTGGCGCGCGGCTACGGCTCGTGGGATGCGTTCCACGACGCCTGCCTCAAGGTTGCCAAGGGCGACGAGGAGGCGATGGCGGAGATGGACGCGCTCGACCAGATCGGCGAGACGGTGATCAAGAGCATCGCCGATTATTTCGGCGAGAGCCACAATCGCGGCATCGTCGAGCGGCTGACCAAAGAGGTCGAGATCGTCGACGCCGAGAAGCCGAAGAGCAATTCGGCCGTCGCCGGCAAGACCGTCGTGTTCACGGGCTCGCTGGAGAAGATGACGCGGGACGAAGCCAAGGCGACCGCGGAACGACTGGGGGCCAAGGTGTCGGGTTCGGTGTCGAAAAAGACCGACCTCGTCGTCGCCGGCCCCGGCGCGGGCTCGAAGCTCGCCGAGGCCAACAAGCACGGCGTCAAGGTGTTGACCGAGGACGAGTGGCTGAAGCTGATCGGGGAGTGAGGCCTTCTTCCTTCTCCCCTTGTGGGAGAAGGTGGCGCGAAGCGCCGGATGAGGGGTTGTCTCGGCACGCGACGGCGTCGAGAGTCGTGCTCGCGGAGAGAGACCCCTCACCCGTCTCGCCGCTATGCGGCGAGCCACCCTCTCCCACAAGGGGAGAGGGGGCAACTGCCGCAAAAACCCTACATCATCCCGGCCTCTTCCTCCTCCGCCTGTCCGATCAGCGTCTCGCTCACCACGACCTCACGGCGCGGCACGACGAAGATCATCACGCAGGCGCAGAGCAGCGAGATCGCCAGCACCGCGGCGGTAAGCGGCAGCGTCGTGGCGGAATGGCCGCCGAGATAGGCGCCGAATTGCGACATCAGCGCGCCGATGCCTTGCTGGAGGAAGCCCATCGCGCCCGAGGCGGTGCCGGCGGCTTCGGGGCGGATGCTGATGGCGCCGGCGGCGGAATTCGCCATCACGAAGGCATTGCCGACCATCACGATCATCTGCGTGCCGAACAGCCAGGCGGGCGCCTCGTTCCAGCCTGTGAAGCTCCACGCCAGGTTGAGCAGGCTGCCGGCGAGCTGCAGGCCGAGGCCGAACCAGATCAGCTTCTCCAACGAATGCCGCGGCGCGAAGCGCACGCAGAGCAGGTTGCCGACCAGATAGGCAAATCCCGTCGTTGCGAACCAGGCGCCGTATTCGGCGCTGCTCCGGCCCATTTGCGTGACGACGATGTAGGGGCCGCCGCCGGCGAACGTGAAGATGATCTGCGAGGCCAGCACCTGGCACATCACGTAGCCGATGAAGGCACGGCTCCTGATGAGAGTGCCGACGTCGCTGCGAAACCCGCCGCTGCCGGCTGCGCGGGTGCGGCGCGTCTCCGGCAGCGCGATCGCGATCCCGACGGCAACGGCGATCGCGCCAATCGTGATGGCGTAGAAGATCGCGCGCCAGCCGAAGGCGGTCTCGATCAGGCCGCCGGTGAGCGGCGAGACCATCTGCCCGATCATCAGCGCGGCGATCACGAGGCTGATCATCGAGGCGACACGGTCGCGCTCGTAGATGTCGCGGATGATGGCGCGGCTGACCACCATTCCGGAGGCGCCACCGAGGGCCTGGAAGAAGCGCGCCGCAATGAGTTGCGGCAGGTCTTGCGCGAAGATGCAGGCGATGCTGGCCGCGACCATCAGGGCGAGGCCGCCAAGCAGCACCGGGCGGCGGCCGAACCTGTCCGACAGCGGTCCCATGATCAGTTGCGACATGGCGATGCCGACCATGTAGAGCGACACCGTCATCTGCGCGACCGAGATGTCGCGGCCGAACGTGGTGGCGAGCACGGGCAGTGCCGGAACCAGGATGTAGAGCGAGATCGGCGCGATCCCGGTCATGACGACCAGCAGTAGCAACACCACGCGCGATGTCGCGAGGCTACTGGCCGCTTCCGGCGGCTTGCTCATGATGCCGTGCATGCGTTTCCGTCATTCGCGTCCGAATCGACTGTAGCGCGCCGGCGCAAGACGGATATCGGCGTTTCGGAATGCGGCTATACGGATTTCGGGAGGGTGATGAAATCAGCGCGATGAGAGGCAGTCGCTTTATGCGGAGAAGCCGCGGCGTACTGGATGCCCCGCCTTCGCGGGGACATGACAGCTCGGTCGGGCGAGGAGAGTTGCGTGGCGCGCGTAGCGCCATGCGCACTACGCCTTCAGCTCAGCCGTCGCCTGGTCGAGCCAGGTCCTCGTGGCCTGGTCCAGCGCCGGCCGCACGTCGTCCCTCACCCGCGCGTGGTACGCATTGAGCCAGTCGAGCTCGTCGCGGCTCAGCATCGCGACATCGATCAGCCGGCGGTCGATCGGCGCCAGGGTCAGCGTCTCGAATGCATTCATCGGCTTCTCGGCGCCCTTGATGCTGGCTTCGACCACGAGCTCGAGGTTCTCGATGCGGATGCCGAAACCGTCGGTCTTGTAGTAGCCGGGCTCGTTGGAGAGGATCATGCCGCGCTTCAGCGGCGTGGTGCCGAGCTTCGAGATCCGCGCCGGACCTTCGTGCACCGAGAGATAGCTGCCGACACCGTGGCCGGTGCCGTGCTCGAAATCGAGCCCGGCGGCCCACAGATATTGCCGCGCCAGCGTGTCGAGCTGGGCGCCCGTGGTGCCGTCGGGAAAGACGGCGCGCGCGATCGCAATGTGGCCGCGCAGCACGCGGGTGAAGCGGTCGCGCATCTCATCCGTCGGCTCGCCCACCGCCATGGTGCGCGTGACGTCGGTGGTGCCGTCTTCGTATTGCGCGCCGGAATCGATCAGCAGGAGGTCGCCGGGAACGATCCGCCGGTTGCTCTTGCGGGTGACGCGGTAATGCACGATGGCGCCGTTCGGGCCGGTGCCGGAGATGGTCGGGAATGAGACGTCCTTGAGCGCGCCGGTGTCGCGGCGAAACGTCTCCAGCGCCTCGACCGCGTCGATCTCGGTGAGCTTGCCGCTTGGCGCCTCGCGATCGACCCAGGCGAGGAAGCGCGCCAGCGCCACGGCATCGCGCAAATGAGCCGTCTTGGTGCCCTTGATCTCGGTCGCGTTCTTGACCGCCTTGAGCAGCGCAACCGGATCGCTGCCGCGCACCGGCTTGCCGCCGGCACCGGCGATCAGGCGGCTGAGTGCGTCGGCCGCGGTGGCGTTGTCGAGCCCGATCGCTGCGCCGCTCTTGGCCAGCGCCATCAGGGTCGGCGCCATGGCGTCGGGTTCGCGCACATCGGCTGATTGCTCGAGATGGTCGCGCGTGAGGTTTGAGAGCTTGCGGTGGTCGATGAAGATGGTGGGGCGGCCGTCCTTGGGCACCAGCGCATAGGACAGCGGCAGCGGCGTATGGGCGACGTCGGCGCCGCGGATGTTGAAGGTCCAGGCCACCGCGTGGCTGTCCGACAGCACCAGCGCATCGACCCCGAGCTTGGCGATCTCGCCCCTGATCTGTGCCAGCTTCTCGGCTTCGGGGACACCGGCATGCCGGGGGCCGTGCACGGCGACGGGAGCGAGCGGCGGCTGCGGCCGGTCTTGCCAGACGGCATCGATGGGATTGCCGTCAACGGCGACCAATTCTGCGCCGGCCTTGGCGCAGGCCGCGGACAGGCGTTCGGCTGCGGAAAAAGTGTGCAGCCATGGATCGAATCCGAGGCGGTCTCCGGCCTTGAGATGCGCCGCCACCCAGCTCTCCGGCGGCGGGTCGATCAGCGATTCCACGGCCCAGGCCTTGGCATCCACCTGCTTGGCGGCCTGAAGCGTGTAGCGGCCGTCGACGAACAGCGCAGCCTCATGAGGCAAAACCACCGCCAGTCCCGCCGAGCCCGTAAAGCCGGTCAGCCAGGCGAGCCGTTCCTCCGATGGCGGAACATATTCGTTCTGCTGCTGATCGGCGCGCGGAACGACGAAGCCGGTCAGCTTGCGACGGGCGAGTTCTTCACGCAGCGCGGCCAGCCGGGCCGACAATGCGACGCCGGCCTCGGGCTCCTCGAATGTCTGGAAGTGTGCTTCGAACATGTGGATCACTTTAGGAACATGGGGATCGGTCCGCAATCTGGACGCATTTGCGCTGCATGTGGCATGGAGTGTGCTTGAAATAGTTCCATTCGTATGGAGTGGAGTAAAGGATGCGGCAGTTGCGCTTCGTCCAGAAAGCATTGAAACTCGAGCAGGTGGTTCATCTCAACGGCGAGGGGACACACGATGCCAGCTTTCACGTTTGAGAAGATTTCCCCGCAACCGCGCCGCGGCCCGGCTGTAACGCCACCGAAGAAGCCGCGCAGCCTCATCAGCCAGATGATCGACCGGCTCGCCGAGCGCCGCGCACGGCGCGCCTTGCGGGGCGATCGCTCGATGCGCCACGGCGAGAAGCCAGCGGAGTAGCGCGAGATTTGTTGGGATGGGCAAAGGCGTAGCGCGCCGTGTCCACCATCATTCCGCGATCGTCAAAGAATGGTGGGCACGCTGCGCTAACCGACCCTACGACATCTTCCGCAGCAACAGACTGCTCCACCCCTCGATCCGCAGGTGCTTCAGCGGCACAACCCCGCGCGCGCGGTAGGCGGCGATCACGGCGGGCGCCTGGTGCGTCAAGAGCCCCGAGAGGATGACGCGGGCGCCAGGCGCAAGATGCCGCGCCATGGGGCTCGCCAGTTGCCGCAACGGATTGGCAAGGATATTGGCGAGCACCAGGTCGAACGGGCCCGCGCGCGCAAAATCCGGAGCGCCGAAGCCGGTGGCGCGGATCACCCGCACACGATTGCCGACTTCGTTCAGCGCGGCGTTCTCGGCCGCCACCCGCACCGAGGGCGGATCGATGTCGGAGGCAAGCACCCCGCGATGCAGCGCCTTTGCCGCCGCGATCGCCAGCACGCCGGTCCCGGTGCCGAGGTCAAGCATGTTCCGCGGGCGGGAACTCTTCAGGACATGGTCAAGCAGAAGTAAACAGCCGCGGGTGGTGCCATGGTGTCCGGTGCCGAAGGCGAGTGCCGCCTCGATTTCGATGGACAGCTTGTTCGACGCCACGCGGGCGCGATCATGGCTCCCGTGCACGACGAAGCGCCCGGCCGATACCGGGACGAGATCGTCCAGGCTGGCCTTGACCCAATCCCTGGCCTCGACCGTGTCGAAGGCAATCGCTGCGGCGGCCTCATTTCCTGCTGACATTGCAACGAGTTCGCGCAGCCAAGCCTGGTCCGGCGCTGCGGCGAAATGCAGCGTGACGTCCCATTGTCCGTCCGGCCGTTCGAACGCGGCGACCGCCGCATCGCCATCGAAAAACACTTCGGTCAGCACGTCGACCACGCGCCTTGCCTCGGCTTCGCCGGGAATCGAAAAGCTCGCGCGATGAGTAGGGGAAAGCTGCATTCAGGGTTCCATTGAGTTCAATTTTTGGAACTTTTGTTCCCGTTGTTCCGCATAATTTGCGGTTCCGCGATTAACCGGGCCGAAGGTTCCGCCCCGTACATTTTGGGATGTCAAGTGAAGCCAACACAGCTTGAAATTGAAAAGGAGGCGAGTCTTGAAGAGCATGGTTCAGAAGTTCTGGTCGGACGAGTCCGGCGCAACCGCGATCGAATACGGCCTGATCGCCGCGGGTATCGCCCTGGCGATCATTACCGTGGTGAACGGCCTGGGCACCACCATGAACGAGAAGTTCACGTCGATTAGCACCTCCTTGAAGTAATTTCCGCCGCCATTTCCCAGCGGGGCATTTTTCTTCAAAGGCTGTTCCTGATCACCGCCCGCGAGCACCCCCTCGCGGGCGCGGTCATTTCCAACTGCGTCCCGGGATATTCACAGCTTATCCGGCTGCCTGCCGGTTTCCTCAACCCGTTTCCCCGGCAACTGTCCCCAATCTTTCCACCGGCTTTCCCCAGGCGCGCCCCTGCTGGTGTTCCACCTGGCATCCGCTGCCTTTCCACAGAGCTTTCAACAGCCTGTCACAGGTGATCCCCAGGCCTATCCACGGCTTCTGAACAGCGCGCGGTGATCCCTCAGGATCGCCTGCGCTGCGTTGTGACCGGGGGCGCCGGTAACGCCGCCGCCGGGGTGGGCGCCGGAACCGCAATGATAGAGGCCCCGCAATGGGCCCCGGTAGTCGGCATGTCCCAGCATCGGCCGCGCCGAGAACAACTGGTTCAAGGTCAGCGCGCCGTGGAAGATGTCGCCGCCGAGCAGGCCGAACTGCCGCTCCAGATCGAGCGGTGACAGGAACTGACGCCCCAGCACGCTCGCCGCAAAACCGGGCGCGTAGGCATCCACCGTCGCGATCATGAGATCGGCAACCTCGTCGCGATGGTGGTCCCAGGACCTTCCATCTGAAAGCTCCGGCGCGACATGCTGGCAGAACAGGCTCGCGACATGCTTGCCGGCAGGCGCCAGCGTGTCGTCGAGCGTCGAGGGGATCAGCATCTCGACGACGGGCTGTCGGCTCCAGCCTTGCGCCCGCGCATCGGCATAGGCGCGGTCCATGTAGGGAAGGCTCGGCGCCAGGATGATGCCGGAGGTGAGATGATCGCCATCGCCTGGCAGCGCCGCGAAGGAGGGCAGGCGGTCCAGCGCCACGTTCATGCGAAAGGTGCCGGAGCCGTTCTTCCAGTGCCGAATGCGGGCGAGGAATTCCTTCGGCAGCGCATCCGCCGCAATAAGCCGCGTATACAGAAGCTTCGGATTGACGCTGGCCGCGACATATGTCGCGCGGATCGGCGTGCCGTCCTCCAGCACCACGCCCACGGCGCGATCGCGCTCGACGATGACCTCGCGGACGCCGGCGTCGGTGTCGATCACCACGCCCCGATCGCGCGCCGTGCGCGCCATCGCCTGCGTGATCGCGCCCATGCCGCCGATGGCATGGCCCCAGGCGCCCTTCCTGCCGTTCACCTCGCCGAAGGCATGATGCAGCATGACATAGGCCGAACCGGCGGCGTAGGGGCTGGCATAGTTGCCGACAATGGCGTCGAATCCGAACAGTGCCTTGACCAGATCGTGCTCGAAACGCTCCTCCAGCATCTCGCCTGCGGAGCGGGTAAAGAGATCCAGCAGGCTGCGGCTCCTCTCCAGCGTGAGGCCGCGCAGGATGTTGGCCGTCCCCAGCGCGTTCACGGCTTCGCGGATCGCGCTCGTGCCAAATCCGTCGAGCAGGTTCGGCGGCGCGCGCAGCACGAATTGCCTGAGCACGTCGGCGATGTCTTCCAACTCCCGTGAGAAGCCGCCGAGGGCCTCCGCATCGTGTGCACTGAGCCGCGCGACCGACGCCTTCGTTCGCCCCTCGCCGGTGAGAAGATAGCTGCCATCGGGCGCAGGAAGAAAATTCTGCGCGCGACGTTCGACAACCCGCAGGCCTTGCCCGGCGAGATCGAGGTCTCGGATCACCTGCGGATTGAGCAGGCTCACGGTGTAGGCCGCAACCGAGTTGCGGAAACCCGGGTGAAACTCCTCGGTGACCGCGGCGCCGCCGACCACCTTGCGCTGTTCGACCACGCGCACCTGCAAGCCCGCTTTGGCGAGATAGGCCGCGCAGGTGAGGCCGTTGTGGCCCGCGCCGATGATGACGACGTCGGTTTCGGTCATGAAGAAGGCAAGGCCCGGTCTGCTGACATTCGGAGGCTCGCGAAGCAGAGCCAGGGTGCCGGCTCCGCACCGGAGAATCGAGGTTCCGGGGTTCGAAGCTTTGCATCGCCCCGGAACGACTTCCTTATATCAGGCATTGCCCACTGCAACATCACGTCACACTTTATTGCCCGTTCAGGCGCCTTGTGCTCCATTGCGCGCGCCCGGCGCCCGCCGGAGTTTTGCCGGAGCTTCCATGGATTCGATCGTGCAACCCGCCGCCACGGAGCAGCCCTCGTCGTCGCGCAATGGGCTGCTGCTGACGGTCTACACCGCGGCGATCTTCGTCAGCGCGCTGCTGCTGTTCTCGGTGCAGCCGCTGTTCACGAAGATGGTGTTGCCGCGGCTCGGCGGCTCGCCGGCGGTGTGGTCGGTGGCGATGGTGTTCTTCCAGTCGCTGCTGCTCGCGGGCTACGCCTATGCGCATCTGCTGATGCAGGCGCGGAACCGGATCGTTCCGGTGGCGGTGCATGTGGTGCTGCTGCTCGCGGCCTTCGCCACGCTCCCGCTCGGCATCGCCTCGGCCTATGGCGACCCGCCGGCTTCGGGCTATGCATTCTGGCTGCTCGGCCTGTTCGTGGTCTCGATCGGGCTGCCATTCTTCGCGCTCGCCGCCAACAATCCGCTGTTGCAGGCCTGGTTCGTCCGCACCGGCCATCCGGCCGCGCACGATCCCTATTTCCTCTATGCCTCCTCCAACATCGGCAGCTTCCTGGCGCTGTTGTCCTATCCGTTCCTGCTCGAGCCGATGTTCACGCTGCAGACGCAGAACCGGTTCTGGGCCGCCGGGTACGGCCTGTTGATCCTGCTGATCGGTACCTGCGGCGTGCTGCTGCTGCGTTCGCCGAAACCGGCGATGGCCAATGCACGAGAGGAGGAGGTGACTGCGCCGGCACCGGGTCTGCTGACCCGGCTGCGCTGGATCTTCCTCGCCGCAGTGCCGTCTGGCCTGCTCATCGCCGTCACCGCGCACATCTCGACCGACGTTGCCGCGGCGCCGCTGCTGTGGGTGCTGCCGCTGTCGCTGTATCTGCTGACATGGGTGGTGGTGTTCCAGTCGCGGCCGCTCTTGCCGCACAAATGGATGCTGATGCTCCAGCCGGTCGCGATCGCCGGTGTCGTCTGCCTGCTGGCCTTCGGCGGCGAGCAGAACCTGCTGCTCACGCTCGGCGGGCATCAATTGTGCTTCTTCGTGATCGCCATGGCCTGCCACGGCGAACTGGCGCGGACACGGCCGGCGGCGAAATATCTCACCGGCTTCTATGTCGCGCTGTCGTTCGGCGGCATGGTCGGCGGCCTGTTCGCGGGGCTGGTTGCGCCCTACACCTTCTCGTGGATCGCCGAATATCCGATCCTGATCGCGCTCGCCGCGCTGTGCCGTCCGTCTGCGACCGAGCGCTTTGCGGGTGTCGTCAGGTGGTACTGGCTGGTGCTCGCCGCGCTCGCGGCGGCGCTGGTTGCGCCGTCCTATGCGACGGGCGACATCTCGGCCTGGTTCGAGGATCATCGCGTCTGGGTCGCCGGTGCCGTCGGCGGGCTCGCCGCGCTGCTCGCGCTAATCCTCAATGCCGATCGCTGGAAGATATTCGCCACCGTCGCGCTCGCGCTGGTGTTGATCCGCATCTATCCCGCTGACGAGGGCCGGGTCACGACCGTGCGCAGCTTCTTCGGCGTGCACAAGATCGTGGTGACGCCGGGCGGCTATTTCCACGTGTTGATGCACGGCACCACCATCCACGGCGCCGAGCGCTTCCTCAACAATGACGGCACGCCCGTGACCGGCCGGCCCGAGCCGATCACCTACTATCACGCCGACGGCGGCATCGGTCAGGCCGTCAGCGCGATCCGCGAGCGCAAGGGCGCGCCGCTCAAGGTCGCCGCGATCGGCGTCGGCTCCGGCACGCTCGCCTGCTCCGCCGCGCCGGGGGAGAGCTGGACTTTCTTCGAGATCGACCAGTCGATGGTCGATGCGGCGCGTGACCCCAGGAACTTCCGCTACATCTCGAGCTGCATGCCGGACATGAAGCCCGTGATCGGCGATGCGCGCCTCACCTTCGCCAAGGAGCCCGACGGCGCCTATGACCTCGTCATCGTCGATGCCTATTCGTCCGACGCGATCCCGATCCATCTTGCCACCCAGGAGGCGATGAAGATCTACAAGGACAAGCTCGCGCCCAACGGCGCCGTGGTGATGCACGTCTCCAACCGGCATCTCGATCTCGAGACCGTCGTGGTCGGCATTGCCGACGCCAATGACCTCAAGAGCTGGGTCTTCAACGAGGATTCGGGCCGCGATTCCGACTACATTTTCTCGACGGACGTCGTCATCTCCGCGCGCGAGGAGGCCGACATCGGCCGGCTCGCGTCCTCCAAGCAATGGGAGCAGACCGAAGCCGACGACAGCGTGCGAGTCTGGACCGACGACTATTCCAACATCCTTGGCGCGCTGTCCCGGCGTTGGAAGAACGGGGAGTAGGCTTCGCGCCACTCAGCGCAGCGCGGTGCTGCAGAGCCGGAACACGAGACCTAAGGCTCGACCGGCGTGCCCGCCGGCAGGGCCATTCCCTTCTCGCCGGCGACCTCGCGCAACAGATCCGGCCGGTCCGAGATGATGCCGTCGACGCCGAACTCGATCATGCGCGTCATGTCCTCACGCTTGTTCACCGTCCACACCACGACGCGCAGCCCGAGCGCATGGGCCTCGGACACCAGTGCTGCGGTCACGTCGCCGAAATAGGGCGACCAGATCGCGCCGCCCGCAGCCTTGATCGTGCGCGGCAGCGAGCCGCCGTGATCGGCCGGGCTGAACCCGGCCGTCCATTCCGTCGCCTTGTCCAATGCCGCCGTCGGGGCCGAGCCGCGCTGGAGCGTCAGGTAAGCGGTCGGGATGTTCGGCGCCAGCTGCTGGACCAGAAGCAGGGTCCGCCAGTCGAACGACTGGATCATGACGCGGCCGGAGAATCCTTCGGTCTCGATCACCGCGAGCAGCTTCGCGACGAAGCCCTGCGGATCCAGCGTCTCATCCGGATGGTTCGGATCGATCTTGGTCTCGACGTTGAAGCGCACCTGCGTGTTGCCGGACCGGCGCACCAGCGCGAACAGTTCGCGCAGGGTGGGAATGCGCGTCGCCGGCACGGCGCGCTGGTCGGGGAATTGCCTCGCATAGGCGCTGTCGGGGCGGATCCGGCCGACGTCAAAGGTCCTGACCTCGTCGAGCCGCAGTTTCACGAAAGGCGTGCCGGGCGGGGTGATGTAGGCGCCGCCCGCATCCCGCGTGAGATCGGGATTGAGCCCGCGCTCATGCGATATGATGACTTCGCCGTCCGCGGTCACGCCGACATCGAGCTCCAGCGTATCCACCCCCATCGTCAGCGCATGGGCGAAGGCGGGCAGGGTGTTTTCCGGCAGCAGCGCCCGCCCGCCGCGATGCGCCTCGAGGTCGAAGGCCACGTCAGATCCCACCGCCGGTCCCGCCATCAGAACCCCGAGCACAGTCAGAATGATCGTGGCACGTGACGCCATGGTGCTCTCGCCTGGCGCGGGCTGTTGCTGAACGCCGCGTCAGTTCTGATAATAATAGCCGCGCGGCTGGTAATATTGCCGCGGCTGCGGCTGATAATAATAGCCCTGCTGGCCGTAGCCCTGATCATAATAAGGGCGCGGCTGCTGTTGATAGACCTGCGCGTCATAAAGTGGGCGGCCGGCCGAGCGCGGCGCCGGATAGCGCGCGCCGGTGTCGCTGCCGTCGGCCGGATAGATGTAGTTGTCGTCCTGCGGCATGGAGCGGCGCCCAGGCTGCGACGGCGGCGCCAGACTCACGGGATCGCCAGTGGTCGCGTATTGTTCTTCGGCCGGTTGCGGGGCGCGGGCCACCGCGTTGGCATTGCGGCCGCGCGGATTGCGCGCCATTGCCACTTGGGCCGAGCCGGTCAGCGTCACCGTGGTGTTGAGCACGCCCTGCTGCTGGACCAGCGCATAGAGCGTCGAGGCATTCTGGCGCGACAACCGCACGCAGCCATGGGAGGCGGGCGAGCCGAGCCGGCCGACGGAGTCCGTGCCGTGGATGGCGTGGCCGACCTTGGTGAAGAAGATCGCGTGCGGCATCGGCGCGTCGTCGAATTCCTTGGAGTAGTGGTCCTCTTCCATCCGGAAGGCGCGAAACGCGCCGTTCGGGGTCTCGCGCGAGGGCACGCCGGTCGACACCGGCCAGTGATAGCGTGCGACGCCGTCGACCGCGACGGTCATCTGCTGATTGTCCTTGTCGACGGTGATCTCGACCTTGGCCTGCGCGGCGCCCGTGCCCAACACCAGCACTGTGGAGAAAGCGATGAAAAAGGTACGCATCTGGAAACGCATCTAGTCCTGGCCTCCGGCCTGTTCACGCGAGGCGCCGCGGCTCCGTCCCCGGCGTGCAATATGCCTGCAATCCGGCTTTCGTTCCAGCGGCGTGGCCAGCCATCGTTAACGCGCCGCCTGGCGTAAGCAAGCCCACCGTGTGCCGTGAAAGAGCGACGGCGCTGACATTTTCGCGAGCCGGGCGTGCGCTCACAGCACGACAATTCGTCACAAAGACGCAACCATTCCAGCGCGTCGAACGTTGGTCGTTTTCAACTCCACCGGTGCATGCCGCCGAGCATCTCGTAGCCCCTGGAATCGAAGATGAACAAAATCCATGTCGCCGCGCTGCCGGCCGGTTTGCGGATCCGCCCGCTGTTCGCAGCCGCCGCGCTCGCGCTCGCGCTGTTGTCGCTGCCGCAAGCGGGTCATGCCCAGGGCATCGTGCGGGGCGCCAGGGAGGGCGCCTATGAGGGTAATCGGATCGGTGGGCCCGTGGGCGGCGCAGTCGGTGGCGTCGTTGGGGCAGGCGTCGGCGGCGCAGTCGGCGCAGTCGAGGGGGTGCTCGGTATTCCCCACCGTCATTATCGCCGCGGCTGTCGCGGCTACTACGACCGGCACCACCGCTTCCGTTGCTATCGGTGACTCCACCGCGCTCATTCCGGGTCCGCAACCTTGGCGCATCCGGGATGTGGGCGCAGATCAATTTTTCAGCCGGTACCCGGTGCGGAAAATCCACCAGATCGCGACCATGCAGATCACCAGGAACGCGAGCGTCATGCCGATGCTGACGAACACGCTGACGTCGGCGATCTCATAAAAGCTCCAGCGGAAGCCTGAGATCAGATAGACGACCGGGTTGAGCAGCGCGACCGTGCGCCAGGCCGGCGGCAGCATGTCGATCGAGTAGAAGCTGCCGCCGAGGAAGGTCAGCGGCGTCACCACCAGCATCGGGATCATCTGCAGCTTCTCGAAGCCGTCGGCCCAGATGCCGATGATGAATCCGAACAGGCTGAACGTCACCGCCGTCAGCACCAGGAAGGTCAGCATCCAGACCGGATGCTGGATGTGCAGCGGCACGAACAGGCCCGCAGTCGCCAGGATGATCAGGCCCAGGATGATCGACTTGGTCGCGGCGGCGCCGACATAGCCGAGCACGATCTCGACATAGGAAATCGGCGCCGACAGGATCTCGTAGATCGTGCCCGAGAATTTGGGGAAGTAGATGCCGAACGAGGCGTTGGCGATGCTTTGTGTCAGCACCGAGAGCATGATCAGCCCCGGCACGATGAAGGTGCCGTAGCTGACGCCCTCCACCTCGGTGATGCGCGAGCCGATCGCCGCGCCGAACACGACGAAATAGAGCGAGGTCGAAACCACCGGCGAGACGATGCTTTGCAGCAGCGTGCGCCACGTACGCGCCATTTCGAACAGATAAATGGCGCGGATGGCGTGGTGGTTCATGACGTCCTCACGAGATCGACGAAGATATCCTCGAGCGACGATTGCGTCGTGTCGAGGTCGTTGAAGCGGATGCCGGCGGTGCGCAAATCGCCGAGCAGGCTGGTGATGCCGGTGCGCTCGCCCTGGGTATCGTAATCGTACACCAGCGTGGCGCCATCATCGCAGAGCTCGAGCTCGTAATGTGCGAGGCTTTCCGGCAACGACGTGACCTTGCTCTGGAGGTGCAGCGTCAGCCGCTTCTTGCCGAGCTTCTGCATCAGGGTCCTCTTGTCCTCGACCAGCACGATCTCACCCTTGTTGATGACGCCGATGCGGTCGGCCATCTCCTCGGCTTCCTCGATGTAGTGCGTGGTGAGGATGATGGTGACGCCGGACTGCTGAAGGCCGCGCACCACCTCCCACATGCCCTTGCGCAGCTCGACGTCGACGCCGGCGGTGGGCTCGTCCAGGAACAGGATCTGCGGCTCGTGCGATAGCGCTTTCGCGATCATCACGCGGCGCTTCATGCCGCCGGAGAGCGTGATGATCTTGTTGTCCTTCTTGTCCCACAGCGAGAGGTCCTTCAGCACCTTTTCGATGTGGGCAGGGTTCTTCGGCTTGCCGAACAGGCCGCGGGAGAAGCTCACGGTCGCCCACACGCTTTCGAAAGCGTCCGTGTGCAGTTCCTGCGGCACGAGGCCGATCAGCGAGCGCGCCTTGCGATAGGAGGTTCGGATGTCCTCGCCGCCGACGAGGACGCGGCCTTCCGTCGGATTGGCGATGCCGCAGATGATCGAGATCAACGTGGTCTTGCCGGCACCGTTGGGGCCGAGCAGCGCGAAGATCTCGCCACGCTTGATGTCGAGATTGACGTTCTTGAGCGCCTTGAAGCCGGACCCATAGGTCTTCGACAGATTGGCGACGGAAATGATGGAGGACATGAGGGCCGCAAGGCAGAATGGCTGGGGAAGGGAGGCTGGGCCGACCCGGAAGGCAGGTCAGCGGAGCCCTGAAATAGGAATGCCGTCGTCGGCCCGCAATTCCCCGGAGACAAATGGCCTTAAAACAGGCCCTTCGGTGGCATGTTTCGGGCAGGTGTTGCGCTATGGTCACGGCCTGCTGCTAACATTCTCGCTCACGCGGCTCTTTGTTGCGTCCGCGAGCGGGCCGGGGCTACGTTTCCGGCCAATCGCGAAGCGTATTGTCTCCAGGGAAAATATCGATGAGACCGAACGGCCGTCACACTGCCGGCGCCAGCCAGTCGTCCGCCATTCGCATGTGGGCGATCGGCATGCTCCTGCTGTCAGCTCTTGCCATCAGCCCGACCACCGCCAGGGCCGCGCCGAGCCAGGCCGCTGTGGCGACCACGCATGTCTACCTGCTCCGCGGCGTGCTCAACATCTTCTCGCTCGGCCTCGACACCATCGGCGCCCGCCTCCAGGCGCAGGGCATCCCGGTGACCGTCGCCAATTTCGTGTCCTGGTCCTCGCTCGCCGACGAAGCGGCGGCCGCCTACAGGGCCGGCCGGCTCAAGACCATCATCCTGGTCGGCCATTCCTCGGGTGCGACGGCGCTGCCGGACATGATCGCCAAGCTCAACCAGCTCGGCGTGCCCGTGAAGCTCGCGATCGGCCTCGATTCCGTGTTCAAGACCAAGCTCTCGACCGGCGCCGAACGCTACATCAACATCTATATCGGCGATGGTCCCGGCGAGCCGGTGCGGGCTGCGGCGGGCTTCCGCGGCAAGCTCGACAATGTCGACGTCCGCGGCACCGGCGTCGGCCACATCTCCATCGACAAGAACGAGGCGATCCAGCGCCGCGTCATCGCCGAGATTGATGCCGCAATCATGCGCTCGCGCGCTCCGGCAACGCGGGTCGCAGAACCCGGCGTACCGCGGCCCGCTCGCGCGGCGGCCGCGACGGCGCCTGCGAGAAACTGAGTTCCAACCAGCGACCGGCTGGCCGCGGCTATGTTTCCTCGGCCAGCGCGCAGATCGGGAGCGCGTCGCTGCGCACGCCCATTATTAGCTCAAGAACGCGCGCATGCTTTCGGCGATTTCCCTCGCATGCGTCTCCAGCGCGAAATGGCCGGTGTCGAAGAACTGCACCACGGCATTGGGATTGTCGCGCTTGTACGCCTCGGCGCCGGGCGGGATGAAGAACGGGTCGTTCCTGCCCCAGACCGCCAGGAGCGGCGGCTTGTGCTTGCGGAAATAGTCCTGGAAGGCAGGATAGAGCGCGACGTTGCTCTTGTAGTCGCCGAACAGGTCTAGCTGCACGTCGTCCGAGCCCGGCCGCGCCAGGTAGAAATTGTCGAGGTTCTGGCCATCCGGCGACACGGTCGCCGGGTCGGAGACGCCATGCGTATACTGCCAGCGCGTCGCTTCCGGCGTGAGGAAGGCGCGCAACGCTTCGCGGTTGGCGGGCGAGGGATCCTGCCAATAGGCCTTGATCGGAGTCCAGCCGTCGCTGAGGCCTTCCTCATAGGCGTTGCCGTTCTGCGAGATGATCGCGGTGATGCGTTCGGGGTGACGCAGCGCAAGTCGGAAGCCGGTCGGCGCGCCATAGTCGAAGACGTAGACCGCGAAGCGATCGAAGCCGATGACCTCGGTGAAGCGCTCGATCACCTGCGCGACGTTGTCGAACGTGTAGCGGAAGCTGTCGCGCGCAGGCATGTCCGACTGGCCGAAGCCGGGCAGGTCGGGCGCGACGATGTGGAATTTGTCGGCAAGCAGCGGGATCAGGTCGCGGAACATGTGACCGGCGCTTGGGAAGCCGTGCAGCAGCAGGAGCTTCGGCGCGTCTCGGGGCCCAGCTTCGCGATAGAAAACCTTGAAGCCGTCGACGTCGGCGGTGAGGTAGCTGGTCTGGGCCATGGCTTCTCCAATCTCAGTAACCTGTAAGGATCCTCAATTCAGGTTATTCATGGTTTGTAACTTGTCAACAGTGATTTTACCGGTTACATCTGGCCTTGTCTTCTGCAGGCCAGGAAATCGCGCATGAACCGCCAGCCCGCCATGTTCATCGCCGACTCGCTGGGCCTCGATTTTCTCAACTCGGTGGCGACCCTGGCCGATACGCCTGTCGACTGGATCGCCGATGGCGATGGCCTGATCGACTGGCTGGCGCAGGCGAAGCTGGTGCCGCCAGACGAACTGCACGCATTGCGGGCGGGCGCCACGCCCGGCGAACTGGACAAGGTCGCAATTCGCGCGCGCGCCTTGCGCGAGTGGTTCAGGGGATTTGTTCTGGAACATGCAGGCCGGCCGTTGACCGCGAAGGCGCTACGCCAGCTTGGCCCCTTGAACAGCCTCCTGCAGCGCGATGAGGCCTTCCTGCAAATCGTGCCTCGCCACGGTGAGGAGGGTCTTTCGCTGCAATGGACGCGTCGCTCGCGATCACCGGAATCACTGCTTCTGCCGGTCGGTGAAGCCTTGGCCAAATTCGTCTGCGAGGAGGACTTCTCCCACGTGAAGGCCTGCGAGGGCCATAACTGCACGATGCTGTTCGTCGACCATACCCACAGGCGCGCGCGCCGCTGGTGCGTCATGGCAGTCTGCGGCAACCGCGCCAAGCAGGCGGCGCATCGCAGCCGGCTCAAGAACAGGCAGTGATGGTTGGAAGCCTCTCCCCGGCAGGTCACACAGTCTTGATGCGCGCGGCGGTGCGTCGCGTTCCAGTTCCCGCGCCCCAAAATCCGCCAAATCGGACGCCACTAAGCGTTCAGGGGAGGCCTCTGCCTCTCGTGGGTGGGACTGCTGAACTGATGATTGATTTGAGGCGGCTCCTCGTGCTGGCAGCGGTTGCGCTGCTCGCCTTCGGCACCGGCACGGCCGCTGCCGCACCAGCCAAGTCCAAGACCAACGCGGCCGTCCCCGCGCCGCCCCCGCCTCCGCCGTTCGAGCCATTGCCGCCGCCGAAAATCTACCTGTTCCGCGGCGCCATGGGTCCCATCTTCTCGACCGGCATGGACCGGCTCGAAGAAAAGCTGACGAAGGCCGGCTTCTCGGCCAATGTCTACGAATTCACCATCTGCCGGTGGATCGGCGATCGCGCCATCTCCAGCTACAAGGAATCGCCGGCGCCGATCGTCCTGATCGGGCATTCCATGGGCGGGCTCTGCTCGATCATCATCTCCGAAATGGCCGCCAAGGAGAACGTCCCGATCAGCCTCGTCATCGCCATCGATCCTGCGCAGGCAACGGGTGACGTGCCGCTCAATGTCGAGCGCTTCATCAACATCTTCCTGTCCGACAGCGTGCTTGGCGGCGGCGACGTCGTGGCAGTCCCCGGCTTCCGCGGCCATTACGCCAGTTACGACCTCAAGCAGAACGCGCGCGTCACCCACATCAACATCGAGAAGTCCGACGACATCCACCGCCAGATCGTCGAGATGGTGACGCAGCTGCCGCGCATTCCACCGCAGACCCAGGCAGACGCCGTGCCGCTGCGCTATCTGGTGCCGGCGGATACGCTGGTCGAGTTGTGGGACAGCGGCGTGCGCGTGCCGGTGCGCCGCGGCGACACCATGGAGAGCATCGCCGCAGCCAACCGCGTGCCGCTGTGGACGCTGGCGCAGAGCAATTCACTGCCGGAGAATGCGCAACTGACGCCCGGCCAGACCATCATCGTCCCCCGTCATCTGACGCCGCCCGAGCCGCCCGCCGCGATGGCAGCGCCTCAAGCGCCGGCGACGTCCCGAAAGTAGCTCTTCGCGCTCCCGCATGCGGCCACGGCTGGCTTCGGCAGAGGACGATGCGCTATGATATCGGTCCAACGAGATAGCAGGGCGCGATGACGGAGCGGAAAGCATTGAACGAATTGCGGGTGGCCATTGCCGGGCTGGGCTCGATCGGCAGCAAGATCGCATCTGCGCTCGATCAGGGCATCGAAGGATTGACGTTGTCAGCCGTCGCGGTGCGCGATCCCGCCAAGCATCAGGCTTTCATCAGCGGCCTTCGTCGCCCGCCGTCGGTGCTGCCGATCGACCAGCTCGGCGATGCCGCCGACATCGTGGTCGAATGCGCGCCGAGCAGCCAGCTGCGGGCGATCGTCGAGCCTGCCGTCAGGCGCGGCAAGTCTGCGGTCGTGGTGAGCGTCGGCGGCCTGCTCGACAATTTCGATCTGGTCGACCTGGCCCGCGCCAATGGCGGCCGCATCCTCGTGCCGACCGGCGCGCTGATCGGGCTCGATGCCGTCAACGCCGCCGCGATCGGCACCATTCATTCGGTGAAGATGGTGACGCGCAAGCCGATCGACGGCCTGAAGGGTGCACCGTTCATCGTGCAGAACAAGATCGACATCGATCATCTGCGCGAGCCGCTCAAGCTGTTCGAGGGCAGCGCGCGCGAGGCCGCAAAGGGCTTTCCGGCCAACCTCAACGTCGCCGTTGCATTGTCGCTGGCGGGCATCGGCCCTGATCGCACCCAGATCCAGGTCTGGGCCGACCCCACCGTGACGCGTAACGTTCACCGTATCGAGGTCGAAGCGGATTCCGCCCGCTTCTCGATGGGCATCGAGAACATCCCGTCCGAGAATCCCAAGACCGGCCTGATAACGGCGCTGTCCGTGATTGCCCTGCTGCGCAAGCAGCGTGCCACGCTGTGCGTGGGGACGTGATGGAGTGAGATTCGATTAGCCCCGCCGACGGTGCGCTCCCTCCCGGCTTGCGGGGAAGGGTTGGGGAGGGCGTCTCCACGACGAAGAATCCCAAGAGGCGAGAGCTCTCACCCGGCGCTTCGCGCCGACCTCTCCCGCAAGCGGGAGAGGTTACGCGCACCCAATGGCGCCGCGTGTTACGCCCCCGTCACGCGCCAGATCACGTTGCCGACGTCGTCGGCCATCAGCAGCGACGCCCTGTCGGGACCGATCGTGACGCCGACGGGGCGGCCGTAGGATTCCTTCTCGTCCGGAGACAGGAAGCCCGACAGGATGTCGCGACCGGGGCCGGAGGGCTTGCCGTTCGCGAACGGGACGAACACCAGCTTGTAGCCGGACAGCTTGCTGCGATTCCACGAGCCGTGCTGGCCGATCACCATGCCATCGCCGAAGCCGGGCAGGGTGCCTGCGGGCATCCAGCACAGGCCGAGCGAAGCGGTGTGGCCGCCCAGCGCGTAGTCCGGCTGAAGAGCCTTGGCGACCATCGCCGGATCCTGCGGTACGCGATCGTCCACGGTCTGGCCCCAGTAGCAATAGGGCCAGCCATAGAAGCCGCCGTCGCGCACCGAGGTGAGATAGTCGGGCGGAGTCTCGTCGCCGAGTCCGTCGCGCTCGTTCACGACGGTCCAGAGCACGTTCGTATTCGGCTCCCAGGCAAGGCCGACGGGATTGCGCAAGCCGGCGCCGAAAATGCGATGCGTGCCGGCGACGAGGTCGAGCTCGTAGACCGCCGCCCGGCCTTGCTCGACCTCCATACCCATTTCGGCGATGTTGCTGAGCGAGCCGACGCCCGCATAGAGCTTCCTGCCGTCGGGGCTTGCGAGCAGGCTGCGCGTCCAGTGTCCGCCGGGCTTGAACGTCGTGAGCCGCCTGCCCGGTGCGGTGATGCGATCGCTGCCCGCGACATAGGGAAACGCCATCACGCCGTCGGTGTTGCCGACATAGAAGGTCTCGCCGACCAGCGCCATGCCGAAGGGCTGGCTGAGGTTCTCCATGAACGCGCTGCGAATCTCCGCGACGCCGTCGCCGTCCTTGTCACGCAGCAGCGTGATGCGGTCGGCGGACACGCCGAGCGCTGCGGCGCGCCGCATCGTCGCCTGCATCGCGTAGTGAAACACGCTGCGCGGCGGACCCGCTATCTGCGTTGCTTCCGCAATCAGCACGTCGCCGTTGGGCAGCACCTCGATCCAGCGCGGATGGTCGAGGCCAGTCGCGAACGCATTGACCGCGAGCCCGGGCGCCGTCGTCGGCTTCTGTCCCTCGCGCCAGCCGCGCGCGGTCGGCATCTTCAGGGTCGGGATTGCGCCTTGCGGCTTCGCTTGGGGAATTGCCGGCTTGTCGCCCCAGGCCGGCGCCGGCTCGGTGCCCGACAGCTTTCGCCACTGCAGTGCCATCGCGCCGAGAAGCGCAACGAACTGCGCAAAGATGCTGGAAAATGTCATGAGAGGCCCCTGTGTGCGCGCGCATCCAACTGGCTGACGCGGCAGACGTCAACCAGTGCGGCGCGCCGGGGGGAACAATTCCAGCGGAATGGCTGCCGATCAAATTTGCATAGAGGGAAATCAGCGGCCGATCTGCCGCTCCAGCCGCCGTGCCGCGCGAAAATCATCCAGGTGCTGGATGTTCGGCGCCAGCGCCGCCTCCCGGGACAGCAGGTGATAGACCCGCGCCACCGTGCGCTGCTTCTGCTTGGCCCGGCCTCGCGGCAGCGCCCGCGCCTTGCGGACAGCGGCGATGGCATGCGCGCGAAAATAATCGTAGGCGTCCGACATGGCTCGATGCTCTGCGAATGGTGCAGGTGTCGGGAGGGTAACGAGCGTCGGGAAAGGCGGTTCCTTGGCAACGCTTCCCGCAGCCCGGATCAGCAAAGCGATATCCGGGGGAGATTGGTCCCGCACGTCGCTTCGCTCATGCGGGCTTGCAGGGCTTGCGCTCAGGAGCTCACTGCGGCGACGTGAACGGGATGAGCATGGGAACGCGGCGGCAATAGGCGCCGTAGGCGTGCTCGCCGAGTTCCTTGGACAAGAACACCTCTTCCATCCGGCCCTTCTGCCACATGCCGAGCGAGATCAGGATGGCGCCGAGGATCGTCGTCACCAGGCCGATCGCGACGCCGGTCACCAGCATCCCGAAGATCAGCCCGGTATAGATGGGGTGGCGAACAAGGCCGTACGGCCCGGTGTCGATGACGCGATGGTCTTCCTTCTGGGTGATGGTGTTGGACCAGAACTTTCCAAGATGCAGCCGGCCCCACCAGGCGAAGGCAATGCCGGCGGCCGAGAGGATCGTGGCGATCGCGATGCCGGTGTTGCCGAGCACCCAGAGCGGTTTCAAGCCAAGGATCTCCGCGACGAAGGGCGTGTACAGGATGCCGCCGACCAAAATGGGCAGGCGATAGCGCTGCGACTCCAGCGTCATGACCTGCTTCTTGGTCTGCCCCTGCCAGAACGAGGCGCCGACCCAGCTGGCCAGAAATGCGAGCCAAAGCAGGGCGAGCAATTGCGTCGGCCAGGTCGTGGTCCAGCCACCCCAGGCGATAGAGAGAAGCTTGCTGAAATCGAAAGACATGAAGGTTCTTTGCGTTTGGGCGGCGGCGTCAGCTCGCGCGCGAGGACAGCGCGTGATGCTTGAGGGCGCCGGTAAGCTGCTGGCCGTTGCGGGCGAGCAGGTGGGTGATGGTTTCGCGCAAGACCGGCTCGATCGGGCGCGGCGAATAGCCGAGCTCGGTGCGCGCCTTGCCGATCGAAAGATCGCTGGCGGCGAGCGCGATGCGGACGCCCTCGGCGGTGCCGTTAGGAGGCCGGCGCGTGACGTGATCGGCGATGTATTCCAGCACGATGGCCGAGAGCTCGGCGATCCTGCCGGGCACGACGACCGGAATCTGCCGGCGGCCGGCCATCGCCGACATCATGCGCAGGATGCGTCCGAGCGAAACGCAATCGCCGCCGAGAATGTAGCGCTGGCCGAGGCGGCCGCGTTCCATGGTCAGCACGAGACCCATGGCGACGTCGCGGACGTCGACCAGGTTGACGAGGAAGTCGAGATGCGGCTGCACCTTCTTCTGGAGGAAGTACCAGAGCATCGCGGTCGGCGGCGTCAGATTGTTGTCTGCGGCGCCGATCGGCATGGTCGGCGTGCCGATCACGAGCGGAAGGCCCGCGGCTGCCGCCTTGACGGCATGATGCTCGGCGAGCGCCTTCGAGCGCGTATAGGCGCCCGGCATAACGTCGGCCGGCTGCAGCGCTTCCTCGGCGGGAACACCCTTGAGGTCGGAATAGGGGAACAGGATCGACTCAGTCGAACAATGCAGGAAGCGCGACACCCCGCGCTTTATGGCCGCAGCGAGCATGATTTCGGTGCCGCGGCAATTGACCTCGTGGAAATCCTGCTTGCTGGCAGCCCACATGCCGGGCAGGCCGGCGAGGTGATAGACCTGATCGACACCGGCGAGCGAAGCGTCGACAGCGGCGCCGTCCAGCACCGAGCCCTGAACGTGTTCAACGTCCGCATTCGCTCCGGTCGGCGCACGGACATCGAGAACGCGAACCCGCTGCCCGCGGGCGCAGAGTGCTTCTACGAGGTGATGTCCGATGAAGCCACTGCCACCGGTAACCAGGACGAGAGCCATGCAGAAGGTTGCTGTTTCGCTTTTGGAGTTATCGGGTCGAAAGGGAATTGGCCGGAAGAGGCGCCAGAATCGCGGCAAGGTCGCGACGGAAGCCCAATGCGATGAATAATTTCGCCATCACGAACATCGGTCCAAGCAAAAGATGCGAAGGAAATGTGAACAGCGAGGCTTCGCGGCCCTCGAAAACCTTGTGGCCGATCGCCTGCGCGGCGAGGCCGAGCACCACCAGCGCACCGAAGATCGCCCACAGCATCGCAGTGCTGACTTGCGCCCCGATGGTCGTCGCAACCGAAAACAGCACGATGGATACGGCCAGAATGCCGAGCCCGAGCGCCACATCGAGCAGCAGCCAGTAGATCAGCACCGGCGCGGCCAGGATCACCGCCAGGCTGACGTCGTAACCGAACAGCGGAACCTTGACCAGCGTCAGCGGCAGCACGGCACCGGTGAACAGCAGCAAGATGCCGACCACGTGCATCGCCGTGTTCCGGGGATCGCGATGATACTCGACGTAGACGGCAAGTTGGCGCTGGAAGAAGCCACCCATTTCGGTCTCATGCGGCACGGGGTCGGGAAGGGCGAACAGAGCCTATAGCACCTGATAGGACGGTGCACAAACCGGCACTATAGTCGCGCGAAACCGCGCTCTTGCGCCGTGAGACAGGTCACAAAAGCTCGGGACTTCAACAGGTTCCGCCAGTGCGCACGCCGCAATGGCTCAGCGCTTCTTGGCGGGTTTTTTCGTCGCAGGCGCGGGTGCGGCAGCCGGATGCGGCGCCTCCTCCGGCAGCTTGGCGTAGGTCAGGATCTGCAATTGGCCGTTGACGGCGGAGGTCGGCTTTGCCCGGTCGAGAAACTGCTCCTCGCCGAGGCCGATCGGATGCAGCCGCTTGGTCGAGATCTTGAACGTGTTGACCAGCACGTCGCGAATGGCGTCAGCACGGCGCTGGCTCAGGATTGCATTGGCCTCGCGCGTCTTCGAGTTGGACTCGACGTGGCCGACGATCAGGAACGTGTAGGGCAGCAGCGAGGAGTGCACCAGCGCGTCCGCGATGCGGCCGACGGTCTGGTAGGAAGCCGGCTGGATGATCGGGGTGTCGGCGTCGAACTGGATCTGCGCGTTGAAGCTGGGCAGCTTGGCAAGATCGGGCGCGATCAGCGGCCGGTTCACCGGGCCCGGATCGTTCTTGATCCTGGTCTTGGCGCGCTCCATCACCTGCTGCTTCAGGGCGGGAAGATCGACCTCGGCGGCCTGCTCGAAACGGTTCAGCCTGGCGACGATGTCGTCGCGGGTCGGTGCCGCCGTTTGCGCGCGTGCAGTGCCGGGGAGCAGGACGAAGCCCAGCGCGATGCCCAGTCCCGCGATGCCCAGTCTCGCGATGGTGAGCCTGTTCGCGCGCATCAGCGATACCCCGCATCGTCGACGGCCTTCAGGCAGTTGTTGCTGATGCCCTTGGGCGTCGAGACCAGGCAGGGGACCGCCTTGCTGGTCTCCTTGGTCGAGCCGCCGCAGATCTTGACGATCTCGCGCTGGCAGGCGTTCGCCACCGTGACGCGCGCGGCGACACGCTTCTGGATGGCATCGAAGACGCCGAGATAGTCGCCCGCGCATTGCGGTGAGAGCACGTCGCGGTTGCGCGACAGGCACTCCTTCAGACGGTTGGAATCCGGGTTGACGCCGCGGCAATTGGCAACGATTTCCGCGCCGCAGCTCGCCGCCAGCTTCCCGATCGAATCGCCAAAGCTCATGGTCTGCGCCGCCGCAAGCGACGGCATCCCCAATGCAAGCAAGATCAGTGCGATGCCCCGGACCATGGGTTTATCTGATACGGGGAAGTTCGGGATGGTCAAGGGGCGTTCGGGGGAGAACCGTTGAACGCCCGCGGAGTGCGGCGAACAGTCCTCACTCCGAGGCATCGAGGGGCGGCCATTCGATCAGGACGGCCGTGTGTTTCCCGAGATCGTCGGCAAAATCAGGATCGGCCTTGAGCTCGTCCAACGTCCGTGGCGGGGGAAGCTGGCGGCCGTCCGCGGCCAGCTCCTGCGCAAAGAATGCGAGCGCCTCAGGCGCATTCTCAAGGGCCTCGTCGAGATCGTCACCGCCGGAAATACAGCCGGGCAGGTCGGGAAACCACAGGCTGACGGCGTCGGGATCGCTGTCCTCGATGATGGCGATGTAATGGGGCATGGCAAATCTAGTGGCACTTCCCGGAACGCGGAATGATGGACGATATCAGGTGGCGAATTTGACACATAGATCGAAAGCTAGGCGAGTGAACCAAATTGGAAGAGCGAATCGATTTTGCCGGGACGAACGGAGAGATTTGCCGAGCTTATATAATTTCTGCTCTTACAAATGCGGAACAAACCGATTACCTGTAAGAAAAAGGGTGGGACCAGGGGCGTTCTCGTTTTGGGTGCATATGAGCAGGATATGAGGAAAGCGGCCCACCGGCACCTCGCCGCTGCCGAAGTGCTCTTTGGCGAAAACCGAAAGGATGTTGCGGGGTATTTGTACGGGATCGCCGCCGAATGTGCTCTCAAGCATCTGATGAACCTTTCGGGCATGCGGCCTCTTCCTGACCACAAGCGACGGGATGACCCATTTTTCGCGCATTTCGAAGAGCTGAAAACGCTTCTGCGCAATTCTGCCTCAGGCAGAAGGTCCGGTGAATTGCGTAAGTATGCGGAGAGGTCCTCATTCATGCAGCAATGGGATGTAACCATGAGGTACTCTCACGGAAGGGACATTCGACCAGAGTGGGTGGATCGTTGGAGATCGGACGCTAAAGATGTCGTCGGCGCGATGGATATTTAGGACTAAGTGATGGCGACGCATTTTGACGAGAGCTTGCCGCGGCTTTGTGAGCTCGTCGCTGAGCGATTTGGGGACGAGTTGTTGTCTCGTGCGTCCATACTGCGAGATGCGGGCGGACGTCTCTCGCTAATTCTGCCTGAGCCGAAACCAGCGGAGGAAATCGAACTTCTGGAATCGAAATTGAAAGCTTCGCTGGGCGCCTATGCGCGGCCTGATGGAGTCGTGGTGAATTCAGATTATCCTGGTGCCGAAACACTGTTGGAGGAGGCAGGCCAGCAGCCGATTACTATAGTGGGCCCACATTCCGTTCGCTTGCTTGATCGGCGCGTAATCGGTTTGGAATGGCTAAGGGATGCAGCGGTAGTTCCGTCGGGAAAGGTGCCTCGAATTGTCTTCTCGAGTTTGAAGGGAGGTGTAGGTCGTTCTACCGCCCTCTGCGTAGCTGCAGCACATCTCTCGCGAAAAGGGCGTCGTGTTCTCACTATCGATTTTGATCTGGAGGCTCCGGGAATCGGGTCCATGCTTCTAGATGAACATGAGTTGCCGGAATATGGGATGTTGGACTACTTAGTCGAGGCTGGCCTGTCGAACGTGGATGATGAGTTTGTTGTTGAACTAACTGGAGACTCTTATTTGGGGTCCGGTGGCGCGAGAGTTTCCGTGGTTCCGGCTATAGGTCGTCGTACGCTAGATCATCCAGAGAATGCTCTTGCCAAGTTGGCGAGAGCTTATTTGGACGTCCCGCAAGAGGTCGGACCACCGAAGTCAATTACTGATCAACTATCGGCATTGTTGGCACGATACGACGCGCTTGGCGCGTACGATGTGGTGTTAGTTGATGGTCGCTCGGGGCTGCACGAGACGACGGCGTCATTGATACTCGGGATTGGGGCGGAGGTTCTTCTGTTCGGTCTTGATCAACCTCAGACCTTCCAAGGCTATCGATTGTTGGTGGGGCAATTGGCTCAATATCGGGCAGAGGTCTTCGAAGATTGGCGTGATCGAGTCTCATTTGTGCACGCGAAGGCTCCTGACTCCGTTGAGGCCAGAAATGAGGTCGCGTCAAAATTTGAATCTCTCTTGCATCCGCTCGCGCGTCACCCGCGTCTCGACCAGACAGCCAATGAAAAATTGACTGAGAACGACTTTGATCTCGACTGGCAAGAAGGGGCAGACTTGCCCATTGAAGAGCAGGAGACTCAGGTGCTCTATGTTCTCGATGACTCCCGTTATCGACACTTCGATCCAGTCTTGGATCGGAAAATCTTGGATGCTCGCAGCTATGCAACTGCTTTCAGTTCTCTCTTAGAGTACATCGACTCGTTGGTATTAGAGCCTTCCTCCGAAGAGATTGAAGATCAGCCTCAATGAATGAAGTAGACTTCAGTGCAATCCGGATTGGGCTCGCGTCGTTAGACGCGTCTGCCGCTCACACGGCTAGCGGTGATACTCGGGCGAGAGTTGAGGAGATATTTGCGCCGGAGCAGCACGCGGGTGCTCTCGATCCGAATGCTATTATCGTGCTGGGCGCCCGAGGTGCCGGCAAGAGCTTTTGGGCAAGCGTGCTTGGCAATGACCAGACACGCAAGGCTGCGGCTGATGCCTATCCAAATCTTGGATTAGATAAGTTAATCGTTCGGTTTGGATTTACCGGGATGAGCAATGATGGCTCAGTAAGCAGGCAAACGATCGATGCTCAGATTCCCCGAGGACGTGAGGCGGAACTGGCTGCGCTGCTATGGAGGTGCGTGGTTCTTCGTTCCTTGAATTCGGCTCTAAGTCCCAATGCAAAGCCGACTCTAATCTCAGAAATGATGCAGAAGTATTCGGATCCCGAAGTTTGGGAGAGTGACTGCCAACTCGCAGACAAGCGGGTCTCTGCGAAGGGAAAGAAGGTTCTCGTTATTTTTGACGCTCTCGACTCCATCGCGATGGATTGGGAGCGGCTCCGGAATTTGACTGATGCTCTTCTTGAAGTTGCGTGGTCGACACGAGGCTATCGTGCTGTTCGGCTAAAGCTATTTTTGCGGCCAGATCAGATACGGGACCTTGATTTGCGATTTGTAGAGCTGCCGAAACTCGTTTCAGGAGCGACCAATCTCACTTGGGATGGTGTTGATCTCTATGGAATGCTGTTCGCGCGGCTAGGGGCTATCGACACTCTTCCGACAAGAAGGGCATTTTTGAAATTGCTGCAATCTGAGGACATTAAGCCGCCGCCGAAGACTCTAAGAAGTCTGCGGGCCTGGCCGCTCGCGTCTAGGGTCTCAGCTCAGCGCAGGGTGTTCACGGCGATGGCCGGGGCGTACATGGGCAGGAGCCATAAGAAGGGCCGAACTTACGATTGGCCCGTGCGCCACCTTGCGGATGGGCACGGTGAGGTAACGCCGCGAAGCTTCCTTACCCTTATGATTAATGCTGCAAAACTCTCATCAGGTCCGAGTGACCAGGTCATCTCAGCGGAAGGAATTAGGCTTGGTTTGAGGGAGGCATCAAAGGTACGCGTTAATCAATTAAACCTTGAATTTCCGTGGATTAAGCGGGTTCTCGCGCCGCTGTCGGGCCTCCAAGTTCCGTGCGACGCATCCCAAATCAGCGCTCGTTGGAGCGAGACGGGCACAATCCGTGCGGTAATGAAGCGCGCAAACGTTGGCGAGTTCTTGCCGCCGTTTAACCCCAGAGCAGAGGGCGACGAGAATTTCAAGCTCAGGGCAACGTTGGTGAAGATCGGTGTATTGATGCAGCGATCAGACGATCGGTTCGATATGCCAGATCTATTTCGGGTTGCGGCGCGATTGTTGAAGAAGGGCGGCGTAGCTCCCTCCTAATCACGCCCGCTGCACGAAACTGTCCACGACCTTCTTCTCACCGGCCTTGTCGAAGGCGATGGTGAGCTTGTTGCCGTCGATCTTGGTGACGCGGCCGTAACCGAACTTCTGGTGGAAGACGCGGTCGGACATTGAGAATTCCGACGTAGTGCCGGTCGATTTGGCGACCAGCTCGCCCTCGATCGTCAGGGGACCGCGGCGGCGCGAGGAGAAGCTGCCGAAATCGGGACCTGATGACGAGGAGGAGGAGGAGAACGTCGCGGCTTCCTCTTCGAAGCCGCCGCTTCGGCCGCCGCCGCGGTTGCGATTGGCCTGGGCGCGCTGCCAGCCTGGCGTGGTGTAGCTGGAGCCGAACGCCTCCATGTCGTCGAAGCGCGAGGCGCCGTAGCCGCCGCTGCCGCCCCAGGCCGAGCCGCCCTTGGATTCCGTGATCTCGACATTGGCCGCCGGCAATTCGTCGAGGAAGCGCGACGGGATCGTGGTCGACCAGGTGCCGTGAATGCGCCGGTTGGTCGCGAAATAGATCTTGGCGCGACGTCGGGCGCGGGTGAGGCCGACATGGCCGAGCCGGCGCTCTTCTTCCAACCCGGCGCGGCCCTGTTCGTCCAGCGTGCGCTGGCTCGGGAACAGCCCTTCCTCCCAGCCCGGCAGGAACACGTTGTCGAATTCGAGCCCCTTGGCCGAATGCAGCGTCATCAGCGACACCGCATCGTCCTCCGCGCCGCCGTCGCGGTCCATCACCAGCGAGATGTGCTCCAAAAACCCTTGCAGGTTCTCGAACTCCTCCATCGAGCGCACCAGCTCCTTGAGGTTCTCGAGCCGGCCCGCGGCGTCGGCGGAGCGGTCCTTCTGCCACATCTCGGTATAGCCGCTCTCGTCGAGCACGATCTGGGCGAGATCGGTGTGCGCGGCAACCTCGCGCTGGGCGCGCCAGCGGTCGAACTGGGCGATGAGATCGCGAAGCGAGCCGCGCGCCTTCGGCTTCAGCTCGTCGGTCTCGACCACGGCGCGCGCGGCCTCGAACAGCGGAATGCGGCGCTTGCGGGCGTGGTCGTGCAGCATCTGCACGGTGGCGTCGCCGAGCCCACGCTTCGGCGTATTGACGATGCGCTCGAAGGCGAGGTCGTCGGCCGGCGAGTTGATGACGCGCAGATAGGCCAGCGCGTCGCGGATCTCGGCACGCTCGTAGAAGCGCGGGCCGCCGATGACGCGATAGGGCAGGCCGAGCGTGACGAAACGGTCTTCGAATTCGCGCATCTGGTAGGAGGCGCGCACGAGAATGGCGATCTCGTTGAGCTTCTCGCCCTGGCGCTGCAGTTGCTCGATCTCCTCGCCGATGCCGCGGGCTTCTTCTTCCGAGTCCCAGGAGCCCGTCACCGTGACCTTCTCGCCGTCCTGGTCCTCGGTGCGCAGCGTCTTGCCGAGCCGGCCTTCGTTATGTGCGATCAAGTGCGAGGCGGCGGCGAGAATGTGCCCGGTCGAGCGATAGTTGCGCTCCAGGCGGATGACCTTGGCGCCCGGGAAATCGTGCTCGAAGCGCAGGATGTTGTCGACCTCCGCGCCGCGCCAGCCGTAGATCGACTGGTCGTCGTCACCGACGCAGCAGATATTCTTCGTGGGGGACGCAGAAGCAGCTGCCAGCGCCGCCCGCTCCGTCATTCCGGGATGCGCCAAAGGCGCAGACCCGGAATCTGGAGCCGAGGCTTCCTCTCGGGATCCCGGATTCGGCTCTTCGAGCCGCTCCGGAATCACTGTGGGCATGGTGGCCTTCGACGGCGCCTGCGACAGCAGCCGCAGCCAGAGATATTGCGCGACATTCGTATCCTGGTACTCGTCGACCAGGATGAACTTGAAGCGCTGCTGGTACTGCCTGAGGATGTCCGGGTGCTCGCGGAAGACGCGGATGTTCTCCAGCAGGAGATCGCCGAAATCGGCGGCGTTCAGGATCTTCAGCCGCTCCTGGTAGCTCGCATAGAGCTTGCCGCCCTTGCCGTTGGCGAACATTGCGGCCTCGCCGGAGGGCACCTGCGCTGGGCTCAGGCCGCGGTTCTTCCAGCCGTCGATCAGACCCGCCAGCATGCGCGCCGGCCAGCGTTTCTCGTCGATGTTCTCGGCCTGGAGCAGCTGCTTGAGCAGCCGGACCTGGTCGTCGACGTCGAGCACGGTGAAGTTCGACTTCAGCTGCGCCAGCTCGGCATGGATCCGCAGGATGCGGCCGCCGATGGAATGGAAGGTGCCGAGCCACGGCATGCCCTCCACGGCGTGGCCGAGCATCTGGCCGAGCCGGTGCTTCATCTCGCGCGCGGCCTTGTTGGTGAAGGTCACCGACAGGATCTCGGCGGGGCGGGCGCGGCCCTGGCTCAGGATGTGGGCGATGCGCGTGGTCAGCACGCGCGTCTTGCCGGTGCCGGCGCCGGCCAGCACCAGGACCGGACCGTCCAGCGTCTCCACCGCCTCGCGTTGCTCCGGATTGAGCCCGGCGAGATATTTCGGGCCCACGGAGGCGCGCGCACGCGCGGCAATGCCGCCGGCGGCGGGCTGGTGGTCGGGTACGCTGGTGATCTTGCTCGGCTCGGTCATGCGAATCATGGGCCCACGATGGCACCGCGGGGTGACGGAAGGGAGCCTTCATAACAGGGATTGGTGCCTATATGGGGCGCCGGGGGAGGGTTTTCCACGTGCGCAGCAGGCCGATTCGTTCCCGCCGAAGAGGCGAATTTCGCGTCTGAGCGGAACGGAACAATTGTTCCCGCCTCGAGATTGTCTGGTCAAGTGGCGCGGCCAGCCGCGCCCGACACATCAAGACGAGGGTTTGATCATGCTAGGCTGGGTTGTGACGTTTTTGGTTATCGCACTGATCGCCGGTCTCCTTGGCTTCGGCGGCATCGCTGGCGCTTCGATCGAGATCGCCAAGATCATCTTCTTCATCGCGATCGTTCTGTTCCTGGTCTCGGCCGTGGTCGGCCTCGCGCGCGGCCGCAACAGGATATAGCGCTCACCGCTTCGAGGGCATCGCCACGCTGCGGCCGATGCCCTCGGGCCGCGCTACGGCACCGTGGGCCTTCGTCACGGCAGCGATGCGCTCGCGAATATCAGGCGGAAACGGCGCAACGCGCCGCGCTTTCATGTCCATGTGCAGCGACATGTTCTCGGACGTGGCCGAGAGCCAGCCGTCCCCGGCGTGCCGCATCTCCTCGAACGTGTGCAGCCGCTTGTCGTCGGCTTCCAGTAGCCAGACGAAGACCTGCACGGGGTCCCCGAGATGGATCTCGCGCAAATAGCGCACGTGGCATTCGGCGGTAAAGGTCGAGCCGCCCCGCTCCCTCATGTAAGTTGGCCCGATGCCGAGCTCGGCCCACAGCTGGTCGATCGCCCGGTCGAACATCACGTTGTAATAGGCCATGTTGAGATGGCCGTTATAGTCGATCCATTGCGACTCGATCTGCATGATCGAGGCGCGAAACGGGGCGGCGTTCGGGGCGGCGGCGGCAGTCTCCGGCATGTTTCCTTCCCAAGCTATGCGTCCGGTCGCTTGACTTGACCGGCTTTATATCCTTTGCCACGGTTCTTCTGTCGGGAGGAATTCCGTGGGCACCACCATCACCAATAATCCGCCGCGGCCGGAGCCGAAAGCCCTCGCGAGCGCGCTGGAGCAGCTGGCCGCACGCTTCGGCAACCGCCTCATCACCTCGCTGGCCGTGCGCGAGCAGCATGGCCATACCACCACATGGATCCCCAACCAGCCGCCCGACGGCGTGGTGATGGCGCAGGAGACCGCCGACATCCAGGACGTGGTGCGGATCTGCGCGAAAAACCGCGTGCCCGTCATCCCCTTCGGCACCGGCACCTCGCTGGAGGGACAGGTCAACGCCCCCGCGGGCGGAATCTCGATCGATCTGCGCGACATGAACAAGGTGCTGGCGGTGCACGCCGAGGACCTCGACTGCGTGATCCAGCCCGGCGTCACCCGCAAGGCGCTCAACGAGCATCTGCGCGACCAGGGCCTGTTCTTTCCGATCGATCCCGGTGCGGATGCCTCGCTCGGCGGCATGGCCTCGACCCGCGCCTCCGGCACCAATGCGGTGCGCTACGGCACCATGCGCGAGAGCGTGCTGGCGCTGAAGGTGGTGCGCGGCGACGGCGAGATCATCACCACCGGCACGCGCGCCAAGAAATCGTCCGCGGGCTACGACCTGACTCATTTGTTCATCGGTGCCGAAGGCACGCTCGGCATCATCTCGGAACTGACCATTCGCCTACGCGGCATCCCCGAGACGATCGCCGCCGGCGCCGTCTCGTTCGAGACCGTGCACGGGGCCTGCCAGGCCGTGATCCTGGCGATCCAGACCGGCATTCCCGTGGCGCGCATCGAGCTGCTCAACGCCGCGCAGGTCAGGGCCTGCAACGCCTATTCCAAGCTGACGCTGCCGGAGACGCCGCTCCTGCTGATGGAATTCCACGGCAGCGAGATCGAGGTTGCCGAGCAATCCAAGGCCTTCGGCGAGATCGCGAGGGATTGCGGCGGCGGCGATTTCTCCTGGACCACCAAGCCCGAGGACCGCACGAAGCTCTGGCAGGCGCGGCACGACGCCTATTGGTCCGTCAAGGCGCTACGGCCCGGCGACGGCATCGGCGTGGTCGCGACCGACGTCTGCGTGCCGATCTCGCGGCTCGCCGATTGCGTCAGCGAGACCGAAGAGGATCTGAAGCGGCTCAATCTGCTGTCGCCGATCGTCGGCCATGTCGGCGACGGCAATTTCCATTGCTCGCTGGTCTGCGACGTCAACGACGCGGACGAGATGGCGCGCGGCGAGGAGTTCATGCATCGCCTGGTCGAGCGCGCGCAGGCGATGGACGGCACCTGCACGGGCGAGCACGGTATCGGCCAGGGCAAGCAGAAATATCTCGAGGCGGAGCTCGGCCCCGAAGCGCTGGACGCGATGCGGGCACTGAAGAAGGCGCTCGATCCGCTCAACATCTTCAACCCCGGCAAGATCGTGCCGGAAGCATAGCGCACAGCGGCATCCGCCATCGAGCACGATCTCAGGGCGGCGCAGATGTCGTTCCGCGCGATTGTCCGGCGCTGGCGCAATAGATGCGGCCCGCGCGAAGGGCGCGGGCCGGTGCGAGTTCGTGCCGGATCGGCTCAGTACCTGCGGTAGTCGCCGCGTGCCGGGCCGCTATACCCACCACCATAGCCACCGCCGTAGCCGCCGCGGCCCATGCCAATTCCGATGCCGATGCCGACACCCACGGCTGCGGGCGGCGGCGGCGGCGGGGCACGCTCGTAGACGACGACTTCATCGGGCGGGGGCGGCCGGCGCGGCTTCGGCGGCGTCTCGACCACCTTCCGCTTCGGCGGGGCCTGCTCGACGCGCTTCTTGATCGCGGGCGGCACCGGCGTTGCCGGTGTCGTGGGGGTCGAGCACGGGCAGGTCGGTGCCGTCGCGACGGCGACCGGGGCGGGCGCTGGAGCGGCGGCGACGGGTTGGCCGTAATTGCGGTTCTGGACGCGCAGCAGCAGCCGGCGAGCCGTTGCAGCCAGGTCGCTATTGTCCCAGTTGACGAGGTAAGCCTCGAACGAGGCGCGGGTGTTGATCGCGGTGGCACGCTCCCACGCCAGCATCTGGCGACGGCGCTCCAGCACGGTGCGCAGGCGCGGCGTGCGGGTGTCCTGCGCGTAGAGCTCGACATAGGCCTGATAAGCCTCGACGGTGTCCTCGGTGATCACGAGCTCATAGGCGACCATGGCAGGCTTGCCTCGTAATTCCTTGCGCCAGTCGTCGAGACTGCGCGTGCCGCCGGCGAGCGCCATCGCGGATGCGCCGGGTAGCGCGGGCGTGCTGCCGCTGCTCTCGCCGAAGAACCTGAAGTCGGTGGTCAGGGACGAGCTTTCCCAGGGGATCTGCCGGCCGTCGGTCGATTGCGCCACGGCAACGCGGATGCGCTTGAACATTTCCTCGATCGGCAGATTGGGCTGCTTGGCGATCGTCAGCACGGCCGCCGTGTAGGGGCTGTCGATGCCGTTGCCGTCTTCGGCTTCGGCGCCGGGCGAGGTCGAATAGGAGATGAAGGAGCCGGGCGCACCGGCCTTGGTGTCGACGATCGCAAGGCCGTGGCCGGCGCCGCGGAGCGCGGGGAACGGGTTGTTGCGGCAGGCATCCAGCATGAAGATGCGCGCCCGCGTCGGCAGCGCGCCGAGCGTATTGAGCATGTCGTTCAGCCGCACGCCCTGGAGCGGAATGTCCGCCTCGCGCTTGGGATCGAGATCGACGGGAACGAGATAGTTCTCGCCGTCGATCTGCAGCCCGTGGCCGGCGTAGAACACCAGGGCGACCGTATCGGGGCCGCTGGCACTGACCTTGCCGGCGAAGTCCGAGATCGCCGCGCGCATTTCGGTCTGCGCCAGGTTGGCGGCGGTGGTGACGGTGAAGCCGGCATTGCCGAGCAGCTCCGTCATGCCCTTGGCGTCGTTGGCGGCGTTGGGAAGCTCCGGCACGGTGCGATAGGCCGATTGACCGATCACCAGAGCAAGCCGCGCTTCCGCGGCGGCCTCCGTGGGCGTCATCAACTGGGTCAGTCCGAGAAGACCGGACGCGAAAAACAAGCTACGAAGGACCGGACGGCGCATGAAGTCACCTCCATCGGCAATGCGCGATGATGTCATCATTCTTAGGTCTGCGCCAAGAGGCGGTCTGTGCTCTGGATCACGCTGCGGCAAAAGGGGCCAGGCCATCCCCGGCGGCGCACCAAAGCAGTCTAGAGCCGGTCCACCGGCTTGAACGTGCCGTCCTTCTGGATCACCGTCAAGAACACCTGCGGCGGTGTGTCGAGCATGCGCGTGCCCACGGTGACGATGGTGCCGCTGATGTCGAAACGCCCGATATCGTTGATTGCGCGCAGCAGGTTCGCACGCGTGGGGTTGGGACCGGTCTTTTCCAGCGCCGCGGCCGCGAGGCGGCCGGCGAGGTAGCCTTCCAGCGACACGAAATCCGGCGTCAACGCCGGATCGAACGCCTTCTGCGCCGCCTGGTAGTCGGCGACGAGCTTGAGCGAGCGGTCCCAGGGAAACGGCACGACCTGCGAGACGATGACGCCTTCGCCTTCGGGGCCGAGTTCGGCGGCGAGCGCATTGGCGCCGACGAAGGAGATGTTGACGAAGGTCGGATAGAAGCCGCTTCGGTGTGCGAGCTTGATGAACTCCGCACAGGGCCCGTAGGTCCCGACCATCACGATGGCCTCCGGGTCGGCTCGCTTGATCATTCGCCAGGCCTGGGCGACAGCGCGGGTATTGCGCTCGAAAGTGCCTTCCGCGGCAAGCTCGAGACCGCGCCTGGCGAGCGCACGCTTCACGCCGAGAAGACCGTCGCGGCCGAAGGAATCGTCCTGATAGAAGATGCCGATCCGCTTGAACTTGCGATCCTCGGTGAGGTGCTTGATCCAGGCCTCCGCCTCCGCGCCATAGCTCGCGCGGATGTTGACGACGTTCGGAAGCTCGAGGTCGCGCAGGAATTCGGCGCCGGTGAAGGGGCCGATGAAGGGGACGTTCCTGGCGCTCGTGATCGGAATCGTCGCCATCGCGGTCGGTGTGCCCACCGCGCCGATCAGCGCGAACACCTTGTCATCGTCGATCAGGCTCAGCGTCTGCGCCACGGAGCGGTCGGGGTCGTAGCCGTCGTCGCGGCTGATGAGCCGGAGCTTGCGGCCATGGACGCCGCCCTTGTCGTTGATCTCGGCGAACGCCGCGACGATGCCTTGCCGCATGCGCCGTCCAAGCATGGCGGAGGGGCCCTCCAGGGCCGCAGCCTGACCGAACAGGATCGCATCCTCGCTGACGCCTGTCGCGTCGCCCTTGGCGGGAAGCGTGGCCGCGGCAAGAAGCGCCATGGTCAGGACGACGGATCTGGCTGATCGAAATCGATACATCGAGAGATTTGCCGGTTCGTTGGAGGACAGCTTGCTCAACCTACCTCGGGAGCCTGAATAGCTCGCTAAGCGTGGCGAGGCCGTATTACTCCGGGCAAAATCGGCAAGATACTTCCAGAGTGCCGGGATGACTCTGGCACTTCGTTAACTAGTTTCCGCATTGCGAAACCACCGCCTCCCGAAATTGTGCAGTTCTTAACCGCGGTCTTGCTCCGATAGCTCGGCCGGCACCTCAACCAGAGGTTCGGTTCGTCGCGAAGAGGGGACGGGCGGCTTCAAGATGGACGGTCGCGATCAGAATGATCAGGATCGGAGGCGTAGGGGCGGATGGTGGCGCGCCGCGCCGCTGCTCGGGCTCTACCGGCCTGCGCTGGTCGCGGTCGGCGTCGGCCTGCTGTTCTCGGTCCTGGGCGCTGCCGCCGTGGCGCGGTGGGAGGATCGCGTCAACAGAATCGAGTTCGAGAACGCGGCCGAGACCCAGGCGATCGTCATGCAGAACGGCATGAACGAGTACATATCGAGGCTTCTGGCGCTGCGCACGCTGTTCGAATCCACCAACGAAGAAGTCAGCCGCAGCGAATTCGAGACCTTCAGTGCTCGCCTGTTCGAGCGTCATCCCGGCATGCTGCGTATCGCCTGGCTGCCGCGCGTCAGCCGCAAGGAGCGCGCGGAATACGAGACCGCCGCGATCAGGGACGGCGTGTCAGGCTATCGCATCAAGGCGCTCGACGGCGAGAGCTTCGCCACCGCGCCGCAGAGCGACGAGTATTTTCCGGTGTTCTACTCGACGCGGCCGAAGACCTCCTCGGTCTACGGCATGGACTACACCACCGTTCCGGAGCGCCGGGCGGTGCTGGAGCGCGCGCGCGACAACGATCGCGTCACAGCCCTCCGCACGCGCCTGTTCGAGCCGAAGGAGGGCGGCAGCCCTGTCCCCGACGTCCTCGTCGCCGTGCCCGTCTACGCCAAGGGAACCTCGCGCGAGGAGATGGCCGACCGGCGCCGCAATCTCGCCGGCTTCGTGATCGGCATCTTCGACCTGCCGCTGCTGGTCCGGTCCATCCGCGTCACCACCGGAGCAAGCCCCGCGGTCAGCATGAACGTTTACCCGCCCTTCGCGGCGCAGATCGTCAGCCTTGCGGAAACCTTGCCGGATTATTCGTCGGTTGCCACGACGCCGCAGTCGATGCGGGACGTCGCGCGCTCGCGGCACTGGTCGGGCAACCTCAGGATCGGCGATATCGATTGGCAGGTGAGAGCGGTGCCGGCCGCCGGCGGCCCTCTGGCGACGACTTATGATCGCGCGGTCGCGGTCCTCATCGTCGGCATGCTGCTGACGCTGTCGCTGTCGACCTATCTCATGCTCGCCAGCCGCAACTCACGGCGGCTGTCGCTGGCCAACCGGCGGGTGCTCGAGCTTGCCCAGACCGACATCCTCACCGGCCTGCCGAACCGCGCCTTCTTCTTGACCCGGCTGGACGAGATGAACAGCCAGCTCGGCGTGAGAGGCCTGCCCTTCGCAATCCTGATGCTCGACCTCGATCGCTTCAAGAACGTCAACGACTCCCTCGGTCATGCCGCCGGCGATGCGCTGCTGCGCCAGGTGGCGCAGCGGCTGAAATCCGCACTGCGCGCCAACGACGTGCTCGCGCGGCTCGGCGGCGACGAATTCGCCATCATCCAGGAAGCCGGGCAGGATCAGCGCGCCTGCTCGACCGAGCTGGCGGCGCGAATCGCCAAGCTCGTGAGCGAACCGTTCTTGCTGCCCGGACACCGCGTCGAGATCGGCACCAGCATCGGCATCGCGATCGCGCCGGATCACGGCGGCGACCAGGAGCAGCTCCTGAAGAAAGCGGATCTTGCGCTCTATCGTTCGAAATCGGCAGGCCGCAACTGCTTCACCATCTATGACGAGGCGATGTCCGCCGAGCTGGAAGCCCGCAATACGCTGGAAGGAGATCTGCGCGACGCCATCGCGCTGTGCCAGCTGGAGGTGCATTACCAGCCGTTCGTCGACGCCGTCAGCGGCGAGCGCCGCGGCTTCGAGGCGCTGGTGCGCTGGCGGCACCCGACGCGCGGGCTGATCCCGCCTGACCAGTTCATTGCGCTCGCGGAAGAGACCGGGCTGATCGTGCCGCTCGGCGAATTCGTGCTGCGGCGCGCCTGCGCGGATGCGGCCAGCTGGCCTTCCGATCTCATGGTCGCCGTCAATCTGTCGCCGATCCAGTTCAAGGAAGCCGAGCTGTTCGGAATGATCTGCGGAGCGCTCGCCGATTCCGGGTTGCCGCCGCAACGACTCGAGATCGAGATCACGGAATCCGTGCTGCTCGAGCGTGGCAGTGAGAACCACGCTTTCATGGAGCGGCTGAAGCACCTCGGCGTCGAGCTCGCGCTCGACGATTTCGGCACCGGCTATTCCTCGCTCAGCTACCTGACCGCGTTCCCGTTCGACAAGATCAAGATCGACAAGTCGTTCATTCGCAACCTGACCCAGCAGCCGCGCTCTTCGGCGATCATCTCCTCGATCGTCACGCTGGCGCGCGGGCTGGACATGTCGGTCACGGCCGAAGGCGTCGAGACCCGCGAAGAGTTCGAGCGGCTGAAGGCGCTCGGCGTCAATTTCGCGCAAGGCTATCTGTTCGGCCGGCCGCATCCGATCGAGCGGATTGTGTTCGACGCGCCGGTCAAATCATCACGGCTCGACGCAGCCTGAGCGCGCCCGAGGCATGCGCGAAAAGCGCTTGACCCGGACGCCCCCGGATGGTCCCAAGAACCGTCCAGGGATGAAACGAACACACAACATGCGGCTTCCGTTCTTCTACGGCTGGGTCGTGGTCGCCGTGACCTTCGTCACCATGGCCATCGGCGTCAACGCGCGCACCGCCTTCTCGTTGTTTTTTCCGCCCATCATCTCCGAGTTCGGCTGGGAGCGCGGCGTCACTGCGGGCGCATTCTCCTTCGGCTTCGTGGTGTCGGGTGCGGTCAGCCCGCTGATCGGGCGCCTGATGGATCGCGCCGGCCCGCGCGCGGTGATGGAGCTCGGCGTCGTGCTGATGGCAGGCGGGCTGCTGCTGGCGCCGCTGACCACCGCGCCCTGGCATCTCTACGTCACGATCGGCGTCATGGTCGGGGCCGGAAGCGTCTGTCTCGGCTATTCCGGCCAGTCGCTGTTCCTGCCGAACTGGTTCATCCGCAAGCGCGGTTTCGCCATCGGCATCGCCTTCGCCGGTGTCGGCATCGGCTCGGTGACGCTGCTGCCGTGGGTGCAGCACATGATCGAGCAGACCGGGTGGCGTACCGCGTGCACCGCAATCGGCCTGCTCGTCCTGATCGCGCTGGCGCCGATCAATCTGCTGCTGCGCAAGCGTCCCGAGGACATCGGCCTTCGCCCGGACGGCGATGCCGCCCCAGCCGCAGGCGCTCCAAGGCCGATCTCCAATGTGGTCGACGCCGTCTGGGCCGATACCGACTGGACGCTGAAGCGCGCCGCCGCGACCGCGCGGTTCTGGTGGATCGCCCTCGGCTATTTCTGCGGCCTCTACATCTGGTACGCGGTGCAGGTGCATCAGACCAAGTTCCTGCTCGACATCGGCTTCAGCCCCAATGTTGCGGTGTGGGCGCTCGGCACCGTCAGCCTGCTCGGCATTCCCGGCCAGATCCTGCTCGGCCACGTCTCTGACCGCATCGGCCGGGAATGGGTCTGGGCCATCAGCTGCGCAGGCTTCGTCGTCTGCTTCGCCGCGTTGATCGCGCTGAAATATCAGCCTTCGCTCTGGCTGGTCTATCTCATGGTGTTCATGCAAGGCGCGCTGGGATACGGTCTCACCTCGATCATGGGCGCGGTCGTGTTCGAGATCTTCCAGGGCCGGCACCAGGGCAGCATCTTCGGCTCGATCATGCTGGCGGCGCTGGCGGGCGGTGCGGCCGGCCCTTGGGTCACCGGCCTGCTCCATGATCGCGCCGGCGACTATACCTTCGCCTTCGCCATCGGCATCCTCGTGAGCGGGTTGTCGGCGCTCGCGATCTGGCGGGCGGCGCCCGGCAAGGTGCGCGCCGTGGCCGGCCGGCTGCACAAGCTCGAGACGGGAGCCGGATAGGGCCTGTGCGCATCAAGGTACCGGCGGCGCCTTCGCCGAACGTTAAGCATGCGGCGTCCTGGCGGAATGCAGCAGGTCGGTAAAAACGTCTTGGACACCATCGCGGCGGTAGCGTCCGCCGGTTGCCGCTTCTTCCCGATGGTCTTCCCGGGTCTGACGATGTCCTCCGCCGATTGTCTTGCGACCGAAATGCCTGACGTGCTGCGCGCCGCGCTGGAATGCGCCGAGGATGGCGTCGTCATCGTCGATGACGCGCACCGCATCACGCACTTCAACCCCGCCGCAGAGGGGATATGGAAGCTTGCCGCGGCCGACGTACTCGGCCGCGATGCCGCCATTCTGACACTCAAATGCCTTCAGCCGGGCGCGACCGCCACGTTCCGAGAGGAGATCAGCCTCGCACGACGCGACGGCAGCCGCATCAGGGCGATGCTGTCAGTGTCGCCGACGACGGTCGGTGGCGCCACCCATCATATCGTGTTTGCACGCGACGTCACTCTCGACGCCGAGCGCCGCGCCAGGATCGAGCTCCTCCATGCCGTCTCCGACCAGACCAACCGCGCTGTGATCATCACCGATGTCGAGCAGAACATCGTCTACGTGAACTCGGCGTTTACGGCGCTGTTCGGCTACGGCAGCGAGGAGGCTGTAGGCCGCCGCGCCGGCGAGCTCATTGCGGGCCGCTACACCGATCGCAGGGCCGTCGCCAAGTTCGTAGGGCGCCTGAAGCGCGGCGGTCATGGCGGCCAGACGGAAGTGCTGGTTTACGACAAGAATGACGAGGAAATCTGGGTCTCCGCGCGGATCGATGCCTTCCGCGACGGCAAGGGCCGGGTCAAGCACATCTTTGTGCTGCTCGACGACATCACCGAGACCAAGCAGCTGCGCTCGCTGCAGCAACTCATCATGAGCGCGCTCGCGGACGAGGTGCCTATCGGCGAGATCGCAGACCGGTTGTGCCGCCGCGTCGAGGAGATCGCACCCGACGTCGTCTGTTCGCTGCTTCACATCGATGCCGCCGGCTTGATCCATCCGCTCGGCGGTCCGAGCCTGCCTGAGGACTATTCCCGCGCGCTGGACGGCATCGCGATCGGGCCCAACGTCGGCTCCTGCGGAAGCGCTGCGTTCCATGGCGAGCCGGTGCTGGCGACCGATCTGGAGTCCGATCCGCGCTGGCAGCCTTACAAGGCGATGCCGCTCGCCGTAGGCCTGCGCGCCTGTTGGTCGACACCGGTCAAGGCCAAGGACGGCCGCGTCATCGCGACCTTCGCCTTCTACTATCGCGAGCCGCGCGCGCCGACCCGCTGGCACCGGCGTATCGTCGAGGCCTGCGTCAGCCTCGGCGCCTTCGCGATCGAGCGCAAGGAGGCCCGCGCCGAGATCGCGCGGCTCGCCTATCACGACATCCTCACCGGCCTGCCGAACCGAGCCCAGCTCCGGCACCTGATCACCACCGCGATCGATGCCTGTCCGACCGGTGGTCACGTCGCGCTGGCTTTCCTGGACGTCGATCACTTCAAGGACGTCAACGACACGCTCGGCCACGCCGCCGGCGACGAACTCCTGGTGCAGCTGGCGCAGCGCCTGCGCGAACATATCGGCCCCGGCGACATGCTGGGCCGGCTCGGCGGCGACGAGTTCGTCATCCTGTTGCCGCAGCGGAACGCCGCGAGCGCCGAGCGCGTCGCTGCCGACATCACCGAGGCGCTGGCGCGGCCGCTGCGGCTTGGATCGAAGCTGATGCCCATGTCCGCCTCAATCGGCATCAGCCTCTATCCCGATCACGCCACCGACATCGACACCCTGATGCAGCAGGCCGACGCCGCCATGTACATGGCCAAGCAGGCGGGACGTTCGACCTATCGCATCTTCTGCTCCGAGATGAACGGGCTCGCCGAGCAGCGCCTGGCGCTGATCGCAGCGCTCCGCCGTGCCATCGCGGGCGGCGCGCTGAGCCTCAGCTACCAGCCACAGATCCGCAGCTGCGACGGCGCGATCCACGGCGTCGAGGCGCTGGCGCGCTGGCATGATGCCGCGCTCGGCGACGTCTCGCCGGCAAAGTTCATCCCGCTCGCGGAGGAGTGCGGCCTGATCGAGCAGATCGGCCTGTGGTCGGTGCGCGAGGCCTGCCGGCAGGTGGCGGACTGGCGGCGCGCCGGCCTGGACATTCCTTGCGTGTCGGTGAACCTGTCGCCGATCAACTTCCGCAACGTCACGCTCGCCGCGCGGCTCAAGGACATCCTGGCCGAGTATGATCTGCCGGCGGATGCGCTGATGCTGGAGATCACCGAAGGGGCCTTCATGCAGGACGGCGCCGCAGCGCTGGAGACGATGAACGCGATCCGCGAGCTCGGCGTCGGCCTCTCCGTCGACGATTTCGGCACCGGCTATTCGAGCCTCAGCCGGCTTGCGCATCTGCCGATCCGCGAATTGAAGATCGACCGCAGTTTCATGCGCGACATCGAGCGTGACGCTGGAGCGCTCGCGATTGCCACCGCCGTGGTCCGCGTCGGCCAGGGCCTCGGCATGACCGTTGTCGCCGAGGGCGTCGAGACCGAGGGCCAGCGCAAGACGCTGGCCGGGATCGGCTGCGACGTCGTCCAGGGCTTCCTCTACGCCCCCGCGCTGGCGCCGGTCGCCTTCGAGCGCTGGCTGATCGAGCACTGCGCCGAGCAGGCGAGGACGATGCTGGGACGGCTCGATGTTGCGGAAGCGGAGCGTGAGGAGGCGAAGCGGTCGGCGTAGCCGCCTTCAGCGATATTCCCTGCCGATTGGAACGGATCTGCGTCCGGCGATTTGGTCTTTCACGGCCGCCGCAGTAGTATCGCGCCATGCCGCTCTTTCAAACTGCATTGGCCTGATGAAAAGACCGGAGAGCAGAGCAAAAGCTCGAGCCGCAGGTTTTCAGCCTTCGCAATCGCAGCTCGAAGCGATTACGGCTTGGGCCGATCGTCAAAGCGACAAGCCCAGCCTGTCCGAGGCGATTGGCCGCTTGCTGGAACTGGGGCTGGCGTTGCACGCCGATCCAGACCGTCAGACAAGGCGCGCTCGCAAAATGGCCGCCGAGGCAATCGACGGCATGGGGGACGCGGCTGCCACGGCGAAAGGCAGGGCAGTCCGCAAGCGGGAATTGCTCGATGGACCCCGGGAGTTCGACCGGGTACGAATTGATCGGTCGAAGCGCAACAAGCCGATCAGAGGATAGGTGGAGCACCAACCCGCCGTCACCGGCGACTTGGAATCACCGGAAAAGACATGGAGAACCAGCAATGACACGGCACCCGCAATCGCGCGCAGCGACCGAAGCGAACAGTCACTTCAAGCAGGCCGCAGCGAAGCCCGCGACCGACTACGAGAAGGCGGACCAGGCTTTCCATGCGAATCGGGAGCGGCTGAAGGCTGAACGGCTGGCGAGAGAGGCCGAACGAGGGGGGCAGTCCGAGAGGACGCGTTAGCGTCATAATGCTCGCGTGTTCTGACTTAAGCGCGATGCGATGAGGATGAATCCTCATCACGCTTTCGATTGTTTTCTGGAGCATGGTCTTTTCGAAAGACCGCTGCACACTTTTCCGGAACACGCTCTAGAGCATCGAAAGCACGACGATGCCGTCTTCGAGCTCTCCCGAGGCCATGCGCGCCCGCGCTATGCGTTCGAACTCGGTTCGATGCTTCCGCAGATAACTGAAGGCCTGCTTCTGTGTGTCGAATTTCGTGGCAAGCCGGCAAACCTGCCGATTTGCGCCGGACGCGAGAAAGAAGGTGATGGTTCCGTGGTCTGGCTTGAGTCTAGGCACGATCTGCACTCTCCGGCTGTGATCGGCACGTCAGAGTCTCTCCCGCCGCGTTGGCGGCGATTATCGCGCCGACTTCCTTGAACGCTTCTTGAGTGTGGGCGCCGGGGAGCTAAGCCGAAGAGCTTCATCGGCGACTTCCTTCGCCTCGCGCGCTTCCCGGAGCCGCGCCATGTTCTTGCGAACCTCGATGCCTTGCCTTTCGACGTCTGCCAGCGCCCTCGCGCCTTCTTCGGCGGCCAGACGCTTGCGATCGGAACGCGCAATACTCTCGGGTGACGGCTCTGCCGATCTCTTGGTGCTCATGGTTCACCCGGCTCCGCCAACGACCAAACCCGCTCAATCCAGGGATTGAGCGGGCAGAACGACCGTTTCAGTACATCCGTGAAACGGCGCCACGATATCAAGCCAGCGCGAGGTTCTCGGCGCTGACCTTGCCTCGCATCTTGTCGGTCTTGATCTCGAAACTGACCTTTTGGCCCTCTCCGAGACCGGCAAGACCGGCTCTTTCAACGGCGCTGATGTGAACGAACACATCGTTGCCGCCGTCGGTCGGCTGAATGAAGCCGAAGCCCTTTTGACCATTGAACCACTTGACCGTACCTGTCGTCATTTTCTTCTCCAAAGCGCGCAAGCGCATCCCGCGCGACGATCGCGCGGTTACCTTCAACTTCGTCGATGTCTTTGGAAAAGGAGCCCGCGGGCGCATTCAACAAGGCACAGCGGCTAATCGAACGGCTTCAATGTATACGACTTTCAAGTTTTTGCAAGGAGCGAAGCCGTTTTGTTTTCTGCGAAGCGGTCTGCCGTTCCCGATCGCGCCGCTTTGCGTGTCTCCGTCGACACGCGAGCAGGACGTTATCGATTGACAGCGCTGCGCGACGGTGGTCACGTCGACGCCACCAAGCTGCTCGCTGTGACAGGCAGATCGGCTCGTCGGAAGCCGCGACGAATGTCGTCGCAACTATCCTCAACAATCGCAATGAAGCGCCTGCGCATTGGCTGCCCTGCAGGACGTGTCGCATGCGCAGCCCGAACCAGGAGGATCATTTGCAGGTACTCGTCAGAGACAACAATGTTGAGCAGGCGCTCCGTGTTCTCAAGAAGAAGATGCAGCGCGAGGGCGTCTTCCGGGAAATGAAGCAGCGCCGCTCCTACGAGAAGCCGTCCGAGAGGAAGACCCGCGAGAAGTCCGAGGCCATTCGCCGCGCCCGCAAGCTGGCCCGCAAGCAGGCGATCAGGGAGGGATTGCTGCCCGCGCCGCCGAAGAAGAAGCCGTTCGAGCGCAAGGCGCCCCTGCCGGAGATCAAGCCAAGGTCGGAGTAGCAACCATCGTCGTTGCTTAAGGCCGGAAATCGATTCCTCTGAGCACGATGCCCGGCGGGGTGCCTTCGAACTCCGTAGCGCGATACTTGCTCGCGGCGCATGCTTCGATGCGATCCCGCAGACGAGCGAATTGGGCTTCCCGCTGTTCGGGCCTCACCTGGGGGCCTTGCTCGAGACCGTCCATCGCGGAGGTCGAGATCGCGCAAGGAATCTCCCTTGCCCCGTCATGCATCGAGAACCGGACGATCATCCGGTCGTATTCGTGATCAATAAAGCGACCGCTCGTCAGCGTCATGGCTCACTCCGTTGCGTGTTTGCATCCCGGCGAATCGTGCCAGCCGGTCATTGACCCGGACCTGCGCGCCGTTTCAGGTTGGCGCTCAGCATGCGCGTAGCATGCGGGCGGGTGTCGCTCGCCTCAGCCCTCTCCGGCCAGCCGGGCGAAATCGTCGAACAGCGCCGACACGAGCGCGCGGTGGCGCGTGTCCTCCGCGGGCAGGCTCGCTGCATAGAGGTTGAGAAGATGCCGCGCCTTCACCGCGGCCTCCGGCCACGACGCCGCGGGCACCGTCATCATGCGATGCTCGAGATCGGCCTCGCGCTCGCGCAGTTCCCTGACATGGGCCTCGACCTCGGCCAGCGCGCGGCGCAGGTCGGTGGCCTTCTGTGCGGCCATGCCACGGTGCTTGTCGAGATCGACCGGCTTGTCAGTCATTGGCGATTCTCGCGTCCGCGGCTTGCGCATTCGCAAGATCGACAGAGCCGATCGACAGTCGCTCCATGGTACCGCCCGCGTTCTCGGCGGGAACGCTGATCATCGTGGCAATCCGGCGATAGGCGGCGAAGGTCAGACCGTCGATGGACTCCTCGTCCGTGACCACCTCATAGGCGCCCGCCGGCAAGATGCGCTCGATGCCGCGGATCTGGAACGGATGCCTGAAGACGACGGTCTCTCGCCGTGAGCGGATGGTCATGCACGCCTGCCTTTCGCAAGTGGAGCCCCAACCGGTGCCGGCTCCCGCGAGCATGCGCCTTTGGCAGGGCAATAGCCAGCGAATATCGTCTCTCCATGCCGGAAAACGATTGTGTCGCGGCGCGGCGGCCGCGCGCCCGCCACTTGGCGCTCGCTATTGGTCCGGCACGGGAGTAGGGTCATTCGCACCACCGCATTCTCAACGGCATCGATCGGTGACTGAGGGTCGCGTGTGCTCCCGCCGAAGGCTTCGCAGGAGCGCTCGATGCCCCGTGTTCGCATCTCGGAATGGATCGTGCCGCCGGTGATCGTTCCGCTGTTTCTTCTGCTTCTTGCTTGCGCCGCTGCGGTCCTCAATGGCTAGGACGATACGCGTGCCGTATCTGGTCAGCGGCACGACCGAATACCGCAGCTCCAATCTCGGCCGTGGAACTGCGACGGTCGCGCTACGTCTCGCGAGAAGACTGCTGCGCAAGGGCTACATGGACGTCAGGGTCTGCACGCCGTGCGGCCGTGTTCTGCAGCCCGATGAATTCGACGAACTCAAACCAGCACTGGAGCGCGACATGGCAAAGGGCCAGCAACGCGGCAACCGCGAAACCAAGAAGCCGAAGAAAGAGAAGGCCAAGGTGATCGCGGCGGCGCCGTCCCGCAAGGTAGCCGCCTGGCAGCCGGATTTCGGACCCGCGAAGAAAAAGTAGCGAGAGCTGCAGCCACCAGCGGCATCCGAGGTGCACCGCTCGCGCGCTCAAGCCGCCTCGGGTCGCGCCGGAGCGCCCGCTAGCCCGACGCCAACCCCGTCCTGCGCCTGAGATCGGTGATCGCGCGCAGGAAGCTGTCGACCGGCGTCGTCTCCGGGTCGATCAGCCGGTGCAGGCGAAAGCCGTCTTCCAGCGCGAGCACGATCGATGCCATCCAGGGCGGATCCAGCGCGCCGTTCCTGCCGTTGCTCTTCAGCGTCGCCTCGACGATGTCGGCGACCAGCTTGCGCCGGGCGCGCAGGCGTTTGGCAAGCTCCGGCCGGCGCTTCTCGGCGCGCGCGACGAACAGGATCATCTCCATGTGCAGCAGGGGCGAGCGGCCGAGCGGATCCTGCCGGCTGCGATCCATCGCCTTCAGCGCCGCGATGAAATCGTCGAGATTGTCGTGCTGCGCCAGGATGTCCATGTTGCGCCGGATCGACTGCGCGACGTGGTCCTCGAGCATGGCGATGATCAATTCGTCCTTGCTCGCAAAGTTCGAATAGAACGCGCCGCGGGTGAAGCCCGCCGCCGCAGCGATCGCCTCGATGCTGGCGCCGCCGATGCCGTCCGCCTCGAACACGCGCGCGGCCGCCTCGAACAGCGCCTCGCGCGTGTCGTCCCTGGTCGGTCTCGTTCGCGCCCTTGACATCGGCGCAGGTTAGGGCAAGCTGCAACTCGATACAACAATGTATCGGGTTTATAAAGTTTCCAGGGATGGTTACGCCGGGCCATGGGGCAGCCTTGCGTATTCGTGTCATGCGGCAACCGATCCGAGGTCACCATGAACGAGCAAGTGCAAGGCGCCGGCGGACCGCTGTTCAACCCGCTCTCGCCCGATTTCATCCGCGATCCCTATCCGCATTATGAACGGCTGCGCACGATCGATCCCGTCCATGTGACGTCGTTCGGCCAGTTCGTCACGAGCCGCCACGCCGAGGTGAGCCTCGTGATGCGCGACAGGCGCTTTGGCAAGGATTTCGTCGAGCGCACCACGCGCCGCTACGGCCCCGAAATCATGAAGGAGCCGGTGTTTCGCAGCATGAGCTACTGGATGCTGCAGGCAGATCCGCCGGACCACACCCGCCTGCGCGGCCTGGTGGTGAAGGCCTTCACCGCCCGCCGCGTCGAGGACATGCGGCCGCGGATCCAGGAGATCGTCGACCAGGCCATCGATGCCGTGATCGAGCGCGGCCACATGGACCTGATCGAGGACTTCGCATTTCGCCTGCCCGTCACCATCATCTGCGACATGCTCGGCATCCCCGAGGAACATCGCGAGGTGTTCTACAAGAGCTCGCGCGACGGCGGGCGGCTGCTCGATCCCGTGCCGCTTTCGCCGGAAGAGATCAAACAAGGCAACGCCGCCAATTTGATGGCGCAGATGTATTTCCAGCAGCTGTTCGAGCTGCGCCGCAAGAATCCCGGGGACGACCTCATCACCCAGCTGGTGCAGGCCGAGGAGGACGGCAACAAGCTCAGCAACGAGGAACTGACCGCCAACATCATTCTGCTGTTCGGCGCAGGCCACGAGACCACGGTCAACCTGATCGGCAACGGCCTGCTCGCGCTGCACCGCAATCCGGACCAGCTCGCGCTGCTCAAGGCGCGGCCGGAACTGATGGAGGGCGCGATCGAGGAGTTCCTGCGCTACGATTCCTCCGTACAGATGACCGGGCGCGTCGCGCTGGAGGATGTCGACCTCGGCGGCGCGAGGATTCCCAGGGGCGAGAGCGTGCTCTGCCTGCTCGGCTCGGCCAACCGCGATCCCGCCGTCTACCCTGACCGGCCCGACCGGCTGGACGTCACCCGGGCGAACGTCAAGCCGCTGTCGTTCGGCGGCGGCATCCATTTTTGCCTCGGTGCCCAATTGGCGCGCATCGAGGCCGAGATCGCCATCGCCACGCTGCTCCGGCGGCTGCCGGACCTGCGCATCGACGACGTCGAAAACCCGGAATGGCGGCCGACCTTCGTGCTGCGCGGGCTGAAGCGGCTGCCGGCGAGCTGGTGAGGGGCGCGCGTTAACCGCCGCGCGCAACAGTCGCTGTGACTTCGCCCCACTTCCCTCTATAAAGAGGCTGTTCCGGCACGCCTGAAGTCCGCTAAGGCCAGGGTTTGGTCCGGATGCCGGTTTGGCCGAGGGGAGACCCGTGCAGACGACGCTGCTCGGATTGGCGATTGCCTTCATCATTGCGCTGCTGGCCGCGCTGATCGGGCCTTACTACATCGACTGGAACCAGTTCAGGCCCCAGTTCGAGGCGGAGGCCGGCAAGATCATCGGCGTGCCGGTGCGGGTCGCCGGCGAGCTCGACGCGCGGCTGCTGCCGGCGCCGACGCTGCGGCTGCGCGGCGTCACCTTCGGCGGCAACAACGATCTCGGCCGCCTGCGCGCCGACAAGCTCGACGTCGAGTTCAGCCTGGGCTCGCTGCTGCGCGGCGAATGGCGCGCCACCGAGCTTTCGGTCGGCGGTATGGCGGTCGATCTCGGCTTGGACACGCGGGGGCGGGTCGATTTGCCCTCGATCGGGAGCGGCGCCTTCGATCTGGCGTCGCTCGCCATCGAGCGGCTCAACCTCACCGGCCGCATCGCCTTGCACGATGCCGCCAGCCGCTCGACGCTGGAATTGAACGACATCGCCTTCTCCGGCGACGTGCGCTCGCTCGCGGGCTCGGTGCGGGGCGACGGCAGCTTCAGCGCCAATGGGGTGCGCTACCCGTTCCGCATTTCTTCCGGTCCCAGCGGCGACGGCAAGGCCACGCGGCTGCACCTCAACGTCGATCCCGGCGAGCGGGCCATTCTCGCCGACCTCGAAGGCGTGCTCGCCTTCGACAACCGCCAGCCCAAATTCGACGGCGCGCTGACGCTTGCCTTCCCCGCTGCCAGGAAGGCAGGCGAGGCGGGGCCACCGCCATGGAAGCTCGTGACCAGGCTCAAGGCCGATCCGGCCGGCGCCAAATTCGAGCAGATCGACGCGAGCTTCGGCACCGAGGACGCGGCGCTGAAGCTCGGCGGCGTCGGTGATCTCAGGTTCGGCGCCTCCCCGCTGCTGCGCGCGGTGCTGTCGGCGCGGCAGGTCGATGCCGACAGGCTGACCGCGAAAGACGATTCCGATCCGCAGCGCGTCCTGCCGGCGCTGCGCGCAGGGCTGGCGGCGATCCCGCAGGCGCCGATCCCGGCGCAGATCGAGTTCAATGCCGACCAGATCATGCTCGGCGGCCGTCCGCTCCAGAACATCGCGACCGAGCTCGCGACCGACGGCCGGTCCTGGACCTTCCGGCGGCTCGAGCTGCGCGCGCCAGGCATGACGCAGCTCTCGCTCAGTGGCGCGGCTCCCGGCGCCGACAGTTTCAGCGGCCGGCTCAGCATCGAGTCTTCGGACCCCGATACGCTGGTAGCCTGGCTCCAGGGCCGCAGCGAGGTCAACCGCCGCAGCACGCGGCCGCTGCGCCTCGCCGGCGAGGTGACCATTGCCGCCAATCATTTCGCCATCGACAGGCTGAAGGCCAACATCGACGGCGGCGCCGTCGAAGGCCGCATCGCCTTCGTGCAGGCAGGCGCGAGCAAGGGCTCGCGGATCGACGCCGACCTCAAGGCCGACCGTCTCGACCTCGATGCCGCCGCCAGTTTCGTGCGCGCGCTGGCGGGACCGCAAGGCGAGTGGCCGGAGCAGGCGAAGCTCGCGCTCGAGATCGGCCGCGCGATCTCCGCCGGCCAGGAGCTGCGGTCGTTCGCCGCCAGGCTCGCCTACGGTCCGGCGGCGCTGTCGCTGGAGCAGCTGCGCTTCGGCCAGGCCGGCGGCATCACCACCGAGGCGAGCGGCAGCTTCGACCGCGCCAGGGTCACCGGCAAGCTTGCACTGACATCCTCCGCCAATTCGCTGCGCGAACTCTCCGCGTTGATCGAGCCGCTTGCGCCGTCGGTGCGCGCGCGCTTCGACGCGATGCCGTCACAGCCCGGCGCCACGCGCCTCAAGCTCGACCTCAGCCTGGACAAGAATGCCGAGCACGCCGATCGCAGCAGCGCCCGCGCCGTGCTCGAACTCGACGCGCCGCAGCTCAAGGCGACCGCGACGCTGGCCGCGCAGACGCCGGCGGCCGCGATCGGCGGCATCGACCTCGATCGCCTGCGCAGCAGCGACTTCACGCTGGATTCGAAGGTCTCGACGCCGCAGGCGGGCGCGCTGCTGGCGCTGCTCGGGCTCGATCGCGTCGTGGCCGCAGGCGAGGGGGGCTCGCAGTTCGAGGGCAAGCTCACCGGCGCATGGCTCCGGCCGATGCAATTGAACGCGAGGCTCAGCGGCGGCGGGCTCGATGCGGACGCGCAAGGCAGCGTCGATCTGTCGGAGCCGAAGGGCAGCGTGAACCTGCGCGTGCGCAACGCCAATCTGGCGCCGCTGCTCGGCATCAGCCCTGCCGACAAATCGGCCCAGAATGTCAGCCTGTCCTCGCGCCTCACGCTGTCCGGCAATCGCCTGACCTTCGACGACCTCGACGGCAACGCAGCGGGCTCGCACCTGCGCGGGCATGTCTCGGTCGCGCTCGATCAGGACAGGACCGTCGACGGCGAGGTCGGCCTCGACTCGCTCGATCTTGCCCCGGCGCTCGCAATCGCGATCGGTGCCGTGGGACAGGACGCCGGCGAGCCGCTCACCTCGGGATACGTCAGCAACTGGCGCGGTCGCATCGCATTCCAGTCGTTGCGTGGCACGTTGCCCGGCGGCATCGAGCTGCGCCCCTTCGGCGGAACGATCCGCAGCGACGGCCAGTCCCTCGCACTGGATGCGCTCAAGGGTGGCATCGGCGGCGGCGCAATGTCCGCGAGCTTCGACGCGCGCAATGGCGCGGGCGGACTTGCGCTGAATGCGCGCATCGAGCTCGGCGATGTCGATGCGGCGGCCCTGCGCTATCGCGACCTCGCGCTGCCCAAGGGGCGCGTCTCGGCGCAGATGGCGCTGACCAGCCAGGGCCGCAGCGTCGCGGCGCTCACCGGTGCGCTCGCCGGCAACGGGACGGTGACGCTGGAGTCCGCCGAGATCGCCGGCCTCAATCCCCGCGCCTTCGAGATCGCCATCCGCGCCAGCGACGGCGGCCAGGTCAGCGACGACAACCGGCTGCGGCAGCTGGTCGAGCCGGCGCTGTCGGCAGGGCGCATTGCGGTGCCCTCGGCACAGATCCCGTTCACGATCCGCGACGGCCGCCTGCGGGTCGGCGCCACGGCGCTGGAAGCGAAGAACGCCCGTGCCATCGTGTCCGGCGGCTACGACATTCCCGCCGACCAAGCCGACATCCGCGCCAGCCTGACGCCAATCATGACGGGACTCTCCGGCGCGCCGCCGGAGATCCAGCTGTTCGCGGCGGGCCCGCCCGACAGGCTGAGCCGCACCGTCGATCTCACGCCGCTGTCGTCATGGCTTGCGGTGCGTACCATCGACCGGGAGACACGCCGTCTCGATGCCATCGAGCGCGGCGAGCCGCCGCCGGCCACCGCCGCGCTGCCGACGCTGGTATCTCCGGAGATTGCGCCCGAGCAGGCACCTGCCAACGTGCCGCTGCCGGGCCAGGACCCGCGCCGCGCCCCGGCGAAGTCCAAAGCGGAAACGAGGCCGGCGCCGACGCCGAAAGCTCCGCAGGCAGTTCCGGCCGCGCCGAGCCCTCCACTCACAAACCCGCCGCTCGCGAGCCAGCAGCTCGCGCCGCTTCCCCCCGCCATCGACGTCAAGCCCGCCCCGGGCCCGCCGCCGGCACGACCCAGGCCGAAGCCGCCGCTGGTGCTGACGCCGCAAAATCCGTAGGCGCTCGCGGCACAAGTCACCAAAAGGCCGGGCAATCGCGTATGAAAGCGGTCTCGCCTGTCCTTCGAGACGCCCGCCGTTGGCGGGCCCTCAGGATGAGGATCGGGTGCGCGGCAACAGTATCAACGCGCACCAATCCTGCTTGGCCTCATCCCGAGGAAATCGCAAAGCGGTCGTCGCGAAGGACGAGGCGCGCTCAGCTCGCGCAGGGCCCGGTGCGACAGCTCACTCTGTCCGAGGGTGAGGGGAGGCACCTTGCTCGTGCGTCGACGCATTGCCTCGCATTTGAACGAATTTTGCCCGGCAAAACTGATTTGCCGATTTTACCGAATTCTCGCGTTTCATCGCTAACGTCGGTTCCCAGAGGAATCCGGCCGTCCCCCTGCGAGCGGTGGGACGGCTGCCAAGAACTGGGGTGATCGAGATGAACGGGGCGAAGTCGCTTCTGCAGGACCTGGACGACGCGATCGCGCGCGGCAGTGACGAGAGCCGCGCCAAGGCGCTGTGGCATGCGACGGATATTCTGATCACCGGCCGCTACAGCGACGACGAGATCAGCATGTTCGGCGAAGTCATCGGCCGGCTCGCGGACGAGATCGAGGTCGCTGCGCGCGCGCAGCTCTCCGAGCTAATGGCCGGCTGTGATCAAGCGCCGCTCAACGTCCTCGAAAAGCTCGCGCTCGACGACGAGATCGATGTCGCGGGTCCGGTGCTGCGCGATTCCAATCGTATCGACGAGAAGATGCTGGTCGAGAGTGCCATGACCAAGGGCCAGGCACATCTGCTTGCCATCTCGCAGCGCCAATCGATCGGCGAGGCCGTGACCGACGTGCTGGTCAAGCGCGGCAACCAGGAGGTGGTGACTTCGGTTGCGAAGAACGAAGGCGCGCGCTTCTCCGGCTCGGGCCTGCTACACATGGTGCGCCGCGCCGAGGGCGATTCGATCCTTGCCGAACAGCTTGGCCTGCGCAAGGACGTGCCGCGCCACATCTTCCAGCAGCTGATCGCGAAGGCGTCGGAAGACGTCCGGCGCCGCCTCGAGACCGAGCGGCCCGAGATGATGGCGCAGATCCAGAGCTCGGTGACGGAGGTCACCGGCGATCTCCAGTCCAAGTTCGGCCCGTCCTCGCGCAGCTATTTCGTCGCCAAGCGCGTGGTGACGACGCAGTACCGTCAGGGCAACCTCAATCAGGACTCCATCTCGAACTACGCGCGCCAGCACCGCTTCGACGAGGTGCAGATCGGGCTATCGCTGCTGTCGTCGCTGCCGGTCGACGTGATCGAGCGCGCGCTGATGGACCGCAACCGCGAGATGATCCTCGTGCTGTGCAAGGCGCTCGACTTCTCCTGGGATACGACGATGTCGCTGTTGTTCCTCGGCGCCAAGGATCATCTGATCACCGCACGCGACCTCAAGGACTACGAGCGCGAATTCGGCCGCCTCAAGATCGAGACCTCGCGCAGCATCTTGAAATTCTATCAGTCGCGCAAGACCGGCATGGGTGCCGATGCGGGCCGCCAGCCCGAGCTCCAAGTTCACTGACAGGTACACTGAGGACATGGGAGTATCTGCAATGTTGCCTCAATTCGGCACCGCCGTTCGCAAGAAGAATCCAGGCAATGCCGCCACCGCCGACCTCGGCGGCGCAGCGCCCGACAAGGCGTCGGTGGACGCCGCCTGGCTCGTGCTGGAAGCCGCCAACGACCTCGGCGACCATGCCGCAGTCGACGCCTGTCGCCGCGTCATCGACGCCGAGTTGAACGGCACGGCCGCGCGCAGCGCGGATGTCGATCTCGTGCTGGGATATTTCCGGTAGGGCGGGCTCGGACCCCGTCCTCATCCTGATGGCCCGCCAACGGCGGGCGTCTCGAAAGATGGCCACAGATACCGCGCCAGCGAAATCCGGAGCCACGCTCAACGCGAATTCGAGCGCTGGGATCCCGTATCGCGCTGAAGACCGGACTTCGCCGCGGCCAGAGCCGCAGCCAGATCGTCGATGTGATAGGGTTTCGGCAGGATCTCGATACCCGCGCTCTCGGCTTCACGGACCGAGGCTTCGGCGTAACCGCTGGTCAGCAAGATCGGTATGTCGCTTCGTCGTTTCTTGATCTCGTGCGCGAGCTCGACTCCGTTCATGCCGCCGGGCATCATGATGTCAGAGAAAACGACATCGACCGAGCGGCCATCGGCGAGGGCGCCGAGCGCCGCGGCCGCGCTGGCGGCGCGCGTGACCTCGTAACCGAGCTGGCCGAGCATCTCGCTGACGAGTGCGGCAACCTCGTCATCGTCCTCCACCAGCAGGATCTGCCCCTGATTGCTTTTTTTCGGGCGGACCCTGGTGAGGTCGATGAGGTGTCGCTCGCCGGAGGGAACATCGAAGGATCGCGGCAAGTACAGCTCCATGCTGGTGCCCCGGCCGACTTCCGACTGGATTCGCACCGTGCCGCGCGATTGCGTCGCAAATCCATGGACCTGCGCCAGCCCAAGTCCCGACCCCTTGCCGACGTCCTTGGTCGTGAAGAACGGCTCGAAGACGCGCGACCTGATCTCCGGGGGCATGCCGACGCCGGTGTCGATGACGGACAGGCGGACATAGTCGCCGGCGATCTCCCCCTCGTTCAGGTCGGGCAGGTTTTCTCCGCGGACGACGATGGTGCCGCCGTTGGGCATGGCATCGCGGGCGTTGACGGCCAGGTTGAGGATGACGAGCTCGAGCTCTCCGGGATCGACCTCCACCGGCCACAACCGCTCCGGAAAGTCGAACTCGACATGGACGTCGCCCCGCAAGCTGCGGTCGAGCAGTTCGCGCATGCCGCCGATCTGCGCGGCCACATCGACCGGCTCCGGCCGGAGCTTCTGCCGCCGCGAGAATGCCAGAAGCTGTTTGGTCAGGCTGGCTCCGCGCTGCGCCGCCTGGATCATCCCGTCCATCAGGCGGCGGCGCCGGTTCGGATCGGCCTGACGGTCGAGCATGTCGAGGCCGCCGGAAATCACCATCAGGAGGTTGTTGAAGTCGTGCGCCACGCCGCCGGTGAGCTGGCCGATGGCTTCGATCTTCTGGGCCTGGCGAAGCGTTTCCTCGACCCGCGCACGCTCGTCCATTTCGAGGCGAAGCTGCTTGTTGGCTTCCTCCAGCGCTTTGGTCCGCTCGATCACCAGTTTCTCGAGATCTTGCGCGGTCTGCTCCCGCGCCTTCAGCAACGCCCGGATCTCGTATTGACGCCGGCGCGCCCGCATCGCGGATTGGATGGCACTGGTCAGCGTGATCGGCTGAACCGGCCTTTCGAGCAGCGAAACGTTGCGGAGAAGCTCGACGATGCTGCGGCGCCAGGCGACGACCGCGGGTTGCTCGCGATGGCTGGTGAGGACGACGAAAGGGAGGTCGGACCATGGCGGTTGGCCCGCTATCCATTCTGCCAGCGGCGTTGTGTCCTTCCCGAACAATCCTTCCTCGGCCAGGAACACGGTGCCAACGCCGGCGGTCATCTCGCTGACGAGTTCGGGCAGGCTTGTGCAGTTGATGGCCGCCAGGTTCGCGCCGCGCAAAAGGTCGGCCGATGCGGGCCCGTCGCGACCGATCGGAGCGAATATGAGGACCCGATGATCCCGGTCGGCGCTCATTCGGCCAGTCCTTCCGGGATGTCGGTGCCTGCATAATGCGGGTTGCCGGAAAAGATGCCGCTGAAGTGCTGGAGGGGCGGGCCCAGCCGGATCCCGTTTCTGCCGAGCCGGAACTCGCGGATGGTATGCTCGTGATGTCCGCTGCGCTTCTTGACCACGGACAAGGCGCGGCGCACCGTTCCGCCGAACTCGAAATAACGCAGCATCAGCACCGCATCGCTCAAATAGCTCATGTCGATCGGCGTCTCCATCGGCCCCACCAAGCCATGCTGAGCCAGGATCAGGATGGTGACCACGCCCTGCTGAGCCAAATAGCTCAGGAGTTCATGCATTTGCAGGATGAGAAAGCGCTCATCCGGCATCGCGCTCAGATAGCCGTTGAGGCTGTCGATGATGACGACGCGGGCATTGTCGATCTCGACGCTCCTGCGCACGTTCGCCGCGAACTCGCCCGGCGAAAGCTCGGCAGGATCGATCTGTTGAAACCGGATCCGACCCGATTCAAGGTGCTCTTGCAGAGACAGGCCGAGCGTTCGGGCGCGGGCTTCAACGGTGCCGCGGCCCTCGTCGAATGCGAAGAACACGGCATGCTCGCCGCGCTCGGCAGCCGCAATCGCATAGGTCAGCGCGACCGAAGACTTGCCGACGCCGGCAGCGCCCAACAGCAGGGCGTTGGTGCCGCGCTCTAGGCCGCCTCCCAGCAGCTGATCGAGCTCGGCGTTGCCGCTGAGCGTGAACTCTCCGGGAAAGCTCTTGTGATGTTCGGCCGCGACGAGCCGGGGGAAGATCCGCAGCCCTCCTTCGGCGATCGTAAAATCGTGGAAACCGCCGCGAAAACGGATGCCGCGCATCTTGATCACGCGAAGCCGCCGCCGTTCGGCGCCGTAACCGAGAGCCAGCTGTTCCAGCATCACAACGCCATGCGCGATGGAGTGCAGTTGCAGGTCGTCCTGGGACGACGACAGGTCGTCGAGCAGGACGACGGTACAGTTGCGGTTGGTGAAGAAATGCTTCAAGGCCAGCACCTGGCGCCTGTAGCGCAGCGGATTTTGGGCCAGCAGCCGCAATTCCGACAGGCTGTCGAGCACCACCCGGGTGGGGTTGATGCGTTCGACCTCCTTAAAGATCAGATTGGTTGTCTCGCTCAGCTCCATCTCGGCGGGATGGAACACCGTGAGCTCCCGGTCCGGATCGAGCGTCGTTTCGGGCGGGACCAGCTCGAAAATATCGACCCCTTGCAGCGACCATCCGTGCCGCCGCGCGACCAGGTCGAGCTCACGCTTGGTTTCGGACAGCGAAATGTAGAGCACGCGTTCGCCGTCGCGCACCCCCCTGAGCAGGAATTGCAGCGCGATCCTGGAGCAGCCCCGGATCGACCGGTCATGAACCCCCCTACGCGTATTTCCGAAAGCTCTCGATGCGCTCCGCCAGGAGCCGGATCGGCTGAAAAAGTCCGTTTAGGGAACTCCTAAGCTGGGCTTGAGTTCCCGTGTGGACAGAAGAGCGCGCCGATCAGGGGCCGGCGCCTCATCGCGCCGGCGGTCCGCCATCAAAGACGGGGCGGATGATCGCAGGGTTGCCTCCGTACAAAAATGAACGAAAGCTGCACTTCTGTTGCCGTCCTCGTGGCCTTCACCGTCGGATGCGGTAGATCACGAGTTCCTCGCCGTCACGGTTCGTGCTGCGCTCCAGGAGGTAGTTCGATTTCTCCAGCACGCGCCGGGACGCACCGTTCGCCACATACACGAGGCCGATGAGAGACGGCAGCATCAGCCGCGACAGGCCGATGTCCGTCAATGCGGCGGCAATTTCGCTGGCAAATCCCCGGTTCCAGAATGCGCGTTTGAACGCGTAGAAGATCTCGATCTCGTCGATGTCGTCCACCAGGATGTGCCTGAGCCCCGCCCGTCCGGCGAAAGATCCGTCTTTCGTCCGCAACGTCCAGAGGCCGAAGCCGTGCTGGTCCCAATGCGCCATGTTGGTCGCCGCATAGGCCTTCGTGACCTCGGGCGTCCGCACCCCGCCGAGATAGCGGGAGACCTCCGCATCGCGATGCAGCGCGACGAGGTCGCTGAGGTGATCCTCATGGAGCCGCTCGGCGATCAGGCGGTCGGTGGTGAACTGGTTCAGGTTGCCAGGCGGGTCATGATGCATCGCGGCGAGCGTTTCGGTGGCTAGGCGCCGAGCGCCTGCAGTCGTGTTGTTCCTGGCGAGGCAGCGGTACGGTGTCGGCCAAGGAGTGAGCGCTACCCACCCTCCCACGATGCCATCATGCCACTGTTTTGCCCGACAGAGCAAGCGTGGCTTAGGAAAATCCGTAGGGTATTGATTTCACACGCCCCCTCTACTGTGCATGGGGTTGTTTTCGCAGTTTCGGTTTGGGCTATCCCGCGCCCAGCGCGATAGCGACGTTGTACGTCACGAAACTCGCCGCATAGGCCAGCACCAGCATGTAGGTGAAGGTCGCGCCCATCCAGGCCCAGCTTCCGGTCTCGCGCCGGATCACGGCGAGCGTCGAGGCGCATTGCGGGGCGAAGATGTACCAGGCCAGCATCGACAGCGCGGTCGCAAGCGACCATTTCGTCGCCAGCACTTGTCCGATCTGCTCGGCGGCCTCCTTGCCTCCCTCGATGGCGTAGACCGTGCCGAGGGCGGCGACCGCGACCTCGCGGGCCGCCATGCCCGGAATCAGCGCCACCGCGATCTGCCAGTTGAAGCCGACCGGAGCGAGCAGCGGCTCCAGCGCCTTGCCGATCATCGCCGCAAGGCTGAACTTGATCGCGGGCTCGGTGGCGCCCGCCGGCGGCTGCGGGAACGAGGCCAGGAACCAGATCAGCACCATCATCGAGAAGATCGTCGTGCCGGCGCGCACCAGGAACATCCTGGCGCGGGTGTAGATGCCGATCGCGATCGATTTCAGCCGCGGCATCTTGTAGTCCGGCAGCTCCAGCATGAACGGCGCCGGCGCAAAGTCGCGGATCATGAAGAACTTGATGACGAACGAGACGGCAAGCGCGCTGACGATGCCGGTGGCGTAGAGGCCGAACATCACGAGCCCCTGGAGGTTGATGAAGCCCCAGACCTCCTTGGCGGGGATGAAGGCGGAGATGATAAGCGTGTAGACCGGAATGCGCGCCGAGCAGGTCATCAGCGGCGCGATCAGGATCGTGGTCAGCCGGTCGCGCTTGTTGTCGATGACGCGCGTCGCCATGATGCCGGGGATGGCGCAGGCAAAGCTCGACAGCAGCGGGATGAAGGCGCGGCCGTGCAGTCCGGCGCCGCCCATGATGCGGTCCATCAGGAACGCGGCGCGGGCCATGTAGCCGAAATCTTCCAGCAGCAGGATGAACAGGAAGATGATGATGATCTGCGGCAGGAACACGATGACGCTGCCGACGCCCGAGATCACGCCGTTCTGGAGGAAGCTCTGCAGCAGGCCGGCGGGCAGGGTGGCCTGGACCAGTTCGCCCAGCGCTTCGAAGCCGGAGTTGAGCAGCTCCATCAGCGGCTGCGCCCAGGCGAACACCGCCTGGAACATCACGAACAGGATCAGCGCCAGCACGATCAGGCCGCCGACCGGATGCAGCACCACCGCGTCGATCCGCGCGGTCCAGGTGTCGGGCCTGGCAGGCAGGCTGACGCAATCGGCGATGATGCGGTCGGCCTCGCGTTGGGTGGAGCGCAATTCGCCGACGCTGAGCGCGCGCCAGCTGTTCTCGGCCGGCTCGGCCGCGAGCTTTGCCGAAATCTCGTCGGTCAGCTTGAGCAGGTCGGAGGTGCCGCCCTTGCGCACCGCGATCGAGGTGACCACGGGCACGTCGAGCTCCTTGGCGAGCCGCGCGACGTCCACGGTGACGCCCCGCCGGCTCGCGATGTCGAACATGTTGAGGACGAGGATCATCGGCCGTCCGGTGCGCTTGAGCTCGAGCAGCAGGCGGATGGTCAGGCGCAGATTGGTGCTGTCGGCGACGCACAGCACGAGATCCGGCACGGTCTCGCCGGACGCCTTGCCGAGCACGAAGTCGCGGGTGATCTCCTCGTCCGGGCTGCGGCCGCGCAGCGAATAGGTGCCGGGCAGGTCGACCACCGAGACCTGGCGTCCCCCGGGGGTGACGAAGAAGCCTTCCTTGCGCTCGACCGTGACGCCGGGATAGTTCGCGACCTTCTGCCGGCTGCCGGTCAGGGCGTTGAACAGCGAGGTCTTGCCGCTGTTCGGCGTGCCCACCAGGGCGAGATGCAGCAGGGGTAATTCCATGTGATCAACGGCCCGGCAATCGGCGTGTGATGTGGCGTCCCGTCGCGATCTAGGCGACGATGACGGCCATGGCTTCGCGACGGCGGACCGCGATGGTGATGCTGTCGACCCGGACGGCGATCGGGTCGCGGCCGACCAGACCCTCATGCAGGATCTCGACCCGGGCGCCCTCGACGAAACCGAGTTCGATCAGACGGCTCTCGAGCTCGACGTCCGAGAGCGACGAGCCGGCCTGCTGGGCGGCGAGGCGCTGGATGACGCCGGTATAGCCGCGCTGGGCCAGACCCAGCGGCATGTGGGGACGCGTGTCAGTGGTGTCGGTCATGCCCTGTATTTTCAACGCCGGGCATCGAGGTCAAGCGCATGCGCCCGCCGAAGCTGCACCTTAGAGCGATTATAAGGTGCAGGGGCGAGGCGCCGAGAGGGCGCCTCCGCTCGGGCCTATTGGGCCGGGACCTTGTCCGGCTGGGCGGCCATGGCGCGGCTCTTGAAGTAGTCCAGGACGAAGAGACGGATCGCAGACGACAGATTGCCTTGCTGACGGTTGTTGTCGATCTCGCCGACCAGCTCGGACAGGGTCATGTTGCGCAGGCTGGAAATCTCTTTCATGCCGTTCCAGAAGGCCTCTTCCAGGCTGACGCTGGTCTTGTGGCCGGCGACGACGATCGACCGTTTCACGACCGGCGACTTCATGGCTGCTCCTCGCGATCGATCCGGTGCTGATCCAGAAGCTCCTTGGCCTGGTCCGCCCGCTTCTCCTCCGCCGACCGTTCCGCCTTCGTGCGCCCGAACTTCGCCCGGTTGGCGTCCGCCTGCTTCGCCGACGCTTCCCGCTCGACGCGCTTCCTGAAACGGTTCAGGTTGATGACGTTCCCCATGCCGCGTCTCCATCACCCGATCCTCTTCCTGCCGGATGATACATTCAGATCCGGAGCGCTTCGTTGCGCCCAGCAAGACTTGATCGCCATTCGCTCGTCCTCGTCAATCGGCCTTCGGGCCATCAAACGATGAATTTTCTCCCCGCCGAGGGCAGTAGGGCTGAGTAGCACGCCGCGCCGCCGCAACATTGACGGTAATCAAATCCCGCCCGCAAAACCGCAAATTTTTGGGCGGCGGGCGTCCGTATCATTACGGAGGGCAATCGGAATTCGGAAGCTAGCCCGGGCTGGTCATCTTCTCGGGGCGCACCAGGCGGTCGAACTCGTCGGCCGAGACGAAGCCGAGCCGCAGCGCCTCCTCCTTCAGCGTGGTGCCGTTGGCGTGCGCCGTCTTGGCGACCTTGGCGGCGTTGTCGTAGCCGATCTTCGGGGCCAGCGCCGTCACCAGCATCAGCGAGCGCTGCATCAGCTCCTGGATGCGCTTTTCGTCGGCGCGGATGCCGCTGACGCAATGTTCGGTGAAGGAGCGCGCGGCGTCCGCCATCAGGCGGATCGAGTGCAGCATGTTGTAGGCAAGCACCGGCTTGTAGACGTTGAGCTCGAAATGGCCCTGGCTGCCGGCGACCGTGATGGCAGTGTGGTTGCCGAACACCTGGCAGCACACCATGGTCATCGCCTCGCATTGGGTCGGGTTGACCTTGCCCGGCATGATCGAGGAGCCCGGCTCGTTCTCCGGCAGGATCAGTTCGCCGAGGCCCGAGCGCGGGCCGGAGCCGAGCAGGCGGATGTCGTTGGCGATCTTGAACAGGCCGGTGGCGACCGAATTGATGGCGCCGTGCGCCAGCACATAGGCATCGTTCGAGGCGAGCGCCTCGAATTTGTTGGCGGCGCTGGTGAAGGGCAGCTTGGTGATCCCTGCGACGTGCTTGGCGAACAGCTTTGCAAAGCGCGGCTTCGAGTTGAGGCCGGTGCCGACGGCGGTGCCGCCCTGCGCCAGCGGATAGAGCTCCTTCACCGCGACCTTGAGCCGGGCGATGCCGCTTTCCACCTGCGCGGCATAGCCGGAGAATTCCTGACCAAGCGTCAGCGGCGTCGCATCCTGGGTATGGGTGCGGCCGATCTTGACGATCCTCGAAAACTCCTTCTCCTTCTTGCGCAGCGCGCCGAGCAGCTCGCCGAGAGCAGGGACCAGATCGCCATGGATGCGGCTTGCGGCCGCGATGTGCATCGCGGTGGGAAACGAGTCGTTCGACGACTGGCTCATGTTGACGTGGTCGTTGGGATGCACCGGCGTCTTGGCGCCGAGCTCGCCGCCGAGCAGCTCATTGGCGCGGTTGGCGATCACCTCGTTGAGGTTCATGTTGCTCTGCGTGCCTGAGCCGGTCTGCCACACCACGAGCGGGAAATGGTCGTCCAGCCTGCCCTCGATCACCTCGCGCGCGGCCCGGATGATGGCATTGGCGCGGCGCTCGTCGAGCAGGCCGAGCTCGCGATTGGACTGCGCGGCGGCGAGCTTGACGATCCCGAGTGCATGCACCAGCGAGATCGGCATGCGGTCGGTGCCGATGCGGAAATTCTGGCGCGAGCGTTCGGTCTGCGCGCCCCAGTAGCGATCGGCTGGGACCTCGATCGGACCAAAGCTGTCGGTTTCGATCCGGGTCGCGGCGCTTGAGGGACGGGTCGTCTTCGCGCGAGAAGCTTTGGCCATGAGCACATCCATTCTGCCGGGCGAAACGCCGCGCGGCTTGTTCATGTGCTTCTCTATATAGGCAGTCTGGCTGTGTGCGACCGGCGAGAGCCCAATCTAGATCATTTCTTGCGGAAACGATCGAGCCGCACGACTTCGGCGCCGCCCTGGCCCGGCGACGGCGGTTCGTCGGTGGCTTCCGCTGTCTCGGTCGCAGGTGCCGGGACCGATACAGCCGCCGGAGCCGGCGCAGCCGGCAGATTCTCGGGCGCGACCTCGGCGACGTCGGAGGTGTCGAACTGGAGGCCGAACTTTACGGACGGGTCGAGGAAGCTCTTGATGGCGCTGAACGGCACCACCAGCCGCTCCGGAATGCCGCCGAAGGACAGGCCGACCTCGAAACGGTCCTCGAGCACGGTCAGGTCCCAGAACTGGTGCTGGAGGATGATCGTCATCTCTTCCGGATATTGCGCGAGCAGCCGCGGCGACAGCTTCACCCCATCGGCCTTCGACACGAAGGTGATGAAGAAATGGTGCTCGCCCGGCAGGCCATGGGCCGCGGCATCGGTCAGCACCTTCCGCAGCACGCCCCGCAGCGCGTCGCGGGCCAGCACATCGTATCGGATATGATCGGTCGCCATGGTGGTCCTGTTGCATCCCCGATGCCGGACCCTGCCGGGCCCCGACTCGTCAAGCCGAAATAGTACCGCGCCTGACGGATGAGCAGGAGTCCCGCCGGGGAGAAATCTTAAAGAGTAAAGTGGAGGCTTCTGTTGCCAGGTGCCTCCGAACCCCGCCTAACGGAGCTTAACCCGTTAGGACTTTAAGATGGTCTTTCAAACTGCGTTACGCAGCCTGAGCAACCGGAGCAAAGTTGTCGTTGGCAACTATTGCAATAGCCCGATAACGGCGGAACAATACCGGGAAAAAGCACGCCCTTTACGCCCTCGTCGATCCTATTTCGCCCCCGCCAAAGCCCGCTTCCGGGGATGCCCTGATCGTGGGCTTTGGTGGAGGCGCCGGGTACCGCCCCCGGGTCCGAATGGTTTATTGCGACGACCGTTTATTTCCATAGCCGGCGAACCGGCATCTGCAATATAGGGGGCAAAGCTCTAAAAAAACAGAGGGTTGGAAGCGCGACCCTGCGGTTCCCTCTGGATAGGTTTCGAGATCGCCTTGGCCGCTGCACGATCCTCGTTCTAAGCTCCTGACATGTCCTCGGATTCAGCGCCGGCCGCCCCACAGCCGGATATTTCCGCGGCCCCGCCGAGCGTCGCCGCGTTGTTCCTGGCATTTGCCCGGATGTCGCTGGCCGGTTTTGGCGGGGTCCTGGTGTTTGCCCGCCGGGCGATCGTCGAGCAACACCGCTGGATGACGGCGGACGAGTTTTCAACGAGACCTTTGCGCTCTGCCATTTCCTGCCCGGCCCCAACATCGTCAATCTGTCCATGGTGTTTGGGTCGCGACTGCGCGGCATCGCCGGGGGCGTCGCCGCCTTCACCGGGCTGCTGCTGCCACCGACACTGATCGTGACGGTGCTTGCCATCGCCTATGCCCATTTCGGCGACCTTGCGGTGCTGCGCCGGATCCTCGCCGGCATATCCTGCGCGGCGGTCGGCCTGTTGATCGCGGTGGTGTTTCGCATGATGGCGCCGCTGCTGAAGAGGACCGATCCGCTCGCGGTGATCCTGATGCTCGGCGTGTTCCTTGCCATCGGCGTGCTTCGCCTGCCGCTCCAGGCGGTTCTGCTGGTCGCGATCCCGGTCAGCGTCGGCCTGACTTTTTTCCTGCGGCGGAAAGTAGCAGCATGACGTACCAAAACCCGATCTGGTCGCTGGTCTCCACCTTTGGTCTGATGTCGCTGTTCGCCGTCGGCGGGGCCGCGGCGGCCGTGCCCGAGATGCACCGCATCGCGGTCGAGGTGAATCACTGGATGACCGACAAGCAGTTCACGGATGCCTACGCGATCGCGCAACTCTCGCCCGGTCCGAACGTGCTCATTGTGACGATGATCGGCTATGGCGTCGCGGGCATCCCCGGCGCGATCGCGGCGACGCTGGCGATGTGCCTTCCGACGGCGCTGCTTGCCTATTATGTCAGCCGGCTCCTGAGCCGACCCGGCCGATCGCGCTGGCCCGGTGTGATTCAGGCTGCACTGGTTCCGCTGTCGATCGGCCTGATGGCGGCGAGCGCCCTGATCCTTGCCCAATCGGTCGACCGCACGATTGCTGCACTGCTCCTGACCGCCATGGTTGCGGTGATCGCCTCGATCTCGCGCATCAATCCGTTCTGGCTCCTGCTGGCCGGTGGCCTGTTGGGTTTTGCTGGTATTGTGTGATGAAAATCGCTAGGCAGTGATCCGGGGCGGGGGATCCAGTTCCAGGGGATTTACAACAACAGTGCTCGTGACTTACGGGTCGCGGAGGAGACATGCATGGCCGACACGATGGGCCACTCAGCGACAGCCACCCGAAATAGCCGGCTGGCGCTCGGATTCTGTCTGCTGGCGATTGCGCCGCAGATCTTCGAACTGATCTGGTCGATCGGGACGATCTTCGGCTGGGGGACCGGCCGCGGTCCGGCGGCGGTCGTCACCGGCCACGTGACGGCGCTGCTGGCTGGTGCGCCCAGTGCCATTTTCGGTTCGTTCGGCGGCGGCACCAGGAAGATGTCGTCCGAGGTGCTGCTGGCGCTGATCTATTCCTATCCGCTGTTCGCGGTGGCGATCCTCACGCTGTTCATGACGATCCGGTCGGCGCAGGACTATGTCGGCGGCGTCGTTCTGATGGCCATTGCCCTGTTCGCGCTGTATGCATCGAGCGATTTGCAGGGGATGCGGGGCTTCTCGTTCGGCGCAGGGACCGCGCCGCGCATGTTCGGCGGGCTGCTGGTCGCCTTGTCCGCCGCTATCGCCTTGACCGGTCTTCTGACCAATGGGCCGGCGATGGCCCATTATTCCTGGCGAGGACCGCTGTTCGTGGTGGCCGCGATCGTCTTCTTCGCCCTGTCGATCCGGTCCCTCGGCCTCGTTGTCACGGCCTTCACGAGTTTCATGATCGCGGCCGCGGGCTCGCACGAGACACGCTGGCTCGAAGCGGTCATCGTCGGCGCCTGCCTGACGATCGGTTGCGCAATCCTGTTTCCGTACGTGCTCGGGCTGCCGATGCCAATGTACCCGCGTTTTCTGATCCAGTGAGGGCGTGATGGATATTTTTGCCAACCTCGCTCACGGTTTTGCCGTCGCGTTTACTCCGATCAACCTTCTGATGTGCCTGATCGGCGCCCTCGTCGGCACGCTGGTCGGCGTGCTCCCTGGTATCGGCACCATCGCGACCGTCGCGATGCTGCTTCCGATCACCTTCGGACTACCGCCGGTCGGCGCGCTGATCATGCTCGCCGGCATCTATTACGGCGCGCAATATGGTGGCTCGACCACGTCGATCCTGGTCAACATACCCGGCGAAGCGACATCGGTCGTGACAGCCATCGACGGTCACCAGATGGCGAAGCAGGGCCGTGCCGGCCCGGCGCTGGCGATTGCGGCGATCGGCTCGTTCTTCGCCGGCTGCGTGGCCACCGTCCTGATTGCGATCCTCGGTGCGCCGCTCACGAAGCTCGCGCTGGCGTTCGGTCCGGCCGAATATTTCTCGCTGATGGTGCTGGGCCTGATCTTCGCGGTGGTGCTGGCGAAGGGCTCGGTGCTGAAGGCGATTGCGATGATCGTGTTCGGCCTGCTGCTCTCGATGGTCGGTTCGGACATCGAGACCGGCGCCTCGCGCATGGCCTTCAACATTCCCGAGCTTGCCGACGGCCTCGGCTTTGCGACGGTGGCGATGGGCGTGTTCGGCTTTGCCGAGATCATCCGTAACCTCGACCATGGCGCCGAGATGAACCGGGAACTCGTGCAGCAGAAGATCACCGGCCTGATGCCGACCAGGAAAGACCTGGCCGACTCGACGCCGCCGATCCTGCGCGGCACCGCGCTCGGTTCCATTCTCGGTATTCTCCCCGGCGGCGGCGCGGTGATCGCCTCGTTCGCAGCCTATACGCTCGAAAAGAAGCTCGCCAAGAACCCGTCGCGGTTCGGCCGCGGAGCGATCGAGGGCGTGGCGGGCCCGGAGAGCGCCAACAATGCTGCCGCGCAAACCTCGTTTATCCCGCTGCTCACGCTCGGCATCCCGCCGAACGCGGTGATGGCGCTGATGGTCGGCGCGATGACGATCCATGGCATCGTGCCCGGTCCGCAGGTGATGCAGAAGCAGCCGGACCTCGTCTGGGGCATGATCGCCTCGATGTGGATCGGCAATCTGATGCTGATCATCATCAACCTGCCGCTGGTCGGAATCTGGGTGCGGCTATTGCGTGTGCCGTACCGGCTGATGTTCCCCTCGATCGTCATCTTTTGCGCGATCGGCATCTATTCGGTGAACAATGCGCCGGTCGACGTCATCCTGGCTGGTATCTTCGGCCTGGTCGGCTACTGGCTGATCAAGCACGATTTCGAGCCGGCGCCGCTGCTGCTCGGCATGGTGCTCGGACCGCTGATGGAAGAGAACCTGCGCCGTGCGCTGCTGATCTCGCGCGGCGACTGGAGCGTGTTCCTGACGCGTCCGTTGTCCGCGGTGCTGCTTGCAGTCGCGGCGAGCCTGCTGATCCTTACGGTGCTACCTGCGTTGCGTGCCAAGCGCGACGAGGTGTTTACCGAGTCCGAGAACTGATATCGTGCGCCTGCGTCGGCTTCGGTCCTGCGTCGGCGCGCCGCATTCGGAAGTCGAATCGACTTGTGTTACGGCTTCGTGAAATGGAGATGCCGGCCTTTGGGCCGGCATTTTGTTTGTGGCCCAAAGGATCAACAAGGGGAAACGCCATGACGTTCATTCGCGCGCTCACGGGCGCATGTGCCGCTGCGCTGGCATCGCTGGGCAGCTTCAGTGCAACGGCCGAGGCGCAAACCTATCCCACGCGCAGCATTACCATGGTCGTGCCGTTCGCGGCCGGCGGGCCAACCGACGTAATTTCGCGCATCGTCACCGGGCACATGGCGCAGACGCTGGGGCAAAGCATCATCATCGAGAACGTGGTCGGCGCGGGCGGCACCACGGCCACGACGCGCGCCGCGCGAGCGGCCAATGACGGCTATACGCTGATCACCGGGCACATGGGAACGCATGCCGCCTCGGTGCCGCTCTATCCGAAGTTGGCCTATCATCCGGAGAAGGATTTCGAGCCGATCGCGCTGCTGGCGGGTACGCCGATCCTGATTCTGGCGCGCAAGGATTTTCCGCCGAAGGATCTCAAGGAATTCGTCACCTATGTAAAGGCGAATGCCGAGAAGGTGAATGCTGCGCATGCCGGCGTGGGCTCGGTCTCGCATGTCTCGTGCGAGCTTCTTCACTCCATCCTCGACATCAAGCCCGTCGGCGTGCCTTTCAACGGCACCGGACCCGCGATGAACGCGCTGGTGGCCGGACAGGTCGACTACATATGCGACCAGATCGTCAACGCGGTGCCGCAGATCAATGCCGGCACCATCAAGGCCTATGCGATCGCCACGGCGGAGCGCAACCCGTCGCTGCCGAACGTCCCGACCACGGCGGAAGCCGGCTTGCCGGCGTTCCAGGCCCAGGCCTGGAACGCGATGTTCGCTCCCAAGGGGACCTCGCCTGCGATCGTGGCGAGCCTGAACGCCGCCGCCATCAAGGCGCTCGACGACGAGACCGTGAAGAAGCGCCTGCTCGAGCTCGGCAGCGTCATCCCGGGGCCAAAGGACCGTACGCCTGAGGCGCTGGCGGCCCTCGTCAAGAGCGAGATCGCGAAGTGGAGCCCTGTGCTCAAGCCGGCAGATTAAGCAAAGCCATCAAACCGATAGCGAGGGGCGGACCGCCGAGTTCCGTCCCTTGTCGTTTCAGCCGGGAACGCTCACTTTTCCGGGTATAATCGATGGAGGCAGCGAATCGCGGCTGTCGTCGCGCGGGAGGCACCGTTAAGTTTGCCGCCTCTCAAAGGCTCATGACACATGCATCAGTATCAGGACCTGCTCGAACGGATTCTTTCGGACGGCGCGGAGAAGACCGACCGGACTGGCACCGGCACGCTCTCGATATTCGGCCATCAGATGCGCTTCAACCTGTCCGCCGGCTTCCCGATGCTGACAACCAAGCGGCTGCCGCTGAAGGCAATCGTGCACGAGCTATTGTGGTTCCTGAAGGGCGACACCAACATCAAATATCTGCGCGACAACGGGGTCAGCATCTGGGACGAGTGGGCGGACGCCAATGGCGATCTCGGGCCGGTGTACGGCCGTCAATGGCGTTCCTGGCCCACGGCGGACGGGCGCGGCATCGACCAGATCGCCAATGTCATCGAGATGATCAAGCGCACTCCGGATTCCCGCCGGCTGATCGTCACCGCCTGGAATCCCGCCGACGTCGAGAAGATGGCTCTGCCGCCCTGCCACCTGCTGTTCCAGTTCTATGTCGCGAATGGAAAACTGTCGTGCCAGCTCTATCAGCGCTCGGCCGATGTCTTTCTCGGCGTGCCCTTCAACATCGCCTCCTACGCGCTGCTCACCATGATGGTGGCGCAGGTCACCGGCCTGAAGCCCGGCGACTTCGTGCATTCGTTTGGCGACGCCCACCTCTATTCCAACCATTTGGAGCAAGCGCGGCTTCAGCTCACCCGCGTGCCGCGGCCGCTGCCGGTGATGCGGATCAACCCTGAGGTGAAGGACATTTTCTCCTTCCGCTTCGAGGATTTCGAGCTCGTCGGCTATGACCCGCATCCGCACATCAAGGCGGAAGTCGCGGTCTAGTGGCGATGTCGCTCAACATCCGCCGCGTGCGCCCGGGCGAAGCCGGGCTCGTTCTGGATTTCATCCGCGAGCTAGCCGAGTACGAGAAACTGTCGCACGAGGTGGAGGCGACCGAGGCCGACATCGCCGGCGCGCTGTTCGGCGAAGCACCGCAGCTCTACTGCGCGATCGCCGAGTGGAACGGTGAGCCGGCCGGCTTCGCGGTGTGGTTTGCGAATTTCTCGACCTTCAGCGGTCGCCACGGCATCTATCTCGAAGATCTCTATGTTCGGCCGTCGCATCGGGGCAGGGGCCTTGGCAAGGCGCTGTTGGTCTACCTCGCCAGGGAATGCGTCGAGAACGGCTGGTCGCGCCTGCAATGGGCGGTGCTCGACTGGAACGCACCCTCGATCGCATTCTACAAATCGCTCGGCGCGGTCATGATGGACGATTGGACGCTGTGCCGCGTCCCCGGGCCGGCGCTGACGCGGCTTGCCGGGAGCGCGCCCTGATGGAGATCGTCTTCGTCGTTGCCATCGCGGAGAACGGTGTCATCGGCGCGGGCAACGCCATTCCGTGGCGGTTGAAATCCGACATGGCCCGCTTCAAGGCGCTCACGATCGGCAAGCCGGTGATCATGGGCCGCAAGACCTTCGAGTCCCTGCGCCGGCCGCTGCCGGGCCGCACCAACATCGTGATCACGCGCGATGGGGCCTATCGCGCCAGGGGCGCCATCGTCACGACGGCCCCGGCGGATGCGGAGGCGGTCGCGCGCGGCGACGCCCTGCGGCGTTCGGTCACTGAGATCGCGGTGATAGGGGGCGCCGAAATTTACCGGCACTGGCTCGCTCGCGCCGATCGCCTCGAAATTACCGAAGTGCATGCGCGGCCGGAAGGCGACACGCATGTCGCCATCGACAAGGCCGGGTGGGACGAGATCACGCGCATCCGTCATCCTGCAGGACCCGACGACAGCGCCGACTTCTCCTATGTGACATATCGTCGGCGGGCGAGCCGTTAACCGCATTTGCCAATGTTAACATTGACTTTTCTGCCCCTGAGCTTAGCTCGGAGAACAGCCCGGGTTGCGTTGTAAGGGACTCGCCTGTCCCCTATAAAGCCGGACCGGACAAAGCGGGCGGGGGCATTCCACCCTGCCGAGGAGAGCGTCGAATGCCGTGGAAGAATCAGGGCGGTGGCCCATGGGGCTCGGGTCCAAAGGGACCATGGGGCTCAGGCCCGCAACCGGTCGGGCCGAGACCGCCAGATCTGGAGGACCTTCTGCGGCGTGGCCAGGACCGCCTCCAGCAGATCATGCCGGGCGGTTATTTCTCCGGCATCGGCATCACGCTGATCATCCTGCTGATCGTCGCATTCTGGCTGCTGTCGGGCTTCTTCCGCGTGCAGTCCGAAGAGCTCGGCGTCGTGATGCGCTTCGGCAAGCACGTTCGCACCGTGCAGCCGGGCCTGAACTATCATCTGCCTTATCCGATCGAGACCGTGCTGCTGCCCAAGGCGCTGCGCGTCAACACCACCTCCATCGGCATGACGGTGATCGAGGACCCGGCACGGCGTGGCCGCTCCATTCGGGACGTGCCTGAGGAGAGCCTGATGTTGACCGGCGACGAGAACATCGTCGACGTCGACTTCACCGTGCTCTGGCGCATCAAGCCGGACGGTGTCGGTGATTTCCTCTTCAACATCCAGAATCCCGAAGGCACCGTGAAGGCGGTCGCCGAAAGCGCGATGCGCGAGGTGATCGGCCGGTCTCAGATCCAGCCGATCCTGACCGGCGCGCGCAACGTCACCGAACAGGGCGTCCAGGAACTGATCCAGAGGACCCTGGACAGCTACGGCGCGGGCATACTCATCACCCAGGTGCAGATGCAGAAGGTCGATCCGCCGGCGCAAGTGATCGACGCGTTCCGCGACGTCCAGGCGGCCCGCGCCAATCAGGAGCAGCTGCAGAACGAGGCGCAGACCTACGCCAATCAGGTGATCCCGCAGGCGCGCGGACGCGCGGCCAAGATCCTGCAAGATGCCGAAGGCTACAAGGAGCAGGCGGTCGCCGAGGCCAAGGGCCAGAGCGCGCGCTTCCTCAAGGTTTACGACGAGTACAAGAAGGCGCCCGACGTGACGCGTGAACGGATCTACCTGGAGACGATGGAGCGCGTGCTCGCTGGCGCGGACAAGCTCGTCTATGACGGCGGCCCCTCGGGCCAGGGCGTCGTGCCCTATCTGCCGCTTCCCGAACTGGCGCCCAAGCGGACGCCTGCCACCGGTCCGCAGTCGAGCGGAGGCAACCGATGAGGTCTCCGGTCACAGGTTTCGTCACGCTGCTCGCGCTCCTGTTCGTCGTGGTCGTCGGCTACATGTCGCTGTTCACGGTGCAGCAGACCGAGCAGACGATCGTGCTCCAGTTCGGCCGGCCCGTTGACGTCGTCACCGCGCCCGGCCTGCATTTCAAGGCGCCGTGGAATTCGGTGATCAACATCGACAAGCGGATTCTCGACCTGGAGAATCCTTCGCAGGAAGCGATCGCGTCCGACCAGAAGCGGCTCGTGGTGGATGCTTTCGCGCGCTACCGAATCAAGAATGCGTTGCGCTTCTACCAGAGCGTCGGCTCGATCCAGGCCGCCAACATCCAGCTCACCACCCTCCTGAACGCAGCGCTCCGCCGAGTGCTCGGCGAAGTCACCTTCATCAACGTGGTGCGCGACGACCGCGAGAAGCTGATGCAGCGCATCCGCGAGCAGCTCGACCGCGAAGCCGATGGCTACGGCATTCAGGTCGTCGACGTCCGGATCCGCCGCGCCGACCTGCCGGAGCAGAACAGCCAGGCGGTCTACCAGCGCATGAAGACGGAGCGCGATCGCGAGGCGGCCGAGTTCCGAGCGCAGGGTGCCCAGAAGGCTCAGGAGATCAGGTCCAGGGCCGATCGCGAGGCCACCGTGATCATCGCGGAAGCGAATTCGCAGTCCGAGCAGACCCGCGGTGCGGGCGATGCCGAGCGCAACCGCCTGTTTGCGGAAGCCTACGGCAAGGACGCCGACTTCTTCACCTTCTACCGATCGATGGCAGCCTATGAGAACGGGTTGCGTGCGAGCGATACCCGCTTCCTGCTGCGGCCGGACTCGGATTTCTTCCGGTACTTCGGTAGCGCGTCCGGCAGGACGCCAAGCGAGACGCCGGCTAAGCCGTAAGCTAGACAGGGGCGGCCGGTCTGGCCGCCCTTTGTCCAGACAAGAACAGCATGACGGGAGGTTCCATTCCGATGAGGTCCATTGCGTTCGCCGACTTCCTCATCGGCCTTGGCATCCTGTTCGTGCTCGAAGGCTTGATGTTTGCGGCCAGTCCGAACTGGATGCGTAAAGCCATGAAAAGCGCCATCGCCACGCCGGACAACATCCTGCGGGTGGTCGGGATCGGATCGGCCGTCGCAGGCCTGATCCTGATCTGGTTTATTCGGCGCCCGATTTAGGCACCAGACCAACGCCAAAGTGAAGGCGCTAGACAGGTTTTCGCCGTATTATCGGGCTCTTGAGGCCCCTGAGCTCCGCGCTTGCGCCGTGCCCCCGTTCGAGCGCAGTCTGGCGCCGAATCCCTTTGTCTGGAGATCACAATGACCGCTGCCACCACTGCCCAGTCCCGCTCGCGCCGCGGCGTGCGATTTGGTGTGCGAACTGGGCTGGCCGCGCTCGCCGTCAGTGCTCTCGCCGTGTTCGGCGCGCCAGCCCATGCGCGCGGACCGGATGGCATCGCCGACGTCGCCGAGAAGGTGATCGATGCGGTCGTCAACATCTCGACCTCGCAAAAAGTCGAAGCCAAGGGCGGGGGCAGCAACTCGATGCCGCAGCTGCCGCCCGGGTCGCCGTTCGAGGAGTTCTTCGACGATTTCTTCAAGAACCGCAGGGGGCCCGGCGGCGGCAGCAAAGGCGGCGAGAACAACGCGCCGCGAAAGACCAATTCGCTAGGAAGCGGATTCATCATCGACACCGCGGGTGTCGTCGTCACCAACAACCACGTGATTGCCGACGCCGACGAGATCCACGTCATCCTCAACGACGGCACCAAGATCAAGGCGGAACTGGTCGGCGTCGACAAGAAGACCGATCTTGCCGTGCTCAAGATCAATCCGACGAAGCCGCTGGTGGCGGTCAAGTTCGGCGATTCCGACAAGCTGCGGCTCGGCGACTGGGTGGTCGCGATCGGCAACCCCTTCAGCCTCGGCGGCACGGTGACCGCCGGCATCGTTTCGGCCAAGAACCGCGACATCTCGTCGGGACCGTACGACAGCTACATCCAGACCGACGCCTCCATCAACCGCGGCAATTCCGGCGGTCCGCTGTTCAACCTCGACGGCGACGTCATCGGCGTCAACACGCTGATCATCTCGCCCTCCGGCGGCTCCATCGGCATCGGTTTCGCCGTGCCGTCGAAGACGGTGGTGGGCGTCGTCGACCAGCTCCGCCAGTTCGGCGAGCTGCGCCGCGGTTGGTTGGGGGTGCGCATCCAGAGCGTCACGGACGAGATCGCCGAGAGCCTCAGCATCAAGCCCGCGCGCGGTGCGCTGGTCGCCGGCGTCGACGACAAGGGTCCGGCCAAGCCCGCCGGCATCGAGCCGGGTGACGTCGTCGTCAAGTTCGACGGCAAGGACGTCAAGGATCCGAAGGACCTGTCCCGCGTCGTCGCCGACACCGCGGTCGGCAAGGAGGTCGAGGTCGTCATCATCCGCAAGGGCAAGGAAGAGACGAAGAAGGTCACGCTCGGCCGCCTCCAGGATCCCGAAAAGGTGCAGGCCACGGTCAAGACCGACGAGCCGGCGCCGGAGAAGCCGGTGACCCAGAAGGCGCTTGGCCTCGACCTTGCGACGCTGAACAAGGATCTGCGCACGCGCTACAAGATCAAGGACAGCGTCAAGGGCGTGGTTGTCACCAATGTCGATGCCAATTCGGACGCGGCCGAGAAGCGCCTGTCCGCCGGCGATGTCATCGTCGAGGTGGCGCAGGAGGCGGTTTCCAGCGGCGCCGATATCCAGAAGCGCATCGACCAGCTCAAGAGGGACGGCAAGAAATCGGTGCTGCTGCTGGTCTCCAACGGCGAGGGCGAACTGCGGTTTGTTGCGCTGAGCGTTCAGTAACCGCGGGGACAGTCGCTTAGGGTGGGCAAAGCAAAGCGTGCCCACCATCGTTTGCCGCTGCGGCAAGCTAGGCACCGAGAGAGTGGTCGGCACGTCGCGAACGTCATGCCGCCGCTTGACCGGAGCATCCAGTACGCTACGCCGAGACGGTCGTGAATGGATCGAGGCGCTGCAGCGTCACTCGATTGCCGGCCTTCGCGTGGATGACACCGGTGACGAGGACGCGCTTTGCGTGAGCCCAGCACGGGTTCCCCGCACGTGCCGTAGTGACACGCATTCGAAAGAGTTCCTTCACCATTCGCGTTGACCGAATGTTTACCGCTTCGAATGAGGCGGCATTCACCAAAATGCCTCGTCGCTCCGGGAAATCACCTGCGTACGCTTGCGTGTGCCCAGCACGCAACGCGGATTAACGCCCCGGCAACCTAAATTCGATACTCACGATAAGGATCGAATTGCACGGATGTACTGAGTTCGATCGGACGAGCGTAAGCGTAGCGTGAGCGTATCGATGTCTGTGTTGCGTAACCATCCGAAGGGCGCGCGGTTCGCGTCCTTCGGTATCGGTCTCTGCATCTTCGCATTGATGCCGAGAGAGACCGGCTATCAGGATATTGCCTCGCTGCTGGCGCGCCAACCCGGCGTCGCCGAGCGCTGGCAGAAGCAGGTGTTCTCCGCGGCGTCCTCGATCCAGCTCGCCACCTACAGCTTTTCACGCCCCATCGGCACGTCCATGCCGCAGAGCGCGATGGTCCGGCTTGCCAGCCTCGATCGCCGCGACGTCACCGGCGCGATCAGGCGCAATCCTGCGCTGCAGGCGCCGCCGCGGTACCAGGCTTCCGACTTTCCCAGCGTCGATCGCTCCCTGAAGGGTGATCGCCTCGCAATGGCCGCGCCGGCGCAGTCTCCGGAGACGATCGCGCCGGCTGCGGAGCCGGCCAAGGAGGATCCCGCAACCTCGAACAGTTCGGTGTTCGGCGCCAAGACCGCCGCATCGCCGCAGGCGATGTCGCCGCAATCCGCAGCCGCGCTCGATCCCGAGCTCCAGGAGGCGCTGCGCGCCCCGCCGCTGTCGCAATATTCCAATCTGCCGCAAGCGAGCGATGCCGCGCGGGCGCTAGCGGTGCAGCCGTTGGAAGCGTTGAAGCGGGCCCCGAGTCCAGCCGCGCCTGCGCGCGATCCTTTCAGCGTCAAGACCTCGAGCCTGTTCTTCGGCAGCTCCTCGCTCGGCGGCAATCTCGAGACCATCGAGAGCTGGCAGCCCGGCGCCGAGCCGCTGATCGTGATGTCCGACCCCGACATGAAGGTGACGGCCTCGCTGACCCCGCCGACGGCGGATATCGCCAAGGACATCGAGAGCGGCGAGAGCGTCGCGCCGAAGGGCGAGGTCAACGCCGACAACCAGCGCAGCAGATCGCCGGCGGAGCGGCTCGCGCTCGACGACAAGTCGCGTGCGAAATCGGAAAAGTGTCTTGCCGAAGCGGTCTATTTCGAAGCCCGCGGCGAAGCCGTCCGCGGTCAGATCGCGGTGGCGCAGGTGGTGATGAACCGCGTGTTCTCCGGCAAATATCCCGATACCGTGTGCGGCGCGGTCTATCAGAACAAGCATCGTCACCTCGCCTGCCAGTTCACGTTCGCCTGCGACAACAATGCCGACGTGATCCGCGAGCCCGAGATGTGGGAGCGCGCCAGGAAGATCGCCAAGGCGATGCTGGACGGCCAGATCTGGCTGCCAGAAGTCGGCAAATCCACGCACTATCACGCCTATTGGGTGCGCCCGTCCTGGGTCGCCGAGATGAAGAAGATGTACAAGACCGGCGTGCACACCTTCTATCGGCCGCGCAAATGGGGCGACGGCAGCGAAGAGCCGAGCTGGGGCAACCCGGCCCAGACCGCAGCGCTCTCGGCCGAGCTCGCGCAGGAAGCCAAGAGCTCCGCCGAGATGGGCGAGCGGCGATAGTTTTCTTACCTCTCTCTGCTTGCGGGGAGAGGCAGAGATATCAAGCCTCGATGTCCAGCGCGCAATCGAAATTCGGTGCCGAATGCGTCAGTGCGCCGGCCGAGGCGTAATCGACGCCGGTCGCGGCGATTGCGGCGATCGACTCCAGCGTGACGCCGCCCGATGCCTCCAGCGCGAGGCGGCCCTCGTTGATCCTGACAGCTTCGCGCAGCGTCGCGACATCCATGTTGTCGAGCAGCACGGCGTCGGCGATTCCGGTCGCCAGCACCTCGCGGAATTGCGCCAACGTATCCACCTCGATCTCGATCTTGACGAGATGGCCGGCATGGGCGCGTGCGCGTTCCAGAACCGGACGGATGCCGCCGGCAACCGCGATGTGGTTGTCCTTGATCAAGATGGCGTCGTCGAGCCCGAAGCGATGGTTGAAGCCGCCGCCGCAGCGCACCGCGTATTTCTCCAGCGCGCGCAATCCCGGCGTGGTCTTGCGCGTGCAGCAGATGCGGATCCGGGTGCCTTCGGTACGCGCGACATAGTCCGCCGTGAGTGTGGCGATGCCCGACAGGCGGCCGACGAAGTTCAGCGCGGTCCGCTCCGCCGTGAGAATGGCACGCGCGGGCCCAGCGATCGTCAGGACGCGCTGGCCGCGCGCAACCCGAGCGGCATCGCGGGCATGTGCGCGCACCTCGATGTCGGGCGCCAGCTTGTGCAAGGTCGCGAGTGCCAGCGGCAATCCGGCGATCACGCCGGACTGGCGCGCGACGAGTATGGCTTGCCCGCGGGTCGCCTCCGGGACCGTCGCGAGGGAGGTGATGTCGCCCGCGCGGCCGAGGTCCTCGTCGAGAGCGCGCTCGACGGCCGCATCGATCGCAAGCGGCGAGATGAAAGCATCGGGGTAAAGCAGTGAGGTCGGGGTGATCATGGGGCCTCCTTCAGGCGATCATGGATTGCGCGATGCGCGGCCGCTTGTGCTCGTCCAGGCTCTCCGCGACGTCGCGCGCCGCGGCGAGCGTGGTCATCGTTCTCAGCGCCGGCGCTGGGTTCTCGGCCGGGTGATCGGAACGGCAATGCGCACCGCGGCTTTCGCGCCGCGTCCAGGCCGCAGCGGCGACCAGCAAGGCCGAAATCGCCATGTTGCCGAGGACGCCATGCCCGGCCTTTTGCGCGAGCCTGGCGAAATGGCGCACGGCTTGCGCAAGCCCGTCGCCGTCGCGGATGACGCCGACCTGTGTGCTCATCATCGTGCGCAGCCGCTTGACTTCCGAAGCATCGGGCGTGCCAGTGCGCGGCATCACCAAGCCGTCCGGAAGGCGCGCCGGTGGGGGCATGATTTGGCCGGCGATGTCGTCGGCAATGCGGGCGGCATAGACGACGGCTTCGAGCAGGGAATTCGAGGCGAGCCGGTTGGCGCCATGCGCGCCGGTGGAAGAAACTTCGCCGGCGGCCCAGAGCCCGTCGATCGAGCTGCGGCCGCGCGCGTCCACCGCGATGCCGCCCATGTGGTAATGCGCGGCCGGCGCGATCGGAATCGGCTGCGCCGCGGGATCGATGCCGGCGGCGATGCAGCTCGTATGGACGGTCGGAAACCTCGTCGCGAAGTGCGCGCCCAGCGCCTGGCGCGCATCGAGGAAGGCGCCGCGCCCGGCCGCGATCTCGGCGAAGACGCCGCGGGCCACGATGTCGCGGGGCGCAAGCTCGGCGAGAGGGTGTCGGGCGCTCATGAAGCGCTCGCCGTTGCCATTGATCAGAATTGCCCCTTCGCCACGTAGCGCTTCGGTGGCGAGCGGCGCCGGGTCGCGGCCGATCATGATGGCGGTGGGATGGAACTGCACGAATTCAGGATCGGCGATCACGGCTCCGGCGCGGGCGGCGATCGCAAGGCCCGAGCCGCTCGCTTCCGGCGGATTGGTGGTGACGGCGTAGAGATGTCCGAGCCCGCCGGTCGCAAGCACGACCGCGCGCGAGGCGAGCACGAGCGGCCGTTCCGCTGCATTGCCGGCCTCGCGCAACTGAAGGCCGGTGACCGCGCCGTCCTCGGTCAGCAATGCTTCGGCGACGAAGCCTTCCATCAGGCGGATCGAGGGCGTGCGGCGCACCGTCTCGCTCAAGGCGGCGATGATCGCCGCGCCGGCGCCATCGCCGCGCACATGGACGATGCGCCGAGCGGAATGCGCAGCTTCGCGTCCGACGGCAAGCTTGCCTTCGAGGTCGCGATCGAACGGCACGCCATAGGCGAGAAGATCGTCGATGCGCGGCGCCGCCTCGCGCGCGATCCCGAGCGCGATTGCGGCGTCGACGAGGCCGCCGCCGACCGCGACGGTATCGGCGGCGTGCGCCTCCGGCGTATCGCCTTCGGCCACCGCCGCGGCGATGCCGCCTTGCGCCCATGCCGAGGATGCGCCGTGACCGAGCGGGGCCGCCGAGATCAAGGTCACCGGCCGCGGCGCCAGCTTCAGGGCGCAGAACAGTCCGGCAAGGCCGCCGCCGACAATGACGACGTCGCCGGCGCGGGCGAGGTCATGGATGGTGTGTTGCATGGTGTTGCTCGATCTCAATTGCTCAGATTGATCATGCGCTCGACCGAGCGCCGCGCGCGTTCCGCGAGCGCGGGATCGATCGTCACCTCCTCGCGAAGCGTCAGCAGGCTCTCCAGGATGTTCGCGAGCGTGATGCGCTTCATGTGCGGGCAGAGATTGCAGGGGCGGAGCATCTCCACGTCGGGCAGCTCGGCCCTGACATTGTCGGCCATGGAGCATTCCGTGATCATGACGAGCCGCCGCGGCCGCTTCGCCCGCACCCAGTTGATCATGTGCGCCGTCGAGCCGGTGAAGTCGGCCTCCGCCAGCACGTCCGGCGGGCACTCCGGATGCGCGATGATCTGCACGGACGGATCGGCCCGGCGATAGTCGCGCAGCTCCTCGCCCGTGAAGCGCTCATGGACCTCGCAGGCGCCTTTCCAGGCGATGATCTTCACGTCAGTCTTGGAGGCGACGTAGGTCGCCAGATAGCGGTCAGGCAGGAAGATCACGGTCGGCGCATTCAGGCTCTCGACCACCTGTACCGCGTTGGACGAGGTGCAGCAGATGTCGACCTCGGCCTTCACCTCCGCGGAGGTGTTGACATAGGCAACGACGGGCACGCCGGGGAATCTTTCGCGGAGCAGCCGAACGTCCGCACCGGTGATGCTGGCGGCAAGCGAGCAGCCCGCGCGCGAATCCGGGATCAGGACGGTCTTGTCCGGATTGAGCAGCTTCGAGGTCTCCGCCATGAAGTGCACGCCGCACTGGACGATGATGTCCGCCTTCACCTTGGTGGCTTCGACCGCGAGCTGCAGCGAGTCCCCGCCGATGTCGGCGACGCAATGGAAGATCTCCGGGGCCTGGTAGTTGTGGGCGAGAATGACCGCGCCACGCGCGCGCTTCAGCTCGGTGATGGCGTGAATCGTCGGCGCCATCAGCGGCCATTCGATCGATGGGATCACATGCCTGACGCGGTCATAGAGCGGCGCGGTGGCGCGTTCGACCGCCGGCGTCCATTCCAGTGCCGGCATCGGCCAATTCGGTCCCGGGGGCACCGGCGCGGCGCTGGAGGCGATGGGCTGGCCTTGCGGCCGGTTGGCAAAGTCGTCGGGACCGTAGATTGCAGTGATCGGCATTGAAGCCTCCCGTCTGAGTCTATTATGCTCAATTTGAGAATATTGGGGCCCCGAGAAATCCGGCCGAGGAGGCCGGATGAGTGTCGAGGCACACTAATATGCTCAATGTGAGTAAATCAACGTACCACGCCATGCCGCATATCGCTAGGGGCCCGCGTACACATTCCCGTCACTGCGCACCTGCAGATGAGGCCATTTGAAACGCAATGCTCGCGCGTCAGCTCCCCCTGGAATGCAACGGTTTTTGGCTTGGGATTTTCATGCAGGTGCATTAAACGGGCTGTCCCGCGGCGGCTGATTTGCGGACCCGCCAACGACAGACGAGGAATTCCATGTCGACACAGATCGGCGAACTCGCACCGGCCTCACGTTCCCCGGGCTGGCGTACCCCCGCCGTCATCATTCTCTGCGGTTGTGCCATCGGCATGCTCGGTTTCGGTCCGCGTTCGGCGCTCGGCTTCTTCGTGCAGCCGATGAGCTACGAATTCAGCTGGGGCCGTGACGTGTTCGGCCTCGCCATCGCCGTGCAGAACCTTTTGTGGGGACTGGGCCAGCCGTTTGCCGGTGCGGTCGCCGATCGCTTCGGCCTGGTCCGGGTGATGTGCGTCGGGGCGCTGCTCTATGCCGGCGGCCTACTCTTGATGCGCTATTCCTCGACGCCGCTGTCGCTCAACATCGGCGCCGGTGTGATGATCGGTTTTGGTCTTGCCGGCTGCTCGTTCAACCTGGTGCTGTCGGCCTTCACCAAGCTTCTGCCCGCGGAGAAGCGCGGTCTTGCGCTCGGTGCCGGCACGGCGGCGGGCTCGTTTGGGCAGTTCCTGTTCGCACCGATCGGCGTCGCGCTCATCGACAATTTCGGCTGGCAGCAGGCGCTCTCCGTGTTCGGATTCCTGATGCTGCTGATCATTCCGCTGTCACTGGCGCTCTCGACGCCCCCTGTCGCAAGCACGGCCAATACGGCGCCTGCCGATGAGCAGACCATCACCAAGGCGCTTGCGGAGGCTTTCGGCCACCGCTCCTATGTGCTCCTGGTGCTCGGCTTCTTCACCTGCGGCTTTCAGCTCGCCTTCATCACCGTGCATCTGCCGGCCTTCCTGGTCGATCGCGGCATAACAGCACAAACCGGCGGCTGGGTGATCGCGGCAATCGGCCTGTTCAACATCGTCGGCTCGCTCGGCGTCGGCTATCTCCAGAACTACCTGCCCAAGCGCTACATCCTTTCGACCATCTACCTCACGCGGGCGCTGGCGACCCTCGCCTTCATCTCGTTCCCGATCACGCCGTTCTCGGCGATCATGTTCGGCGCGGTCTCCGGCCTGACCTGGTTGTCGACGGTGCCGCCGACCTCGGCGCTGGTGGCGCTGATGTTCGGCACCCGCTGGCTTGCCACGCTGTACGGCTTCGCCTTCGTCAGCCATCAGGTCGGCGGCTTCCTCGGCGTCTGGCTCGGGGGCATCGTGTTCGAACGCTTCGGTTCCTACACGCCGATCTGGTGGCTCTCGATCCTGTTCGGCGTGCTTTCCGCCCTGATCAATCTTCCGATCGTGGAGAAACCTGTCGCGCGGGCGGTTGCACAGCCGGCCTGATCCGCTAAACAATCCCGACAAACAAAGTCAGGGAGTGCAGCCGTGGCCACATTCAAGGCGATCCGGATCGACAAGGCGGACAAAGGCACCACCGCCGCGCTGACGCAGTTCGACGAAGCCGAGCTGATGGAGGGCGACGTCACCGTCCGCGTCGAATGGTCGACGTTGAACTACAAGGACGGCCTGGCGCTCACCGGCAAGGCGCCGGTGGTGCGCCGCTTCCCGATGATTGCCGGCATCGACTTCGCCGGAACGGTCGAGGCCTCCTCGCATCCGCAGTGGAAGGCGGGCGACAAGGTCGTCTGCACCGGCTGGGGTATGGGCGAGACCCATCTCGGCGCTTATGCCGAGAAGGCCCGGGTGAAGGGCGACTGGCTTGTCGCCCTGCCGCAAGGCTTGTCGGCGCGCGACGCCATGGCGATCGGAACAGCCGGCTTCACGGCGATGCTCTCGGTGCTGGCGCTCGAGAGGCACGGCGTCTCGCCGAAAAGCGGTCCGGTCGTGGTGACGGGTGCAGCGGGCGGTGTCGGCTCCGTTGCAATCGCCGTGCTCGCGAAGCTCGGCTATCACGTCATCGCTTCGACCGGCCGGACTTCGGAGGCCGACTACCTGAAGCAGCTGGGAGCCGCCGAGATCATTGACCGCAACGAACTCTCGGGTCCGGCAAAGCCCCTCGCCAAGGAGCGCTGGGCCGGCGGCGTCGACAGCGTCGGCTCGACCACCCTCGCCAACCTGCTCTCGATGACGAAATATGGCGGGGCCATTGCGGCCTGCGGCCTCGCGGCCGGCATGGACCTGCCGTCCTCGGTGGCGCCGTTTATTTTGCGCGGAGTGTGCCTTCTCGGCATCGATTCCGTGATGTGCCCGATCGAGCCCAGAAAGGCGGCCTGGCAGCGCTTGGCAACCGATCTGGATTCGGAGAAACTGTCTGAAATAACTACGGAAATTTCGTTGGCGGAAGTTTCGGATTGGGGCGCCAGGATTCTGGCCGGCCAGGTCCGCGGCCGCATCGTGGTAAAAATCGTCTGACGGCGTTCAGACTTTACCAACCAAGCTGCTTCAATCTCGCCATGGTTCGTATGGTAAGCAGCGGGTAAAGGGATAAAGGCATCGCCCGCTGCGGGTTGGGTTCGGAGTTGAGCATGCTTGCGCGTATTGTGTTGGGTGCTGTCACGGCGGCAGCGACGTTTGTGCCGGCCATGGCGGGAAGCATGAACGCCGACGAGGCGCGCCGCTTCGTCGCCGGCAAGGTGTTCGCCTTCACCTGTTTCGACGGCACGCGCGGTGCGGGGCGCATCCTGGACGATCTCGGCGCAGCCGGCGCGGTGCAATTCTCGGGCTCAGGCCCGGTCAAGCATCTCCGGCTACCCGGCAACACGCTCCAGATCCGGGGACAGAACGTTTGTGCCTCGATCAAGGGCATTCCGTTCGAGCCCTGTTTCAACCTGGAAAAGACCGACGATCGCAGCTTCCGCGGGTCGGTGTCGGGCATGGGCTTTGCCTATTGCGACTTCCGTCACCAGGGCGGGAACCAGATGCTGATGGCCCGCGCGGTCGCGCGCCCGCGCTCGCTGCACAGGCCGGAGCACACCGGTTCGGTCGCCGTGTCGAACACCGAGGTCGTCGCGCGCGTCGAGACCCCGCGTGTCGAGAGCAGCCGGATCGAGCCGGTGAAGCCCGAGCCCGCGAAGACCGAAGCTCCGCTGGAACTGCGCCGCTCGACCCAGTGAGCGGCCTGCACAAGGCAGCTGCGACCGCATCGCAGATGCATGCTGAAGGATGCCTCGGAGGAATGACGGCCCTGGGGCGCGACCCGTAGTTTCACGGAGGTTCCTGTTAACGCCTGCTTGCAATTATGAGCGCAGTCTCACGCGATAAGAACCAGCCAGCATCGTTGAACAGACGTCCGCCGTGACGCCCGCGGCGCAGGTGATGTGCGCGTTGCCGGTGCACTGTCGGGATTTGTCGTGATGTCGAAGTTGTCGATCGTCTTCAAGCTGCTGACCGTGTTGTCGGTCCTCGTGCTCTCGCTCGCCGGTGTCGGCGTCATGGCGATCGGCACGATGCGGAACATCAATGCCCACACGGTCGAAATAGCGCAGGGCTGGCTGCCGAGTGTGCGTGCGCTCGGCTCGATGCGCGCCGACATCAACGAGTTGCGCGTCGCGCTGCGTCTGCACCTGATGCAGGATACCGCCGAAGGCAAGGAGGCCGCGGAGAAGCGCCTGGCCGGCTTACGCGAACGGATCGAGAAGACCCGCAAGATCTACGAGCCGCTGATCACGGGCGCGGAAGAACGCTCGCTCTACGAGCAATGGACCAAGGCCTGGGCCGAGTACCTGAACGGCGTGCAGGACGTGATGGCGCTGTCGCGCAAGAGTGTCGGCCGCTTCCCGACTGACGCCAACGAGATGCTGCAGACCAAGGTTGCCAAGATGGCGCAGGCGGCCGATCCGCTGCTGCAAAAGGGCATTGAGCTCAACAACAGGGGCGCGGAGCTGGAGACGAGGCAGGCAGCCGACAGCTATGCGTTCATCTTCCGCGTACTGGTCGGCATCATCGTCGCGGTAGTCGTCATCGCGATCGCCGCTGCCTATTATCTCGTGCGCGACGTCTCGCGCGGTATCGCCTCGATCATCCGACCCATGCAATCGCTCGGCGAGGGCGACCTCTCGGCCGAGGTGCCGCATCGCGGCGAGAAGACCGAGATCGGCGCGATGGCGGACGCGCTCCAGATCTTCAAGGACGCGCTGATCGCCAAGAAGGCTGCCGACGAAGCGGCTGCGCGCGACGCCGAGGCCAAGATCGAGCGCGGCCGCCGCGTCGATGCCATCACCCGCCATTTCGAGACCATGATCGGCGAGGTCGTCGAGACCGTGTCGTCGGCCTCGACCGAACTCGAGGCCTCCGCGGCCACGCTCAGCGGCACGGCGCAGCGTGGCAAGGAGCTGGCAACGGTCGTTGCGGCGGCATCGGAGGAAGCCTCCACGAACGTCCAGGCGGTGGCGTCCGCCTCCGAGGAGCTGTCGTCCTCCATCACGGAGATCAGCCGCCGTGTGCAGGATTCGGCGCGGATGGCGGCGGAGGCCGTCGAGCAGGCGGCGCGGACCAACGAACGCGTCAACGCGCTGTCGCAGGCCGCCTCCCGCATCGGCGACGTCGTCGAGCTCATCAACACCATCGCCGGCCAGACCAATCTGCTCGCGCTGAACGCGACCATCGAAGCGGCGCGCGCAGGCGAGGCCGGCCGCGGCTTCGCCGTCGTCGCCTCCGAGGTGAAGGCGCTGGCCGAGCAGACCGCGAAGGCGACCGGCGAGATCGGGGCGCAAGTGTCCGGAATTCAGGCCGCGACGCAGGAATCGGTCAGCGCCATCCAGGAAATCGGCGGGACCATCGAGCGCCTGTCCGAAGTGTCCGCCGCGATTGCCGCCGCGGTCGAGGAGCAGGGCGCGGCCACACAGGAGATCTCGCGCAACGTTCAGCAGGCCTCGCTCGGCACACAGGAGGTTTCGTCCAATATCACCAACGTGCAGCGCGGCGCGATCGAGACCGGCTCGGCCTCGGGCGAAGTGTTGTCGGCGGCGAAGTCGCTGGCGTCCGACAGCACCCGCCTGAAGGTGGAAGTCGCGCAGTTCCTGGAATCGGTCCGCGCGGCCTGACGTTTATGCACTTGATTGCGGCGCGGCCGGCGGCGAGGTGATCTGCCGCCGGAACAGGATGCGTTGGTACAGCCAGCCGATCGCGACCAGCACGACGCCGAGGCACATGAACGAGAGCGCGCGATAGACGCCCGTCAGGGTCGACATGTCGATCACGAAGGCCTTCAGGATCGTCAGCGCGATCACGGCGGCAGAGGCCAGGCGCGCGCGCTCCGAGTTGACGAGGATCCCGACGCCGAGCAGCACGACGCCGAAACCGAGCCAGCCGATCGAATAGGTGTACTGCTCGGCGCTCGTGGTCGGTCCCGTGGACAGGATCGGGCCGTGATAGAAGCGGCGGATCTCGAGCGTGACATAAGCGAGCGCGAACACGAGCGCGCCAGCCGCAATCGTATTGGCGTAGACCTTGCCGCGCTCGCCGGCCACCGCATAGGACAGCAGCAGCATCAGCGCGGCTGGCAGGGCGTAGCCCAGCAGCAGCAGGTTGAAGACGAGGCCGCCGACGTCGGTGCGCCACAGCAGCGGATTCTCCAGGATCAACAGACCGAACACGCTGATGAGCCCGGCAATCACGGTCAGCACGACCGCGCCGACATTGTGCACGATGCTGTAGCTGCGCAGCCGCAAGCGCTCCAGCCCGATCGCCATCGCCAGCGTGATGCAGACCTGCAGCGCGAATTCGAGCAGCGAGGGGGCCGCGGTCATGCGCCCGCCGGTGGCGAAATGCCTGATCTCCATGAAGGCGAGCAGGGCGGTGAACAGGATTGCTGCGGTCTCGACCATGTGCAGCGGCACATCATCGGCGCGGCGGCGCAGGAAGATGCTCGCGCCCCAGAACGAGGCCGCCGGCAGGCCGTAGCCCCACAACAGCCAGTTGAAAATCGGCGTGGTGACGACGGCGTCGCCGACGATGAAAGGATCGTAGGCGATGCGCGCGGTGACGAGCCCGGCGAAGATCGCCGCGAGCCACCGCAGGAAGGGAATTGGCCGCTGCAACGAGATCCAGGCCGTGCCGAGCGACATCAGGGCAAGCGCGATGGTGAGCCATCCCTTCTCCAGGGCGAAGGTCAGCGCCAGCGCCAGCGCACCGAGCGTGCCGGTCGCGAACAGAGCCGTGGAGATCGCGATGCCTGGACGGGTCTCGCGACGGGTGAGCGCTTCGGTCGCGGCGCCGAAGGCGGCTGCGAGCAGCACGGCCAGAATCGCAAAGGGAATCGAGCGGTCGAGATGGGCAATGCGCGCATAGAGCGCGACCAGGATCGCGATCGGCGTGGCGACGCCGGTCGCCGACCACACCACCGGGATAATCGCGGAGTTCGAGCGACCCTGCGCGAGAAATCCCGCAATGCCGAAGCCGCCGGCGAAGATCGCGGCCGCTACCAGATGCAGCGTCACGGCGCTGTCGGTCGCGACCGGGCCGACGCCGGGCATCGGTCCGCCCGGCAGCACCAGCATATCAGGGTTGGCGCGCACCGCCCATTCGGCGAACACGATGAAGACGGTTGCCGCGGCTGCGCCGAGCGCACCGGTCGCCGCCGGTGCGCGCCAGGCGACGAACAGCGTGCCGCCCACGAGAAGTGCAAACGCGATCAGCGCGAGGTCGGCGTGCGCGCTCGATAGCACGATCAGCATCGCGCCGAACAGATAGGCGCCGAGCGAACTCGAAGAGACCGGCTCGATCTCGCCGTCCTCGATGCCGGGCCCGAACATGAAGCCGCAGACGACGAGCAGCGCCGCCAGCACGAAGCCGGCGATGACGTGGAAGGCGTGCGGGGCGACCTGCAGTTCGGCGGTGTCCAGGCCTGGAAAGGTCCAGAGCACGGCGAAGACGATGGTCGTGACCGCAAGCCAGCGCCACAGCCGGATACGGGCGAGACCGAAGCTCGCAGCTGTCACGACCGCAAGATAGATATAGAGCGCCCAATAATCCGGCTTGTCGGTGGATACGAGGATCGGCGTCACGAAGGCGCCGACCACGCCGAGGCCGGCGAGTGCAGGGCCGTGCAACAGCGCAGCGGCCAGCGTCCCCATTGCGACGATGCCGAGCAGCACGAAGGCCGTCGCCGGCACGAGGAAGCCGTAGAGCGCGTAGGCCGCATAGATGGTCGCAAACGCCACCGCCGTGCCGGCGGCGGTGAGGATCGCGGGAATGTTTGCGATCGGCAGCGTCGCGACGCTCGCGATGCTCTCCTTGCGCCGTGTCCATTCGCCGGCGCCGAGCAGCACGGCTGCGAACAGGCCGCCGAGGAATACGCGCACGCCGGGGCCGAGAAGGCCAGCCTCGATCGAGTAGCGCACCATGAAGAAGCCGCCGAGCGCGAGCGCAAGGCCGCCGATCCACACCACCCAGCGCGTGCCGAGCCGCTCCTCGAGGCCGGGTGCGGGTGCCGGCAGCGGCGGCGGTGCGCCGGCTTCAAGGCTGGCTTCGAGCGGGGGAGGAGAAGCATCCTCGACGAGGGGCGGAGGCGGCGCCAGTTCGGGTTCGGGCGCAAGCGGCGGCGGCTCTGCGGCGACCGTTGTGGTGGTGGACGCGGGTGCCTGCTCCCAAACAGCCGTGAGCGGCGGCGGCTGCACCGGACTCTGCGCATGAAGCATTTCTTCGAGAGAGCGCAGCCGTCGCCGCAGCTCGGCCGCCTGGCTGGATGCCTCGATCGCGATCAGGAAGGCGATGATCGCAATGAGCAGCGCAAAGAAGTCGAACATGAAGCCTCCAGGCATCCGGCGGGCAGGGGCCAGTACCACATAGCAGGATCTAGCGCCGCGAGCGTACGCGCAAGCCCGGCGCGGGCCGCTCCTGGAGTACCTCGCGGCGGAAGCGGTATAGCGCCGCCGGCCGTCCGCCCGTCTGTGTCGACATCACCCCGGTCGGTTCGACCAGCGCCTCCATTTCGACCAGCCGGCGGAAGTTTTGCTTGTGCAGGTGCCGGCCGGAGATCGCCTCCACGGTGTGCTGCAGTTCGGTAAGTGTGAAGTCGGGCGGTAAAAGTTCAAAGACCACAGGACGATACTTCAGCTTTGCCCGCAGCCGCGCGATTCCCGTGGCGAGAATCCGGCGATGGTCGAACCGCATCGAGGTCCCGAGCGGAGGAAGCATCTTGCGCGCCAATGCCGCAGGGCGGCCGTCGCGCCGCGCCTCCTCGATCAGCCCGGCCTCATACAGCAATTCGTAGCGGTCGAGCACGCGCTCCTCGTCCCACGGCGCGCCGTCGAGACCGAAACAGAAGCGCACGCGATCCTTGCGCGGCAGCGCGCGCGTGGTCTCCGGTGTCTCCCCCTCGGCCCACTTGGTCAGTGCCGGGATGATGTCGCGGGCGATGATCGGCGGCGGCTGCTCGCGCCAGTCTTCCCAGGGGAAGAAGCGATACCACGGCGCGAAGCTCGCCGCGTTCGCCGCGAGTTCGCCGCCCGCAGGGCGCGTCAACGCGAGATAGCCGATCGACACGATATGGGCGCCGGTGTCGCCGGCCTCGGCATGGCGGCCGCGATCGCCGAACGTATAGAGCTGCTCGACATAGCCGAGCCGCAGGCCCGCCTGTTGCTCGACCCAGGCGCGCAGGCCGATCTCGAAGGTGCGATGACTCACGGCGTCGAACGGGCCGAACGGCAGGCCGGCAAGCCCATCGGCACCGCGCGAGGTGAGGATCAGCGGCTCGTGGTTCTCGATCGCGACGATCGCGGCGGTAAGGCCGATTTCGATCGGGGTGAGCTGCGTGTCGCTCATGCGACGATGATCGCGGGTGTTGCGGAAAGAATATCTTCGTTGGTTGAACAGATCTCGCCGCGGGCTCGTTGTAACCTCTCCCGCTTGCGGGAGAGGTCGGCGCGTAGCGCCGGGTGAGGGCTTTCTCCTCTAGGGGGCTGTCCCAATGCGGAGACACCCTCTCCCCAACCCTCTCCCGCAGGCGGGAGAGGGGGCGCACCTCCATCGTGGCGCCCGGTCATTCGAGCTCGATCACGAACGGGCGGCCCTCGACCATCATCGCGCCGGGACCCATCTCGTCGAGCGCGCGCAGCATGCGGCCGTTGCGTCCCAATGCGCGGTCGGCGAGGCTGACGATACGCCGGTTGGGCGAGGCGATCGGCGAGGCCGCGCGGATCTTCCGTGCGATCTCGACCTCGTCGCGGTTCGGATTGAGCGCGCAAACGGCCGCGAAGGCGCTCGCGGTGGAGCGGCTGATGCCGGCATAGCAATGCACCACCAGCGGGGCGCCGCGGTCCCAGCCGCGCACGAAATTCAGCACCTGGTCGATGTGGGCTTCCGACGGCGCGACGAAACCGTCGATCTCCTCGGTGATGTCGTCCATCGACACCTTGAGATGATTCGCCGGCAGCACCGAAACAGGACGCGCCACCTGCTCGACATTGGCCATCACGGTCAGCACGTGGCTGGCCCCGGTGAGGCGTACGGTTTCGGGTAGTGCGGCGAGGGAACAGACGTGGATCATGGCGGACCTTTTAGCCCGCGATTATAGCGAGCCATTGTCGTGTGGGCAAAGCCAAGCCTCGCCGCCGTCCCGGACAAGCGCGGCTCGAGCGCGCGCCGATCCGGGACCCGCTACGCGAACACCGCGCCGAATCGTTCCAGAAACTGCTTCTCCGCCCGCGCCGCGGTCCAGGGCGTGAGATAGTCGCGTCTGACGCTGTCGGAGAGGCCCGGGTCCTTGCCGAAGAGTCGTCGCGCTTCGCTCGCGCTGAAGCCGGCGAGCTCCGTCGCCTCGAGATAAGCCGCGCCGCGATCGGCGGCCTTGATGGTCCGCGTGATTTCGTCAGGCAAGTCCGGCGGCAGGCCGAAGCGGATATGGATGGCGCCGAGCAGGCGCTTCTCCACCGCCTTGTAATGGCCGTCGAGCACGGCCTTGAACGGCGAGATCATGTCCCCGATCACATATTCGGGCGCATCGTGCAGCAGGGCGGCGAGCCGCACGCGCTGGTCCGCCCCGGGCATCTCGTGCCGCAGAACGGTCTCCACCAGCAGCGTATGCTGCGCGACCGAGAAGATGTGCGTGCCGATAGTCTGCCCGTTCCAGCGCGCCACCCGCGCCAGCCCATGTGCGATGTCGGCGATCTCGATGTCGAGCGGAGAGGGATCGAGCAGGTCGAGCCGCCGGCCCGACAGCATGCGCTGCCAGGCGCGGGACTGCGCATCGCGCGCGGTCTTCTTCGCGGTCATTTGGCCTTGAGGCGCGGCTTGCGCTGCGTCTTGCTACAGCTTGCGTGGCAATGGCAGTCGACCAGATGATCGTTGACCATCCCGGTGGCCTGCATGAAGGCATAGACGATGGTCGGGCCGACGAACTTGAAGCCGCGCGAGGACAGCTCCTTGGAAATCTGGACCGACAGCGGCGTCGAGGCCGGCACGCTCGCGGTGGTCTTGAACTTGTTGACCAGCGGCCTTCCGTCCATGAAGTCCCACAGCAGCTTCGAGAAGCCGGGGCCTTTCTCCATGATGTCGAGATAGGATCTGGCGCTGAGAATCGCGCCGTCGATCTTGGCCTTGTTGCGCACGATGCCGGCATCGTTCATCAGCGCATGGACCTTCTTCGCGTCGTAGCGCGCGATCTTCTCCGGTTGGAAATCGTCGAAGGCTTTGCGGAAATTGTCGCGCTTGCGCAGGATCGTGATCCAGGACAGGCCGGCCTGGAAGCCGTCGAGCATCAGCTTCTCGTACAGAGCGCGGTCGTCATATTCCGGCACGCCCCATTCGGTGTCGTGATAGGCGACGTAGAGCGGATCTTCGCCGGGCCAGGGGCAGCGCGTCTTTCCGTCGGGATGCAGGCGGGCGGCACGGCTCATGCGATGGGCTGCTTGGCTGGAATTCGAACGACCTCTGGCTCGGCGAGTGTCAGAGTCAGTCCGCCCGCGGTGAGGGGCTGGCAGGCGTCGAGCGCGTCGGCGACGCGGTCGATGCGCACCAGCGCAATGCCCTTGCCGCCGGCGGTCGAGCCGATGCTGCCGACCGGCTTGTCGCCGGCGAGAATGGTGGCACCCGGCTCGGGCGAGGCACCATCGAGCAGCACCTTGACGCTGCGCGTGCGGGCCGTGCCGCGATGCTGCATGCGCGAGACCACTTCCTGGCCGACATAGCAGCCCTTGTCGAAATCGACGCCGGCGAGACGGTCCATGTTGGTCTCGTGCGGGAAGGCGTCATTGTACATGAAATCGACTCCCCCGCGCGGCACGCCGAGCGCGATGCGGTGCGCCTCGTACTCGGCGGCATCGACCAGCTCGGCACCGATCAGGTCGGACAGCGTCTGCTTGAGGTCTTCCGGGATCAGGATGCGGGTGCCGAGCGCCGCGTTGCGCGGGTCAGCGAAGGCAAGGTCCGGCTGCGCCGCAGGCTGGCCATCCCAGGCCGCGAGCACGCCGAGATCGAGGTTTTCCACGGAGACCTTGGCACGCAGCTTGTAGAATTTCAGCTTGGTGGCGAGGGTGTCCGCCAGCGCCTTCGGACAATCGATCAGGAACCCGCCGCCGTGGCCGGCCGGCACCTCCGTGATCAGGAAATCCACGATGATCTTGCCCTGCGGCGTCAGCAGCGCGCCGAATCGCCCCAGCCCCGGTTTCAGCCTGTCGACATCTGTGGTGATGAGGCCGTTGAGAAAGTTGCGCGCATCCTCGCCCGCGACCTTGACCACGCCCCGATCGGGAAGAAACGCCGATTTCATGCGAAAATCTCTTGCGACATGTTGCTGCGGAACGTAAGCCCGCGAGGCATAAACGACAAGACCTCGAGCCCTGGGCTTGGGGAGAAGAGAGGCCGTCAGCCATGACCCAGCGCTTCGATCTGATCCTCAGGAATGGCACCGTCGTCAACCAGGACGGCGAGGGTGTTCGCGATATCGGCATCGCGGGCGGCCGCATCGCCGAGCTGGGTTCGCTGTCGCAAGGCTCGGCCGCCGAGGTGATCGACTGCAAGGGCCTGCACATCCTGCCCGGCGTGATGGACACGCAAGTGCATTTCCGCGAGCCCGGGCTGACGCACAAGGAAGACCTCGAGACCGGCTCGCGTAGCGCCGTGATGGGCGGCGTCACCGCCGTGTTCGAGATGCCGAACACCGCGCCGCTCACGGTGACGGAAACCGACTTCACCGACAAGGTGAAGCGGGCCCATCACCGCATGCATTGCGATTTCGCCTTCTTCATCGGCGGCACCCGCGAGAACGTGCAGGAGCTGCCGGTGCTGGAGCGCGCGCCGGGTTGTGCCGGCGTCAAGGTCTTCATCGGCTCCTCCACCGGCGCGCTTCTGGTCGAGGACGACGAAAGCCTGCGCCGCATCTTCCATGTGATACGCCGCCGCGCTGCGTTCCACGCCGAGGACGAGTATCGCCTCAACGAGCGCAAATCGCTGCGCATCGAGGGCGATGCGCGCTCGCATCCGGTCTGGCGCGACGAGACGGCGGCGCTGATGGCGACGCAGCGCCTGGTCAAGCTCGCGCACGAAACCGGCAAGCGCATTCACGTGCTGCACATTTCGACCAAGGAAGAGATCGAGTTCCTGCGCGATCACAAGGACGTCGCCTCCTGCGAGGCCACGCCGCATCATCTCACGCTGGTTGCGCCCGAATGCTACGAGCGGCTCGGCACGCTCGCGCAGATGAACCCGCCGGTGCGCGGCGCCGATCATCGCGCCGGCATCTGGCGCGGCATCGAGCAGGGCATCATCGACGTGCTCGGCTCCGACCACGCCCCGCACACGCTGGATGAGAAGTCGAAGGCCTATCCGGCGTCGCCTTCGGGCATGACCGGGGTGCAGACGCTGGTGCCTGTGATGCTCGATCACGTCAACGCGGGTCGGCTCTCCTTGGCGCGCTTCGTCGATCTCACCAGCGCGGGCCCCGCGCGTCTCTACAACATGGCCTGCAAGGGCCGCATCGCCGCCGGCTACGATGCCGACTTCACGATCGTCGATCTGAAGCGCAGCGAGACCATCACCAACAAATGGGTAGCCTCGAAGGCCGGCTGGACGCCCTATGACGGCCTGCGCGTCAGCGGCTGGCCCGTCGGCACCTTCATCCGCGGTCGCCGCGTGATGTGGCAGGGCGAACTGGTGACGGCCTCGCAGGGCGAGCCGGTGCGGTTTCTCGAGACGCTGAAGCAATAGGTTGCCCCTGTCGACGAAGGAACGTCCGCAGCCCGCATGAGCGAAGCGATATGCGGGTTTCGCTTGAGCCATTCCCGGGTTTCGCTACGCTCACCCGGGCTACGGCTCCGTCATGCGAGGCGACAATGACACAAGCAACCGCTCTCATCTCAACCGAGGAGCTCGCCGCCATCCTCGGCGATCCTAATCTCCGCCTCTACGACTGCACGACCTATCTCAAGCCCGCACCGGAAGGCAGCGAAGTTCCCTATCGCGCGGTGCCCGGTGACAAGACGTTCGCAGCCGGCCACATCCCGGGCTCCGATTTTCTCGACCTGCAAGGCGAGTTTTCGGATACCTCGTCGCAACACTTCTTCATGATGCCTGATGTAGCCCAGCTCGAGGCTGCGTTCGGCCGCCACGGACTGGATGCGGGCAAGACCATCGTGCTCTACAGCATCGGCACGATGATGTGGGCGACGCGGTTCTGGTGGATGCTGCGATCGCTCGGCGTCGATGCCCGTGTGCTCGACGGCGGCTTCGACAAATGGAAGGAGGAGGGGCGGCCGGGCGAGACGGGCGCGCCCAGGGGCTATCCGGCCACCACCTTCAATGCTGCGCCCCGCGCGGGCCTCTTCGTCGACAGGAATGTCGTGATGGCCCGGATCGGCGATCCCGCCACCGTCATCGTCAACGCGCTCGGGCGGCAGTTTCACCGCGGCCTCGAGCCCAGCCGCTACGGCAGGCCGGGCCGCGTACCCGGCAGTGTCAACGTCCCGGCCGCAACGCTGGTCAATGCCGACAAGACGCTGACGAGCCTTGCGGATGCGGAAGCAAAATTTGCCGCACAGGGCGTCACGCGCGACAAGAGCGTCATTCTCTATTGCGGCGGCGGTATCTCGGCGACGATCGATCTGCTGCTTCTGACCCAACTCGGCCATGACAGGCTGGCGCTGTACGATGCATCCATGGGGGAATGGGCGAAGAATCCTGCGCTGCCGATCGAGACCGATTGAGGCGTGCCCCCCGGGCTGCGCCCGCCCGCCTGGCGGGGGCATTTTCGAGAAGGCCTACTGCCTGCAGATGTCGACCGAGAATTCGCCGTTGCGAATGCGGCCGGGAAAGCCCTCGACGAACTTCGCGACCGCGTCCTCGCCATAGGTGCCGACGAGCTCGGCCAGCGCCGCGAACAGGCTCGCCTGCGCCAGGCAGTCGCCATCGACACCGTCATGGCGTGCCTCCGCCCAGGCCTCGTTGAGATAGCTCAGGGCGGCCTGTTTCTGCTCGTGGTCTGGCAGTGGCGCGCGGGCGGGGGCGTAGGAAATCGGCGGGCTCATGAAACTCGGTCAGGGCTGGGGCGCGATCCACGGCGATGCGCTGTGCGAAAGGTGTAGCACGGTCGTTAACGACCGCTAGGCCACATCTTTAAGAACGGTTAACGGCTGTGAACAAAGTCCATGACGGGGTCGCTAGTTCGCGTAGCGCGCCGTCAGATCGCGCGAGATCTTCGAGCCTTCCTCGATATAGCGGCGGATCGCCACCGTCGCAGCCGGCGTGCAGCTGCGATAGGTCTGCTGAAAACCGTTATAGCCGCGGTTGAATCCGGCGATCATGCGGGTACGGCGCTCGCCGGAGGGCGTTTCGGCATCGATCAGCGCCTGCATCTCGTTGCGCCATTTGTTGCCTTCGTTGGACCCGCAGATGCCGCGCAGATAGTGCAGGCCACCGAGGATCTCGGCCAGCCGCTGCAATTCGCCGTCAAACGGCGCCGCCCCGTCCTGGGCCCGGGCGGGCCCGGCGGCGCAGGCGAGAAGCAGGGCAAGAACGGCCAGACATCGCGCGGTCATCGGCGGCTGTATGCCCCCTCGAGCCCGAGGACGCAAGGCGAGCCATCAGGCCCCGATCAGCCGGTGGGCCGACTGGATGACCTCCTCCAGCCCACCTGTCAGTTTGAGGTCGCAGAGGCTTTCGAGAGCATTCGGTGCGACCCAACGGTAATCGTCGAGCTCCTCGTTCAGCGACGGCTCCCTGGCCATCCAGCGTGCGGCAAAGGACATGATCAGATAATGGCCGGCGCCGGGCGTGGCCGGCAGCACCTCCCGCCAGCCGGCGAGGCCAATGATCTCTATATCAAGGCCGGTTTCCTCGTCGATCTCGCGGCTCAGGGCTTGGCGCAGCGATTCGCCGAATTCGACCCGGCCGCCCGGCAGCGAATAGAAGCCCTTGGCGGGAGAGCGGGCGCGACGGACCAGCAGCACCTTGCCGTCGCGAAAGACCGCGGCACTGACGGCGATCTGGGGATGGCTGGGCTGCACGACCGCGGGCAAGATCGTCACTGGTCCGGTTTCAGTTGGCCATGATGCTGTCGATGTCGTCTTCGGCGCTGCCGTGGATGAGGCCGGCGCAGGCCGAGATCAGCGGCTGTACCCATTGGGTAGCCTGCAAGGCCAGCTTGATGCGGGTTTCATCCTTCTGGGCTTCGCGCATGCCCGCACCGACCGCTGACAGGATCGAGTGCAGGTTCTTGGTGAGATGGTCGAATTGCGCCTTAACCGCCGGATCGGCTTTCTCATAGGCCTCGATGGCGAGGTCTCGCGCCTTGAAATTCGACGCCGTGAAATGCTCGGCATAAGACAGCGGCGTCCAGGTCAGGAAATCTTCGGCGCATTCCGGCATGTCCGGGACCATTTCCAGCAGCATCACCGCTTCATTGAAATGGTTGAGGTAGTCCGTGGCAAGCCCGGTCCGCGGGTTGATGTTGGCCATGCGCAGCCGTTCGGCCCAGGCGGCCGCCTCAGGGCCCGTCTGTACATGCGTCCGCGCGGGTTGGGAGGCCGTTGAGCTCATCCGCCGCAGTGTTAACGTTCGGGGTTAAAAGGACCTGAACGGACCCTATATAGGCCCCCAAGGATGTGTGGACGCTTCGTCATAACTTCGGCCCCCGCGGCTTTGCGGCAACTGTTCGGCTATGTCGAGCAGCCGAACTTCCCGCCCCGGTACAACGTCGCACCGACACAACCGATTCCTGTGGTGCTGGTCGAGAACGGTGCGCGCCATTTCCGCCTGATGCGCTGGGGCCTGCTGCCGAGCTGGGTCAAGGACCCCAAGGGCTTCACGCTCCTGATCAACGCCCGCTCCGAGACGGTGCTGGAGAAGCCCGCCTTCAAGACGGCGATTCGCCGCCGGCGCGGCCTGATCCCGGCCGACGGCTATTACGAGTGGAAGACGGAGGCTGGCCGCAAGCAGCCTTTCTTCATCCACCGCGCCGACGGCGCGCCGCTCGGCTTTGCTGCTTTGTTCGAGACCTGGGTCGGGCCGAACGGTGAGGAGCTCGACACGGTCGCGATCGTCACGGCGGCGGCGGGCGAGGACCTCGCCGCGCTGCACGACCGGGTGCCCGTCACCATCGGCCCGCGCGATTTCGAGCGCTGGCTCGATTGCCGCAGCGACGAGGTCGACGCGATCCTGCCGCTGATGAGGGCGCCGCGGATCGGAGAATTCGCCTGGCACCCGGTCTCCACCCGCGTCAACCGCGTCGCCAATGACGACGAGCAGCTGGTGCTGCCGATCGGCGCGGCGGAGATGGAGGCAGAGGCCGAGGCGGCCAAGCCGAAGAAGGCGGTGCGGAAAGTTGCCGCTAGCCCGGCCGATGATGGGCAGGGGTCGTTGTTCTAGACGGCACCGGAGTGCTTGTCGCCCTACACAATCTCTCTCGCCCGCAGTCCCGCGATCTCCGTCGCATCGAAGCCCAGCTCGCCCAGCACCGCATCCGTATCCGCGCCCAGCTCCGGCGCCATGCGATCGAGCCTGCCGCCGCCATGCGCGAGCTTGAAGCCGCTGCCGGCAAAGCGCAGGCAGCCGTAAGGTGTGTCCAGCTCCTGGATGGCGCCACGGGCGGCAATCTGAGGATGGTCGATGACCTCCTCGACCTTCCAGATGCTGGCGCAGGGAGCGCCGGCGTCTTCTAAAATCGTCTCCCACTCGCGCGCAGGCTTTGCGGCGAGCGCCTCCTCGATGATGGTCCGGAGCGCTGGCTCGTTCTCGTTGCGCGAGAACCAATCGGCAAAGCGCGGATCGCGGAGAGTGTCCTCGCGGCCGAGCGCGCTCATCAGCGCGCGATATTGCTTCTCGCTGTTGACGGCGAGCAGGATGTGGCCGTCGCCGCATTTGAACAAATTCGCCGTGGTCCTGCGGCTCACCGCCTGGTTGCCCGACAATTGCTGCCGATGGCCGGCCACCGACCAGTCCGCGATCTGGCCCGAGAGAAACGCCAGCGTCGCCTCCAGCATGGAGACGTCGATCAGCTGCCCCTTGCCGGTGCGGTCGCGCTGGTAGAGCGCGCTCGACACGCCGAACGCGGCGGTGGCGCCCGACAGCACGTCGCAGACCGCAAAGCCCGCACGGGTCGGCCCGGTCTCGGGGTGGCCCGTGATGGCCATGATGCCCGAGAGCGCCTGCATCTTGCCGTCATAGCCGGGTCGCAGGCGATCCGGGCCGGTCTGGCCGAAGCCCGACACTGCGCAATAGATCAGCTTGGGATTGATGGCCGACAGCGCCTCGTAGCCGATCCCGAGCTTGTCCATCACGCCAGGACGGAAATTCTCCATGACGACGTCGACCAGCGCGGCCAGCTTCTTCACGATCGCGATCGCCTCCGGCTTCTGCAGATCGAGCGTCAGGCTGCGCTTGTTGCCGTTGACGGCCTGGAATGCCGGCGCCAGCCCGCGCTCGGCCCATTCGCGGGAGAGCGGCGTGCGGCGCATGTCCTCGCCCTCGCGCCGCTCGACCTTGATCACGTCGGCACCCAGCAGCGCGAGCTGGTAGCTCGCATAGGGGCCGGCCAGGACTTGCGTGAAATCCAGGATCTTCACGCCCTCGAACGGTCGCGTCACGTCGCTCTTCCTTGATCTGTTGTTGTCGGAGGACGTCAGGCGGCGCGTTTGCCGCGCGCGATCTCCTTCTGCTTGTCGAATTCGGCGCGGCGTCGGGCCAGCTCTTCGGGCGAGAGCTGCGCGACGTTGTTGTAGTCGAGCTTCCAGGAGGCGTCCTCGCTCCAGCGCAGCGGCGACTGCATGGTGGTCTGCGGCCCGCTCGCGGTGTCCAGCAGCGTGAGCGCGAGCTCGAGCGTTTGCGCTTGTGATGCGACATCGTGCGGCTTGCCGGCCGAATTGCCGAGCGGGAAATCGCTGAACAGGAACCTGGAAACCGCGGCGTGCTCGATGATGTCCTTGGCACAGCCCATGATCACGGTCGGAATCCCGTTCCGCTCAAGGTGCCGCGCCACCAGCGCCGTGGTCTGGTGGCACACCGGGCAGTTCGGGATCAGCACGGCGACGTCCACCTCGTCGTCCAGGCAGCGCGAGAGAATCTCGGGCGCGTCGGTGTCGAGAGTGACGCGGTGGCTGCGGTTGGTGGGTGCGCCGAAGAAGCGCGGCGCGACTTCGCCGATCCGGCCCGCGGCACTCGCCTTCAACAGTTGCGGCAGGGGAAACCAGGTGCCGCTGTCGGTCGCCGTGGTGTGCTTGCGGTCGTAGCCGATATGCGAGATGCGCAGATCGTGCTGCCTGGACGTGTCGCCGTCATAGACCTGGTAGAATTTCGCGCTGCCGTTATACGCCGCGCCGGGCCCCTGATCGCCCTTGGCGGGGTCGTAGGGCGCAGCCGTCGTGATGATGGTGACGCGCGACTTCGCCAGCGGCTTCTTCAGCGTCTGGAACGGCGCCTCCGTGTAATGGGCCCAGCGATAGGGCGTGGTGTAGCCGATCGCCGCGTAATAATCCCGCGTGCGCTGCATGTAGGGAACGGGGGAATCGTAGTCGGGCGCAAAGCCGAATTCGTCGTCGCGCAGAGCGGACATGGGCGCGTCTCCTGGTTCCTTGGTTGCGACCAGACTAGAGATAGTTTTGCAGGCGCTCAACCGGGGAGCGGGAGGCGCAGGACAGGATTGCAGATGAGGATGGAGCGGCATCTCTTACCCTCCCCTGGAGGGGGAGGGTCGATCGCGCGAAGCGCGAGCGGGGTGGGGTGATCTCTCCCCACGGACAGCGTCTCAAGCGGAGAGACCGTCACCCCACCCCGTCTCACATTTCGCTGCGCTTCATGTGAGCGACCCTCCCCCTCCAGGGGAGGGTGAAGAGCATCTCTAGTTGAACACGTGCAGCGCCACATATTGCAGCAGCATGATCGCCTTGGCGTCGATGATGCGGCCGTCCGCGATCATCGCCAGGGCCTCGTCGATCGAGAGCTCCAGCACCTCGATGTCTTCGCCCTCGTGTTCGAGGCCGCCGCCGTCGCTCACCCGCATCTCGGGCTCGTATTCGGCGACGAAGAAATGCAGCTTTTCGGTGATTGCGCCGGGGCTCATGAAGGCCTCGAACACCTTGTGGACGTGGTGCAGGCGGTAGCCGGTCTCTTCCTCCGCCTCGGCGCGGATTCGCTCTTCCGGGGAAGCGTTGTCCAGCACGCCGGCGGCGGCCTCGATCAGGAGGTCGTCATGGCCGCGGATGAAGGCGGGCAGGCGGAACTGGCGCACCAGGATCACGGTGCGCCGCGCGAGATTGTACGGCAGCACGGCGGCGGCATTGTCGCGCTCATAGGTTTCGCGGTGCTGCGTCTGCCACTCGCCATTGGCGCGGCGATATTCGAACGTCGTGGTCTTCAGCGTGGTCCAGCCGTCCGAGAGAACGCGGACGTCCTTGATGCGGACGCGGTTGGCAATGGTCATGAGCAGGGATCTCAGTTGCTTGGGGTCGTGGCGCGGCCGTCGAGCCACTTCTGGAACATCACGGAGGTCGAGAGCTCGAAGCCGAGCGAGGCGTAGAACGCATTGGCCTGCGCATTCTCGCGGCGGACCAGGAGCTGGAGCTTGGAAATTCCGGCCGCCCGCAGCCAGTTCTCGGCCGCCGCCATGATCACCCGGCCAAGGCCGCGCTTCCGGCAATCAGGATCGACGGCGACGTAATAGACCCAGCCGCGATGGCCGTCGTGGCCGACCATGATCGTCGCGACGATAACGCCGTCGCCGCGGCCGACCAGCACCGTGGAGTTGTCGCGCCGGCGGGCCAGCGCGATGTCGGCATGGGGATCGTTCCAGGGCCGGGTCAGGCCGCAGCGCTGCCACAGCGCGACGACCTTCTCGACATCGGCATCATTGATCGCAGAGATCACAAGGGACGCACTCACAGCACCTTCCCCGGATTCATGATGCCGTGCGGATCGAGCATGGTCTTGATCGCACGCATCAGCTCGATCGCGGTCTTGTCCTTCACCTCCGGCAGCTCATCGCGCTTGAGCACGCCGATGCCGTGCTCGGCCGAGATCGAGCCGCCCATGCGCAGCACGATCCCGAACACCACCGCGTTCACCTCGTGCCAGCGCGCGAGGTAATCGGCCGTGTCGGCGCCGATGGGCTGGCTGACATTGTAGTGCAGGTTGCCGTCACCGAGATGGCCGAACGGCACGGGGCGCGCGCCCGGGATCAGCTTCACCACGGCGGCGTCGGCCTCGGCGATGAAGGCCGGCACGGCCGCGACGGGCACGGAGATGTCGTGCTTGATCGAGCCGCCTTCCGGCTTTTGCGCCGCCGACATCTCGTCGCGCAATTTCCAGAACGCGCCACGCTGGGCGAGGCTCGCCGCGATCACGGCGTCGTCGACGATCTCCTCCTCCATGGCGCGGGCGAGGATCGTCTCCAGCGGCGTGCGGGCGTCATCGCCGGGAGAAGACAATTCCATCAGCACGTACCAGGGATGCTTTTCGGCGAGCGGATCGCGCACGTCGATGCCGTGCCGCACCGAGAAATCCACCGCCATCTGCGACAACAGCTCGAAGCTCGTCAGCGCATTGGCGGCCTCGCCCTGCGCGATCGTCAGCAGCTTCAAGGCTGCGTCCGGCGATTCCAGCCCGACGAACGCGGTCTCGACCGAGCGCGGCTTCGCAAACAACTTGAGCGTCGCCGCCGTGATGATGCCGAGCGTGCCTTCGGCGCCGATGAAGAGGTTGTGCAGATTGTACCCGGTGTTGTCCTTTTTAAGCTTCGACAGCGTGTTCAGCACGCGCCCGTCGGCGAGCACCACCTCGAGTCCCAGCGCCATCTCGCGCGCCACGCCATAGGCGAGCGCGGCGGTGCCGCCGGCATTGGTCGAGAGATTGCCGCCGATGGTGCAGCTGCCCTCGGCCCCGAGCGAGAGCGGAAACAGCCGGTCGACATCGGAGGCCTTCTGCTGCGCGACCTGCAGCACGACGCCAGCCTCGCACGTCATGGTGTTGGAGGCGGTATCGACCTCGCGGATCTTGTCGAGGCGCCGCAGCGACACCACCACCTCGCCATTGTGCGGCGTCTGGCCGCCGACGAGCCCGGTGTTGCCGCCCTGCGGCACCAGCGCGATGTTGTGCATGGAGGCGAGCTTGCAGATCGCGGAGACCTCCGCCGTCGAGCCCGGGCGCAGGACGAGCGGCGAGCGGCCGTGGAACAGATTGCGCTCCTCGGTGACGTAGGGCGCGATGTCGCTCGCATCGGTGATGGCATGCCGCTCGCCGACGATCTTGCGGAACTGCTCGATCAGCTCGGGCGCAAGCGGCGGCGGGGTGGATTGATTGATGTTCATTGTCTCTTCGCCCTCATCTTGCCACCGCGGCCCGGCGCAGCCGGTCGTTGATCGCTTCGCCAAGTCCCTCTGCAGGAATCGTCATCACCGCAATCGCCTTTGGTGTCTTCGCATCGAGGCTGCGAAGATAGCCGAACAGATTTGCTGCGGCTTCATCGAGATCACCGCTGGGCGACAGATTCATGACCGCGGCGGCGGCTCCCATTCCGGGCAGGCGCTGGGCGCCGAATGCGAGCAGCGCCTCGCCGGGCGCAACCTCGCGCGCTTCGAGCCTTACAAGGGCGCGCGGTGCGTAATGCGAGGCCAGCATGCCCGGCGCCAGCGGCTGGTCGTCGTCGCTCCCGGCCTCTATTGGAGGCCGCGCCAGGGGCATGCCGAGCACCGCCTCGATCCGCTCGCGCGACAGCCCGCCGGGCCGCAGCAGCATCGGCACCTCGAAGCAGCCGACGATGGTCGATTCAACGCCGACCTCAACGGGCCCGCCGTCGATGATCAGGTCGATCCGCCCGGCAAGGTCGCTCTCGACATGGGTGGCCAGCGTCGGCGAGACGTGGCCGGAGATATTGGCGGACGGCGCCACCACGGCGCCGCCGAAGGCGCGCAGGATCGCCAGCGCGACGGGATGGGCGGGCACGCGGACCGCCACCGTGTCGAGCCCCGCGGTGGCGAGATCCGCCACCGGGCAGCCCTTCGTCTTCCGCACCACCAGGGTCAGCGGCCCCGGCCAGAACGCCTCCGCAAGGCTCAAGGCGCGGGCATCGATCCGCCCGATCCGCCGGGCGGCCGCGAGATCCGGCACGTGCGCAATCAGCGGATTGAACGCCGGCCGCCCCTTGGCGGCATAGAGATGGGCAATCGCCGTGGCATTGGCGGCGTCGGCCCCGAGCCCATAGACCGTTTCGGTCGGAAACGCGACCAGCTCGCCGGCCGCAAGTCGCCGGGCGGCGGTCTCCGCGGCGGCCTTGCCGGCCGGCAAAATCATCGTTTTAAGGCCCGTTTTCACAGGGATAAAATTCCTCGCCTCGGCCGCTTGCAGTGCGTCACCCCCGACGCTATAAGCCGCCTTCTTGTCGGAGTGTGGCTCAGCCCGGTAGAGCACTGCGTTCGGGACGCAGGGGTCGCAGGTTCGAATCCTGCCACTCCGACCATTTCCATCAAAAGTCGACCTTATCCAGAGGCTTGGCCGACCAGCCGCTGTGCCTCCGAGCGCCTTTTGCAACGATTTCGGGATCGGGTCCACGGTCGATTTGGCGGGGCAGAGCCGCTTGTTGCGGTGAGTCAGGTTCGGCGACCCGCGGGAGTGGGCGCGTTGTCGCCGCGCACGCGGCGTCAAAATCGCTCCGTCCGCATCACCTGCACGTCGCTAACCGAGACGAGGCCCACCTGCCGGGCGACGATGGCGAAGACGGCTCGCAGCACTTCGTCCAGCCGCGCCGCGTCGACGATGCACCACAGAGCGAACATTCCGGCGGCATCGCCGATCTGGCCGTCCGCTTCCCATCGCCCGGCGCGGCCACGCCCACCGGCGAGGGGAGCGATGGAGTAACCGCTCACGCCGGTGCGTTCGAGTTCCTCGGTCAGCCGCTTCATCAATGCCCGTTCGATCAGGATTTCGATCCGCTTCTTGGCGAACATCTGCATGCTGTGCTCATCGTGCGATCATCTCGGCGGCAGCGATGTAGAGCGGGATGCCGACGATCAGGTTGAAGGGAAAGGTCAGACCGAGCGAGAGTGTCAGAGCGATCGCGGGGTTTGCCGCGGGCAGGGCAAGCCGCATCGCGGCCGGAACGGCGATGTAGGAAGCGGATGCCCCGAGCGTCATCAGGATCGCCGTGCTGCCGGCCGACAGGCCGATGAGCCAGGCGAAGACGGCCGCCAAGGCTGCGCCGACCAGCGGCATCACCCAGGCAAAGCCTGCGACCGCGAGCGTCAGCGATCTCCAGCCGTCCCGCAAGCCGCGCCCGGCGATCAGGCCCATATCGAGCAGGAAGACGCACAGGAAGCCGGGGAAGGCATCGAGCAGGAAGGGCTTGAGCGAGGTCATGCCGCGCTCGCCCGTGATGCAGCCGACCGCAAATGAGCCGAGCAGGGCGACGATCGAGCCGTTGAGTGCGATCTCGCGGAGGAAGTCTCCGGACAATTCGCCTTTTGCCCGGCCTTGCCCGCCGCGTGCGATCAGGAGCGCGGAGAAGATGGCCGGCGTCTCCATCGCGGCCGCGACCGCGATCATGTAGCCGTCATAGGGCATCGCGAATTGCGTCAGCGCGCCGGTGACCGCAACGAAGGTCACGGCCGAGATCGATCCGTAATGACCGGCCACGGACGCAGCGTTGACGTGGTCGAGGCCCGCGCCGTGGCGCAGGAAGGCGTAGGCAATGAATGGCAGGCCCGCCGACAAGACGATTCCGGCCGCGATCGTCAGCACCAGTGTCAGCGTCAAGCCCTGATGGGCGACCTCCGCGCCGCCCCGAAAGCCGATCGAGATCAGGAGATAGAGCGAGAGAAAGCGTGCAATGGCCTCCGGGACGGAGAGGTCCGAGCGGCCGAGCGAGGCGCCGAGGCCCATGCCGAAGAACAACACCGACGGCGAGACGAGATTCTGAATCGCGAGCGCGAGCAAGGGAGCTCCATGATCTTGGGGCGAATGCACGGCTGCATAGCTGCTCGCTTGGGTTTGACAAAATTGATTGTATTGAGGATCATCATTGAGAAAGGCAATGATTATGCCCCGCTCGCACCTGAACCTCGATATCGACCTGATCAGGTCGTTCGTGACCATCGTCTCGCTCGGCAACTTCACCCGGGCCGCGGAAGCGCTCGGCTTGCAGCAGTCGACGATATCACTGCAGATCCGCCGGCTCGAGCAACTGGTCGGCGGCAAGCTGCTGGAGCGTTCGCCGCAAGCGGTGGCGTTGACGCCGGAAGGAGATACCTTCTTCGACTATGCCCGGCGGATGCTGGACCTGAATGACGAAATGGTCGCGCGCATACGGGAGCCCGCGGTTCGGGGCCTCGTACGCCTCGGTGCGCCCGAGGATTTCGCCACCCGCCATCTTCCGGACGTGCTTGCCCGGTTCGCGCACGCCTATCCCCAGGTCGACCTCGAAGTGACCTGCGACCTGACGATGAACCTCATCGAGCGCTTTCGCAAAGGTGCCTTCGATCTTGCGCTGATCAAGCGCGAGCGATCGATCGAGCTTCCCGGCACCCGTGTGTGGCGTGAGCCGCTGGTCTGGGTCACGGGTGGCGTCGATCTCAGGCAGGGCCTTTTGCCGCTCGCGGTCTCGCCAAAACCCTGCGTCTATCGCAAGCGCGCAACCGAGGCGCTCGACCGCGCCAGGCGATCATGGCGGGTCGCCTACACCTGCGGTTCGCTGGCGGGGACGCTTGCCGCGGTGCGTGCACGGCTGGGCGTGACGGTGCTTCCGAAGGACATGGTGCCTCCCGATCTCCACGTCGTCGACGGCAAGCCGATGCCCGATCTCAAGGACACGGAAATTGCGATCCTGGAACGCGACCGCCTCCCGCTGCCCGCGCAACGGCTCAAGGACTTCGTGATCAAGACCTTGAACTGACTGCCCGATCGAGCTCCGCCCATTTGCGTGAATTCTTTGACCGCCCGGTGATCCAGCGCTCGCGACGCCCCGTTTCCTGACCGCCGATCGCGACTGATCGGACCATGGATGCGCGGGTTCGCGTGCATCCATCGCGTCGGCATGGATGAAACACACCTGGAGAGTTTGATGACGCCCGCAATTCGTTCGCTCGTGGCCGGCGCGGCCATGGCCGCCAGCCTGCTTGGTCCATCCGCGGCGCGCGCCGCCGACATCGTGGATACCGCGGTTTCCGCCGGCTCGTTCAAGACGCTGGTGACGGCCGTGAAAGCCGCCGGTCTCGTGAAGACGCTCAAGAGCAAGGGCCCGTTCACGGTGTTCGCGCCGAACGATGCCGCCTTCGCCAAGCTGCCGCCCGGAACGGTCGAATCCCTGCTCAAGGACAAGGCCAAGCTGGCGGCCGTGCTGAAGTATCATGTCATTCCCGGCCGCGTGAAAGCTGCCGATGTCTTCGGCAAGTCGCTCACCGTGGCAACCGTTCAAGGGCAGCCCGTCAGCGTGAACGGAAATTTCGGTGTCCGCGTCAATGACGCCCATGTCATCCAGCCCGATATCGAGGCGTCGAACGGCGTCATCCACGTCATCGACACGGTGCTGCTGCCGCCCGCGCGCGCAAAGAAGATGCACTGAGACGGTAAGCCGTCATCTACCTGGCCGCTGCCGCGGCCAGGTATCGGGGCGATCACCGCCAACCTCAATCGCGGACGGTTGACTACCCTGCCAAAAAGCCGCCATCGACGGCAACGACGGTGCCGGTCGCGTACTGCGAGGCCGGCATGCAGAGGAACGCGACCGCACCGGCGATGTCGTCGGGCTGTCCCCAGCGCTTGAACGCGGTCCTGTCGGCAATCCGCTGATAGTGGACGCGGTCGGCGCGGCCGGCCGCATTGATCGCGGTTTCGATGTAGCCGGGCGCGACCGCATTGACGCGAATGCCTTCCTCTGCCCACTTCAACGCGAGCGCCTTGGTCAGCATCACGACGCCGCCCTTGCTGGCGCAGTAGGCGGGGATTCGCGGCAGCGCCAGGGTCGCATTCATCGAGGCGATGTTGACGATGGAGCCTTTGGCCTGCGCGAGCAGCGGACGGAACGCCATGCAGGTCCGGAACGTGCCGGTGAGATTGACGTCGAGCACCTTCATGAAGGTCTCGATCTCGAATTCCTTGTCGCGGGCCAGGATGCCGGCGCAATTGACCAATGCGTCGACGCGCTCATGTTTCCCGGCCAAGGACGTGACGGCCGCATCGTCGGTGACGTCCAGCGTCGCCAGCGCGAGGCCGGCACGCGGCTTCAGCAGCGTGCGGGCGAGGTCGGCCTCGTTGGCGCCCGTCGCGGTGACGCTCGCGCCGAGATCGCAAAACTGGTTGCAGATTGCCGCGCCGATGTCGCCGGCGCCGCCGATCACGACGGCATGGAAGCCGGGCGCGAGCGAAAAGTTCGAATTCATATCAGGATCTCACTTCAGCGATTTCGGGGCGGGGCCGTCGATTCGCGGACCACCAGCGAGAAATCGATCTCGCGGTGCATGATGGTCTGCTCGCCGGCAAGGCTCCGGACCAGATATTCTCCGGCGCGCTGCCAGGTCTCTCCGGTCGGAACGTGGATCGTGGTCAGGCTCGGCCGCAGGTGCCGGCTCCAGTCGAGGTCGTCGAAGCCGACCACCGACAGGTCGCGCGGCACGGAAAAGCCGTCGCGCTCCGCCTCCAGCAGCACGCCATAGGCGATGACGTCGTTGCCGCATACCACGGCCGTCGGGCGGTCCTTGAGATTGAGGAGATAGCGGGCCGCCTCGCGCGCGTCATCGAGCGTATAGGGCACCTCGACATGCCACTGCGGAGGAAGCTCGATGCCATTTTCGCTCAGCGCACGGCGAAACCCGGCGACGCGGGCGCTGGCGCGGTCGTTGTTGCGCTGAAGCGCCGAGACGATTCCGATGCGTCGGTGCCCGAGCTCGATGACATGCGCTGCCGCGCGATGGGCCGCGGCTTCGTTGTCGGTACCGACGCATGGGTAAGGCCGGTCGGGCTGGTAGATGCCGACATTGATGAACGGCACCGCATTGTCCGCCAGCAGCTTGCGCAAGCCTTCGTGATGGCAGTCGCCGCGCAGCACGAGTCCGTCGACACCGCGGCTGATCAGGTTGCGCGCCTGCTGCAACTCGACGTCGAGGTCGTATCCGCTGGTGGTGAGGAACAGCATGTATCCAACCGACGACAGATAATGTTGCAGCGAGGCGATGCCGCGCGCGAACATCGTGTTGTCGATCGTCGGGACGATCGCACCGAGGGTCCGCGAGCGACGTGACGAGAGGATGCGCGCGGGCGCATGCGGAATATAGCCGAGCGCCTCGATGGCCTGCTCGATCCGCGCACGCAGGGAAGCGCTCACCGCGTCGGGGTTGTTGAGGGCGCGCGAGACTGATGCGGTCGAAACGCCGGCGCGGGCCGCCACGGCGCGGATGCCCTGCTTCATGGACTTGTTGATCGACTTGGCGCTGGTCAGTCTCATGCAATGTAACGTTACATTCGGCGGCGCAAGCCAGTCGGTAGCCGAGTTGCAGCAAATCTGCCGCAGAATGCGCGGCTTGTCCATCGCTTGACACAGCGGATGCGAGGTCTATTTTGTAACCGTTTTCAAGTGCCGTTCTTGTTGTTCAAATGGGTCCGCCATTTAAGGCGGCCAGCCGGGAGGAGACTTCGATGAAGGCCAGGATGCTCGCGGCGCATGTCGCGCTGCCCGTTCTCGCGATTGCCGCGGCCGGCGGGCAGGCCCATGCCGCCGATTTCGACTGGATGAAGTTCAAGGGCAAGACCGTCACCTTTCTCGCCAACAACAATCCCGTCTCGCAGGCGCTGCTGACCTACAAGGCCGACTTCGAGAAGTTGACGGGCATGACCCTGAAGGTCGACGGTTATCAGGAACAACAGATGCGCCAGCGTCTGGTCACCGTGATGAATGCGAACAGCGACGAGGTCGACGTATTCATGACGTTGCCCTCGCGCGAGGGCGAGCAGTTCGCCGCCGCCGGCTGGTACGGCGATCTGACCGCGATGGCCAAGAACGACGTCGCCAAGGATTACGATCCGGCGGGGCTGAGCCAGGCGCTGCTGAAAGCCGCGACATTCAACGGCAAGCTCACGAGCATGCCGATGAACATCGAAGGTCCGATCTTCTATTACCGCACCGACATTTTCAAGAAGTGCGGACTCGAAGCGCCCAAGACCATCAAGGATGTCGAAGCCGCCGCCGAGAAGATCAAGACCTGCGACAGCGCGGTGACGCCGTTCGTCTCCCGCGGCCTCAAGCCCGCGGTGGCTTACACGTTCAGCAACATGCTGCACAATATCGGCGGCACGTACATCGCCAATGGCAAGTCCAACCTCTGCTCGGCCAAGGGCAAGGAGGCGCTCGACACCTATAGCCGCCTGCTGCGCGACTTCGGCCCGCCCGGCGTCGTCAATTACAGCTTCCAGCAGATCTCCGCACTCTACCGCAGCGGCCGCGCCGCCATGGCGTTCGAGTCGTCGAACGAGCTGCGCACGGTGATGGAGGGCGGCGCGCGCCTGAAGGACACCGGCCTGCTGCCGTTCCCGGCAGGTGAGGCCGGCCAGGTGCCGACCACGATCGGCTGGGGCATGGCGGTGTCCTCGCACAGCAAGCAACCCGATGCGGCTTGGTATTTCGTGCAGTGGGCGACGAGTCCCGAGGTGCAGAAGAAGATGGCGCTGCAGGGCATTGCCCCGCCGCGCCCATCGGTGGCGAAAGACCCGGAGTACCGCAAGTGGATCGACGAGGAGCCGGTCCGCAAGGAATGGCAGGCCGCGCTCGACGTGCTCGCCACCAAGGGCTCGTCCGAAGTCGGTTATCCCATCGTCGCCAATCCGCAATCGCGCGAGTTCATCGGCCAGGCCGTGCAGGATCTGATCCTGAAGCAGAAGCCGATCGATCAGGCCTGCGCAGATGCCGACAAGGCGCTGGACGCGCTGATTGCGCTGAACTGACCGCCCGGTGCCGGCGGGCTCGCCGCCTGCCGGCACCTCATCCGATCGAGGACAGGACCGCATGTCTGGTACGGCTGCGCCACTCACGCAGGACCGGCAGAAGCTGGAGATGGCGGCGCTTTCGGCGCCGGCCGTGCTGTTCACGGTCGCTATGATCGCGTTTCCGGTCGTCTATACGATCTGGCTCGGGTTCCAGACCTTTTCTTCCACCGGCAAGCAGTCCTTCGCGGGTCTCGCCAATTATTCCAGGCTGATCTTCGACGGCGAGTTCTGGCACGGGCTGTGGATCACCATCGCGCTGTTCGTGCTGTCGCTGGTGCTGCAGCTCGTCTTCGGCGTCTGGCTGGCGCTGGTGCTGTTCCACGCCAAGCGCCTGCCGGGCATCGTGCGCTCGCTGTTCATATCGCCCTTCATGATGCCCCCGGTGGTGGCTGGCATGATGTGGCTGGTGATCCTCGATCCGTCGCTGGGCGCCGCCAACTACATCCTGTCATCGTTCGGCCTGCCGCCGTCGGACTGGCTGGCCTCGCCGACCTGGGTCATTCCGACCGTGGCGCTGATCGACAGCTGGCAATGGACGCCCTACGTCGCGCTCATCGTGCTGGGCGGTCTGCAGTCGCTGCCGCCGAGCGTTTACGAGGCCGCGCAGATCGACGGCGCATCGCCGCTCAAGACGTTCCAGCGCATCACGCTGCCTCTGCTGCTGCCGACCATCGTCACCGCGGCAATCCTGCGCAGCGTCGACCTCCTGCGCTTCTTCGACATCATCTACATCACCACCCAGGGCGGTCCCGGCAACGCCTCGAATACGCTCAACATCTACGGCTTCCGGGTCGGCTTCGAGTTCTTCAACATCGGCTATGCCAGCGCCCTGATGCTGACGCTGACCGCGATCGTGTTCGGTGCCGTGCTCGCCTTCAACCGCCTGCGCGGCGCAGTCGCCTGGTGACGTCATGACCGATGCCGCCAATACCGATCGCTGGATCCGCCGTCTCAACACCGTGCAACTCGTGCTGGCCGGCGCGCTGATCATGGCGCCGACGGTCTGGATGGTGCTCTCCTCGTTCAAGCCGTCCTTCGAAGTCACCGCTTATCCGCCGACGCTGGTCTTCACGCCGACATTGGACAATTATGTCGAACTGACCAGGACCACCCCGTTCCTGAGCTACGCGCTCAACAGCCTCATCGTCACGGTCGGCTCGACCGCACTCGGACTGCTGTTCGGGATCCCCGCCGCATTCGCCGTGTCCTGGACGCGGATTTCCTGGCCGGCGATCCTGACGCTGGCCGCGCGCATGGCGCCTGGCACGCTGTTCCTGCTGCCATGGTACGTCATGTTCCGGCAGGTCGGCATGATCGGCTCCTACACCGCGCTGATCCTCAGCCACGCCGTGATCACGCTGCCGATCGTGATCTGGGTGCTGCTGCCGTCCTTCGACGCGATCCCGCGCAGCGTGTTCGAGGCCGCGCAGGTCGACGGATGCAGCGTCACGCGAATCCTCTGGCGCATCGCGATGCCGCTGGTGGCGTCGGGCATCGCGGTCTCGGCGATTCTCGCTTTCGTTTTCTCGTGGAACTACTTCCTGTTTGCGCTGGTGCTTTCCAACGGCGACACCAAGACGCTGATCGCGGCGGCCTTCAACTTCATCGGCGAAGGCTCGACGCAATGGGGCGCCCTCATGGCCGCGGCGACGCTGATCGCGTTGCCGCCGCTGGTGCTGGCGGCCCTGGTTCAGCGCTGGCTGGTCTCCGGATTGACCCTCGGCGCGGTGAAAGGCTAGATCGCTGATGAACGTATCACCCCGTCCCAATTCGATCATGCAGGCCGCGGTGTTCCACGGCAACGATCGCATCACCATCGAGCGCGTGGCGATGCCCGACGTCGGCGTGGACGAGGTGCTCGTGCGCGTCTCGCGCACCGCGCTGTGCGGCTCAGACTTCAAGCTCTGGCACAAGGGCGCCGAATTCACCGCGGGCCATGAGATCTTCGGCGTGGTCGAGCAGCCGGGTCACCGGCTGCACGGCCGGCGCTGCGCCGTCTACATCCCCTTGCACTGCGGCCATTGTGCCGCCTGCAAACGCGGCGACACCCAGATGTGCCTGGAGGTCTCCAGCCTGATCGGCTGGAACAGGCCGGGCGGCTATGCCGAATACGTGCCGGTGCCGGAGAATTGCCTGCTGCCGGTGCCCGACGACATCGAAGACAGCCTCGCGCCGCTGCTGCTCGACACCATCGGCACGTCGGGCCACGCGGTTCGCTTCGTCAGCCGCGTCGTACCGCCAGGTGAAGCCGGAGCAGTCCTCGTGATGGGAGCAGGGCCCGTCGGCCTCGGTGTCGTGCTGGCGCTCCGCGCGCTCGGCTACGACGATGTCCATGTCGCTGATCCCAACGCCGCGCGCCGTCGGATTGCGCAATCCTTTGGTGCGAAGGCGCACCCCATCGGCGATACTTCGAAGCGCTTTGCGCTGATCATGGAATGCTCCGGCGCGCATGCGGCGCGCAATCTCGGCATCGAGCTGGTCCTGCCGCGCGGCGCCCTGGTGCTGGTCGGCGAGAACGCCGCGCCGTGGGCCATCGAGGAGGGCAAGGTGTTCCGCCGCAAGGATTTCTACATGATCCGGACCTTCTATTTCCCGGTTTCGGATTTCGAGCCGAACGTCGAACTGCTGCGCAAGTACAAGGACGAGTACCGCGTCCTGGTCGACGGTGAGTTCGGGCTGTCGGCTCTCCCCGAGAATTTCGCGCGCTTCGCCAGGGGCGAGCTGATCAAGCCGGTACTGGCGCTGGACTGAGCGATCATGGCCTCGATCTCGATCCGCAACCTCGTCAAACGCTACGGCAATTTCACCGTCATCCCCGATCTCAATCTGGAGATCGCGGACCACGAATTCGTCGTCTTCGTCGGCCCGTCCGGCTGCGGCAAGTCCACCCTGCTGCGCATCATCGCCGGTCTCGAGCCGATTTCGTCGGGCGACCTCTATATCGGCGACAAGCGCGTCAATGGCGTGCAGGCCGCGCAACGCGACATCGCCATGGTGTTCCAGGACTACGCGCTCTATCCGCACATGAAGGTGTACGACAACATGTCGTTTGCGCTGGAGCTGCGGGGCGTACCGAAGGCCGAGATCGACGCCCGGGTGAAGCGCGCCGCCGCACTGCTGCACATCGAGCCCTATCTCGACCGCAAGCCGAAGGAGCTTTCCGGCGGCCAGCGCCAGCGCGTCGCCATGGGCCGCGCCATCGTGCGCAATCCCAAGGCCTTTCTGTTCGACGAGCCGCTGTCCAACCTTGACGCCAAGCTGCGCGGGCAGGTGCGCGCCGAGATCAAGGCGCTGTCCCAGGAACTGAAGACCACCATGGTCTTCGTCACTCACGATCAGATCGAGGCCATGACCATGGCCGACCGGATCGTGGTGCTCCAGAGCGGCACCATCCAGCAATACGATACGCCGGAGACGGTCTATGAGCGGCCGGCCAACCAGTTCGTCGCCGGCTTCATCGGCTCGCCCGCGATGAACTTCTTCCCGGTCGAGTGGCGTCAGGAGCGCGGGGTGCTTTCGCAAGGCGGAACCGCGGTGCCACTCGACGGCGAGACCGCAGCCCGCCTGGGCAGGGCCGGGAGTGCCGTGCTCGGCATTCGCCCCGAACATTTTGCCGTCGCGGCCGATGATGCGGATGGCATCGCCATCGACGTCAGGCTGGTCGAGCCGCTCGGCTCGGATACGCTGATCCATTTCGATCTCGCCGGCGGATCCGCGATCGCCCGGGTCGATCCGGCGCTGCGGCCGAAGATCGGCGACCGCATCAATCTGCGCCCGCAGTCTGGCAAGACGCATCTGTTCGATGCGTCCAATGGACAGGTGCTGCGGTGAGCGCATCGGTCGACATCGGCGATCTCTCGGCACTGGCGGACGTCGCGTCCAAGGCAACGCCCGTGCATGTGATCTGCCTCGGGCTGTCCGCGCTCGACCAGGTCTGGCAGGTCGATCGGGCGTTCGCGGGCCGAAGCGAGAAGATCAGGGCGCTGGAGTACGGTACGCTCGGCGGCGGCATGGCGGCCAACGCGTCGGTTGCGGTGGCAAGGCTCGGTGGGTCCGTCGCGTTCTGGGGGCGAGCAGGGAACGATGCCGCCGGCCACGAGATGAAGGCGGCCTTTGCCGCCGAGGGGGTCGATGCCGAGAATTTCCGGTTGTTCTCCGATGGCCGTTCCTCGGTCTCCGGAATCATCGTCGACAGCCTCGGTGAGCGGCAGATCGTGAATTTCCGCGGGCTCTATCCAGAGAGTGCCGGCTGGCTTCCGCTCGAGCTTGTCGCTCGCGCCTCGTCCGTGCTGGCCGATCCCCGCTGGGCGGAGGGCGCGGCCACGTTGTTTGGCGCGGCACGGGCGCGCCGCGTTCCGACGGTGCTTGACGGTGACATGGCCGAGCCTGAGGTGTTCGAGCGGCTGCTGCCGCTGTCCGACCACGCCATCTTCTCCGAGCCCGCGCTCACGGCATTTGCCGGCTCGGCCCGGGATGACGACCTCGCCGCGCTGGCGCGCTTCGGTTGTCGTGTCATTGCCGTCACCCGCGGCGAAGGCGGCGTGAGCTGGTACGAGAACGGCCGGCTGCACCGGCAGGCTGCTTATGCCGTGGACGTCGTCGACACCACCGGCGCGGGCGACGTCTTTCACGGCGCCTATGCGCTCGCAATCGGCGCCAGCCTCGATGTGCGCGCCGCCATGGCGTTTTCGGCGGCCACAGCCGCCATGAAATGCCGCCACGCCGGCGGCCGCAACGGAATCCCCGATATCAACCAGTGTCTCGCATTCATGAGGACGAAGCCATGAGAACGATTGGAAAGAACCGCGGCCTGGCACGGCTTGCCGACGCGGATGGCCACTTTCGCATGGTCGCGCTGGATCAGCGGCCGCCATTGTTCGATGCCATCGCCAAAGCCAAGGGCATCACGCGGGAGCAGGTCGAATATTCCGACGTCACGGCGGCCAAGCGCCTCCTGGTCGAGAACCTCGCGCCGCATTGCAGCTCGATGCTGTTCGACCCGAATTTCGCGGTGCCCGCCGCGATCGATCTGCTGCCGCCGCGCTGCGGCCTGATCATCACGCTGGAGGAGCACCGGGTCGAGGAGACCGCGGGCGGCCGCAAGTCGCGTGCCATCACCAACTGGAGCGTGGAGAAGATCCGCGCCATGGGCGGCGACGCCGTCAAGGTGCTGGCCTGGTACCGGCCGGACGCCGATGCCGCGGTGAACGCGCATCAGAAGAAGTTCGTGCGCGAGATCGGCGAGGATTGTGCCCGCCACGACATCCCCTACGTGCTTGAGCTGCTGGTCTATCCCTTCCTCGGCAGTGCCAATCACACCGCCGATTACGTGGAATCGCCCGGCAAGCTGCCCGGCCTTGTCATCGACAGCGTGCGCGAATTCGCCAAGCCGGAGTACGGTGTTGATCTCCTCAAGCTGGAGAGCCCGCTTGCGGCGGGCAGCTTGCCGGTCCGTGACGGCAGCGCGGAGGCCAAGGCCGCCCAGAAGGAGTTCGACGCGATCGGGGACATCTGCCGCGGCCGCAACATCCCCTGGGTCCTGCTGTCGGGCGGCGCCGCGCCGGACAGGTTCGAACGGGTGCTCGATTATTCCTATGCCGCGGGCGCCTGCGGCTTCCTCGCCGGCCGCACGATCTGGCTCGATGCAGTCCTGAAGAACTTCCCGGACCGTGCGGCGGTCTCGGCCAGCCTGCGCAAGGATGGCCTTGGTGTGCTCGATCGCCTCAACACGCTGACCACGGCCAAGGGCACGCCGTGGAAGGCGCGCTTTCCGGCCTTCACCGACATCAAGCAGGAAGGCGACTTCGCGCGCGCCTACTGAAATGGTGGCGGCTCCGCGTCGTCCGATCGCAGGGTCTGCAACATGACTGACGGTTTCACCATCCGCTCGATCGAGGCGTATTGCTATCGCTATCCGCTGGCGACGCCGGTGGTGACCTCGTTCGGCAAGATGCTCAACCGCCCTGCCGTCTTCATTCGCGTGGTCGACGAAGACGGCGTCGAAGGCTGGGGCGAAGCCTGGTCCAATTTCCCGGCGCCCGGCGCGGAACATCGCGCCAGGCTCGTCAACGAGGTGCTGGCGCCCGGCCTCGTGGGACGCAGCTTCGATGATCCTGTTCAGGCATTTCAGGTCCTGACCGATGGTACCGAGATCCTGGCGCTCCAATGCGGCGAACCCGGTCCGTTCGCGCAGGCGATCTCAGGCATCGATCTCGCGCTGTGGGACCTCTCGGCACGTCGCCGGCGTTTGCCGCTGTGGCGGCTGCTCGGTGGCCAGTCGAACAAGATCAAGGTCTATGCCAGCGGCATCAATTCAGGGGGAGCGGTGCAAACGGCCGAGGCCGCGCTGGAGCGCGGCCATCGCGCGCTGAAGCTGAAGGTCGGCTTCGGGCCCGAGACCGATCTCGCCAACCTCACCGCGCTGCGCAGGATCGTCGGCGCCGGCATGCTGGCCTGTGATGCCAACCAGGGATGGTCGGTCGTGCAGGCGATCGAGATGCTGCCGCGCCTCGCCGAGTTCAATCTGCGCTGGCTGGAAGAGCCGATTCGCGCCGATCGCCCGCAAGAAGAATGGCGCAGGATGCGCGCAGTGGCGAAGATGCCGATCGCCGCCGGCGAAAACATCTCGAGTCGCAAAGCTTTCGATGACGTCCTCGCCGAAGACGTGCTCGGCGTCATCCAGCCCGATATCGCGAAATGGGGCGGGCTCAGCGTCTGCACGCCGCTGGCTCGCGACATTTTGAAATCAGGCAAGACGTTCTGCCCGCACTATCTCGGCGGAGGACTTGGCTTGCTTGCGTCCGCGCATCTGCTCGCCGGTGTCGGAGGGGACGGCTGGCTGGAGGTCGATACCAACGACAACCCGCTGCGCGATCTCTATTGCGGCCCGGTTCTCAACGTGAGGACCGGCATGGTTGAGCTGGATCGAGAACCGGGGCTCGGAATTGCGCCCGACCTTTCGCGGATCGAGCGCTATCGCAGCGGCTAGAGTGTGGGAAAGATGGCGGCGCCACGCCGGCATGATTCAACCCAGGCTCGCCCCTGATGAGGCTGACGGGCGTTTTGCCATAGACGGCAAGGATGGCGGAAACGACGCGCCGGATGTTCACGCTACCGCCGCGCCACCACCACCCCCAGCAAGAACGCAACGATCAGCGCCGGCAGAGGGGCCTCGCGCACCATGCCTCGCACGATGTCAGGCCAGTGCTGCTCCGGCATCGGTCGCGGCGACCGTACCATCGGCGTCGGTTCGATGCCCCAGTTCGAGGCGAGCTCGGCAATCTCGCTTTGCGCAAGACGCACGCCGTCACGGACGCGGAAGATGGCAGCCTCGGACCGTTCGTGCGGCGCGAGCCCCATCGAGGTCGCGACGGCAGTGCGCAACGTCATCTCGCCATAGCCTTGCAGCCTCACCGACTCCTCGGGATCGGATGTCATGCGAAATCCTTTCAGCGCGAACTGGCGCGACGGTGAATGCGCCGTCGCGCACGACCAGCCATGCATGGAAATGGCGGCGAGGGGAGGTTGGTTCCCCGGCCCGACGCTGAGCCTCGTGCCGATTACTTCCGCAGCAACTCGCTCAGGGCCGCCGTCGCCTCGGCACAGCGGATGTCGTCGATGTCGCGCGACAGGCTGAGAGCGCTCGATCTCAGCTCTTCGACCTTCCAGCTGCCCGGATTCTGGTTTTCGAGCTGGACGAGCCGCTTGTTCAGATCGTCCAGCCTCGATTGAAGCTGCCCAATGCTGGCCGTTCCGTTTACTTTCCAAACGCGTTGTGCACGCATCCTGGTTCCCCTGCTAGTCTCACGGCCTTGTGAGGGCGGTTCGTGGCCGGAATGGGAGCTTGTTTTGTCGGGCTTCAGACGGTCGGGAACCGTTGCAGATCAGCAACGAAAGTTCCACGGAGTGGCTGGCGCAGGATTGTACCGCCGGCACGGAATTTGATTGGGCCATTCGTGATGGACGGCGACGGCTATCCGTCCGGCGGGACGCTTGGTAGGCGCCCCACCGTGGGAGCAATGGGGGGAGGCGGGTGACGAGATTGTTGACTGTTGCGGCCGGTCAGCTGGGTCCGGTCGCAAGGAGCGAAACGAGGGCAAAGGTCGTGACGCGTCTGATGGCGTTGATGCGCCAAGCGCACGCAAGCGGCTGCGACGTGATCGTCTATCCCGAGCTGGCGCTGACCACTTTCTTTCCGCGCTGGTACTTCGAGGACCAGGCCGAGATCGACGGATTCTTCGAGCGGCAGATGCCGAGCCCCGAAACCCAGGCGCTGTTCGATCTCGCCCGCGAGCTCGGGATCGGCTTCTGCCTCGGCTATGCCGAGCTCGTGGTCGAGGCCGGCATCACCAGGCGCTACAACACGTCCATTCTCGTCGACAAGAACGGTGCGATCGTCCTGAAATATCGCAAGGTCCATCTGCCAGGCCATGCCGAGTACGAGCCGTGGCGCGAGTTTCAGCATCTGGAGAAGCGTTACTTCGAGCCGGGCGACGGTTTCGGGGTCGTCGATGCGTTCGGCGGCGTGATGGGGATGGCGATCTGCAACGACCGGCGCTGGAGCGAATCCTATCGGGTGATGGGCCTGCAGGGGGTCGAGATGGTGATGATCGGCTACAACACGCCGGTGCACAATCCGCCCGCGCCCGAGCATGACGATCTCTCTCTGTTCCACAACCACCTGGTGATGCAATCCGGTGCGTATCAGAACGGCACCTTCGTGGTCGGCGTTGCCAAGGCCGGCCTCGAAGAAGGTGTCGATCACATCGGCGGCAGCTGCATCGTCGCGCCCTCGGGCGAGATCATCGCGCGGTGCATGACCAAGGGCGACGAGATCGCGCTAGCCCGTTGCGATCTCGATCTCTGCCATTCTTACAAGCGCACCACCTTCAACTTCGACGTCCACCGCCAGCCGCAGGCCTATGGGATGATCGTCGGGCGCAAGGGCGTGACGACGATGGCGGATGGGACGCCGGTGCCGCGAGAGGGTGAAGCTCTTCAGTCATTCCGGGGCGATGCACAGCATCGAGCCCGCAATCGATCGGGCCGCAGTCTCCTTGTAGCCCGGGTGAGCGTAGCGATACCCGGGGGCTCGGTCGCAAGGATCCCGGATGTCGCTTCGCTCATCCGGGCTTCGCGATCGCGCCTGTGTCGCCCTCTGTCAATCGGATCGCGCGAAAATATTCCGCTTTACCGAAATTTGGAATTGACGTATGTGTCGCGCATCCCGGCTCATTCTCGAGGGGCGATCGTGAGGTCGTCATGTTCGCGAGCCGGGCTTGCGGTGGACGCGGCAGCGTCGGGCGCGAAAGGTGCGGGCAGGGAGGGTAGTCCCCGGAGAGCTCGTGGCCGCGCGCGGACGAACGGCGCTGACAGGTTCGTCTCGTCTGTAAGTTTCCGGCGCTGTCGACGGCATCGGGAAAACTGCGGCGAAATGGCGGGCCGTGCGTACGGCAAAACCGTGTGGTCCTGGCCGTCGTTGCTACGGTCAAGCTCTTGCGGATGCGGCTCTCGTGTC
>DATLXF010000026.1:0-178665 GCA_035575945.1 Bradyrhizobium sp. | reverse complement strand
CCGGAATGACGGCGGCTGTAGCAACCGCCCGCATCAATGTCGCCCGCCGCCCGACACGCCCAGAAACCGTTCCAGCATCGCCGCATCCGCCTTTAACGCGGCGCTCGTCCCATCATGCACGATCGCGCCGCGCTCCAATATCACGACCCGGTCGGCCAGTTTGAGGATTTTTTGTGCGTTCTGCTCGACGATCACCGCGCACATGCCGCCCGCCCGCGTGATCACCTCCAGCGCCGCCAGCAACTCATCGACGATGATCGGCGCGAGACCCTCGGTCGGCTCGTCCAGCAACAGCACCTTCGGGTTGAGCGTCAACGCCCGCCCGATCGCCAGCATCTGCTGCTCGCCGCCGGAGAGCTGGTTGCCAAAATTGCTCCGCCGCTCCTTCAGCCGCGGGAACATCTCGTAAACCTTCTCGACGGTCCAGGGACCAGGTTGCGCCACTGCCGTCATGTTCTCCTCCACCGTGAGCGAGCGGAAGATGTTGCGCTCCTGGGGCACCCAGCCGATGCCGGCGCGCGCCCGCTGGTCGGGTCGCAGGGCAGTTACGTCGGCGCCGGCAAGCGCAATTGAGCCGGAGAAGCGGCGGGTCACTCCGACGATGGAGTTGATCAAGGTGGTCTTGCCGGTGCCATTGCGGCCGAGCAGCGCCAGCACCTGCCCCTCGCCGAGGCGCAAGGACATGTTGGGCAGCACCACCGCCTCGCCATAGCCGGCACGCAGCGAATCGATCGCGAGCAGGTCAGACATTGACCGCCTCCTCGCCGAGATACACCGCCTTCACCTGCGGATCGCGCGCGACCTGCTCGGGCGGCCCCTCCGTGAGCAGCGCGCCGGAGACCAGCACGGAGATGCGGTCGGCGAAGGAGAACACCAGATCCATGTCGTGTTCGATCAGGAGCACGGTGACGTCGCGCGGCAGCGCGCCCACGACGGCAAGGATATCGTGACGCTCGCTCTCGGGCACGCCGGCGGCGGGCTCGTCGAGCAGCAACACGCGCGGCTTGGCCGCGATCGCGACCGCGATCTCAAGCAGGCGCTGCTTGCCGTAAGGCAGCGTCACCGTCTGCTCGTTCATGACGTCGAGCAAGTGGAAGCGCGCGAGCAGTTCGGCGATCTCGCCGTTGACGTCGCTACGCGTGCCCATGCGTCGCCACCAGTCGCCGCCATGGCCGAGGCGTTCGGAAACGGCAAGCCCGATGGTCTCGAGCGGGGTCAGGTCGGGATAGAGCTGGTTGATCTGGAAGGTGCGCGACAGGCCGCGCAGCACGCGCTTGTGCACGGGAAGATCGGTGATGTCCTGGCCTTCGAGCAGGATGCGGCCGGAGTTCGGCTTGAGCACCCCGGTGAGCTGGTTGATGACGGTGGTCTTGCCGGCGCCGTTCGGACCGATCAGCGCGTGGCGTGCACCCTGCTCGACCTTGAGCGAGAGATCGCGGGTCACGCGCAGCCCGCCGAACTGCTTTTCGAGGTTCTTCGTTTCGAGCGCGAGGGTCATTAATCGCTCTCCGGCACGGCGACGACCGCCTTGCGCCCGGCCAGCTGCCTGATGACCAGGTTCGGCACGTACAACACCCAGCGGTGCAGGCGTTGCCGGCCGACCAGCACGATCACGACCAGCACGAGACCGATCCAGAACTGCCAATACTGCGGGGTAATGGTCGAGAACAACTCCTGGAGCATGCGGAACACCACCGCGCCGATCAGGCCGCCATAGAGATAGCCGGTGCCGCCGATGACGAGCACCAGCATCAAATCGGCGGAACGCTCGAAGGCGAACACATCCAGCGAGGCGATGGCGGTGGTCTGGGTGAACAGCGCGCCGGCGATGCCGGCATAGAACGCAGCCAGCGTGTAGATCGCGATCAGGCGGCGGTTGACCGGGATGCCGATCGCCGCGGCGCGCAGCGGATTGTTCTTGATCGCGCGCAGCGACAAGCCGAACGGCGAGTGCACGACGCGGCGGGCGAACAGGAACAGCAGGAACAGAACTGCCAGCGAATAGAAGAACCCGGCCTTGCCGAACATGTCGAACGGAATCTGGCCGAGGATCGGCTGCATCTCGATGCCCTGCAGGCCGTCGGTGCCGCCGGTGATGTTGGAGAAGCGTTCGGCGAGCGCCTCCAGCAGCAGGGCGATGCCGAGCGTCACCATCAGACGAGTCAGGTCGACGCCGCGGATCACCAGGAAGCTCGTGGCAAAGCCGAGCACCATCGCCACGAGACCTGCGACGACCAGCGCCAGCACGGGCTCGTTGACGATGCCGTGCAGCGCAAGGAGCCCCGCGGCATAGGCGCCCACGCCGAAGAAGGCGGCGTGGCCGAGCGACACGATGCCGGCATAGCCGAGGATGAGATCGAGCGACATCGCAAACAGCGCCAGCCGCAGGATGTCGGTCATGATCAGATAGCGTGACGGGAACAGGAACCCGCAGGCCAGCACGATCACCCAGAACGCGATTTCCCCGTAGTGCCAGCGCGCCTGGCGCTGGGCGTGGTCGCCGACGTCGGAGGAAGCGGTCATCGGCGAACTCAACGCGCGGCCGTGCGGCCGAACAGGCCGTTCGGGCGCCAGATCAGGATCACGATCATGATGGTGTAGATCACGAAGGGGCCCATCTTCGGCACGTAATACTTGCCGGCGACGTCGCCGATGCCGAGCAGGAGCGAGGCCAGGAACGGCCCGGTGATCGAGGAGGAGCCACCGACGGTGACCACGATGAGGAAATAGATCATGAACTTCAGCGGGAAATATGGATCGAGCCCGAGGATCTCGGCGCTGAGCGCGCCGCCGAGGCCCGCAAGCCCGCAACCGAAGGCAAAGGTAAAGGCGAACACCTGCGGCACGTTGATGCCGAGGCCGCTGGCGGCGCGGGGGTCGTCGACAGCGGCGCGCAGGCGGCTGCCGAAACGCGTCTTCGCCAGCACCAGCTGAAGCGCGATGGTGAGCAGGCCACAGATCACGATGATCATCAGGCGGTAGCGGCCGATGCCGACGCCGAACAGGTCGAACTGGCCCTGGAGCGCGGCCGGCAGATTGATGAAGACGCGTGAGGAGCCCTGGATGTAGTCCACCGCGGCGACCGACATGAAGGTGAGGCCGATCGTGAACAGCACTTGGTCGAGATGGCTGCGTGCATAGAGATGGCGGTACAGCGTACGCTCGAGCGCGATGCCGATCGCCGCCGACGAGACGAAAGCGAGCGGCAATGCGGCGAAAAACGGCCAGCCCATTCGGTTGACCAGCACCATGCAGACATAGCCGCCCGCCATCGCGAAAGCACCGTGGGCGAGATTGACGAAGTTCATCAATCCGAGCGTGACCGCGAGCCCGCAGGCGAGCACGAACAGCAGCATGCCGTAGGCGACGCCATCGAACAGGTTGGTGAGGATTGCGGTCATCAGCAGTCGGGGGTCATCTCAAGTGTGGCCAAGGGCCATGCTGCACTCCCTCTCCCGCCTGCGGGAGAGGGTTGGGGAGAGGGTGCTTCAACAACGAAGACTCCCTCGGAGGAGAGAGCCCTCACCCGGCGCTTCGCGCCGACCTCTCCCGCAAGCGGGAGAGGTAAGAGGCATGCCCGGGATGACGCGCTTTCGCGCGTCACTTCTTGGTCTTGCCGAGATCCTTGACGGCTTCGAAGGTCGCGAACTCCACGTTGTAAAGCTCGCCATCGACCTTCTCGACCTTGCGGATATAGATGTTCTGCACGATGTCGCGCGTCTCGGGGTCGATCGAGATCGGTCCGCGCGGGCTCTCCCACTTCTGTCCCTTCATGGCTTCGATCAGCTTGTCGCCGTTGGTGTCGCCGCCCGTCTTCTTCAGCGCCTCGTAGATCAGGTGGATGCCGTCATAGCCGCCCACGGCCATGAAGCCCGGACGGTTGCCGAAGGCCTTCTTGTAGGCTGCGACGAAATCCTTGTTCATCTGCGAGGGATGCGCCGCGGAGTAGAGATGCGCGGTAACGGTGCCGAGCACGGCGTCGCCCATGTTGTTGAGCAAATCGTCGTCGGTGACGTCACCCGGTCCGATCACCTTGATACCGGCCTTGTCGAGACCGCGCTCTGCATATTGCTTCATGAAGTTGCCGCCCTGGCCCGCCGGCACGAAGACGAAGATCGCGTCCGGCTTGGCGTCCTTCATGCGCTGGAGGAACGGGGCGAAGTCGGGGTTCTGCAGCGGCACCTTGACTTCCTCGACCACCTCACCGCCGCCGGCCGTGAAATGCTGCTTGAAGAAGTTGAGGGCGTCGTTGCCCGGGGCGTAGTCGGAAGTCAGCGTCGCAACCTTCTTGATGCCGTTCTTGACGGCCCAGTCACCGATGATGGTGGAGGACTGTGCCAGCGTGAAGCTGGTGCGCACGATATAGGGCGAACGCTCGGTGATGATGGAGGTGCCGGCCGCCATCACGACCTCCGGAATCTTGGCCTGGGTGGCCAGCGGCGCGGCGGCGAGCGCGGCCGGCGTCACGCCGAACCCGGCGATGAAGTTGACCTTGTCGTTGACGATCAGTTCCTGCGCGGCGGTCTTGGTCTTGTCCGGGATCGCGGCGTCGTCCTTGACGATGATCTCGATCTTCTTGCCAGCGACGGTGTCGCCCTTCTGCTGCATGTAGAGCTTGACCGCGTTCTCGATCTGCTTGCCGGTCGAGGCTTGGCCGCCGGTCATCGGCAGGATCAGCCCGATCTTGACCGTGTCTTGCGCCGTGGCAGGCGCAACGGCCGCGAGGCCCGCGATGGCAGCGATCGCTGCGGTACGTGAAAAAAGCATGCATTCGAACATCGGATGTCCCTCCCCTTCATTCCAGGCTCGTGTGAGCGGACCGAGTGCCCGGTCCTTGCCGCGCTTCACTCACGGACAAGCCATGCCGCGCGGCCACATGGCGTCCTCTACAACCCCGTTTGTCAATCGGACGTTGGGCGACCATTCGGCGCAAGCCGGGTGGGCACCCCCTGCGGCGGGGAGGCATTTGTACGATTGTACAAATAAGATTGTCCTGTCAACGGAAAGCCCGGATCGCTGGCCGTTAGGCCGGAGGGCCCATCAAGTTGCCTTACAGGATGGCCCCAACCTAACGCTACACCGACCGGACAGACGCGATGTATACAATACCAGCTGGAAGGAGCCCTTCAAGAGGCTAAGATGGAGCATTAATTTACCTTTCATGTATACATGATGGTTCACCCTCGAATAGGCTAATTTTACCTGTTGAGAGCTACGGTTCGCCGATGGCGCCCGTTCGGCGCTCCCCCGTCCGCCCGATCGGGCACGCCCCAGATGATGTCCATGCGTTCCCGTTCGCCTTCGATCGCAGCCGCAGTCGCGCTGCTCGCTCTGAACCTTGCAGGCTGCGGCACGGTCAACGAGAAGCTCTCCGCCGGGATGGGCGACTACGTTCCGCAATGGGCCGGCGGCCTGCCCGCCGATGCCCCGCCACGCCCGGGCACGCCGCAATACGAGGCCTATATGAGGGAACGCGAGCGCAAGCGGCTGTTGCCCGCTGCCGAGCGTGAGAAGGAAGAGCAGGCGCAGAAGGGTGCGACAGAAACGGCGCCGGCTGGCGCAGGGCGCTAGGAAGCCAATGTCGAATAGGGAGTGGCGAAGAAGGCGCTATCCTGCTTCCACTCCCTCGCCGCCACTCACCATTCGCTAGTCGACGAACACCACCGTCTTGCGGCCGTTGAGGATGACGCGATCGTCCAGGTGGTAGCGGATCGCCCGTGCCAGCACGCGGCGCTCGATGTCGCGGCCCTTGCGAACGAGATCCTCGGGCGTATCGCGATGGCTGATCCGCTCGACGTCCTGATCGATGATCGGGCCTTCGTCGAGGTCGCACGTGACGTAATGCGCAGTCGCGCCGATCAGCTTGACCCCGCGCTCATGGGCCTGGTGATAGGGCTTTGCGCCCTTGAAGCCGGGCAAGAACGAATGATGGATGTTGATGCAGCGGCCCGAAAGCTTGGACGACAGATCGTCGGACAGGATCTGCATGTAGCGGGCGAGCACGACGAGATCGGTCTTCGTCTTGGCGACGAGGTCCATGATCTCGGCCTCCTGCTCGCGCTTGGTATCCTTGGTGACAGGCAGGTGGTGGAACGGAATGCCGCCAAAATCGAGCCCGGCGTAGACTTCGCGCGGATGGTTGGAAACGATCGCGGTCGGTATCATCGGCAACTCGCCGGTGCGCCAGCGATAGAGGATGTCGACCAGACAGTGGTCGGATTTCGAGACCAACAACATCACCTTACGATGCGCGGCCCGGTCGCGCATCTGCCACTCCATGCCGAAACGTTCGGCGATCGTGGCAAAGCCGGTCTGGAGCGCCGACAGTTCCACGGCAAGATCGGCGGCTGTGAACACCACTCGCATGAAGAACTTCTTGGTCTCGACGTCGTCGAACTGCTGGGCGTCAAGGATGTTCTGTCCATTGTGGGCGAGGAATGTCGAGACCGCCGAAACGATGCCGGGGCGGTCCGGACAGGACAAGGTCAACACGTATTGATGATCGGGCATGTTGATGAACAGGCTTGGCTCTGATGAAGGTTCGTGCAGCGACTCTGCGATCCGTGTCCTGCTCTAGCACCGACCCCGGTCTTGCGCCAATCCCGGGCGCAGAGTCAGGATGAACGGACGATTGCAATTCCCGACCGGAGCACACCCATGGCCGACCGCTTGAACGGCACCCGCATCCTCATCCTGGAAACGCGCGAGGAGGCGCAGTTTTCCAAGCTTCTGGTCGAGCAAGGCGCCGAGGTGGTGCAGTGCCCGATGTTCACCATCCATGATGCGCCGGACCCGGCTCCCGTCGAGGGCTGGATTCGCCGCGCCATCGACAGGCCCCTCGACGACCTCGTGCTGATGACCGGTGAAGGCCTGCGGCGCATCGTGAAGCTCGCCCGCACCCGCGGGCTGGACGCCGCCCTCATCGCGGCGCTCACCAACACGCGAAAATTCACCCGCGGCCCGAAGCCCGGCAAGGCGCTGCGCGAGATCGGACTCGAGGCGCAGCAGACCACGGAGAAGCCGACCACCGAGGGCGTGATCGAGATGCTGGCCAAGCTCGACCTGAAAGGACGGCGCCTCGGTCTCCAGCTCTATCCCGACAAGGACCACGGCGCGTTGACCGGCGCGCTTTCAGCGCAAGGCGCCGAGGTCGATGGCGTGCTGCCCTATGTCTACGACTCCAAGGCAGCGGATGCGAACATCGTCGCCGCCATCGACGAAATGGCCGAGGGGCGGATCGATTCCATCGCATTGACCAATCTCGGCCAGGTGCGCCGCCTGGTCGAGGCGGCGAAGGCGCACGGCGTCGAAGCGAAGCTGCGCACGGGCCTCGACCGGACATTGATCGCCTCGGTTGGGCCTGCGGTCTCAGGTGAACTCGCCGCACGTGGTCTGCGCACCGACATCTCGCCGGCCGATGAAGCCTACTTCATGCGGCCGCTGATCTCGGCGATGGCGCGTGCACTGGCGGAGCGGAAACCGGCTGGGACCAGATAAGAGCTGAGCGCGGGAGCGGCATGCGGCCGCTCTGATTGACACGCGCGGCGGCGGCCCTACGTTGCGGGAAATGAAAAGAAACCACACGGGCCAGGGAATCGCCGTGACACGCGCCATCGCGTCTTGAGCACAGCCGCACGACCTTCTGCGCTCGCGCCGTTCCGCATCCGCAATTACCGCTTTCAATGGCCGTCGGACCTGCTCACCTCCTGGGCATTCGAGGTCGAGACGCTGGTGCTCGGCTGGTACATCATCGTCGAGACCGGCTCGGTGCTGCTGCTCACCGTGCTTGCTTCTCTCCAGTTCGTCGGGACATTGGTCGCGCCCGTGTTCGGCATGATCGGCGACCGCATCGGCCATCGCGATCTCCTGGTCATGATGCGTCTGGCCTATACGCTACTGTCGTCGACTATCATGGTCCTGGCCCTGACCGGCCAGCTCACGCCACTGAACGTCATGATCATCGTCGCGATCATGGGCCTGATTCGTCCTTCGGACCTCGGCGTCCGGGGCGCGCTGCTGGCCGAGATCATGCCGCCCGGGCAGTTGGTGGGGGCCATCAGCGTCGCGCGCACGACGCAAGACAGCGCGCGGATCGCCGGAGCATTGACCGGCGCCGGACTGTTCGCCGTCCTCGGCATCGGCCTCGTCTATGTGGCGATCACCTGCCTCTACCTGATGGCCGCACTCCTCATGCTATGTCTGAGCCGGCCGAAAAGGACCGTCACGACGAGCGATCTTCCTGCGAACAGCGGCGCCATCTCCCGATTGTTCGGCGAGCTCAAGGAAGGCGTCGTCTACGCCTGGAACGGTCCGGCAATGCTCGCGGCGCTGTGGGTCGCCTTCCTTGCCAATCTGACCGCATTTCCCTTCACGGGCGGATTGTTGCCGTACATCGCACGGGAGATTTTTCATACCGACCAGACCGGCCTCGGTTATCTCTCTGCGAGCTTCGCCGTCGGCTCGCTGATCGGCTCCATCACGCTCAGCCTGGTCAGCGGCGTGCGCATTGCCCGCCTGCTGATCGGCGCGACGCTGGCCTGGTACGCCATGCTGCTGGTGTTCGTCGAGGCCGGAACCTTGCCGGTGGCGATGGCCTGCCTCGTTCTCGCCGGCATCGCCCAGAGCATGTCGATGATCTCGGCCGCCGTGATCCTGATGCGCACCGCGAGTGCGCATCTGCGCGGCCGGATCATGGGCGTTCGCATGATGGTGATCTACGGCCTGCCGATCGGGCTGCTCGCCGCCGGCAGCCTGATCGACGTCATCGGCTATTCCGCGACAGGAGCGCTCTATACCATCGCAGGATTCGTGGCGATGCTGGCGATCGCGATCCGCTGGCGCGCTGACCTCTGGCCGGCGCATGCCCCCGCAAACGCGCGCTAATCCCCATAGCCGCGCAGCCGCTCGATATCGAGGATGGTGACGCCGCCATATTCCAGCCGCAGCAGCCCCTCCTTCTCCAGCCGGTTCAGCGCGCGGTTGGCGTTCTGGCGGGACATGCCGGAGAGGGCGCCGATCTCCTCCTGGGTGATCTCCAGATGCGCGGTCGATTCCGGATAAAGGATCGGGTTGAACAGCGAGGCGATGCTGCGGGCCAGCCGGGCGGTGGCGTCCAGCGTGCGGTTGACCTCGAGCATGCCGATGAACTGCCCGAGCCGCTCGTTGAGCTGGCGCACCAGGAAGCGGTTGAAGCCGACGCTGTTCTCGAACAGCCACATGAAGGCGCTGCGTTCCATCAGCGCGACGCGGCTGTCGCGCAACGCGACGACGTCGTAGCGGCGCGGTTCGTTCTTGAGCACGCTGCCCTCGCCGAACCAGGCCCCTGCCGTCAACCCGGCAAGGCTGGTCTCCTTGCCATCGCGCGAGACCCCGCCCATCCGGGCAAGGCCACTCACCATGCCGGCCCAATAGGCAAAGATATCGCCGCGCATGAACACGCTCTCGCCGGTGCCGTAGGACCGCTCCGTGATGCCGGCACGCGCAACCTCGATCTCCGCTCGTGTGAGCTCGCGCGACCAAGCGGCGACGCGCTTCAGATGGTCCTCTGAAATCATGATCTCACGGCCAGCCGCACCGTTTCGTCACTCCGCCGTCTTTTGCATTGCAGCATGATGATCCCGACTGCCATTCGACCAAAGATGAGAGCCGCCGCCGCCCGCCAAACTTTGTCGCAGAATTGTCAGCCGGAAGACATTTCAAAATAGCGCTTTCCCCTATTGAGGACCACCTTGGGCGATACGGCTTTTGACCCCTGCCGGGAACGAGAGCGAGGCGGCTACGGTCGAGACCATCTGCTGCATGGTCTCACTGCGACCGCCGTACTAGGATCGCCGGGAGAACGGACGAAGAGCGCCGCTAAAAAGCGCCATCACCGGGAGGGAATCGTTTGGTGGCTACCAGTCTCGAAGTGCGCGGCGTGTCCTTGCGATTCGGCGGCGTCCGCGCGCTGACCGACGTCAGCTTCGCCATCAGGGAGGGCGAGCTGTTCTCGATCATCGGCCCCAACGGCGCCGGCAAGACCTCGATCGTGAACTGTATTTCCGGCCGCTACAAGCCGACCGAAGGCCAGCTCTTCTATCAGGGCCGCGACATCACCGGCCTGACGCCGAATGCCCGCGCTCCGCTCGGCATCGGTCGCACTTTCCAGAACCTGGCGCTGTTCCACCACATGAGCGTGCTCGACAACATCATGGTCGGCCGCCATCACCTCCTGAAGAACAATTTCCTCACGGGCTCGCTGTACTGGCTCACCGGCGCGCGCAAGGAGGAGCTCGAGCACCGCCGCAAGGTCGAGGAGATCATCGACTTCCTCGATCTGCAATCGGTGCGAAAAGCCACCGCCGGCACGCTCTCCTACGGCCTGCGCAAGCGCGTGGAGCTTGCCCGTGCCATGGCGCTGGAGCCGCGCCTGATCCTCCTTGACGAGCCGATGGCCGGCATGAACTTCGAGGAGAAGGAGGACATGGCCCGCTACATCGTCGACCTCAACGAGGAGTTCGGGATGACGGTGGTGATGATCGAGCATGACATGGGCGTGGTGATGGACATCTCCCATCGCGTCATGGTGCTGGATTTCGGCAAGAAGATCGCCGAGGGCGATCCGGCGACCGTGCTCGCCGATCCCCACGTCAGGCGCGCCTATCTTGGCGAAGAAGACGAGGTGCTGGTCGACCCGGACGACGCCCCGGCGGCGCAGGAGAGCGCGGCATGATGGATTATGCGGGCCGCGTCGCGCAGGCCGACACCTATCCCAAGATGCTCCGGCTCAACGCCAGGGAGCACGGCGGCGAGATCGCGCTGCGCGAGAAGGATCTCGGGCTCTGGCGCATCTTCACCTGGAACGACTACCAGACAAGGGTGCGCGATTTCGCGCTTGGCCTCGTCGAACTCGGCCTTGGCCGCGGCGATGTCATCGGGATCATCGGCGACAACCGGCCGGACTGGGTCGCGGCGGAAATCGCGGCGCATGCGATCGGCGGCCTCAGCCTCGGGCTGTATCGCGACGTGCTGGACGAGGAAGCCTCCTATCTCCTCACCTATGGCGAGGCGCAGCTCGTCTTCGCCGAGGACGAGGAGCAGGTCGACAAGCTGCTCACCTTGGCCGAGCGCGTGCCCAAGCTGAAGCACATCGTCTATTCCGACCCGCGTGGGATGCGGAAATACGACGATCCCAGGCTGATGTCGGCGGAGAAGTTTGCCGAACTTGGGCGGGCACGTGCAGCGCGCGAGCCGGAGCTTTACGACAGACTGGTCGATGCCACCAAGGGAGAGGACGTCGCAATCCTCTGCACGACCTCAGGCACCACGTCACATCCGAAACTCGCGATGCTCGCGGCGGGCCGCGTGCTCGGCCACTGCGCGACGTATCTCGCCTTCGACCCGAAGGGGCCGGACGACGAATACGTCTCGGTGCTGCCGCTGCCCTGGATCATGGAGCAGGTCTACGTACTCGGCAAAGGCCTGCTCTGCCGGATGAAGATCAATTTCGTCGAAGAGCCGGACACGATGATGAACGATCTGCGCGAGATCGCACCGACCTTCGTGCTGTTCGCGCCGCGCGTCTGGGAGTCCATCGCCGCCGACGTCCGTGCCAAGGTGATGGACGCGACGCCCTTCAAGCAGCGCCTGTTCGACATCGGCATGAAGAGCGGCCTCGCCGCGCTCGAACAGGGCAAACGCTCCGGCTTTGCCGACGCGATCCTGTTCCGCGCGCTGCGCGATCGCCTCGGCTTCACCCGCCTACGCTCGGCGGCGACCGGCGGTGCGGCGCTCGGCCCGGAGACCTTCAAGTTCTTCCAGGCCATGGGTGTGCCGCTTCGAACCCTGTACGGCCAGACCGAGCTGCTAGGCGCCTACACGCTGCATCCCGAGGGCAAGGTCGACCCCGATACGACGGGCGTGCCGATGGCCGACACTGTCGAGATCCGGATCGACAATGCCGACGTCCACGGCGTCGGCGAGATCGTGGTGCGTCATCCCCACATGTTCCTCGGCTATTACAAGAACCCCGAAGCGAGCGTCGCCGACATCAAGGACGGCTGGCTGTGCTCCGGCGATGCCGGCTATTTCAACAATCATGGGCAGCTCGTCGTCATCGACCGCATCAAGGATCTCGCCGAGACCTCGCGCGGCGAGCGTTTCTCGCCGCAATTCATCGAGAACAAGCTGAAGTTCTCGCCCTATATCGCCGAAGCCGTGGTGCTCGGCGCCGGCCGCGACGCGCTTGCAGCCATGATCTGCATCCGCTATTCCATCATCTCGAAATGGGCGGAGAAGAACCGCCTCTCCTTCACGACCTACAGCGACCTCGCCTCGCGGCCCGAAGTCTATGCGCTGCTTCACAAGGAGGTCGAGACCGTCAACGCCACGCTGCCGCCGGCCCAGCGCATCTCGCGCTTCCTGCTGCTCTACAAGGAGCTCGACGCCGACGACGGCGAGCTCACCCGGACCAGAAAGGTCCGCCGCAGCGTCATCAACGAGAAATACGAAGGGATCATCGACGCGATCTACCGCGGCGATTCCGACATCCCCGTCGACACCGTGATCCGCTTCCAGGACGGCACCACCCAGCGCGTGCGCACCACGTTGCGGGTGGTGGATCTCGGCGGTCGCGGGCACATGGCGGAGGCGGCAGAGTGAGATTGCTTCCAGTCCAGCACGCGATGCCTGCCGATGCGCCTTCTCCCCTTGTGGGAGAGGGCATCTCCGCCGCCGGCCGCACCCTCACTCGGGTGAGGGGTCCTCTGTCCGCACCGTCACTGCGGAAGCAACCCCTCACCCGTCTTCGCTTCGCGAAGCCACCCTCTCCCACAAGGGGAAAGGGAAAGCGCGCACCGGGCCCGTCACCGAGCATCACAACATGAATACCGCCTTCCTCATCCAGCTCCTGGTCAACGGCCTCGTGGTCGGCACGCTCTATGGCGTGGTCGCGATGTCGTTCGTGCTGATCTACAAGGCGACGCAGGTCGTCAATTTCGCGCAAGGCGAGCTGCTGCTGGTCGGCGCCTGGGTTTGCTGGGCCTTGTTGGCGAAATACCAGGTGCCGTTCTGGATAGGCATGCCGATCACGCTAGTGTTCATGTTCGTTTTCGGCATCGCGGTGCAGGTGCTGATCCTGCGGCCGATGATCGGCGAGCCCATCATCTCGGTGATCATGGTGACGATCGGCCTCTCCACCGTGCTGCAGGCGACGCTGAAATGGATGTTCGGCGTCAATCCGCAGCCGTTCCCGCGCGTGTTCGAGAGTCAATCCGTCAACCTGCTCGGCCTCCAGATCCAGACCGTCTACGTCATGAGCCTCGTGGTGTCGGTCGCCATGATGATCGGCATGGCCTGGTTCTTCCGCGCTTCGAAATACGGCCTTGCGATGCGCGCCACCGCCTTCAACCAGCAGGTTGCGCAGTCGCTCGGCATTTCCGTCAAAAGCGTGTTCGCGATGGCCTGGGCGATCTCGGCCACCGTCTCGGCGGTCGCGGGCGTTGTCGTTGCCGTCGTCAACGGCGTGTCCTCGGGCCTTGCGGCCTATGGCATCAAGGTGTTCCCGGCGGCGATCCTAGGCGGGCTGGATTCGGTTGGCGGCGCCGTGCTTGGCGGCATCATCATCGGACTGCTCGAGAACGTCGCCCAATATGTCGACAGTGAGTATCTGCACTGGGGCAATCTCTACGAGATCGCGCCGTTCTACGTTCTCATCATCGTGCTGATGATCAAGCCCTACGGCCTGTTCGGCACCCACGACATCGAGCGGATCTGACCATGGCCGGCCCTGCCCTCATCCCCGCTGGTGATTTCCGTACAACCTACGCCGCGGACACCACGATCTTCCCGACCGCGACGAGCCGAAACTTCGCGATCGCAGGCGTGCTGCTGCTGTGTCTGGCACCGCAGTTCTTCAGCGGTTACTGGCTCAGCATCCTGATCCAGATCGGCATCTTCTCGATCGCGGCGCTCGGCCTCAACATCCTGGTCGGCTTCACCGGGCAGATCTCGATCGGCCACGCCGCCTTCTTCCTGCTCGGCGCCTTCACATCGGCCTACATTTCCAACAACGCACCGATCCCGGTGTTCTTCGCGATCCCGCTTGCGGGCCTCGTCACTGCGCTGGTCGGGCTGATCTTCGGCATTCCGGCGGCGCGGCTGAAGGGTCTCTACCTCGTCATCGCCACGTTGGCCGCCCAATACATTCTGCTCGACTTCTTCTCGCGCGCCGAGTGGTTTTCCGGTGGCTCGGTGCCGGCAAGCGCCGCGCCTTTCTCGATCTTCGGCTATACGCTGCGCGGCGACAGGCAATACTTCTACGTCGTGCTGGCCTATGTGCTCGTCAGCTACATCCTGGTCACCAACCTGATGCGCACGCGCGACGGCCGTGCGCTGGTGGCGATCCGCGACCATTATCTCTCCGCAGAGATCATGGGCATCAACCTGACGAAATACCGCACGCTGTCGTTCGGCCTCGCCGCCTTCTTCGCCGGCATCGCCGGCGCGCTCTACGCGCACTATCAGCTCGTGGTTTCCCAGGAGGGCTTCGGCATCGAGCGCTCGATCCTGTTCCTTGCCATGATCATCATCGGCGGCACCGGCTCGATCATGGGCACGCTGATGGGCACCGCCTTCGTGGTGCTGCTGCCGGAGGCGATGGAGTTCATCAGCCATCAATTGAAGGGCGGCGCGATCGACAAGGCACTCTCGCTCAACACAAACATCACCTTTCTGCGCGAGATCGCGATCGGCGTGATCATCATCGCGTTCCTGATGTTCGAGCCCGACGGGCTCGCGCATCGCTGGCGGCAGATCAAGGCATACTGGAAACTCTACCCGTTCTCGCATTGAGCGCGGGCACTTCACTTAAACAATAAACCGGAGGAACCGACCATGACGATGAAGTCCCTTTTGAGCACCGCATCGCTGGCGATCACGATCGCCGCATTCTCCGCCGGCGCGCAGGCGCAGATCGCGATCGGACATCTCGCCGATTATTCCGGCGGCACCTCCGACGTCGGCACGCCCTTCGGGCAAGCCGTCGCCGACACGTTTGCCTGGGTCAACAAAAACGGCGGCATCGGCGGCAAGCAGGTCAATCTCGACACCAACGATTACGGCTACCAGGTGCCGCGCGCGATTGCGCTCTACAAGAAGTGGTCGGCGCCGGACAACAAGGTCGCCGCGATCATGGGCTGGGGGACCGCCGACACCGAGGCGCTGACCGGCTTCCTCGCCCAGGACAAAATCCCCGACATGTCCGGCTCCTATGCCGCCGCGCTGACCGATCCCGAGGGCGTCAGCGGCAAGGCCAAGCCTGCGCCTTACAATTTCTTCTACGGTCCGAGCTATTCGGACGCGTTGCGCGCGATGCTGATGTGGGCGGCGGAGGATTGGAAGGCGAAGGGCAAGTCCGGCAAGCCGAAATTCGTGCACATGGGCGCGAACCACCCCTACCCCAACGCACCCAAGGCCGCCGGCGAAGCCATGGCCCAGGAGCTCGGCTTCGAAGTGCTGCCGCCTCTGGTGTTCGCGCTCGCGCCCGGCGACTACAGCGCGCAGTGCCTCAGCCTGAAATCGTCCGGAGCGAACTACGCTTATCTCGGCAACACCGCCGCATCCAACATCTCGGTAATGAAGGCCTGCAAGACCGCCGGCGTCGATATCCAATTCCTCGGCAATGTCTGGGGCATGGACGAGAACGCCGCCAAGACCGCCGGAGACGCCGCCAACGGCGTGATCTTCCCGCTGCGCACCGCAGTGAGCTGGGGCGGCGATGCGCCCGGCATGAAGACAGTGATGGAGATCTCCAAGATATCCGACCCGACCGGCAAGGTCTATCGCCCCGTCCACTACGTCGCAGCCGTCTGCTCGGCACTGTACATGAAGGAGGCGATCGACTGGGCCGTCAAGAACGGCGGGGCAACCGGCGAGAACGTCGCGAAGGGTTTCCACCAGAAGAAGGACTGGGTGCCGGCCGGGATGGAAGGCGTATGCAACCCCTCGACCTGGACCGAGAAGGATCATCGCGGCACGCTGAAGGTCGATCTCTATCGCACGAAGATCTCGGGCGCGACCGATGGCGACCTCAACGATCTCATGGCCAAGGGCACGATCAAGCTCGAGAAGGTCAAGACCGTCGAGCTGCCGCGCAAACCTGAATTGCTGGGCTGGTGATCCCGGCTCTGGCCACACGAACACTGTCGTCCCCCGCGAAGGCGGGGGATCCAGCACGCCGCGGCCTTCTCCGTGAATCGCAGGCGCGTCTGGAATACTGGGTCACCCGCCTTCGTGGGTGACGACAGCGGAGAAATGAAGACGCATGTCCCAAACCATTGAAGCAACCCGCTCAACTCCCGCCGCTGTCGCAACGCCGCCCCTCCTCGCCGTGCGCAACATCGAGGTCGTCTACGACGACGTCATCCTGGTGCTGCGCGGCCTCAGCCTCGACGTGCCCAAGGGTGCGATCGTGGCGCTGCTCGGGGCCAACGGCGCCGGCAAGTCGACGACGCTGAAGGCGATCTCGGGGCTGCTCAAGACCGAGGACGGCGAGGTCACGCGCGGGGAGATCCTGTTCGAGGGCGAGCGCATCAACGGCATCGATCCCGACAAGATCGTCCGCCGCGGCATCTTCCAGGTGATGGAGGGCCGACGCATCGTCGCCGACATGACCTCGCTGGAGAACCTCAAGCTCGGCGCTTTCACCCGCAGGGACCGCGAGGTCGATGCCGACCTCGACATGGTCTTCAACTATTTCCCACGCCTGAAGGAGCGCACCGGCCTTGCAGGTTATCTCTCCGGCGGTGAGCAGCAGATGCTAGCGATCGGCCGCGCCCTGATGGCACGCCCGAAGATGATCCTGATGGACGAGCCTTCGATGGGCTTGTCGCCGCTGCTGGTGAAGGAGGTGTTCTCGATCATCCAGAAGATCAACCGCGATCTCGGCGTCACCATCCTGCTGGTCGAACAGAACGCACGCGCAGCGCTCTCCGTGGCGAGCCACGGCTACATCATGGAGCAGGGCAAGGTCGTGCTCGACGGCAGCGCGGACGAATTGCGCGACAACGAGGACGTCAAGGAATTCTACCTCGGCGGCGCCGGGGACCAGCGCAAGAGCTTCAAGAACCTCAAGAGCTTCAAGCGGCGCAAGCGCTGGCTTTGATCCACTGAAAGCCTAGTCCAGCACCTGTTCCGCTTCCGTGACTGCGCAGAGAACATGATAGAACGACGACGCAGGAATGGTGTCGATCAGCGATTTGCCGTCGCGATCGAACTGGTCATACCAGCCGCCCTTCACGGGATGGCTGAGATAATGCCGTTCGAGCCGCACCAGCGCCGCGCGCGCCTCGTCCGCCGCCCCCGCCTCGCCCGACTCGGCTTGCGCGATCCACGCCTTCGCGATCTCGGTCTGCGGCCACAGCCGGCGCGTGCTGCGGCGGATGTTGCCGCTTGCGTCACCCTCGTCGACCAGGCAACCCGTCGTCTCGTCGCGATAGCGCAGCGAGGTCTCCAGCAGTTCCGCACGCCGCTGGCCGGTCGGGCAGCCGGTGATGCGCTCGAAGCCTTTCAGCAGCCAGACCCATTCCGCCTGGTGGCCCGGCTCGACGCTGACCGGCTCGATCTTCGACCAGTCCTCCTCGAAATACTCCGACAATACGTGCTTCTGCTTGTCGTAGAGGTTGGCCAGAAACAGTGCGAAGAATTCTCCGGCACGATTCTGGAACGACAGATCGTGGGTCGCCTCGAAGCATGCGATCATCGCCTCGAACAGATGCATATGCGGGTTCTGCCGGCGCGGCAGCGAGACAGGAAGTCCTTCGTGAACGCCGCCATGCGGCGAGCGCAGATCGGCGTCCAGGAAGGCGAGCAGGGCATCGATCTCGGCGCGGACCTGCGCATCCTGGTCGAGCGCATAGACGCCGGCGAGCGCAAACAGGATGAAGGCGTGGTCATAGGCATCGCGCCGGCCGTCCAGCACCGAGCCGTCCGGCGTCAGCCGGTGCACGTAGCCGGGCCGACCATCGGGCGCCTTCGCTTTGGCCAGCAGGTGCTCCAGCCCCTTCAGCGCAATGGCGCGCCCCTCGGGATACCAGCCCATCTTCGCCGCCTTGGCATAGCACCAGATCTGGCGCGCCTGCACGAACACGCGCCGTGGTGCAGCCGCATCCGCAGCGCCATCCCGGCGCAGCCTGTCGATGAAGCCGCCCGCGGCGTGATCCCAGCCCACCGTGGACCACAGCGGCAGGGCCTCGTCGATCATGCGGCGCTTCAGGCGCGCGACGACGTTCGACGCCTCGTCCGCCGCAATGATTCCTTCGTCCGCCATCGGATCCCCTTCAAGCCTCACCAATGGCGGTCTGATAGCCATGACGGCGGCGGCGCGCAACGGATGCCAACACGGAAAGAACAGCCATGACCGCCCATTACGACGCCCGCGAGACGCGCGAGCAAGCCGCGCGCGAGGCCGACCTGTTTGCCCGCCTCCCGGAGGTGCTGCGGGCCGCGCTGGATGCCCCGGCCTATGCCGAGCGGCTCAAAGGCTTCGATCCCGCCGCCGTGACCTCGAGGGCGGCTCTGGCGCAGCTGCCGGTGTTACGCAAGTCGGAACTGCCCGCCCTGCACAAGGCCTCTGCGCCCTTCGGAGGCTTCGTGGCGGGGGCGCCTGGCTCGTTCGCCCGCCTCTTCACCTCCCCAGGGCCGATCTTCGAGCCTGAAGGGCGACAGGCCGATCCCTGGCGCGGCGCAAGGGCGCTTTTCGCAGCCGGGTTCCGTCCCGACGACATCGTCCTCAATACCTTCAGCTACCATCTCACCCCCGGAGGGTTCATCTTCGATGCGTCGGCGCGCGCGCTCGGCTGCGCGGTAATCCCGGCCGGCCCCGGCAACACAGAACAGCAATTCGAGCTGATCGAGGCCTACCGGCCGGTCGGCTACAGCGGCACGCCGGATTTTTTGAAGATCCTGCTCGATGCCGCGGCAAGCTCGGAGCGTGACGTTTCCTCGATCAAGCGCGCGCTGGTCTCGGGCGCTGCGTTTCCGCCCTCGCTCCAGGCCGAAATCAAGGGCCGCGGCATCGACGCCTACCAGGCCTTCGGCACCGCCGATCTCGGCCTCATCGCCTTCGAGACCGAGGCACGCGAAGGCATGGTCGTGAACGAAGACCTGATCCTGGAGATCGTCAAGCCCGGCACCGGCGATCCGGTCGCGCCCGGCGACGTCGGCGAGATCGTCGTGACCTCGCTCGACCCGCACCATCCCTGGATACGGCTCGCGCTCGGCGACCTCACCGCGGCCTTGCCGGGCACAAGCCCGTGCGGGCGCACCAATATGCGCATCAAGGGCTGGATGGGCCGAGCCGACCAGACGACCAAAATCAAGGGCATGTTCGTCCGGCCCGAGCAGATCGCGGAGATCGGCAAGAGGCACGCCGGGCTCGGAAGACTGCGCCTCGTCGTCACGCGCCAAGGCGAGACCGACGCCATGACGTTGAGAGCGGAAGCCGCGACCGCCAACGACTCGCTCCGCGATGAAGTCGCGGCCAGCTTGCGCGCCGTGACGAAGCTCGGCGGAGCCATCGAGTTGGTCGGTCCCGGCACGTTGCCGAATGACGGCAAGGTGATCGCGGACGAGCGCTAGCTTCAACTCGGTTTCCACAGCGGGTTGGTGCCGAGGCGAGCACATCCTCCGCGAAGCCGGAGCGCGCAACGAGCGCGCGGCATGACGGAGATGACCAGCGGAGAGCCCAACTTTGGACTACGGCTGCGATCCCGCTGGGCGCAGGAACCTTGCATCGTCCCTGCCGCTCCCGTATTACCAGACCCTGCTGCGATATGGCCGGAATCGGCCCTTTCTGGACCCCACAACGTGCTTGACCGAACCCTCGTCACCATCGCCGAGACCGAGACCATTGAGGAAGCCTTCCGGCGGCTGAATGCGAACATGCTCGGCATCCTGTTCGCGCAGGACGCCAGTGGACGAATCGTCGGCGCCGTGACGGATGGTGACATCCGCAGGCGCATGCTGACCGGTATCACCATCCAGGATCGTGTTGTCTCCTGCATCAATCGTAACTTCGTCTGGGCGCCGATCGGCGGACCGCGCGAGCAGATCCTAAAGTTGCTCGACCAGCGCGTCCACGTGGTGCCGATCCTCGATGCCGAGAGGCGGCTGGTCGACGTGTTCAGCCGCGAGCTGTTCAACCTCTCAGAAGAGAGCGAGGTGTTCGCGCGCGCCCGCTCGCCGGTACGGATCAGCTTCTCCGGCGGCGGCACGGACCTCACGCATTACTTCGTGGCGAATGACGGTGGCGCGGTCATCAGCGCGACGATCAAGATGTACGCTCACGCGACGCTCCGGCGCCGCAGCGACCCCAGCATCCGCATCTACTCACACGACTTCCGCCGCACGGTCGAGGCGGGCAATCTAGCGGAGCTCGGATCCGGCGGAGATCTCGCGCTGATCAAATCGGTCGTCCGCCTGATCAAGCCGACCTACGGCTTCGAGCTGGAAGTGTCCGCCGACTTCCCGGTCGGCTCCGGCCTCGGCGGCTCGGCGGTGGTCTCGTCCGCCATCATCGGCTGCTTCAACGAGTTTCGCAGCGACCAGTGGGACCGCCACGAGATCGCGGAGATGGCGTTCCAGGCCGAGCGGCTGATGCTCAACATCCCCGGCGGCTGGCAGGATCAGTACGCCACCGTGTTCGGCGGCTTCAACCACATGGAATTCTTCTCCGACCAGAACACCATCGTGCCGCTTCGCCTCGATCCCAACATCATCGCCGAGCTCGAGGAGAGCCTGGTGCTCTGCTACACCGGCTCGGGGCGCGATTCCGGCGCCATCCACCGTGACCAGAAGGCTCAGCACGAGACCAGCGACGCGGTTGCCGCAGCTGCGAAGCAGAAGGAAGTAACGCGTGATATCAGGCGCCATCTGCTGCGCGGCCAGCTTCTCGAGTGCGGCCGGCTGATCGACGAGGCCTGGCACGCCAAGCGAAAGCTGAGCTCCAAGATCTCGTCGGACGCGATCGACGCGATCTACGATTTCGCCAAACAGCATGGCGCGGTCGGCGGCAAGCTGCTCGGCGCCGGCGGCGGCGGATACTTCATGTTTTTCGTCCGCCCGTTCGAGCGCTACCAGCTCATCGCGGCGCTGGAACAGCAAGGGCATAGCTGTTCGCGCATCATGTTCGAGGAAAATGGTCTGCGGACGTGGAAGTCGCGCGTGCCCGCGCAGCTAGCCTGACGCATATGAGACGAGAATGTTGATGACATCGCCCAAACAGCCTGCCCCGGTCCGCATCGGCAACCGTCTTCTGGGCGATGGCGAACCCTGCTACGTCATCGCCGAGGTCGGCAACAACCACAATGGCGATTTCGACCGCGCCATCGCGCTGGTCGACGCCGCGGTCGCGGCCGGAGCCGATTGCGCCAAATTCCAGATGCGCAAGCTCGACGAGGTCTATCGCGCCTCGAGCCTCTCCGGCAAGGACGACGACCTCGCCGTCGAGTATACGCTCGATCTGCTGCGGCGTTTCGAGCTGCCGACCGCGCAGCAGAAGAAGATCGCCGAATATTGCGCAGCCAAGGGCATCGAGTACCTCTGCACGCCCTGGGACGCGAAGAGCGTCGCCGTGCTTGAGGGCTTCGGCGTCCAGGCCTACAAGGTCGCGTCGGCCGACCTCACCAACCTGCCGCTGCTGGCTTGCCTCACCGCCACCGGCAAGACGTTGATCGTGTCGACCGGCATGAGCACGACGGACGAGATCAAGGCCGCGGCGAAGTTCCTCGACGACCGCAATGCCGGCTACGTGCTGCTGCATTGTCAGAGCACCTATCCGGCCGCGCTCCACAACATCCATTTGCGTTTCATGGAAACGCTGCGCGAGATCCATCCGGTCGTCGGCTATTCCGGCCACGAGCGCGGCATTGCCGTTTCGACCGCCGCCGTCGCGCTCGGCGCCGTTGTCATCGAACGCCACATCACGCTCGATCGCGAGATGGAAGGTCCGGACCACGCCGCAAGTCTCGAGCCGGAGGAATTCAAGGCGCTCGTCTCCGGCATTCGCGAGGTGGAAGCGGCGCGCGGCGAGAAGCTCGCCGAGCGCGCGCTGAGCCAGGGTGAGCTGATCAACCGCGAGAACCTCGCCAAGAGCCTGGTGGCCGCCCACGACCTGCCGGCCGGCACCGTGATCTCCGAAAGCGACATCGCCGTGAAGAGCCCGGGACAGGGCCTGTCGCCTTTGAAGATGCCCGCGCTGCTCGGCCGCAAGCTGACGCGGACGATGGCAACCGACGATTACTTCTTCCAGAGCGACCTCGACGAAGGCGCCGCGAAGGCTCGGCGCTACCGGTTCGACCGCCCCTGGGGCGTGCCGGTGCGCTACCACGATACCGAACGTTTCCTGGAGATCTGCGAGCCCGATATCATCGAATTCCATCTCAGCTACAGCGACATGGAGCGCGATCCGGCGGCCTATCTGTCGGGCACCTATGATCTCGGTTTCGTCGTGCATGCGCCGGAGCTGTTTGCGGGCTCCAAGCTGATGGACCTCGCAACGCCCGACGAGGCGCTGCGGCGCTACTCGCTGGAGCAGACCCAGGCGGTGATCGACATCACCCGCAGTCTGAAGAAGTTTTTTCCCAAGACGACACGCCCGCCGATCGTCGCCAATATCGGCGGCTTCACCATGGACGAGCCGCTGCCGCCGGAGGAGAAAGCCGAGCGCTATCGCATCTTTGTGCAGAGCCTGACCGAGCTCGACATGGAGGGCGTCGAGCTGACGCCGCAGACCATGGCGCCGTTCCCCTGGCATTTCGGCGGCCAGCGGCACCAGAACATCTTCATCTTCCCGGAGGAATCGGCCGCGTTCTGCGCCAAGCATGGTTTGCGCATGTGCGTCGATATCTCCCACACCAAGCTCGCAGCCAATCATTTCGGCTTCGACTTCGCGCAAGGCCTCGCCCAGCTCGGGCCGCACACGGCGCATCTGCATTTCGGTGACGCCAAGGGTCTCGACGGCGAAGGTCTGCAGATCGGCGAAGGCGAGATCGATTTCGACGAGATCGGACAGGTGTTGCGCCGGCACGCGCCGACCGCCTCGTTCATTCCCGAAATATGGCAGGGCCACAAGAACATGGGCGAAGGCTTCTGGACCGCGCTCGAGCGTCTCGAGGGACACATCTGATGACGCGCAAGACGCTGGCCGTGATCGCCGCGCGGGGCGGCTCGAAGGGCATCCCGCACAAGAACCTGCTCGATCTCTGCGGCAAGCCGCTGATCGCCTGGACGGTGCAACAGGCCCGCGCGGCGCGCGGCGTCGACGTGGTGGCAGTCTCGTCCGACAGCGACGCGATCCTGGCGGCGGCCGAGGCCGCCGGAGCCGTCGGCGTGCGGCGTCCGGACGACATTTCGGGCGACCTCGCCTCCTCCGAATCCGCCTGGCTGCATGCGCTCGATGCGACCGAGGCGCAAATGGGCCGGTTCGAGCGCATCGTCGCGCTTCAGGCGACATCGCCCATCCGCGAGCCCAGCGACATCGAGAACGCGCTGGCCACATTCGACCGCGACCATCTCGACAGCCTGCTGTCGGTCTGCGAGGTCGAGGACTACTTCAACTGGCGGATCGGCGCGAACGGCCCGGAGCCGATCAATTACGACTATCGCAACCGCCGCATGCGCCAGCAGATCGAGAAGCGCTACCTCGAGAACGGCTCGTTCTACGTCCTGATCCCATCGCTCCTGCGCGAGCAGAACAACCGTCTCGGCGGCAGGATCGGCTTCCACGTCATGGATCGTCACAAGATGTTCCAGATCGACCGCCCCGAGGACGTCAAGCTTTGTGCCGCCATCATGCGCAGTTACGGCTATGCCTGATCTCAGCGCCTTCTCGCTCACAGGCAAGATCGCGGTGGTCACCGGCGCCTCGCGCGGCATTGGCGCGGCGATTGCGAGCGGCCTCAAGGATGCCGGAGCCACCGTGTTCGGCCTCAGCCGGTCCGGGACTGCGCCGCAGGGCGTGACTGCTATTGCCTGCGACCTCTCCGACGACGGCGCGATCGAAGGCGCATTCCGCAGCATCGCGGCAAAAGGCGATCGCATCGACGTACTCGTGAACGCCGCCGGCATCAGTCTTCCGGCCCAAGGCGGCGAAGGCGAGCTCGCACGCTTCCGCGCTACTGTGGCAACCGATCTCACCGGGGTCTATGCCACCATCCTCGCCGCCTATCCGTTCCTGCAGAACGCTGGCTCGGCGGCGATCGTCAATGTCACCAGCATCAATTCGGTGCGCGGCTTTCCTGGCAATCCCGGTTACGTCGCGGCAAAGGCGGGGCTTGCGGGTCTGACCCGCGCCCTCGCCGCCGACTACGCGCCGGCCGGCATCCGCGTCAACGCAATTGCACCGGGCTACGTCGCGACCGAAATGACTGCGAAGAGCTATGCCGATCCCGCCATGCACGAGGATCGGCGCCGCCACACCATGCTCGGCCGCTGGGGGCAGCCCGCCGACATGGTGGGTGCCGCCGTCTTTCTCGCCTCGGAAGCCTCCGCCTATGTGACCGGCCAGGAAATCTTCGTCGACGGCGGCTGGATCGCCAAGGGCCTCGCCATCAGCTCGGATAGCACATCGTGACCACAACGCTCGAACGCATCGGCTTCATGCAGGGACGTCTGTCGGCGTTGGTCGACGGCAAGATCCAGGCGTTCCCATGGAACGAATGGCGCGAGGAATTTCCCCGCGCCAAGGCGCTCGGCCTGACGCGGATGGAATGGACCATCGACCAGGAGCGGCTGCGCGAAAATCCGCTGATGACCGAGCCGGGACAACAGGAAATCCTGACGCTGGCGCGCGAGAACGGCGTGCGCATCCCTAGCCTGACCGGCGATTGCTTCATGCAAGCGCCGTTCTGGAAAGTCGATGCGGTGGTGCGCGATGCTCTCGTCAACGATCTCGATCTCCTGGTTGCCGCCTGCAGCCGCATCGGCGTCGAGTTCATCGTGGTCCCGCTGGTCGACAACGGCAAGATCGAGCGCGACAGCGAGAGCGACACGCTCAAGCGAGTGCTGATCGCCCGCCGCGAACAGCTTGTCCGACAGAACGTCAAGATCGTCTTCGAGTCCGATCTGCCGCCGCGGGAGCTTGCCCGGTTCATGGAGGCGTTTCCGGCCGACGTCTTCGGCATCAACTACGACAGCGGCAACAGCGCTTCTCTCGGTTATGACAGCGCCGAGGAGATCGAGGCCTACGCGCCCCGCATTCTCAATGTCCACGTGAAGGACCGCGTGCGCGGCGGCACCACCGTGCCGCTCGGCACCGGCAACGCTGATCTCGCCAACACGATCCGGCTGATCGAGCGCTCCGGCTACAGGGGGCAATACATCCTGCAAACCGCGCGGGCCGGCGATGGCGATCACGCCGGCGCACTGGCGACATATCGCGACATGACGGTTCGCTGGATCGAGGATGCCGCGCGATGAAGCTCGAGCTGGATGATCGCGTCGCGCTCGTCACCGGCGCCAGCCGTGGGATCGGGCTCGCAATCGCGACGACGCTCGCCGCGGAAGGCGCCAGGGTCGCGCTCGCGGCGCGCGGCGCAGATGCGCTCGATGCCGCGCGGGGTAGGGTCGGCGGCAATACGTCGGTCCACTTGGCCGATGTCACCGATCCAGCTGCCGCAGAAGGGCTGCTGCAGGAGGTCGAATGGCAATGGGGGCGCCTCGACATTCTCGTCTGCAACGTCGGCAGCGGCGCTTCCGTGCCGCCCGGGCAGGAAAATGCGGCCGAATGGTCGCGGGTGATGGACCTCAATCTCTTTGCTGCGACCAACATGATCGGGGCCGCACGGCCGCTGATGGCACGCGGCAGCGGCGACCGGTCCATCGTCTGCATCTCCTCGATCGCCGGCATGGCGGCGCTGGGCGCGCCCGTCACCTACTATGCCGCGAAGGCGGCGCTGAACGCGACCGTGCGTGGGCTGGCGCGGCCGCTGGCACTGGAGGGCATCCGCATCAATGCGGTCGCGCCCGGCAACATCCTCGCCGCGGACGGCACCTGGGCGCGCAAGCTCGCCGAGAACAGGTCCGCGGTCGAGGACATGCTCGCTCGCGAGGTGGCGCTGCGCCGGCTCGGCAAGCCGGAAGAGGTCGCCGACCTCGTCGCGTTCCTCGCCTCGCCGCGCGCGGCGTTCATTACCGGCAGCGTCATAGTCGCCGACGGCGGCCAATTGCGCAGCTGAACAGGAGTTCCCGATGGCAAGCCCGTCCTCACGCTATGACCTGACCGGCCGCACCGCCCTCGTGACCGGTGCAGGCGGCCTGCTCGGCCGGCAGCATGTCGCCGCGCTCTCCGAGGCGGGCGCGCGCGTCGTCGTGACCGACGTCGGGCTTGCGCAGGCCGAAGCCGCCGTTGCCGCGCTTAAGCAGAATGCGCCGTCTGCCGACCTGATCGCGCTTGCGATCGACGTCACCACGCTCGATTCGGTGCGCGCTGCGCGCGAGCAGCTGTCCGGCCGCGGCGTCTCCGTCGACATCCTCGTCAACAACGCGGCGATCGACCCCAAGGTCACGTCCGCACCGGGCGTGATGCATTCGTCGCGTTTCGAGGCATTTCCGGTGCCGCAATGGCAGACCGAGATCGCCGTGGGTCTGACCGGCGCGATGCTGTGCGCGCAGGTGTTTGGCGGCGCGATGGCCTCGCGTGGCCGCGGCGTGATCCTCAACATCGCCTCCGATCTCGGCGTGATCGCGCCGGATCAGCGGCTCTATCGCCAGCCGCAGGTGACACGCGAGGAGGAGCAGCCGGTGAAGCCGGTGACCTACTCCGTGATCAAGCACGGCTTGATCGGGCTGACGAAATACCTGGCGACGTATTGGGCCGATCGCGGCGTCCGCGTCAACGCGATCTCGCCCGGCGGCGTCTTCAACAACCAGGATCCCGCCTTCGTCGAGCGGCTGACGCGCCTGATTCCGATGGGCCGGATGGCGGACGTCGACGAATACCGCGCAGCGGTGCAGTTTCTGTGCTCGGATGCCTCGAGCTACATGACCGGGCAGAACCTCGTGATGGACGGCGGAAGGAGTGTCTGGTAACGCGACGACTGCGCTGACTGCCAGGGGCTCCTGCAGATTGCCCGAGCAAGGACTTCGGATTTCAATCGGCCGGCGGCGATCCCGCTTCGCTCTCGGCGGCATTCCACGGATTCCGAGCGTTAACTGAACATTGCGGATCTGCGAAACAATCGAGTTCTGTCGGCCAATACCCAGGGGAGAATGGGCCGGCCTAACCTCTGCCACCGCTCTTCCAGAATGATGGCGGCTAACAGCGCCGCGATCTTGCCCCAATATGTCGGCGTCGTCACAAAATTCAGCATGCCGCCGATGTACATCACGTAGAAGCCGTACAGCACGTAGAACGACAACGCCGCAGTCAGATATCGCTCGGCAACGATTGAGCGAACCATGACGGCCGAAATAAGAGCGGCGAGCCAGGCGGCCCCGAGCAGAAACAACCAACTCAAGTACGGACCGAGCAGTTCGAAGAAGATCTCGGGAAATCCGCCGGCGAACTGAAAGCCGCCCGTGATGTGCTCCGTTGTCCGAGGCTCGCCGATCGTCGCGGACATCAGGAACTGCGGGGTCGTGTTGCGCCCTGCAACGATGGGGCGCTCGAACAGGGCATCGAAAGCATGGCGTGCATCCCAAACTCCGTTGACCAGAACACGCTGGTAGGACGCCCATCCGATCTCCGCCGGCTGCACGAGGGCGCGCTCTACAAACGCTCCCCGAGCGGCCTCGCCCTCGTACCCTCTGACTTTCGTCAAATTCCAATAGAGCGCGAATCCGATCATCGCGACCGTTGCAGCCATGACGCCGGTGCCGGCGAGTATCATGCGCCGATCCGCGATACGGGGCATCGAGCTGAACAAACTTCCAGCTCCGAGACCTCGGGCCTGCACCAGTAAAACGGCGGAGAACGGTATGACGAAGAACGCGCAATACCGGTAAAAGGGCGAAAATCGCCCGCCTGTGAGAAACATGTAAAAGATGAGGGCGGCGAGCAAGCTCAGGAAGCGATAGTCGTATCGCTGGCGCCGCAGCCGTTCCGCTGCGAACATGGTTCCCCACCAAAAGCAGATCATGTCGCCACGCTCGATCACGAAGCGATGGAGGATGTTGGCCTGCTCGTTGAAGGTCCAACGTTCGATCTTGGCGAACAGTGGAATGACGCCGCCGTGGATCAGGGCGCCAAAAAGCAAAATCAAAAAGAGCACGGATGCGTAGAACGTGGCATCCGAGAGCGTCAGCTGGGCTCGGCTCCCCGTCAGTTCGGGCGTGGGAGCGGTGCGCGCCCAATCGTCCAGCGCGCGCGCATTGAAGACCCACAGAAAGGGAAGAAGCGTCAGGAAGTATGCAATCGATTGGAACACCGTCATGATGCCGGGACCAACGAACATCTGAAGCTGCGATGAGAAGACCGGTCCCGCAAGGTCGACATACAACGACGAGACCGTCCGCCACGCGAAGGTAAATAGCAGAAAGGCAAGGCAGACGAAGATCGTCGGCCTGAAGACCCCCAGCCAAACAATGAAGAGAAGTATGGACACTCCGGCAAGAAGGGCCATCGCAGTTCTATCCAACCCGGGCGGATCGCTTCAGGAGGAAAGTCAAAAGGCCAATGAAGAGAACCATGCCTAGCCCCGCCAGGATCGCCCTCTGCACGAGATTGACCTCCCTCGGCCCCTGCGTAGCAGGAGAGCTTCCGTTCCGCAGTCCCGTCATCGTCGCGGTGCGCTCGCTATAGGCCAGCAACGCAATGCGCGTATCGACTTTGAGAATACCATCGACTGAAGCGCCGGCACTCGCCATCAAGGTAGGGCCGGCAGGCGTTCCATCCGGCCGGGAGGGGGTCACGTAGATGTCGCCCTTTTTGAGGGAATCGTTCAGGCGGCTCCTTGCATCTTCCAGGCTGGCACGAACCGAACGCAACAAATCCATCCTCGGCTCGAACCGTTTCTGATGGGCCGCCTGAATCGCAAGGACGGTTTGTTGGAGCAGGGTCAGCGCCTCTTCCTTGGAGGCGGAACTCGCCTCCAAGCGGATGGCGGTATCGTCCATGACGATCCCCCGCAAGGAGGCACCGGCAAACGCTCCGCGTGGATCGTGGAGCGCTTTCCGAGCATCGTCCAGAACATTGTCTTGAAACTGGCTCTCCCCGATCCTGCCCACCAGATCACGGGCACTCTCGACGCGCTCGACGGGCGGCCCAGGCTGCCCGAGGATGCCTTCGACGCTTGGCATGGTACCGATTGCAACCGTCGCGGTCGCAGTCCAGGACTCCACCTTTCGACCGACGCCTAGAGACCCCAGAGCAGCCAACAACATTGCGCCGATCGCGAGCGAAAGAACCCAATGCCTCCGTACCGTCCGGATAGCAACGTCTATCCACCTTGCAAGCCGGGAAAGAACCGCAGCTTGCGGCGTACGCTCAACCATCGGCATATACTCTCGTCCCCGACAGGATTATGAATGGGAAGTCCAGAATGCGAATGGGGCGCACCCGCAGACATCATACTGGGCGATCTATGGTTCATCAATTGCCCCTTACCCAAGCGCTCTCCGATCGGCAATGGTGGAGTTTGGCGGGCGGTCTTGAACCCGGGCGATACGGGGCGGTTGAGGAGTTTTTCCTTGCTCGTTGCTTCCGGACGCTGCTAAGCACAAGCACTGCATACCGCCCCGTCGAGGCGAGCGATCTTGCATGCTGCGCTAAAGGACGCCAGTCAATGACGTCGCTTCCTTCAAAGCTCGATCCTGTGCCGACCGCGGCCGGGTGAAGGTCCGTCGGTCGAGCAGCGAGAGCATTGAGGCAGAAATTGTGCTGTTCATCTTCGACTGATGCGCCCAGAGCTAGGTTGCCATGCTGAGACAGGCCGTTATCCTCGTCGGCGGGCTCGGCACCCGCCTGGGCGAACGCACCAAATCTGTGCCGAAGCCGATGCTCGATATCGGTGGCCGGCCGTTTCTCGACACGCTGATCGATGAGCTCGCCCGCTATCACGTCTTTGATGAAATCCTGTTGCTCGCCGGTCACATGGCCGACATGGTCCAGAGCCATTATGCTGGCACGGCCAGGGGCCGGGCAAAGATCCTGGTGTCGCGCGAGACCGAACCGCTCGGCACCGGCGGCGCGCTCGTGTATGCGCGGGGCCTGCTGCACGACCGCTTTCTCCTCCTCAACGGAGATTCCCTGTTCGACTTCAACCTGCTCGATCTCGTCGCCCGCGCGCGCGGCGGACGGGTCCACATGGCATTGCGCGACGGCGTCGTCGGGGATCGCTATGGGCGCGTTGTCCTCGACGGTGACACGGTTCGTGACTTCATCGCGCCGGGCGCGGGTGCCACCGGACCGGTCAATGCCGGCATCTACGTCGTCCACAAGTCCGTTGTCCACGACATCGAGACCCTTCCCGCCTCGCTCGAGCAGGATGTCTTCCCCGGTCTTGCCAAGTCCGGCGCGTTGCGCGGAACGGCCTATCGCGGCTACTTCATCGACATCGGCATCCCTGATGATTTCGCGCGCGCCGACCGCGAATTGCGCGACAAGCTGCGGCGGCCCGCGGTGTTTTTCGATCGGGACGGCGTGCTCAACCATGATTCGGGATACACCTTCCAGACCCACAAGTTCGAATGGATCGAAGGCGCGCGCGAAGCGGTAAAGGCGGTCAACGACGCCGGCTACTTTGCATTCGTCATCACCAACCAATCCGGCGTCGCACGCGGCTACTACGAGGAGCATCACGTCGTCGCGCTGCATCGCTGGATGGCGGACCAGATGGCGCTGATCGGTGCGCACATGGATGCATTCGAATATTGCCCAGATCACCCCGACGGAACCGTCGCAGGCTATTGCCGCATCAGCGACCGGCGCAAGCCGGCGCCGGGCATGATCACCGACCTTACGCAGCGTTTTCCAGTCGACATGACGCGCAGCATGGTGATCGGAGACAAGCCGAGCGACCTCGAGGCAGCCCGGGCCGCTGGTCTGCCTGGCCATCTGTTCCAAGGCGGCAATCTGGAGAGGTTCGTGCGAGAGCGCCTCGTCCCTGCCGGCCTTCCCTAGGTACGCGTCGCAAAAACCGTTGCATCCCCCGGCATTTGGCAGCTATCAGGCGCTGCTCTGTTGCGCGCAACCGCCAGTGTGCTATAGCGCCATCTTGTTGCGAACACTGGCTTAATCGCCTTTTGGGGGCCGGCATGGCAGATCTGAGGGACGCTCGCGTCCTGGTTACCGGCAGCGATGGCTTCATTGGTTCGCACATCGTCGAGGAACTGGTGAAAGCCGGGGCTCGCGTCAAGGCGATCGTCTACTACAACTCCTTCAACTCCTGGGGCTGGCTGGACACGGTTCCCGCAGACATCATGAAGTCCGTGGATGTCGTCGCCGGCGACATCCGCGATCCGCATTTCATGATCCAGGCGGCCGCCGGCTGCACCGACGTGCTGCATCTGGCGGCGCTGATCGCGATTCCCTTTTCCTACGTCGCGCCCGACTCTTATGTCGATACCAACGTGAAGGGCACCGTGAACGTGCTTCAGGCCGCGCGGATGGCCGGCGTTCGGCGCTTCGTGCAGACCTCGACCAGCGAGGTTTACGGCACGGCACAGAGCGTCCCGATCAAGGAGAACCATCCGCTCGTCGGCCAATCGCCCTACTCCGCCTCGAAGATCGCATCCGATCAGATGGCGCTCTCGTTCCACGCCTCCTTCGACATGCCTGTGGTCGTGATCCGCCCGTTCAACACCTTCGGTCCGCGCCAGTCGGCGCGCGCCGTGATTCCAACCATCATCAGCCAGATCGCGACCGGCAAGCGCAAGATCCGTCTCGGCGCGGTCAGCCCGACTCGCGACTTCTCCTTCGTCACCGATACCGCGCGCGGCCTCATCGCAGGCCTCACCGCGCCGGCCGAGCAATGCGTCGGCCAGACCATCAATCTCGGCAGCGGTTTCGAAATATCGGTCGGTGCGACCGTCGAGATGATCGCCGATGTGATGGGGACCACGATCGAGATCGAGACCGATGAGGCGCGCCTGCGCCCCGCGAACAGCGAGGTCGAGCGGCTCTGGGCCGACAATTCCAAGGCACGCCAGCAGCTTGGCTGGAGCCCCGAATTCGGCGGTATCGAGGGCATGCGCCGCGGCATGGTGAGGACCGTCGACTGGTTCACCAATCCGGCAAACCTCAACCGCTACAAGGCCGATGTCTACAATGTCTGAGGCGATGGAAAGCGTCGTAAGCAGCTCGGACTTCACGCCAGCGGCGGTCGTCGACGCCGTGCGGCGCGCGGTGGGAACGCCGAACGGCATCCTCGGCCTGCACGAACCGGTGTTCGCCGGAAACGAGATCGCCTATCTCGAAGAGTGCATCAAGAGTACCTTCGTTTCATCGGTCGGCCCCTTTGTCGATCGGTTCGAGCGCATGCTGGAGGAGGTCACCGGCGCCAAACGCGCAGTCGCCGTCGTCAACGGCACAGCGGCGTTGCATGCCTGCTTCAGGCTCGCCGGCGTCGAGCCCGGTGACGAGGTCATCTCGCCAGCGCTGACCTTCATCGCGACGACGAACGCGATCGCATATTGTGGCGCAACGCCGCATTTCGTCGACAGCTCTCTTGCCACGCTCGGCATGGATCCGGACGCCCTTGCGGCGCGCCTGGAGGCGATCGCGGAGCGAACGGCAAGAGGCACGATCAACCGCGAGACCGGACGCCGCATCGCGGCCATCTCGCCGATGCACACGTTCGGGCATCCCGTCGCGCTCGACGAGATCGCTGCGATCGCGCACGACTGGGGCATTGCGCTGATAGAGGATGCCGCGGAATCGCTCGGCTCGACCTATAAGGGCCTCGCCGTTGGGTCGCAGGCGCGGCTCGCGGCGCTGAGCTTCAACGGCAACAAGATCGTCACCACCGGCGGCGGCGGCGCCATCCTCACCAATGACGAGGAACTGGGACGCCGCGCCAAGCATCTCACCACCACTGCGAAGCTGCCGCACAAATGGGCCTTCGTGCACGACGAGATCGGCTTCAATTACCGCCTGCCCAATTTGAACGCCGCGCTTGGCTGCGCGCAGCTCGAGCAGCTCGACGGCTTCCTGGCGAGCAAGCGCCGGCTGGCTGCTGCCTATGAACGCGTCTTCGCGGACGTGCCCGGCGTTCGCTTCTCGCGCGAGCCCGAGGGGACCACGAGCAATTATTGGCTGAACGCGGTTTTGCTCGACGAGCCGTATGCCCACCGGCGCGACGACGTGCTCACCGCGCTGAACGAAGTCGGCTTCGGCGCCCGCCCGGCCTGGACTTTGATGCACCATCTGCCGATGTTCACGCAGAACCCGCGTGGCGATCTCGCCACCGCCGAATCGATCGAGCGCCGCTTGATCAATCTTCCCTCCAGCGCCAGCATCCGGGCCCGCGATGAGTGAACAAAGTCGCAAGATCTGTTTCGTCACGGGCAGCCGCGCCGATTTCGGCCTCATTATCTGGCCGATGCGGGCTATCCGTGAAACACCCGGGTTGAATCTCCAGCTCATCGCGACCGGCATGCACCTGTCCCCCGAATTCGGATACACCATCGACAACATCCGCGACGAAGGCTTCGTGGTCGATGAGTGCGTCGAGACGTTGCTGTCGAGCGATTCCGGCGTCGGTGTCTCCAAATCGGTCGGCCTTGGCGTGATCGGATTTGCCGACGCTTTCGCGCGACTTAAACCGGACCTCGTCGTCGTGCTCGGCGACCGTTACGAGACGTTTGCGGCGGCGCAAGCCGCGATGTTCATGCGGCTGCCGATGGCACATCTGTTCGGCGGCGATGTCACCGAGGGCGCCATCGACGAAGCCATCCGGCACGCCATCACCAAGATGTCGCATCTGCATTTTGCCACGAATGCCGACTCTGCGCGCCGGTTGACCCGGCTCGGCGAGGACCCGACACGCGTCTTCACAGTCGGTTCGCCCGGCATCGATTCGATCAAGCGCCTCAAGCTGATGGACCGCGAGACCATCGGCCGCGAGATCGGGATGCAGCTCGGCAAGCGCAACGTGGTGGTCACGTTCCATCCGGTCACCGTCGAGATGGACCAGTCAGTCGGCGCGCTGGATGAATTGTTCGCATCGCTCGCAACGCTCGATCCGGAGTTCAGCCTGTTTTTCACGCTCGCGAATGCCGACGCGGAAGGCCGTGCGCTCAACAATCGAATCAAGGCGTTCGTCGCCGGCCGGGCGAACGCCATCGCAGTCGCCTCGCTCGGACAGCTTCGTTACATCAGCCTGTTGAACCAGGCCGATGTCGTGGTCGGCAATTCGTCGAGCGGCATCTATGAAGCGCCCTCGCTCGACGTTCCGACCGTCGACATCGGCGACCGGCAGAAGGGACGGCAGCGCGCGGCCTCGGTGTTTCACGCCGCGCCCGATCGCGCCTCGATTTCGAAGGCCATCGCCGATGCACTTGGACGCGGTCGGCAGCCGACGGTCAACCCCTACGGCGATGGAGAGACCAGCCGACGCGTCGCCGACAAGATAGCATCCATTCCCGATTTCCGGGCGCTGTTGAAGAAGGGCTTCTATGACGGCGAGGCCGCCATATGACGCGCACACTCATCATCGCCGAAGCCGGGGTCAATCACTCCGGCAGCCTGGATACCGCACTTGCCTTGGTCGATGCGGCCGCCGATGCCGGCGCCGATGTCGTGAAGTTCCAGACCTTCAACGCCAACTCGCTCGCCGGCAAAAGTGCGCGCAAGGCCGATTATCAGCAGCGCACCACCGATGCCGCCGAGAGCCAGCACGCGATGCTGAAGCGACTCGAGCTGCCGCATTCAGCGCATTCCCCATTGATCAACCGCGCCAAGGAGCGCGGCATAGAATTTCTGTCGACGCCGTTTGACCATCAGTCACTGAACTTCCTGCTGACGCTCGGATTGACACGGCTCAAGATCGGCTCGGGCGACCTTACCAATGCGCCGCTGCTGCATGCGATCGCACTCGCGGACATGCCCTTGATCCTATCCACCGGCATGTCGACCCTGACCGAGGTGGAGGAGGCGCTGGGCGTGCTCGCGCATGGGTACATCCGCAGCGAGGCGCCACCAAGCCTAGCTGCCTTCCGCGCAGCATGGCGCGACGAGGGAGCGCGCGCGCGATTGTCCGAGCGCGTCTGCCTGCTTCACTGCACGACCGAGTATCCCTGCCCGCCCGAGGACGTGAATCTTGCAGCGATGCATACGATGCGGACCGCTTTCCAACTCCCGGTGGGCTATTCCGATCATACTGACGAGATCGAAATCTCGCTCGCCGCGGTGGCGATGGGCGCGACCATCATCGAGAAGCATCTCACGCTCGACCGTAACGCGGTCGGGCCCGACCACGCAGCATCGCTCGAGCCCCGCGACTTCAAGCGCATGGTCTCCGCGATCCGCCGGATCGAGCAGGCGCGCGGCGACGGCATCAAGGCGCCCAGGAATTCAGAGATCAAGAACATCGACATCGCCCGCAAGAGCATCGTTGCCGCACGAGCGTTGAAAGCTGGCGAAGTGCTCGGGCCCGCCGATCTCACCTGCAAGCGGCCTGGATCCGGCCGGCCTCCGATCGAGTACTGGTCATTGATCGGCAGCGCGGTAACGCGCCCCTACGACGAGGAAGACCATCTATGAGGATCGGCTATTTCGGGGATGGCGTCTGGGCACAACGCGCCTTCGCCCGGCTGATCGACGATTCTCGCTACACCATCGCCTTCGTCGCAGTACGCGCCTCCCGGCCGGATTCGACTCTTATCGCTCTCGCGGAGTCGAAAGGAATTCCAGTGCTGAATCCTGCGACCGTCAATTCGCCGGAGAGCCTTGCGGAGATCGCGGCCTTCGGCGCCGAGCTTCACGTTTCGATGTCCTATGACCAGATACTTCGCGAGGCCATTTTGGCGCTGCCGCCGCGTGGCACGCTCAATTGTCATGCCGGCGCGCTGCCGTTCTATCGCGGCCGCAATCCGCTGACTTGGGCACTGATCAACGGCGAATCCGATTTCGGCATCACGGTTCACTGGGTCGATCTCGGCATCGACACGGGCGACATCGTCCGTCAGATCAAGGTGCCGATCTCCGCGACCGACACATATGCAACGCTGCTCAAGACCGCAGAGACGCTTTGCGCCGACACGCTCGTCGAAGCGATCTCCGCCGTCTATCAGGGCACGGACAAGCGCGTCGTGCAGTCCACGATCGATCCGGTCGGCCTCTATTGCTGCCGGCGCAGGCAGGGCGACGAGCAGATCGACTGGACCTCCTGCAGTGTTGCGCTGGATCGCTTCGTCCGCGCGCTGGTGCCGCCTGGCCCCGGCGCGCGCACGATCTGGAGGGACCAGCCCTACGCCATTCTCGCCACCGAGCTGGTTCAGGGCGCGAGGCCCTATGTCGGCGTCCCCGGTGAAGTAATCGGCAGGGACAGCGCGGGCATCCTGGTCAAGACCGGCGACAATTTCATCCGGATCATCCTCTGGGCGCCGGTCGAAGCCGACGGCACCCTCGGCGCGGCACTCGTTCCGACCGCCGCGCGCGGCAGCCGGCTCGGCCGAGACCTTTCGGCTGCGCTGGCCCAGGCCGAGGCGAGATTGGCGGCCCTGGAGGCCAAACTGGGGCTCGGGCGCAGGGATTGACGTCTCCGTTCGCAGCCGCGATATAGCTGCTTTCTGATCGGGCGAGCGCCGTCACGCGCGCAGCCGCCCGCGAGGTCCATCACCATGAAGTCCTGGCAAAAAGCCATCCTTGGAACGGAAGCCACGGTGAGCGAGGCCATTGCCGCCATCGAGAGCGGCAGCATCCAGATCGCGCTGGTCGTCAACGACGGTAGGCTCAACGGCATCGTCACCGACGGTGACATCAGGCGCGGGCTGTTGCGCGGAATTCCGCTGAGTGGCCGGGCGATCGACGTGATGAATGCAAGTCCGGTGTCGGCGTCCGTCGCCCTACCGCGCGACGAACGACTGCGCCTGATGCGGCAGAAGTCGATCAAGCAGCTGCCGTTGATCGATGCCAGCGGCAAAGTCGTCGGCGTCGAGACCTTCGACGAACTGCTCGAAGCACCGCGATATGAGAATCCCGTGCTGATCATGGCTGGTGGCCTGGGCGAGCGATTGGGCGCGCTGACGCGCGAGATGCCAAAGCCGATGCTTCACGTCGGCGGCCGCCCACTGCTCGAGACCATCGTGCGCAATTTCGTGCAACAGGGATTTCGCAACATCTTCATCTCCGTGAACTACAAGGCCGAGTTGATCCAGCATCATTTCGGTGATGGCACCACTTTCGGCGCGTCCATCAGTTACATCCACGAGACCGAGCGTCTCGGCACCGCAGGCGCGCTGGGCCTGTTTCCCTCGCCGCCAGATCTGCCGCTCGTCGTGACCAATGGCGATATCCTGACCACGATCAACTACGGCGCCTTGGTGGACTTCCACAACGCGACCCCGGCCGAAGCGACGATGGCCGTACGCGAGCACAAGGTCCACGTCCCCTATGGCGTCGTCACCGCATCGGAGGGATATCTAGAGGTCATCCGGGAAAAGCCGACCGAGAGCTGGTTTGTCAGCGCCGGTATCTACGTGATTGGCCCCAACGTATTCCGGCTCGTCGACCGCGGTGTCAGGGTCGACATGCCCTCGGTGCTTGAGCGCGTCGTCGCGAGCGAAGGCCGCGTCGCCGTGTATCCGATCCGGGAGTACTGGCTCGACATCGGTCGTGTCGAGGATTTCGAGCAAGCGCACGCCGAGTTTCACGAGGTCTTCCAGTGATCGCAGGCACCGCCGTGGTTGCAGGCCTGGGCTCGATCGGAACCCGTCATGCCCGCATCCTTGCGGAGCTCGGCGTTGTGGTCACCACCGTCAGCCGCCGCGGCGGCGGAGATCACCGCAGCATCGGCGAGGCACTTTCGCGCGGCGAGATCGACTATGTCGTCATCGCCACCGAGACGGCGCGACACATCGATGCCCTGCGCGAGCTTGCAGCGGCTGAATTTCGTGGAACCGTTCTGGTCGAAAAGCCGCTCCTCGCAAGGCCCGAGCCGCTCCCCAGTTTTCCCTTCGCGAAGCTGTTCGTCGCTTACAATCTGCGCTTCCATCCGGTTATGGCGGCGCTCGCACGGCGCATCGCAGGACGCTCCGCGATCACGGTCTCCGCCTATGTCGGACAGGACATCAGGGATTGGCGGCCTGGCCGCGATCACCGCGACACCGCCTCCTCGACGGTAGCCGCGGGAGGCGGCGTGCTACGCGACCTTAGCCACGAGCTCGACTATCTGCTCTGGCTGTTCGGGTCGTGGCAACGCGTGGCTGCGCTTGGCGGTGCATCGCGCGCGCGCGATCTTGAGGTGGACGATCACCTTTCGCTGCTAGTGGAAATGGCCCGGGCGCCGGTCGTGCAGGTTCATCTCGACTATCTTGACCGCGCGGGCTTGCGCCGAATCCGCATCAATCTTGCCGACGAGACGATCGAGGCCGATCTCGTCGGCGGCAATCTGATCGTCAATGGCATCGCCACGCCCTATCCGAGCGAGCGAGATACCAGTTATCGAGCGATGCATCAGGCCGCCCTAAACGGTGACGGCACGCTCTGCTCGCTTGCCGAGGGCGTCGCCGTCGTGGATTTGATCGATGCCAGCGAACGCGCACTGAATTCGAAGAGCTGGATCTTCGCATGAGCCTGATTTGCACCATATGCGCTCGCGGCGGCTCCAAGGGCGTCGTCGGCAAGAACAGCCGCATGCTCTTGGGACGCCCGATGCTGGCCTGGACGATTGGGCAGGCGAAGCAAACCGGCCTCTTCACGGCCATCGCATTCAGCAGCGATTCCGATGCGTTGCTCGAGGAAGCACTACGCTCCGGCGCCGATATTGCGGTCAAACGCCCGGCCGAAATGGCAACCGACGCGGCGCCGAAAATTCCTGCGATCCGTCATTGTCTCGAGCAGGCAATGCTGCGCACGGGGCACACGCCCGACATCTTCGTCGACCTCGACGTCACCGCGCCGCTGCGGCTTGCCTCCGATATCGCCGGCGCCGTCGCCTTGCTTCGCGATAGCGGCGCGCCCAGCGTCATTACCGGTGCACCCGCCCGCCGTTCACCCTATTTCAATTTGGTCGAAGAGCGCAAGGACGGCACTGTGGGCCTTTCGAAGATCGCCGATCCGCCGATCGTGCGCCGCCAAGACAGCCCGCGCTGCTTCGACATGAACGCCTCGATCTATGTCTGGAACGTAGCGGCTTTTCTGAACGATCCACGCGTCTTCTATCCGGACACGCGCTTGTTCGAGATGCCCGAAGAGCGTTCGGTCGACATTGATTCGGAAATCGATTTCGCACTGGTGGAGCTCTTGCTCCGCGACCGCCAGGCGCAGCAAGGAACATCACCATGACCACGAGCTTCAAGGCTCTGTTCGCCCTTACCGGCCGCATCGCTGCCGTCACGGGCGGCTGCGGCATTCTCGGCCGGCGTTTTGCCGAAGGCCTCGCCGAGTTCGGCGCCGATGTTGCCATCGTCGACCTCGACCAGGCGACCGCGGACAGCGTCGCCAGCGAACTCGCCTCCCGCCATTCCGTGCGCGCTCGAGGTTACGCCTGCGACATCACCGAGCCCCTCTCCCTCCGCAACACCGCCGACGCGATCGAAGCCGACCTCGGACCGGTTTCGATCCTGCTCAACAACGCAGCCAGCAAGACTCGCGACGTCGATGCGTTCTTCGCGCCGGTCGAGACATTCTCGCAGGAGACCTGGCGCGAGATCATGGCCGTCAACCTCGACGGCATGTTCAACGCCGCGCAGGTTTTTGGGGGCCGAATGGCCGAGCGCGGCTACGGCGCCATCGTGCAAACCGCCTCGATCTACGGCCTCATGGCGCCCGACCAGCGCATCTACGAGGGCTCCGAATATCTCGGTCGCGCCATCAACACACCCGCGGTTTACACTGCGTCCAAAGCCGGCGTCATCGGCCTGACCAAGCACTTGGCGACCTATTGGGCGGCGAAGGGCGTTCGCGTCAACACCCTCACCCCCGGCGGGGTAGAGAGCGGGCAGAACGAGACCTTCAAGGCGCGCTATAGTGCCCGCATTCCCCTGGGCCGCATGGCGAAGGCGGACGAGATGGTCGGCACGATGCTGTTCCTGGTGTCGGATGCAGCGTCCTATGTGACCGGGCAGAACATCGCCGTCGATGGCGGCCTGAGCGCGTGGTGACGAAGAACTGATGATCAAGCGCCTGTTCCAGAACACGGTGATTTCGGCGCTTTCCTTCGGCGTCGCCGCCTTGCTGGGTCTGGCGGTCATTCCGCTGATCATCCAAACCTGGGGAGTGACCGAGTTCGGCCTCATCGTCATTTCGCGGCTGTTGCTGCCCAGCGGCATGATGGCGGTACTAGACCTCGGTCTTTCCGAGGTCGCCACCCAGGTCGTCGCGCGCGCGCGCGAGCACCGCAATTGGACGCAGGCCAGCCGCCAGGTCGCTTTCTTGGGGGCAATCTCCATCGCGCTCACCCTGATCCTGAGCGCCGCCATCTGGCTCGCGACGCCGATTTTGGTCATCGTGATGAAGGTTGACGCCGCGCATCTGGAGGCATTTACCCGGATCATGCACTACACGGCCCTCGCGAACCTCATCTTCGTTCCGGCACTGGTGTGGGAAGGCATTGTCAAAGGCTTCGAACGCTACAATCTGCTGCGCGTCGCGGAGGTCACATCGACGGCGGCCTATGTCGCTCTGACATTCGCGGCCTCGAGGGCGGGGGCAGGCTTTGAAGTGGTCGCCTACATTTATCTCGCCGCGCTGGTGGCCCGCGCCGTCGTCATAGGATTGGCGGCATTCGTCGCACTGCGGCACAAGCACGTGCGATTTGTGCCATGGACCCAGGAGATCCGGCAGGATATCCTGCATCGTTGCGTGCTGCTCCTGCAGGGCAAGTTGATGGGCGGCGTGTCCGGCCCGCTTCAGCCGTTCCTGATCGGATTGCTGTTCGGTCCGAAGGCTGTCGGAACCTACGACGCGCTGGTCCGGCTGCCGCGGATATCGAAGATCGTGGTCAGCCTGCTGACCTCGGCCTTGCTTCCCGTTGCCAGCCGCCTCGATGAGCGCGGCAGCGCGACATCGTTCCAGCGCCTCGGCGATCTCGGCCTGATCATGATGCCGATGTTCGTGATACCGCCCCTTGCCGCAAGCGCAATTCTCTCGCCTGAGATCATGGACCTCTGGATCGGTCCTCTGCTTGCTCCCTACGCCTTCTGGATGGGTGTGAGCTTCCTGGTTCCGATCTGCGCGCAATACGTGACGATCGGCAGCTTGATCTTCCTGACGCGGCCTGAGGTGCAGGCCCGGCTCAACAAGCTGATGGCCGTGCAGCTCCTGATCTGGGCGGCAGTGGCTGCCGCGACATTGCACCTGTTCGCGGAACGCGCCCTGATTCTGGGCCAGGTCATTGGCGCGGTCGTCATCCTGCCCTGGCAGCTCCGGGAGTTACGCAATGCACTCGGGCTCGACCGTTCTCGCTTCGCGAAGTCGGTCGGAACCCAACTTGCAATTCTTGTCCTGGCTGGCATTTTTCTAGCAGTAATTGCAGGTTACATTCGGTTTGACAGCGTGCTAAAGCTCGCGCTCGGTTCCATGGTTTTCTGTCTGATGACTTGGGCGCTTCAATACCTTCTGGTGCTCGAGAAGCGGCATCGGGCGGTATTTCCAGCGGTCGGGCAATTGATGGGACTCACGTCCAAAAGCACTTGAATGAACACTCACGCGACACTCCGCAACGCCATTAACGCAGATTTCGCTCCGGCCTCCTTGCCGGACCGCGCCGCGACCTATGCGCTAGATGCGGCGAGGAGCATCGGACGGCTCGCGTTACGTCGCGTTAAGCGCACGGCTGACGTGGTCAATTCCGAATACAATCTTTCGCATTGGCAGCGGGTGCTGTCGGCCAAGACCTGGACGACGGCCGCAAGCGTCGGTGAATTCCTGATCCCGAAGAATCCCGAGCTTGGTCTGCGCAAGGTCGACAATCGGATTTGCAGAATCGCGGCCGACGACTACTATCGCTATCGGGCCAAGGCGCTCGGCGAACTGCTGGCGCGGCACGCCGGCGGCGCGACGGAGATCGTCGAGCTGGGCGCAGGATACGGCTACAATCTGCTGGCGCTGCACCTCAATCATCCCGACTGGACGCTGCGCGGATTCGACATCGCATCGAACGGAGTCGCCGCGGGCCGCGAAATCGCTGCGCATTACGGCTTATCGGACCGGATCTCGTTCGACAGGATCGATCTGACCGACGGCAACGACCCAAGCTTCGCCGCCATCAGGGACAAGGTCGTCTTCACCTATTTCTGCATCGAGCAGATTCCCTACGACGTGCGAAAGGTGGTGGATAACATCATCGCGGCGAGGCCGAAGCGGGTCATCAACATCGAGCCAACGACGGAGTTGCTGGATCTCTCCAATCCGCGAGACATCGTCAGCTTCCTCTACATTCGCTCGGTCGACTACCAGACGCAGCTCTTCTCGACTCTGAACGACTACGAGCGGCAGGGCCGCGTTCGCATCCTGGCGCGTGAGCGGATGCCGTTCGCGCCGACAATCCACAATGATGGTTTTTTGTATTGCTGGGAGCCCACATGACAACCATCGATGCGACGCCCGATCGGCCGGCCCCGAAGAAGCCGAAGATCAACCAGTTCCGTCGCCTGTTGTGGCACATCAACCGGACCGATCTCGGCTGGGTCACCAAAGCGGCCCTGACGACACTTCAACCGGGCGCCCGGGCGAAGCGCGCCCGGCTGCTCGATCAGCTTCCTTCGAAACCCGAATGGAGCGAGGCCAGCCGAAAGCTCGACCAAGACGGCTACGTCGACGTATCCGCGCTGATGGACCGCGGTTTGGCGGAAGCCGTTGGGGCAGTCGCGGACAGCAAGGTGAGCCGGCTCAACGAGCTCTCAGGCAAGCAGCAGCTCGGCCACAAGTCCTTTTGGGTGAGTCTCCTGGACGAGGATCTCGTCAACGGTGCATTCGCGACCGACCATCCTTTCGTGCGCTATGCACTGCAGCCGGCGGCACTGCGCATCATCGGCGATTTCATGCACGACCTGCCGCAGCTCTCCGACGTACTGCTGACGCTGTCACAGCCGACGCCGAACCAGAAGCTGAGCTATTCCCAGCTCTGGCATCTCGATCACGACGACAAGCGCGTCTGCAAGCTCTTCATCTATCTCACCGACGTCCGCGACACCGCCGACGGTCCGTTCACATTCATTCCGGCAGGCCCCTCCAGGCCGTTCCGCAATACGCTGAAGAGCCACATGAGCGATGCGCAGGTGTTCGCGAAAACCGGACCTAACGCGGTCAAGGAGATGGTTGCGCCGCGCCTGTCGTCATTCATCGTCAACACGGCCCGCTGTCTGCACATGGGAAGCCGAATCCAGTCCGACCACAGACGCCTTCTGTACACGGCGACCTATATTCAGCAGCCGCGCATGTATCCCGAGCCACCCCCCCGTTTCCGAGCGAGCGGCCCTCTGACGGACGTCGAGCGTGCCGCCATGCGCCTGTGAGCCACTGCCGGGAGCTCACATCGTGCGAATAGGCCTGGTGGTCGATCACCCCAAGCGTGACCTGCCGGGGGCAGTCATGCTCGGTTATCAACTGGCGCGACGCGGCGTCTCCGTCGTGCTGGTGCCGATGTACGAGCAGGCCGTAGACGTCCCGCGGCTCGGGCTTGATGCGCTGGTCGTCAACTACGCGCGCCCGGTCAATCTCGACCTGATGCGCAGCTTTGCCAAGGCCGGCCTCGCGCTCTACGTGCTCGATACCGAAGGCGGCGTGCTCGCCGAAAAGGGCGGCAATTCGCCTCCTGCCATGGCGGCCAACATCAGGAAAAGCGGATACGCCGACATTCTGGCGGGTTATTTCTTCTGGGGCAGCCGCCTGCACGAAGCCTTTCTCGCGGCCGGCACCATGAAGAGGGAGCAGCTTCACCTTACCGGCTGCCCGCGATTCGATTTTGCGGCCCCGCGCTGGCGCACGCTGCTCGACGGCGAGCCGCGCGGCTATTTGCTCGTCAATGCCAACTTTCCGCTGGTCAATTCCCGCTTCACCGACAAGCCCGGCGGGGAGCGCGAAGCCATGGTGCGTTCCGGCTGGGATGGCGCCTATGTCGATCGCTTCATCGCGGACCTGAAGCAGGTCTTCGCCAATTATCTCGCCGAGATCGATCGACTCGCCGCGGCGCGGCCCGACCGCAACATTCTCGTGCGTCCGCATCCCTTCGAGAGCGAGGAGATCTATCGCAATAAGCTCTCGCGACATGCCAATGTGGTGATCGACGGCACCGGCAGCGTGCTCGATCGCATCCGCAACGCGGACGCCGTCATTCATCTCAACTGCGGAACGGCCGTGGAATCGGTTCTGCTCGGTAAGCTCCCGCTCCAGCTCGAGTACCTGAACACGCCGACGACGGCCGGCCATGCCGGGCTTCCGGCCCGGGTGAGCCGGAAGGTCGCCTCATTCGACGAGCTGCTCGGCGCGATCGACCAGATCGAGCGGGAGACGGCGAGCTTCGATTTTGCCGGCGTTCACGCCGCCGATATCGAGGCCTTCTTCCATCTCAACGACGGGCAGGCCGCCGAACGCGTCGCCGATGTCCTGACCCACGCAACGGTTTCACGCCGACCTTTCGTCTCGCTGCTCGCGACCATCAGGGGAACGCGCGAGAAACCGAGCTTCGGCCAGGTGATCAAGGGCACCGCCAGCGCCGCGCTCGGCTCGGCGGTCACCGAGCGGCTGCGCAGCCAGCTCAATCCCGCCCGGCGCGACAAGAGGATCGCGCCGTCTGTCGTCCAGCCGCTGCTACTGCGGATCGCCGCTCACGATCAGGCGAACCCGTCGCGGTATGCTGCAAGGCGAGCCCATTGCGCGATGACGGGCTTGCCGCTTGCGAGCATTGCGATCGAACAAGCCCGATAGCGCCATGACAACTGCGAAGACGATTCTCATCACCACGCTCGCCGAATACCAGACCCGGTTCTGGATCCCGGTGGCGCAGCGGTTGCGCGCAGCTGGACACGACGTCGAGCTGCTTGCCTTCGACGATCGCAGCGCAGAGATGTCGGCCGCCGAAGGCATGCCGGTCACGAACATGTATCGCGCGGGCCTCTCGACCGGTCCCTCGCCGGACGATCGCAAGGCCTTCGACACGCGCGTCGCTTCTTACGGGCTCGACGGGACCAATTTCCTGTTCAGCCATGAGCGTTTCACTTTCGGCATCAGGGACACCGCCGCGCTGCGGCGGCGCTTCATGGTTTATGCCAACGCCATGGAGGCGCTGCTCGACCGGTTGGAGGCGCAGGGGCGGAGTGCCGAACTGGTCCAGGAGCTCGGCGGCTTTCTGTCCGTGATCGCGAGCTTCTATGCCGCAAGGCGCCGGGGCATCCGCAACTGGTTCATCGAGCCGTCGTTCTTTCGCGGCCGGATGTATTTCACGCCGGACAGCTTTGCCGCGCCCGACATGATGGCAGCGCCCGCGGATGCCGTGTCTCTCGAGGTGCGCGCCTATCTCGAGGGCACGCTGAAGCAGCGCGCGATCGTCATTCCCAAGAAGGATCAGCATCACTATTCGGCGGCCTTCAAGAAGGTCGTCAATCTGCGCAACGCCAATCGTCTCGTCGAGAAGCTCTGGGACCAGTTCGCGCTCGGCAAGCACCAAGAGTTCGGGCACAATCTGCGCCATGCGCAGGTGCATGCCGCAATGGCGCTCAACGCGACGCGGCTGCGGCGGCTCTACCGGCCGATGCCCGAAACGCCCTTCATCTACTATCCGTTCCACGTACCGGCAGACATGGCGCTGACGCTACGCTCGCCGGACTATCTCGACCAGGTTGCGACGGTCGACTTCCTGCTGCGGACGATCCCGGATTCGCATGTTCTGGTCGTGAAGGAGCATCCAGCGCAGATCGGCGCCATCTCGGCCGCCCGCCTGTTCGAGCTGGCGCGCCGGTTCGACAATTTCGTGCTGTTGCCGCCGCAGACCAACAACTACACCGTGCTGGACCGCGCCGACGCCGTGGTTTCCGTCAACAGCAAGTCGGGGGCCGAAGCGCTGCTGCTCGGCAAGCCGGTCGTGGTGATGGGCGATGCGTTCTACCGCTCCTGTCCGCTGGTCTATGCCGTCGATCGTCTGGCCGATGTGCCCGCACGATTGCGCGAAGCGCTCTCCGCCGGACCGTTCGATCCGGCCAAGGGTGCGCCCTACTTCGAGTCTGCCTGGCGGCAGTCGTATCCGGGCGAGCTCTATGTCAGCGACGCAGGACTGCTCGACACGTTTACGGCCACCTTGCGTACCGCAATCGCCGAGCCGGCCCGCGCGAACTGAACGCACCCGTCATGCCGCTCGTGTCGATCATCACTCCATCCTGGAACGTCGAAGGCCTGATCGAGGAGACGATCCGCTCGGTGCAGAGCCAGACATTCGCCGATTGGGAGCTCCTGATCGCCGACGATTGCTCGACCGACAACACGCCGGCGATCATCGCGTCCATCGGCGAGCGCGATCCCCGCGTCAAGCTGATCCGGCAGGCCCGCAATGGCGGCCCGGCGCTGGCGCGCCAGGCATCGATCGACGCAGCGCAGGGTCGCTATCTCGCCTTCCTCGACAGCGACGATCTCTGGCTGCCCGAGAAGCTGGAGCGGCAACTCGCCTTCGCCAAGGCGAAGCGGGCCCCGCTCAGCTACACCGCCTTCCGCCGAACCAACGAGACCAACACGGTCACGGGGCGGCTGATCGAGGTGCCGGCTTCGCTCACCTATGGTCAGCTCCTGAAGAACACGGCGATCGCGACCCTGACCGCGATGGTCGACCGCGAGATCACAGGTCCCGTCGCGATGAAGAACGAGGGCTATGACGATTTCTGCCTTTGGCTATCGATCCTCAAGCCCGGCCGTACGGCCTATGGCCTCAACGAGGATCTTGCTCGTTATCGCGTAAGGGGGTCCTCGGTGTCGAGCCGCCCGATGCGCTCGGCCAAATGGGTCTGGCAGATCTACCGCAATGTCGAGCAGCTCTCGCTGCTCCGATCGGCCTGGTGCTTCGGGCATTGGGGCGCGCGGGCCTGGTTGAAGCGGCGGGAGTTCTAGGTTGATCGCCTGACGCCCCGCCCCCAGCCGACAAAAGTGCGAAAACAACCCCATGCACAGTAGAGGTGATTAAACACCTCCATCTAAGTCATTTGATTTCTTGGTGACTTGACCATTGCCGACAGCACTCAGAGCCCCGAGGCAACGACCACGCCTTCAGGTCAGCAGGACATTGAAATCGTGACCGGTGTGGAGAATGTCGGTCAGATTGTCGATTGCAGCCGTGTCGTGACTGTTCGTCGCTCCAACCCACTCCTCCAACGCGGTCCCCGGATCGGCGGGCGCCGGCATAAAGTCCGGTGGCTCGGTCAACGATCCGCTCTGGGTGAAATCGAACGCGAAGCTGTCGCCGGATGTCGTCGCAAGCGGCGCAGCGCCCACGGCGCCGTCGCCGTTGAGATCCTGCTGCAGGATCGGCTCGAGCGCCTTCAGAGACGGATCGGACCCCAACACTTCCGGGGCGGCGGCAAGGGTCGTCAGGAAGTTGCCGTTCGCATCCGTGCTCCAGACCGAATAATGGGCGTTCGCCGAGTTCTTCCAGACCACGTCGTAGCCACCGCCGGACACTTTCTCGGCGCCGATCACCGACCACGTGCCCCAGTTCGCCGTGATCACGGCGGAACCTGCATACTTCAACGTCGGCCCGGTCCCGGTCGCGATGCTCTCGAGATGGTAGTTGCCGCCGTCAGAAACGACGCGCGTCGACCCGACCGCCTCGATCGTGGTGCTGGCGGCGGCAGGGACGCCGATCGTACCGTCCCCGTTCAAATCCTGCTGCAGCGTCGGCTCCAGCGTCATCAGGGATGGATTGGATCCCAGCATTTGGGGAGCCGAACCCAGCGTGGTCAGGAAGTTGCCGTTGCTGTCCGTGCTCCACACGGAGTATTGCCCGCTCACACTGTCCTTCCAGACCACGTCATAGCTGCCGCCCGAGACCTGCTCGGCAGCAATCACCGACCAGGTGCCCCAGTTCGCTGCGATCACCGCAGAGCCTGCATACTTCAACGTCGGCCCGGTCCCCGTCGCGATGCTCTCGAGGTGGTAGTTACCGCCGTCCGAAACGACGCGCGTCGAACCCAACGCCTCGATCGTGGTGGTGACGGCAGCAGCGGCGCCGATTGTGCTGTCGCCGTTCAGGTCTTGCTGCAGTGTCAGCTCCAGCGCCTTCAAGGACGGATCGGTTCCCAGCATTTGCGGAGCTGAACCCAGCGTGGTCAGGAAGTTGCCATTGCTGCCCGTGCTCCAGACGGAATATTGCCCGCTTGCCCCGTCCTTCCAGACCACGTCATAGCCGCCTCCCGAGACTTGCTCGGCAGCAATCACCGACCAGGTGCCCCAGTTCGCGGCGATCACCGCAGAGCCCGCATATTTCAAGGTCGGCCCGGTCCCCGTCGCGATGCTTTCGAGATAATAGTTGCCGCCGGATGAAACGACGCGCGTCACCCCCAGCGCCTCGATCGTTGTGGTGATGACGACAGGGACGCCGATCATGCCGTCACCATTCAGGTCCTGCTGCAGCGTCGGCTCCAGCGCCTTCAGAGACGGATCGGTTCCCAGCATTTGCGGAGCCGAGCCCAGCGTGGTCAGGAAGTTGCCGTTGGCGTCCGTGCTCCACACGGAGTATTCCCCGCTTGACCCTTCCTTCCAGACCACGTCATAGCCGCCGCCCGACACCTGCTCGGCGCCAATCACCGACCAGCTACCCCAATTCACTGCGAGCACCACAGCGCCTGCATATTTCAGGGTCGGCCCGGTCCCCGTGGCGATGCTCTCGAGATGATAGTTGCCACCGGACAGCACCGCGCGCGTCGATCCGAGCGACTCGATCGTGGTCGTCACCAGGCCGGAGCTAGCGAGGGTACCATCGGCGAATCGAAAATACTCTACACCCACGGTGGTGTCGGTTCCGTCGGGCAAGCCGGATCGTTGATCGACGATCGTGAATGTCTGCGTCGCCACGTCGTAAGAAATCAGATAGTTGGCCCGGCTGCCCGAATACACCGCGGTGTCGGTGCCGGCGCCGCCATTGATGCCGTCGTTGCCCGCACCGCCCGTGATGGTGTCGTTGCCGCCGCCACCGTTCAGCGCGTTGGCGATGGCGTTGCCGAGGATCGTGTCGTTGCCGGACCCGCCAATGGCGTTGTCGATGTAGGAGCGCGCGTCGCCATTGTAGAGATAGGCGTTGTAGACGTTGCCCGATGCGTAATGGCCGTTGCCGAGATTGGCCAGTTGCACGGAGGAGAATACCGATGACGCGCCGGGATTGAGGTTGATGCTGAGGTTCGTCGTGTAATTCGAGAGATCATAGGTATCGACGCCGCCGCCGTCCCAGACGGTTTCGTAGATGCGATTGGCCGAGCCGCCGACGCCGCCGCCCGGCGCGAGCTGACCGACGCCGTTGATGAACTGCTGTCCCGTGGTCGAATTCCAGGTGTAGACGGTATTGCCGCTCTGCGTCGTGTAGTCCGCGCCGTACATGGCCTGGAGCGCGAGGATATCGTTGGCCATGTAGGTCTGCGAATATCCATAGGCTTCGTTGGTGTAGCCGCCCGTGGTCGAAGCGCCGACATAGCTGCGATAGCTCATGACGGTGTATTCGCTGCTGTCATGCGCGCTCGGCACTGTGACATTGGCGGGGCCCTCGGCCTCGTGGCTATGCTTGAGGCCGAAGGCATGGCCGAGTTCATGCAGAGCCGTGGTGAAGTAGTAGTTGCCGAGCTTGGCGAGCGAGAAATCGTATTGAGTGCCAAACCAGATGTCGCCGCCGGGCGCATAATTGCCGGGATAGTAGGCGTAGGCAGTCGGGTTCGCGGCCGGCGACTGCGCAATCATGAGATCGGCGCCGTTCGTGCCCGCATATTGGATGTCGGCGTTGGTATAGCCGAGGATCAATCCGATCGCGTAGTTGATCGCCGTCTGGATCTGGCCGGGCACCGAGGCAAAGCCCGAGGTGGTCGGCTCGCCGCTGCCGCCGTAGTAAGGGTTCGAAAAGTCGCCGGGCGCGTCGGGGAAGCTGTAGGTGATCGTGCCTGACCATTTATAGCCGGATAGCAGACCGTCGATCTCGGCGTTGTTGGTGGCACTGACGTAAACAGCGGTGGCCAATTGACCCTCCAGAGCGACGCATCGGGCGCGATTCGCCGCGACGGCGCATGATTCTAGCTTGAGAGTTTAAATTCTAGCTCGAGAGTTAAACGTTTGGTTTAAGGGGGCGGCGCTGACTGCCTCTTTCCCTAAGATCTTGTTAGCCATCAGATCCCGTGGTTATACGGAACACGAACAACCTACCGCTGCACCTGCGGTATCCGTAGTTTTGCAGGGCTGCATGAAACGAACGACTTTTCCAGCTGGCCTGCTTGGCGTCGTGATCGCGTTCGGCGGGCTGAATCATCAACCCTTCGGAGGGCCGCCAGCCATGGCGCAGAAAGCCAATGCGGATCTCGGAGGCAGCGAGACCCGCAAGGCGGGTCGCGCCCCCTCCATGCCAATGGCGCGCGATCCTGCCGCTGCAGTGGCGGAGGAATACGAGGCCGCACGCCGGATGGGAACGCGGGAGGCCTTCGAGCTCTTCATTGCGCGCCACGGCGACAACCCCTTGGCCGAGCAGGCGCGCGCGGACCTGCAGCGCCTGTCGCGCTGATCTCTCGGGGTTCGCAACAGGCATCGCATTTCGGCAGGCGGCATCGGCGCCGGCCCGGCTTGTCGCGTGATCTCTGGGCACTATGGTAGGCCCGCAATCTGTCCCGGAGCCTTTCACGATGCCCGTTCCGCATGCCTCGGAAGCCCTGTCGCGCTTCACCGTGCTAGATCTGACCCGTGTCCGCTCCGGGCCAACCTGCGTGCGGCAGCTCGCGGACTGGGGCGCCAACGTGATCAAGATCGACGCGCTGACCGAGGATGCCGGCGGCGAGCAGCCGGGCGGCCCGCGGCGCGGGTCCGACTTCCAGAATTTGCACCGCAACAAGCGGGCGATGACGCTGAACCTGAAGGACGAGCGCGGGCTTGCGGTGTTCAAGCGCCTCGCCGCCAAGGCCGACGTCGTGGTCGAGAATTTCCGGCCCGACGTGAAGAAGAAGCTCGGCATCGACTATGACAGCCTCGCCGCGATCAACCCGGGCATCGTCTATGGCAGCATCTCCGGTTTCGGCCAGGACGGCCCCTACCACAAGCGGCCCGGCTTCGATCAGATCGCGCAAGGCATGGGCGGCCTGATGTCGATCACCGGCGCGCCGGGCGAAGGCCCGATGCGGGTCGGCATTCCCGTCGCCGACCTCAGTGCGGGCCTGTTCTGCGCCATGGGCATCCTCACTGCGCTGCTCGAGCGCGAGGTCTCTGGCAAGGGGCAATGGGTGCAAACGTCCCTGCTCCAGGCCCAGATCTTCATGCTGGATTTCCAGGCCGCGCGCTGGCTGATGGAGAAAGAGGTCGCCAAGCAGGCCGGCAACAACCACCCGACCAGCATCCCGACCGGCGTGTTCAGGACCTCGGACGGCTACATCAACATCGCCACCACCGGCGGGCGGATCTGGGAGCGCTGCGCCCAAGCGATCGGCGCGCCCGAACTCTATGCCCACCCCGACTATGCGACCGCCCCCGCCCGCTCCAGGAATCGCGACGCGCTCAACGCGGAGATCGAGAAGCGCACGGTGACGAAGTCGACCGAGACCTGGGTCCGCGAGCTCAACGAGGCCGGCGTGCCTTGCGGCCCGATCTATGCCATCGACCAGATGTTCGAGGATGCCCAGGTCGAGCATCTCGGCATTGCGCAGGATGTGCCGAACGACGAGGGCCGGCATATCCGCCTGGTCGGCCAGCCCGTGACGCTGTCGCGCACGCCGAGCAGGATGGCGGCACGGCCGCCGGAATTCGGCGAACAGACCGACGAGGTGTTGAAGGAGTTCGGCTTCGCCGACGACGAGATTGCAGGGCTCAGGGACGCCAAGGTGGTGTGAATCTCGCAGCGCCCCGTCTACAACGACAAAGCCCGGCGTGAACCGGGCTTTGCTGCTATTGACGCCTTGTTGATCTCAATACCTAGCCACCACCGGGCCACCGAACTGATAGTTAATGCCCGCGCGCAGAATGTGGTCGGTGAAGCGCGACGACACGTTGGCGCTGATTGCAGCGGCCGGTGCCAGCGTGAACGGTCCGGACGAGAAGCGCCCGAGGTCCATGTAGAGATATTCGAGCTTGGCGCTCCAGTTCTGCGTGATCTTGCCTTCGACACCCGCACCAACGGTCCAGCCGGCGCGCGTCGTCGAGTTTGAACCGACCGAGGCGATCGCCACACCCGCGGGGGTGAAGCCGGTCATGGTGCCCGTGGTCTTGATTTCGCCGAAGGCCAAGCCGCCGGTGCCGTAGAACAGCACCTTGGGGGTCGCCAGGATGCCGACGCGGCCGCGGAGGGTGCCGAACCATTGAAGGTGCTGATCGACCGTCAGAGTGGTGCCGGCCAGACCGCCAGGAGGAAGGAACGTCAGGCCGGGGAGACAAGGCCCGGCGGCAGGCGCGACACCCACGCAGCTGAAGGTCGCCCGACCCTTTTCGTCGGACCAATTCAGGTCACCCTCGACGCCGAACACCCAATTGGCGCTCTGCCAGTTGTACCCCGCCTGGCCGCCGGCAACCGCTCCATTCATGTCGAACGAGCCGCTGGTGATTGATCCAGCGGGAGGAGCGATCGGTGCACCCGTGACCGAGTTGAAATAGGAGACGTCGGTGCGCGAACGGCCCCAGCTGTATCCGCCGTTGGCGCCGATGTAGAAGCCGGTCCAGCTCCAGACCGGCTCGACGATGGGCGCCTTGACATAGGGTTTGGCCGCGAGATCGGCGGCCAGCGCACCCGTCGCAAACAGCGACATCGCCGCCGCCGCCATTCCAATCACTATCCGCTTCATGGAGGGTCCCCCTTGCACGATCTTGTGATCGAAATATACGCGCCTACATGCCCAAACGCTGTGCCGCAGCGGCAACATTCAGCAACATTCGAGCTTGAGGTAGTATTTCATCAGGACGCCACCTTCCTCTCTAAATAGCTGATATAAACAGTATTTTCGGCACTGTCTCAGGCGGATGTCGCGCTGGTCTTATGCGTCAATCCGACACGGGCGAGCAGATGGTCGATCACGGGCCAGAACAGCAGCACAATCGCTAGGGTTGTGATCGAGCCGACCAGGCCGTTCGACCAGAACACCTTCAACGTCCCGCCGGAGCCGATCATCGACAGGCGGAAGGCATCCTCGGCGCGGTTGCCGAGCACGAGCGCGAGCGTGAACGGCGCCAGTGGGATGCCGATCTTCTTGAACACGTAGCCGACCACGCCGAACCCCAGCATCAGCCAGATGTCGAATAGCGCGTTCTGGATCGCGTAGGCGCCGATCGCGCAGGACACCACGATCATCGGCGCCACCGCGGCGAACGGCACGCGCAGGATCGAGGCGAAGATCGGCACCGTCGTCAATACCAGCACGAGGCCGACCACGTTGCCGAGATACATCGAGGCGATCAGGCCCCAGACGAAATCCTTGTGCTCGACGAACAGCAGCGGCCCCGGATTGAGGCCCCACACCATGAGGCCGCCGAGCAGGATCGCGGCGGTGCCGGAGCCTGGAATGCGGAGCGCCAGCATCGGCAGCAGCGCCGAGGTGCCGGAGGCATGCGCCGCCGTCTCCGGCGCGAACACGCCCTCGATGCGGCCCTTGCCGAAACTTGCGGGCTCCTTGGCGAAGCGTTTTGCGAGGTTGTAGCCCATGAAGGACGCCGCGATCGCGCCGCCCGGGGTGATGCCGAGCCAGCAGCCGATGAAGGACGAGCGCAGCAGCGTCACCCAGTATTTCGGCAGGTCCTTCCAGACGCCGAGCACGACGCGGAGCGAAATGCCCGCTGCATGCCCCCGCAGCGCCAGCCGCTCCTCCATCGTCAGCAGGATCTCGCTGATGCCGAACAGGCCGATGACGGCGACCAGGAAGTTGATGCCGCGGAGCAGCTCCGGCGAGCCGAAGGTCATGCGCAGATTGCCCGATACGGTATCCATGCCGATGCCGGCGAGGAGCAGCCCCAGCGACATCGAGATGACGGTCTTGTGCTTGGCCTCGCGCCCGAGGCCGACGAAGGAACAGAAGGTGAGCAGATAGACCGCGAAGAATTCGGGCGGCCCGAACTTCAGGGCGAAGGAGGAGATCATCGGCGCAAGGAACGTGATCAGCAGCACCGCCACAAGCGAGCCGATGAAGGAAGACGTGAACGCCGCCGTCAGCGCCTCCGCCGCCCTGCCCTGCTGCGCCATGGGATAGCCGTCGAAGGTCGTCGCGACCGACCAGGCTTCGCCCGGAATGTTGAACAGGATCGAGGTGATGGCGCCGCCGAACAGTGCGCCCCAGTAGATGCAGGACAGCATCACGATTGCCGAGGTCGGGTCCATCGTGAAAGTGAGCGGCAACAGGATCGCAACGCCATTGGGGCCGCCGAGCCCGGGCAGCACGCCGACGAAGATGCCGAGCACCAACCCGACCATCATCAAGACGAGCGTCTTCCACGTCAGCAGGACGGCAAAGCCGTGCAGCAGGAGACCGAAAGCTTCCATCGTGCGGGGCCCGCCTAGCGGCCGAGGGCCGCTTCGAGCGGCCCCTTCGGCATGATGACGTCGAAGGCGACGTCGAAAGTGACGAACATGACCGCCGTGAACACGAAGGCAGTCAGCAGCGACTTCCACAGCGCGATCTTGCCGACCAGACGCATGAAGCCGGCGATCAGGAGGAAACTCGCGACATAGAGGCCGAGGAACTGGGTCGCCAGGCAGAACAGCAGCGTCGGCACGAACACCGCCAGCACGCGGCGGGCCTGCGCGCGCGTGACGAAGGTCTGGCGCGCGGTGCGGTGCGCGACGAGCGTCGCGATCAGCCCGTAGAGGCTGCCGCCGCCGAGGATGATGGAGAGATAGAACGGAAAATAACCGGGCTCGGGCCCGGTCGAATCCCAGGACGCGCCGGTGCGCCAATTGTCGTAGCCGAGCGTGACGGCGAGCGCGAGCAGGAGCAGGCAGACGACGATCTCGACCGTGCCGGAAGAGACGACGGAGGGGGAGTCGTCTTCGGGCGCGGTCGGATCGTCGACGACGATTTCAAGTTCGGTTTGGGACATGGTGAGCAACAAATGCCGTGGCCAACTCCCTCCCCCCGCTTTGGGGTGAGAGGGTTAGGGTGAAAGGAGTCTCCGCGAAGGCGGCGAGAGTTGGACTCGCGGAGAGGCCCCCTCGCCCGGATCGCATCTTCGATGCAATCCAACCTCTCCCCGCAAGCGGGGCGAGGTGAAACAGCTACTTCGCGACGAAGCCGGCTTCCGACATCAGCGACTTGTTCAGCGCATCGTCTTCCTCGAGGAACTTCACCATGTCCTTGCCGGTGAGGAAGATCGGCTTCAAGGCCTGCTTCTCCATGTACTCCTTGTACTCCGCGGTCTGCGTCACCTTGTGAAAGAGATCGACGTAGAACGCCTGCTGCTCGGCCGTGACCTTGCCGGGCAGGAACATCGCGCGCAGCATCAGATACTGCACGTCGACGCCCTCCTCCTTGCAGGTCGGGATGTCGGCCCAGGACTGCGTCTCCGTCACCTTGGTCGTGTAGGAGATGCGCTCCTTGTCGAACACGCAGAGCGGACGCACCTGGCCGGCGCGCCAGACTTCGAGATTCTCGGATGGATTGTTGACGTTGGCTTCGGTGTGGTTGCCGACCAGCTGGGTTGCGGCCTCGCCGCCGGACTTGTAGGGCAGATAGGAGAATTTAGCGCCGGTCTTCTGCTCCAGGAACACGGTGAGCACGTGATCCTCGCGCTTGGAGCCGGTGCCGCCCATCTTGAACGGCGCGCTCGCAGCCTTGGCGGCGGCGACGAATTCCTTCACGGTCTTCGGACCTGCGCTGTTGTCCCACAGCACGAACTGGTCGAGTGCGACCACGGAGACCGGCGTCAGATCGCGCCAGTTGAAGGGGATCTTGGCCGACAGCGGCAGCATGTAGATCAGCGAATAGGCGATCAGCACCTTGTTCGGATCGCCTTCGCTGGACTTCATGTACATCAGCGCTTCCGCACCCGAGGCGCCGCCCTTGAGCGAGACGACCACCGGCTGCTTCATCAGATTGTTCTTCTGGATCGCGGCCTGCATCATCCGCGCCATCTGATCGGAGGCACCGCCCGCGCCCGCAGCCACCACGATCTCGACCGGCTTGGTGGGCTCCCAGCCCGCGAAGGCCGGCGTGCTCGACAACAGCGCCATCGCGGCGCCGACGGCCTTGACTGAAATTCGCACGAGTTTCGTCCCCTGATGTTTTTTGAGTTGTAGTGCGGAAGAATTCTATCCTTGCATAGTGCGGACTAAAGCTGACGAGTGCAAGCTGCCCGGCCATCGGACGACTATGACTTTCGACGGACGACGCCGACAGCACATGTGTCTACTTGCCCTTCCAGACGGGCGCGCGCTTGTTGAGGAAGGCGTCCATGCCCTCGCGGAAATCTTCGCTCATATAGGCTTTCAGGATCAGGTCCTCGCCCTCCTCGCGCGAGAGCGTGCGGCGGATGCGGCGCACCGCTTCCTTGGTCGCTTCCAGCGTGAGCGGCGCGTGGCTGGCGACGAGCCGTGCGGTTTCGTCGGCGCGGCGCTGCAGCGTCTCGACATCGGGCACGATCTCGTTGAGCAAGCCGAGCGCCAGCGCCTCCTGCGCCTCGACGAGGCGCGCCTTGAAGATCATGTCCTTGGTGCGGGCAGGTCCGATCAAGGCGACGACGCGGCTGATGTTCGACATCGACAGGCAGTTGCCGAGCGTGCGCGCGATCGGAAAACCCATCCGCGTCGTCTCGGTGCCGATGCGAAGATCGCAGCAGGCGGCGATGCCGGCACCTCCGCCGGTGCAGGCGCCGGCAATGGCGGCGATGACCGGCACGCGGCACTGCTCGAGCGTGCCGAGCACGCGATCGATCCGCGCCTCGTAGTCGAGCGCATCCTGCGCGGTCTTGAACGCGCGGAACTGGGAGATGTCGGTGCCGGAGGCAAAGGCCTTGTCGCCGGCGCCGGTCAGGATCAGCACCTTGATCGAGCGATCGGCGTTGATGTCCTGGCAGATCTCCGCCATGCGGTCGTACATGGCGAAAGTCATGGCGTTGCGCGCCTGCGGGCGGTTGAATGTGATCCGCGCGATGCCGTCCGTGACGGAGTAGAGCAGGTCTTCGTTGGTCGTCGTCGGTGCGTTCATCGCGCGCTCTCTTCTTCAGTGAGTTGGCTCAGGTCAGCTAAATCTCCAGGGCACCTGAATCTCTAGGCAACTTGGGCTTTGGCCATCGGCACCGCGTCACGTCCCTTCAGGACGTCCATGGCCGCGAGCACGCCGCCGCTCCGGTGCGGGATCTTTGCAAGGTCCAGGCCCATCTCGACGCCGGCGAGCGTGCCCATCAGCATCAGATCGTTGAAATGGCCGATATGGCCGATGCGGAACACCTTGCCCTTGACCTTGTTCAGGCCGGTGCCGAGCGACATGTCGAAGTTCTCCAGCACGACCTTGCGGAAGGCGTCGGCATCGTGTCCTTCGGGCACGCGCACGCCGGTCAGCGCCGGCGAATGCGCGGCAGGATCGGCGCATTGCGTCTCCAGGCCCCAGACCTTGGCCGCGGCACGCGTCGCGGCGCTGTGGCGCTTGTGGCGGGACCAGACGTTCTCCAGCCCCTCCTCTTCCAGCATCTTCACGGCTTCGCGCAGGCCGTAGAGCAGATTGGTCGCGGGCGTATAGGGGAAAGTGCCGAGCTTGTTGAAGTTGATGACTTCCTGCCAATCCCAGTAGGAACGCATGCCCGGATTGGCCTTGGCGACCGCGAGCGCCTTCTCGGAGACCGCGTTGAAGCCGAGGCCCGGCGGCAGCATCAGGCCCTTCTGCGAGCCGGCGACCGAGACGTCGATGCCCCAGGCATCGTGCTCAAATTCCATCGAGCCGAGGCCGGAGATGGTGTCGACCATCAGCAGCGCCGGATGCTTGACCCGATCGAGCAGCTTGCGCACGTCCAGCGGCGGGGTCACACAGCCGGTCGAGGTCTCGTTATGGACGACACAGACCGCCTTGATGGCGTGCTGCTTGTCGGCCGCGAGGCGCTTCTCGATCTCAGCGAGATCGGCGCCATGGCGCCAGTCGCCCGGAATGAAATCGACGTCGAGCTTGAACTTGGCGGCGATGCCGCGCCACAGCACGGCGAACTGGCCGGTCTCGCACATCAGCACCTTGTCGCCGGGTGCGAACACGTTGACCATCGCCGCTTCCCAGGCGCCGGTGCCGGACGAGGGGAAGATGATGACGGGCTGCTTGGTGCGGAACACGCGCTGCATCGCGGCAAGGACGGCAAAACCGAGCTCGGCGAACTCCGGACCGCGATGGTCCAGCGTCGGCATATCCATCGCCCGCAGCACCCGGTCGGGCACGTTGGTCGGTCCCGGAATCTGTAGGAAATGCCTTCCAGTATGCACGGTCATCGGCGTCCTTCCCGGTCTTTGAGGCTGTCTTGGCTCGAGCGTCCGTGGGCCCGCATTGAGGGCTCCCGCGAGCCGCTCGCATATCACTATTCGCCGGGCTTGTCCCTCGCGCGACGAGGTCCGTCAATGCACAAGAAGCAGGGCTCGCTTGCCAAGGGCCGTCACGGGAGGCAAGACGGTTGCCGACGAACAGGCGAAAGCGGACCATGGCGGCGGAAGTGGCTGGAACATCATCGGAATCGGTCCCAACGGAGCGTCTGGCGGCGCGCCTGGCCCGGGAAGTGACCGGCGACTTCCTGTTCGACCGCTTCAGCCGCGGCCGCTACGCCACCGACGCCTCGTTCTACCAGATCATGCCGGCGGGCGTGGTGGTGCCGCGCAGCATGGACGAGGCGCTGCGGGCGCTGGCGATCGCCCGCGACGAGGGGGTGAAGGTCACCCCCCGCGGCGGCGGCACCTCGCAGTGCGGCCAGACTGTCAATGACGGCCTGGTCATCGATCTCTCCAAGCACCTCAACCGGATCCTGTCGCTCGATGTCGCGGGCCGCACCTGCGTGGTCGAGCCCGGCATCGTGCTCGACGACCTCAACCGTCAGCTGAAAAAGCACGGCCTGTGGTTTCCAGTCGACGTCTCCACGGCCTCGCGGGCCACCATCGGCGGCATGGCCGGCAACAATTCCTGCGGCGGCCGCAGCCTGCGCTATGGCACCATGCGCGACAATACGCTGTCGATGGAGGCGAGCCTCGCCGACGGCACGCTGACCGGTTTTGGCGAGGTCTCGCGCGATCTCGCTGACCTCGCGGCCGGCGACAGCACCCGCGCGCTGTTCCGCGACATGCTGGATCTCGGGGCGCGCGAGGCCGAGGAGATCGCCGCACGCTTCCCCAAGGTGCAGCGCCGCGTCGGCGGCTACAATCTCGATGCGCTGGTGCCGCGCAATGCGCCGAACAACATGGCACATCTGCTCGTGGGTTCCGAAGGCACCCTCGCCTTCACCACCAAGGTCGAGTTGAAGCTGTGGCCCGTGATCCGCAACAAGGCGCTCGGCGTCTGCCATTTCGGCAGCTTCTACGAGGCGATGGATGCGGCCCAGCACCTGGTCAAGCTGAAGCCGATCGCGGTCGAGCTGGTCGACCGCACCATGATTGCGCTCGGCCGCGACATTGCGATGTTCAAACCGATCATCAATGCGGCCATCAAGGGCGATCCGGACGCCGTGCTGGTGGTCGAATTCGCCGAAGAGGATCAAGCCGACAATCTGGTGCGGCTCAGGCAGCTTGGCGAGTTGATGGGCGATCTCGGCTTCGGCTGGACCAACGAGCCGCGCAAATGGGGCGGCGTGGTCGAGGTCACCGAGCCGGCCCTGCAGGGCGGCATCGCGGACTTCCGCGCCGCCGGTCTCAACGTGATGATGTCGATGAAGCAGGAAGGCAAGCCGGTCTCCTTCGTCGAGGACTGCGCCGTGCCGCTGCCGCACCTTGCCGACTACACCGCACGGCTGAACGAAGTGTTCGCCAGGCACGGCACCAGCGGCACGATGTACGCGCACGCCTCCGAGGGCTGCCTGCACGTGCGGCCGGTGCTGAACCTGAAGCTGGAGAAGGACGTCAAGGCGATGCGCGCCATCGCCGAAGAGACCTTTGCGCTTGTGCGCGAATACAAGGGCTCGCATTCCGGCGAGCACGGCGACGGCCTGGTGCGCTCCGAATTTCACGAGACGATGTTCGGCGAGCGCCTCGTCGCGGGCTTCAGGGAGGTGAAGCAGCGCTTCGATCCCGAAGGCGTCCTCAATCCCGGCAAGATCGTCGATGCGCCCAGGATGGACGACCGCTCGCTGTTTCGCTTCAAGCCCGACTATCGGGTTGGCGAGCTGAAGACGAGGCTCGACTGGTCGGCTTATCCCGGCGCCGGCGGCGGTTTCCAGGGTGCGGTCGAGATGTGCAACAACAACGGCGCCTGCCGCAAGCTGGAGGGCGGTGTGATGTGCCCGTCCTACCGCGCCACGCGCGACGAACGGGACGTCACGCGCGGCCGTGCGAACACCTTGCGGCTCGCGATCTCGGGCCAGCTCGGCCCCGATGCGCTCGCCTCCGACGAGATGATGGAGACGCTGAAACTCTGCGTCTCCTGCAAGGCCTGCCGCCACGAATGCCCCACGGGCGTCGACATGGCCAAGATGAAGATCGAGGTGCTTGCCGCACGTGCGGCGAGCCGCGGCCTGACGCTGGGCGATCGTCTGGTCGGCTATTTGCCGCGCTATGCCGGCCTCGCCTCGCGCCTCGCGCCGCTCGCGAACTTGCGCAATCGCAGCCCGCTGTTGCGAAAGCTGTTCGAGCGCGTTGCGGGCATCAGCGCGCGCCGGGCCCTCCCCGCCTTCCGCCGCGACGTGTTCGTGCCGCCGGCAGACGTCGTTGGCCCCGAGAGCGGCCGCGAGGTCGTGCTGTTCGCCGATACTTTCAACCGGATCTACGAGCGCGAGAACCTCGACGCTGCGCTGCGCGTGCTTGCGGCCGGCGGCTATCGCGTGCATCTGCCGAAGCCTGCGAACGGCAACCGTCCGCTCTGCTGCGGCCGCACCTTCCTGTCCGCGGGTCTCGTCGATGAAGCGAGGTCCGAGCTCGACCGCGTCGTCGCCGCCTTCGCGCCCTTCGCCGCGCGCGGCGTGCCGATCGTCGGCCTCGAGCCGAGCTGCCTGCTGACGCTGCGCGACGAGCTCGCTTCGCTGCGCAAGGACAACGACGCCAAGGCCATCAGTGCCCATGCGCTGACCTTCGAGGAATTCCTGGTGCGCGAGGCCGAGGCCGGAAGGCTGCAATTGCCGCTCGGCGCCGTCGCGGACAAAGCGGTTGTGCACGGCCATTGCCATCAAAAATCCTTCGGCGCCTTCAAGCCGGTCGAGCAGGTGCTGCGCCTCGTCCCCGGCCTGAAGGTCGAGGCCATCGAGTCGAGCTGCTGCGGCATGGCCGGCGCGTTCGGTTATGGCGCGGACACCTATGATGCCTCGATCGAGATGGCCGAGCTTTCGCTGCTGCCCGCGGTGCGGCGCGCGGACCAGAATTCGCTTGTGGTTGCCGACGGCACGTCCTGCCGCCACCAGATCCACGACGGCACGCAACGCGAAGCGCTGCACGTCGCTCGCGTGCTGGCGATGAGCCTCGATCGCGCAGAGACCAATTCCACCTCAACCGCTGCAAAGGAACCCAAGCATGGCTGACCTCACGCTCGACACCGCCCGCAAGATCCTCGATGCCGCCTTCGCGAAAGCAGGCGAACTCAAGCTGAAGCCGTTGGTCGTCACCATCCTCGACGCGCGCGGCGCGCTCAAGCTGGCAGCCGCGCAGGACGGCACCAGCCTGATGCGCGCCGAGATCGCGCACGGCAAGGCCTATGGCGCGCTCGCCATGGGCATGGGCTCGCGTGCGCTGTTCCAGCGCGCGCAGGAGCAGGCCTATTTCATCGATGCCGTGAACACAATTGCCAAGGGCGCGCTGGTGCCGGTGCCCGGCGGCGTGCTGATCATGGACGGCACGACCCTGCTCGGCGCGGTCGGCGTGTCGGGCGATACGTCCGACAATGACGAGGCCTGCGCGGTGGCGGGTATCCAAGCCGCAGGGCTGAAGGCGAATGCGGGGTGAGATCGTCATTCCGCCCACTTGGCGCGAGCCCGGAATCCATTTTTCCGCATCGTGTGCTGCACGATGGATTTCGGGTTCGCGCTATGCGCGCCCCGGAATGACTGCGGAAGGCGGCCGTATCCCGGCCGTGCCCCTACCGTCCCGTCCAGACCGGCTTCCTCTTCTCGCTGAACGCCTTCAGCCCCTCCTTGGCGTCCTCGGTCATCGCCAGCAGTGCGATCTGGCTTTCGGTGTAGGCGATGCTCTCGTCGAACGACATCGCGGCGATCGCGCGCATGGCGTATTTGCCGCGGCGGATCGCGGTCGGGGATTTGTCGACGATGCGGCCGATCAGCCAGTCGACCTTGGCATCCAACTCGGCGGCGGGCACGACGTGATTAAGGAGGCCCGCAGCCTGCGCGGCGCTGGCGTCGAACGGCTCGCCGGTGAGCGCCCATTCGTTGACGAGCCGCGGCGGCGCGATGCGCTGGAGCAGGCTCAGCACCTGCATCGGGAAGACGCCGACCTTGACCTCCGGCAGGCCGAAGACGACGTTGTCGGCTGCAACTGCCATGTCGGTCATGCACAACAGGCCCATGCCGCCGGCCATGCAAACGCCGCCGACACGTGCAATCGCCGGCTTGGTGGCGTTCTGCGACAGGCGCAGCAGGTCGGCATAATCCACATTCGGCCTGGAATGATCCATCGCGAAGGCCGCGCCGGAATTCTGCAGGTCCGCGCCCGCGCAGAATGCCTTGTCGCCCGCGCCCGTCAGCACGATGACGCGAACGTCCTTGTCGTCATGCGCGTCACGATAGCCTTTGGTGATGCTGGCGATGACGTCACCATTCAGCGCGTTGCGTTTCTCCGGCCGGTTGATGGTGATCCAGAACGCCTGCCCGCGCTTCTCGGTGATGACAGCTGTGGTGTCGCTCATGGCACGCTCGCTTCCTTGGCTCCGTTTGCGGCCATTTGCGGCAGCTCGGGCAGGAGGTGCAAGGGCAATTTGCAGCGAAACCCCGCTTTAGCGCCTCGACGCAATTTGCAGGGCGATCGAAGCGTCAGCGCGTCTCAAACCGCGGCTGCCTTCCTGATCCAGACCTTGTTGTCGTGGAAGGCAGCGCCGCCGATCGGCGCAATGGTGTCCGCGCCCGTCAGCATGTTGATGCCGCGGCCTCCGATATGGTTCTTGTTGGGGTGAACGGATTCGGCAATCAGCACGCCGCGCCGCACGCCCTCGAACAGCTTCGCGATCAGCGTGGTCTCGCCGCGGCCGTTGCCGAGCGTCACCGCATCGCCATCGGCGATGCCGAGCACGGCGGCGTCGAGCGGGTGGATCATCACGCTGGCCCGGCCTTCGCGCGCCTGCGAGGATGGCGTTTCGTTGAACGTGGTGTTGAGGAAGCTGCGCGAGGGGCTGGTCGCAAGCCGGAAGGGATGGGCCTGGTCGGTGTGCTCGATCACCGCCCAATGGTCCGGCAGATCAGGCATCTTGTCGAAATCGCCCATCGTCTGACCGAACGGTGGATGCGCCCAATCGGCCTTGAAGTGGAACTTCTTGTCGGCATGGGCAAAGCCGTCGAGATAATGCGAGGTGCGGAAATCCGGCTGCAGGTCTCGCCAGAGATCGGCTTCGAGGCCGGCGATGTCGCCGTGATTGCTCAGCCTCAGAGTCGCGTCGATCAATTCGCGCGGCGTCATCTCGAAGCCCGGATGCGTGGCGCCGAGCCGCGGCGCCAGCGCCTGCAAGACCTCGTGGTTGGAGCGGCATTCGCCGGGCGGATCGATCAGCTTCGGTCCGACCGAGATGTGCTGGTGGCCGCCGCCGTAATAGAGATCGTCGTGCTCCATGAACATGGTCGCCGGCAGCACGATGTCGGCCATTTGGGCCGTCTCGGTCATGAATTGCTCGTGCACCGCCACGAACAGATCCTCGCGCGCAAAGCCCTGCCGGACCAGCGCCTGCTCCGGCGCCACCGTCATGGGGTTGGTGTTCTGGATCAGCATCGCCTTGACCGGCCCCTTGCCCTGGAGGGCCTCGGCATCCCCGGTGAGGATGCGGCCGATCTGCGACTGGTCCAGCGCGCGCGTGGTCTTGTCGATCGCATCGTGACCTTCGATGATGGATTCGTTGAAGTGCCACAGCGCGAAATTGTTGAAGAAGGCGCCGCCGCCTTCATACTGCCAAGCCCCTGTCACCGCGGGAATGCAATTGGCCGCGTGCATCTGCGTCGCACCATTGCGGCTGCGCGTAAAGCCGTAGCCAAAGCGAAAGAAAGTCCGCTTGGTCTCGCCGACCGCCTTGGCAAAGGCCTCGATCTCCGCCACCGGCACGCCGCAGATGGCGGACGCCCATTCCGGCGTGCGCGTCTCGAGATGTGCCTCGAGCTCGGCGGGACAGTCCGTGTATCTGTCCATGTAGGCACGATCGGCATAACCGTCGCGGAACAGCACGTGCATCACGCCGCATGCAAAGGCCCCGTCGGTGCCCGGACGCAGGATGATCCTGATGTCAGCCTGCTTCATGGTCTCGTTGTCGTAGATGTCGACCGCGGCGATCTTCGCGCCGCGCTCCTTGCGCGCGCGTGAGGCGTGGGTCATCACGTTGACCTGGGTGTGGACGGGATTGGTGCCCCAGATCACGACGAGGTCGGACAGCGCCATCTCGCGCGGATCGACCCCGGCGATCTTGCCGGTGCCGATCGCGAAGCCGATGCGCGCGACATTGGCGCAGATGGTCTGATAGAAGCGCGAATATTTCTTCACATGCGTGAGACGGTTAAGCCCGTCGCGCATCACGAGGCCCATCGTGCCCGCGTAGTAATAGGACCAGATCGATTCCGCGCCGAACTCGCGCTCGGCCTGGTTGAAGCGGTGCCCGATCTCGTCCAGCGCCTCGTCCCAGGAGATCCGCGCGAACTGACCTGAACCCTTGGGGCCGGTGCGCCGCAGCGGATAGATCAGCCGCTCGGGGTGATGGATGCGCTCGGCATAGCGTGCCACCTTGGCGCAGACGACGCCGGCGGTGTAGGTCTGCTGCTTCGAACCGCGGACGCGGCCGATGCTGCGGCCTTCGACCACCTCGACATCGAGAGCGCAGGCCGAGGGGCAATCATGCGGACAGGTCGAATGGCGGATTTCGATCTTGGCGTGCTGGTTCATGTCCCAGTTCGTAACACCAAAATACCGGCCAGCCGAGGGCATTTATCCGGCAACGCCCATGCGATCTGCTCAAATCGCGCGCGGCGCGGTTCATGCTGCGGCCGCGAAGACGGCCCGGTCCGGCCAAGGCAGTGGCCTCCGCGCGCAGGCGCCGGGCCGTCGCGCGGCTCCGCGCTACTTGTGCAGCTGGGTGAGGCCGGTCGGCGGGCCGTCGACGGCAGTCCAGCCACCATCGACGAACAGCGTGCTGCCGCTGACATAGCTCGCGGCGTCCGAAGCTAGATAGGCCACTGCGGTTGCAACCTCGTCGGCGCTGCTCCAGCGGTTGAACACGGTGTGCCCGGCGTAGAGATTGTAGATGTCGGGGCGCTGCTTGAACGGGCCGGTCAGTGCGGTCTCGGCGATGCTCGGCGCGATCGCGTTGACACGCACGCCGGCGTGGCCGACCTCGGAGGCAAAGCCTTTCACCAGGAGGCCGATCGCCGCCTTGGTCGAGCCGTAGACGCCGAGGCCGGGCTCGATGGTGACCGCGCGCACCGAGGAACAGGCGATGATGCTGCCGCCCTTCTGCGCGACCATGATGCGGCCGAAGGCCTGGAAGAACCACACCGTGCCCTTGACGTTGAGATTGAGAACGCGGTCGAGATCCTCTTCGGTGTAGTCGAGGATGGTCTTGCGGATGTTGAGCCCGGGCGTCGTCACGGCGATGTCGAGTCGCTCGAATTTCTGCATCGCGGTGTTCGCCAGAGCGTTGACCTCCGTAGCACTCGCCGCGTCGCAGCCAGCTGCCTCCGCCCAGCCGCCCTTGTCGCGAATGCCGGCGGCGGTCGCCTCCGCTGCGTCGAGCGCACGATCGGCGCAGATCACGCGGGCGCCGAGATCCGCAAGCGCCTCGGCCGACGACCTGCCGATGCCGGAGGCGGCGCCGAGAACGACTGCAGTCTTGCCGGTGAGATCGAAGAGCTTGCGATAGTCCGTCACTGATTGTTCTCCGTGGTACTGCTAGCCCTTGTAGCCCATCAGGAGGCGCGGCAGCCACAACGAGAATGCAGGGACGTAGGTCACAAACATCAATGCTGCGATCAGCGCGGCATAGAACGGCAGGATGGTGCGCATCACCGCGCCGACCGAGATGCCGCCGATGGCACAGCCCACGAATTGCGTCGTTCCGACCGGCGGCGTGTTGAGCCCGAGAGCGCAATTGATCAGCATCAGCATGCCGAACTGCACCGGATCCATGCCCGCCTTCATCGCGATCGGCAGGAAGATCGGGGTGCAGATCAGGATGGTCGCAGCCATGTCCATGAACGTGCCGAGCACGAACAGGATGACGTTGATGAGCAGGAAGATCACCCAGGGCTGCGACGACACCTTGCTCATCATTGCGCCGGCGAGATCGGCCACTTCGTAAAGTCCCATCAGGTACTGGAACATGGTGGAAACGCCGATCAGCAGCAGCACCACGCCGGTCGTCTTCACCGCCTTGGCGGCGGCGCGCAGGAAGTTGCGTAAGGTCATGGTGCGGTAGATGAAGAAGGTCAGCAGGATCGTGTAGGTGACGGCGATGGCCGCCGATTCGGTTGCCGTGAAGACGCCGGACAGGATGCCCGCCAGGATGATGCCGACGATCAGAAGGCCCGGCACCGCGGCCGCGAGCGAGCGAACGACCTCGGCCCAGCCCGGAAACTTGCCGGCCGGGTAGCCGCGCTTCACCGCGACCGCATAAGCGGCGACGAGCATGCAGATCATCAACACGAGCGCCGGCAGCAAACCGGCGGCAATTAGCGCGCCGATCGAGACCTTGCCGCCGGCCGCCAGCGCATAGATGATCATGTTGTGGCTGGTCGGCATCAAGGCACCCACGAGCGAGGCGTGGGTGGTGACGTTGACGGCGTAATCGGTGTCGAACCCCTCCTTCTTCATCATCGGGATCATCACCGCACCCATCGCCGACACGTCGGCCACGGGCGAGCCGGAGACGCCGCCGAACAGCGTGCAGGCGACCACGTTCGACATGCCGAGACCGCCGCGGATGTGTCCGACGAGGTTCTTGGCGAGTTGTACGATCTTGTCGGCGACGCCGCCGTGCAGCATCAGTTCCCCGCTGAACACGAAGAACGGAATGGCGAGGAAGGAGAAGATGTTCATCCCCGACATCATCTGCTGGAAGATGACGGCGACAGGCAACCCTTCGTAGAGGATGGTGCAGATCGCCGACAGGCCGATCGCGAAGGCGACGGGGACGCCGAGGATCAGGAAGCCGAAGAAGGTCGCGCCGAGGATGATCAGTTCCATGAGGGGACGACCTCTTCGCCGCGCAGAAGAGCGATGACGTGCTCGATGGAGAAGGAGATGATCAGGACGCCGGAGGTGACGAGAGGCACGTAGCGGACGACTTCAGGCAGGCCGAGATTGGGAATCTTCACGGTGCCGACGGAGGCGCCGAGGATCCAGCCGTTATAGGCCATCGCAAGGCCGAACACGGCCACCAGCACGTGGATCACGATCTCGATCTTCTCCCGCACGTGATCGGGGACCATGACCAGCAGACTGTCCATGCCGATGTGGCCGGCATCGCGCACGCCGACGGCGGCGCCGATCAACGTGACATAGAGGATAAGGACCAGCGCCAGGTTTTCGGTCCAGGTCGGGCTGGAGTTGAGCACGTAGCGCCCGAAGACCTGGTAGAAGACGATGGCGACGATGACGAGCAGGCCGATCACCGACAGGTACATGCCAAGACGGGCGACGGGCGCATTGATCCGCGACAGCAAGCCCGTGGACGGGCGTGCCGCGACGGCCCCCTGCTCGTGGCTTGCGACGTGTGGGTCTGTCATCCCGCGCCTCCCGGACTGGCACCACCAGATGGTCGAGGTCCGGGCCGCGAGCCGGCACCCCGGACCCGACGCCGTCGTGTTTACTTCGCGTCCTGGATCCGCTTGACGAGGCTCTGCAGCTTCTCGTCGCCGGCGAATTTCTGGTACACCGGCTTCATCGCATCGACGAACTCCGCCTTGTTGGCGATGGTGACGACCTGAACGCCGGCGGCCTCGACGGTCTTGCGGGATGCCTGCTCGCGCTCGTCCCAGAGCTTGCGCATGACGGGCACGGATTCCTTGGCCGCCTTGCGGACCATCGCCTGGTCCTCCTTGCTCAGCGTGTCCCACACCTTCTTCGAGATCACGAGAACTTCGGGCGCGAGGGAGTGCTCGGTGATGTTGTAGAACTTGGCAGCCTCGAAGTGACGCGAGGATTCGTAGGACGGCCAGTTGTTCTCGGCAGCGTCCACGAGACCGGTCTTGAGCGCGGTATAGACTTCGCCATAGGGCATCGGCGTCGGGTTGGCCCCGAGGCTCTGGATCATGCCGACCCACAGGTCGGATTGCTGGACGCGGATCTTCAGGCCCTTGAGGTCGGCGAGCGACTTGACGGGGGCCTTGACGGTGTAGATCGAGCGCGCGCCGCTATCGTAGTAAGCGAGGCCGACCAGGCCGGCGGGCTCCATCGCCGCCAGGATCTCGTCGCCGATCGGCCCGTCGAGCACGGCGCGCATGTGCTGCGTATCCCGGAAGACGAAGGGAAGGCACAGTGCGATGGTCTCAGGCACGAAATTGTTGAGCGGCGATGCGTTGATCCGCATCATGTCGAGCGCGCCGATCTTGAGCTGCTCGATGGTGTCCTTCTCGGAGCCCAGGGCCCCGTTCGGGAACACCTTGACCCCGAGCTTGCCACCGCTCGCCGCCGCGAGCTGCTTGCCCATGAACTTGACGGCCTCGACGGTCGGATAATCGGCGGGGTGAACGTCGGCGGAGCGGAAATCGCGCGCGGTCGCCAGGGACGCCGAAGCCGCCATTGCAACGGCTGTCACGATACCGGTGAGTGTCTTCATGGTAACTTTCCTCCTCGGTTGTTTGCTTGATTATCGTTGTTGGGCCGGCTGCAGGCTGCCTTGGGTCGCTCCACTCCAAGTGTGAAGTCAAGCGCCAATGTCGTGCCTAGGGCGGGCGGCATTCTCTGTCCAAGCCAAATCCGGCATCGATCGATGCATGAGTTGCATCGATCGATGTGGCCGTTGATGCGTGGACGGACCGGGGTGACGTCGCCGGCACGTGACTTGACGCCGCCAATGGCGGCCCCGCAAGATGCCGGAACTCCGGATCATTCAAGGGAAATGCCCATGCCGCGGAAGCTGATCGACATCTCGGTGCCGCTCAGAAACGACGTGACCGCCGATCCGCCCGGCAATCACCCGGCCATCCAGTATATCGATCACCAGCAGGGCCTGCCGCGCATGCTGCAGTTCTTCGACGGCCTGAAGGCGGAAGACCTTCCCGACGGCCAGGGCTGGGCCGTCGAGCAGGTCTCACTCTCGACGCACAACGGCACTCATCTCGATGCGCCATGGCACTTCCATCCGACCATGAACCGCGGCGAGCGCTCTTGGACGATCGACGATGTGCCGCTGGAATGGTGTCTTCAGCCCGGCGTGAAGCTCGACTTCCGGCACCTGCCCGACGGCTACGTGGCGAGCGCCGCCGACGTCGAGAACGAGCTGAAGCGCATCGGACACACGCTGTCGCCACTGGAGATCGTCGTCGTCAACACCGGCGCCGGTGCAAAGTTCGGCAAAGCCGACTACGTCAACTCCGGCTGCGGCATGGGCTATGAAGCCACCATGTACCTGCTCGAACGCGGCGTGCGGCTGACCGGCACCGACGGCTGGAGCTGGGACGCGCCGTTCGTCTACACGGCCAGGAAATACGCCGAAACCAGAGATGCCGGCCTGATCTGGGAAGGCCACAAGGCGGGACGGCACATCGGCTATTGCCATCTCGAGAAGCTGCACAATCTCGATCAGCTGCCTTCGACCGGGTTCACGGTGTCTTGCTTCCCGGTGAAGATCGAGCGCGCCTCCGCGGGCTGGACCCGCGCGGTCGCCATCATCGAAGATTAGGTCAGACGCGTCATTCGCCGTCGAGGCCGCTCTCGGCGAGGTCGCGCAGCGCACCCGTATCCAGCACGACGATGGCGCCGTGCTCGAGGCGGACCCAGTTGCGGCCGGCCCAGGCGCGCAATTGCTTGTTGATGCTCTCGCGCGTCATCCCGACCATCTCGCTGATTTCCTGCTGCGTGATGGCAAGCGTTCCGCTGCCGGAATCGAGCTTGCGCTCTTCGGTGAGACCGAGCAGCGCGCTTGCCAACCGGCCCGGCAGATTCTGGAGGATCACCTGCTCGACCTGCTGGCTGGTCCAGCGCAGGCGCGCGCAGAGCAGCTCGATGAATTTCATCGCCAAGGCCGGCTGGCTCTTCACGAAAGGCAGGAAGTCCCGGCGATCGATGACGTAGAGCTCGCAATTGGTGTTGGCGGTCGCATCCGCCGACCTGGGAGCGCCGTCGAGCACGGCGATCTCGCCGAAGATTTCCCCCGGGCCGATCAGATTGAGGATGGCATTCCGCCCGTCGGGCGACGAGGACGAGATCTTCACTGTCCCCGCGACCACTGCGAACAGGCTGTTGCCAGGATCGCCTTTGGCGGCGATCGTCGCGCCGCGCTTGACGGTGGTGTGCTTGGCGTAGCGGCAGAGCCGATCGAGCGCTTCCGGCTCCAGATCCGCGAAGATCGGGTGCTTGCGCAGGACCGATAGTTTGCTGCCCGCCGACTGTCGGGCGTCTCCGGTCTTGTCCTGAGGCACGCCGCGGGCTCCCAAGGCTACGAGGCACTGAGTCCCTGCCTAGTCAACGTTATCAGGCTTTTCAACCGGAAAGCACGCTCGCGATTCGAGACAAATGCCGACAAAGGGCCGTGCAAGGCCGGCAGCCCGCAGCCGAAGGATGCGCCAGCGCATCTCCGCCGATGCAGAGTTGCAGATTGCGCAAGCCGCACTTGCGTTGAGATGCTGCCACGTGCCGACGCCCGCGACGCGAGCCTCGGCCATGGGAGTGCCAGGGCGGACTGGACCCCGGGGGGTCTTCAGCTCTTGGAGTTGGGATCGAGCCGACCCGAATTCGTTTGCCGGTCGGCCCACGCCAGAACACCGGCAAATACGACGAAGATCGCGACGACGACAACGGTCACCAGCAACGCGTCAGCAGGCATCATGCTCCTCCCGGATCGTTCGGAGCATTATTTTCGGCGCACGACCGGCGTCATTGATCGGGATCAAATCGCCGAGGCGTTGTGAACGGAAAGTCAGGCCGCGGCCATGGCCTCGACACGGGCCGGATCGAGCAGGCTGATGCCGCCGTGGATGATCTCGATCACGCCCAATCGCTCCAGCTTGGTGAAGGTGCGGCTGACGGTTTCGATGGTCAGGCCGAGATAATCTGCGATGTCCTGACGGCTCATTGGAAGCGCTATCGTGTCTGACAGGCCCCTGGGCGCCGCGAGCCGCTCACGCCAGCCGAGCAGAAAGGTCGCGACCTTCTCGTCGGCCGAGCGCCGGCCGAGCAGAACCATATGATCGCGAGCCTGGCTCAACTCGCGGATGGCGAGTTCGTTGATCCGCCTGAGCAACTGCGGCCGGTCTTCGATGAAACGGCTGAAGGGCGCCTTTGCGAACTGGCAAACGGTCACCACGCCGATCGCATCGGCGGAAAAGTTGTGCCGGCCGGACAGGTTCATCCCAAGAAAGTCGCCGGGCAGGGCAAAGCCGACGATCTGCCGCCGGCCGTCGGGCAGCAGCTTGTACAGCCGCATGACGCCTTCGAGGACGTTGTAGAACGAGGTCGTGATGTCCTCCTCGGAAAACACGGTCGCGCCCGACTCGAAATGGACGCGGCGGCCGAGATGCTCGAATTGCCTGAGTTCGACCGCATCCAGCGACGAGCAGACCGACGCTCCGCGAACGGCACAATCTTCGCAAAAATGCCCGCTCGGCTCAATCGTGACCATCCACCGCTCCTCGCGCGACCGCTCCCGACATCAGGCCGAGCCCAGCGCGCCGCTGCATTTTACTGCACCGTGGCGCTGCCGATTGACGCAGATCAAAATTGAGTGGGCATCCCCGCCTTATTCTGCCGCCACGGTTCGACGGGATCACCTTCCATGCTGCAAAGCGCTCTGCGTCACGGCCTGATCGGGCTGGTTTTGACTACGCCTGCGCTGGCGACCTCCACGGCCGAGCAACGCGGCAAGGCCTTCGCCCAAGCCAATTGCGCACGCTGTCATGCGATCGACCGCGTCTCCAGGAGTCGGCTCGAGGCTGCGCCTCCGCTACGCACCCTGCATCGGCGCTATGCCATCGACAGCCTCGGTGAGGCGCTCGCCGAGGGGATCTACACCGGTCATGCCGCGATGCCCGCCTTCGAGCTCGGCCCTGAGCAGATCCATGACCTGCTGTCCTACCTGAAGACGCTGGAGTAGCCGGCCTCACACGGCCTGCACGGTCCACCCGATCAGCTCCTTCGCGAGACGCGCGAAGGCGGCATCGAAGGCGGCGACTGAAGCGGCTGGCTCGAGCTTTTCGAGCTTCTCGCTGGTCTCGATGAGGCGCGAGGCGACCACCTTGCCGTTCTTGTCGACGATCCGCGCCGACAGAGCGATCTCGGCCCGGGTCTCCCCTTCCGTCGCGATCCGGAAGCGGCGGATGTCGATCAGAAGCTGATAGTCGGCCTGGCCGAGATCGGTCGTGCGCAGCGGTGCGTGGGCGATGTCATAATTCTCGAAGCTGTCGATCAGGCGCGCCTGCACCAGTTTGGGAATGCTGTCGGCCCAGAGGAAATCGGCAAAGCCCGGCCGGTCTCCGGCCGGCGCGAACAGCATGCGCTGGGTCTGCAGCATCGCGACGGCGGTCGGCTCAGGGATGGCGAGCGACGCCGACAGGGTTTTGCCGGCCGGCCCGAGGTTCTGCGGCGTACGCAGATCGTAGGTGACCTTCTGCGCAGGCGCGCCGCCGCCGGTCATCTTCTCGAGGCCCGCCAGGATGCCGTCGATCTTGCCGGTGTTGCGCGCAAGCCCGTCGGAGAAGGTCTTGAAATTTGCGATGGTGTCCTTCAGTGGGCCGGAATTGTCCTGAAGCACCGTGTCGACCCGCCGCAGCGCGTCGCGCGCCGCCTGCGTCATGCTCTGGCCGGCGCCAGCCTCGGCGATCAGGGTCGGGAGCTCGCCGGATCTGGCGACGATCATGCCACCCTCCAATGTCACCACCGGCACGCCGGTCAGGCCTTGAAACTCCAGGCCCACCTTGGTGTCGGAGCGGACCGGCGTCGCCGTGGCGACCGAGATCGTCGCATTGACGAAGCGCGGGTTATCAGGCGCAAGCACGAGCTGGGTCACCTCTCCGACGCGGATGCCGTTGAACAACACGCCGGCGCCGACCAGGAGCCCGGGCACCGGGCCCTGGAACTGGACGCGGTAGTTCGTGCGCGGGCCGATGCCGCCGGTGTTGTTCAGCCAATAGACGAAGCCGAACACCGCGAGGATCGCGGCCAGCACGAAGCTGCCGATCAGGACATAGGGAGCGCGGGTTTCCATCGTTCATCTCATCTCGTGTTGCAGCATCTGCGAGCGCTTGCCGTGGAAATAGGCGCGCACCCAGGGATGCTCGGATTGCAGCAATTCGCGCATCGGGCCGATCGCCACGATCTTGCCGTCGGCGAGCGCAGCGACGCGGTCGCAGACCGTTGTCAGGCTCGCAAGATCGTGGGTCACCATGAACACGGTGAGCTCGAGCGTTCTTTGCAGAGTCTTGATCAGCACGTCGAACTCGCCGGCGGCGATCGGATCAAGGCCCGAGGTCGGCTCGTCCAGAAACAGGATCGGCGGGTCGAGCGCGAGCGCGCGCGCCAGCGCCACGCGCTTGGTCATGCCGCCGGACAGCTCCGCCGGGTATTTGTCGGCGTCCTCGGCGCGCAAGCCGACCATCTCGAGCTTGGCGATCGCAATCTCGTCCATCAGCTCCTGCGACAGGACGAGATTCTCGCGCAAGGGAAACTGCACGTTCTGGCGCACCGTCAGCGAGGAGAACAGCGCGCCCTGCTGAAACAGGATGCCCCAAGCCGTCGCTGCGCCCGGGCCGTGGCCGCCGGCGGGCTGCCCCATCACCTCGATGGTCCCGCTCCGGCGCGAGATGAGGCCGATGATGGTCCGCATCAAGACCGACTTGCCGCCGCCGGACGCCCCCACCAGGCCGAGGATCTCGCCGCGGCGAACGTCGAGCGACAGATGGTCCAGCACGGTCTGGCGACCGAAGCCGACCACGAGGTCGCGGACGCGGATCGCGAACTCGTCCTGCGGTCCGTCCATCGTCACATTCCGATCGAGGCAAAGAACACAGCGAACAGGCCGTCGAGCACGATGACGAGGAAGATCGACTTCACGACCGACGTCGTGGTCTGTCGTCCGAGCGACTCCGCGCTGCCCTTGACGCGCAATCCTTCGCTGCAGGCGACGATCCCGATCACCAGCGCCATGAATGGCGCCTTCAGGATGCCGACCTCGAAATGGGTGACGGAAATGGCCTCGTGCAGCCGTGCGATGTAGATCGCCGGACCCATGTCGCCATAGAACTGCGCGACGAGACCGCCGCCATAGAGCGCGGCGATCGAGCCGATGAAGGTGAGGATCGGCAGCGCAATGACCAGGGCGGCAACGCGCGGCAGGATCAGGACGTCGACCGGATCGAGCCCCATGGTCGACAGCGCGTCGATCTCCTCGCGCATCTTCATCGAGCCGAGCTCGGCGGTGTAGGCGCTTCCCGACCGTCCCGCGACCATGATGGCGACGATCAGCACGCCAAGCTCGCGCAATACCAGAATGCCGACCATGTCGACCGTATAGGACTCCGCGCCGAACCTGCGGAAGTGAAAAAAGCCCTGCTGCGCGATGATCGCCCCGATCAGGAAGGTGATCAGCGCAACGATGGGGATCGCCTGCCAGCCGATGCGGTAGAGCTGATACACCAGAGAGGTCAGCCGCAGCGAACGCGGCCGGCGCAGCACGCCGATGAGAGCCATGAACAAGGCGCCGAGCATCTGGAGGAAGATCGTGACGTCCTCCCGCGCCCCGACCGTGGACCTGCCGAGATCGCCCAGCCGCGCCAGAACCGGATTGGGCGCCGCCGCCGGAGCCGGTGTGCGGCGGTTGACCTGGCGCACCTCCTCCATCAGCCCGCTGAAATGATCGGCAACGCCGACGAATTCGGCCGACCTGCCCGACGACGACGCCCTGCGCGACAACTTCTCCAGGACCCAGGCGCCGAGCGTGTCCAGCGCACTGATGCCCGACATGTCCAGCGTTACGGCGCGCGAGCGATCGACGTCGGCCCCGACCGACCGGGACAACGTCTCGAGAGCGACCACATTCGCGGCGGTCCAGCGCCCTTCGGGGCACAATTTCAGCACGTCGCCGGACGGCGTCGCGCGCAGCAGCGGTTCGTGGTCCACGTCTTCCACCTCGTCGGGACAATCGGTCCCCATTCAGCCGGTATTTCTAGGCCAGCATGTGGCGGCCGGCTTGACCTGTCTCAAGACCCGAACACGCTCAGCCTGTTGACGCAAATCAAGCGCGATCGCGTGCCCGGGTCCTAGGCTGGCTTCAATTCAATGAGGGCACCAGATCCATGTTCGACAGCGACAGGATGAGCGAGGAACTGCGGGCGCTGAAGGTCGACGTCACCCGCCTCTTGAGCACCGCCGGCGAGGACATGTTCGAGAGTTCGAAAGAACGCGCCGAGGCACTCGCAGACCAGATCAGAGCTGCGCTCGCCGAGCTCGGTGAGACCGTCGAACGGGAGCAGGAGCAGCTGGAGGGCTTGGTTGCGGAGCGTCCGATCACCTCGCTCGCCTCCGCCTTCGCGCTGGGCGTGGTCGTCGGCTTCATGCTGAGGAGACATTAGGTGAATACCGAGAACATCGTCAAACAATTGCGTGTGCTGTGGCGCACCGACAGGATCATCGCCGATATCAGGCTGCGTCATCTGCTGATCGGCCTCGGCCTGCGCGCCCTCGCGGCGCTGATCGCCGCGTTCGGGCTCCTGATGCTGGAGCTGTCGGCCTATTTCGCGCTGGTGCAGATCTGGAGCGCGATTGCCGCGGCAGCCGTCCTCGGCACCGCAAATTTCGTCATCGCGGCCGCGCTCTTCCTGATCGCCGGCCGCGCTCCGTCAGGGCGCGACATCGAGCTCGCCAACGAAATTCATGACGCATCCGTCGAAGCCCTCCAGATCGAAGCCCGTGCGCTCCAGGCCCAGCTGTCGGGAGCGGTGCATCATCCGCTCAGCACCATCATGCCGATGCTGGTGCCGCTGATCGCAATCATCATCAAGAGTTTGCGGACAGCAACCAAGACCTCCGCCGACGCGGGTACGGCCGAAGCGCGCTCCTGAAGGAAGGCCTCCCGGCTGGAAGGGCGCGGCCCCAGACGCCGCCTCCCAGCAAAAATGCGAAAACAACCCCATGCACAGTAGACCGCCCCTGCCAGAACAAGGACTTGCGGGGACAGATCAAGAATTTTCGGATTTACAAAAATTATTCTGGCGCGTCGGGCAAAACAGTGGCATACTGGCATCATCGCAACGGTCATGAGCGTCGCGGCCGTACGCCGGTTTCAGCGCGCAGGCCAGGGCGTCAAAGCTTCAGCCTGACATCGCAGATATCAGGCTCAGCCGGATCCGGCTTCACCTCAAAGCCGAGTTGCCGGCACATCTCGAGCATCACGACGTTCTCCTGAAGCACATCTCCGGAGATGGTCTTCAGTCCTTCCGTCCGCGCGTAGTCGATGATCAGCTGCATGAGGGCCCAACCGAGCCCCCTGCCCTTGAGATCGGACCGCAGCAGAATCGCGTATTCGCCGCTCTGGTAGATCGAGTCGGAATGGAGCCGGACCACGCCGACCATTTCGCCGGTCGCCTCGTCGAATGCGATGAAGGCCATCGCGCGCGCATAGTCGAGCTGGGTCAGGCGCGCGATGAACTCGTGAGTGAACTCCTTCATCGGCGCGAAGAAGCGCAGGCGAAGGTCGTGCGGCGTGACGTGGCGAAGGAATTCGTGGATGGTCGGCTCGTCCTCGGGGCGCATGGGCCGGACGAAGATGCGCCAGTCCTCCTTGAGCTTGAGACGGCGCTCCCATTGCGACGGATAGGCGCGCACGGCGAAATTGGACGGTCCGGAGCCGGCGAACTTCCTCTGTGGCGGCCCGATGGCCACGCGGGCGTCGACCGCGGTCACGCCGGTTTCATCTGCCAGCAGCGGATTGATGTCGAATTCGCGGATCTCGGGAATGTCGGCCGCCATCTGTGCCAGCTTGACCAGCACCATTGCGACGGCGTCTTGCTTGACCGCCGGCACGTCGCGATAGGCCTTTAGCAGCCGCGACACGCGGGTCCGGTCGATCAGGTCGCGGGCCAGCTGCAGATCGAGCGGCGGCAGCGCAAGCGCCTTGTCGTTGATGATCTCCACCGCCGTGCCGCCCCGGCCGAACACCACGACCGTGCCGAAGGTCGGATCGTCGGCAAGGCCCACGATCAACTCGCGCGCCTTTGCCTTGACAACCATGGCCTGGACGATGACGCCGCCGATGCGGGCCTCGGGCCGCAGCTTCTTCGCACGCGCCATGATGCCTGTGGCCGCGCTCCGGACGGCTTCGGGCGTGGTCAGATTGAGAACGACGCCGCCGACATCGGATTTGTGGGTTATGTCCCGGGACATGATCTTCAGCACGACGGTGCCGCCCTGCGCGAAGATGTCCTTTGCATAGGTTACGGCCTGCTCGACGTCTGTTGCTGCATAGGTCGGCACCATCGCGACGTCGTAAGCTTCGAGCAGGCGTTTGATCTCGACGGGCTCGAGCCACTGGCGGCCATCTGCGATCGCGGCGGCGACGATCTCCCTCGCCGCATGGGCGTCCGGAGCGAAGCTGTCGGGCATCGCGGGAGGCACCTGGCTCAGCTCCTCCACCACTTCGCGGTGCCGCACCAGATACATGAAGCCGCGCACGGCATCGTCCTCGGTCGGGTAGTTCGGCACGCCGGCGCTGGAGAGCGCCTGAATGATGTGCTGGTCGGCGCCCACCCAGGCGGCCAGCACGGGCTTCGCCCATCTGCGATGCTGCTCGCGATACTTGCCGACCAGCTCCGTCACGGTCGTCGCGATCTCGGCGGCCGATGCGATCGCGGTCTGCACGTTGAGAACTAGGACCGCGTCGTTGTCGCGATCGGCCAGCAGCTCCTCCAGCGCGGCCGCATAGCGTGCAGCGTCAGCATCGCCGACGATGTCGACGGGATTTGCACCGGACCAGGTCGGCGGCAGCGCCGCATCGAGCTTCTTGCGTGCATCAGTCGAGATGGCCGCCGGGGTTCCACCGAGCTCGACCAGTCGATCGACGGCAAGGACGCCGATGCCGCCACCGTTGGTCAGGATGGCGAGACGTTTTCCTGTCGGCGATTCGACACGGCCGAGCGTCTCGGCGCAGTCGAACAGCTCACGCAGATCGGACACCCGCAGCACACCTGCCCGGCGGAATGCCGCGTCGTAGACGGCGTCGGCCCCGGCGAGCGCGCCGGTATGCGTGGCAGCGGCCTTGGCGCCCTGGGCCATGCGGCCGGATTTCACCACCACGACCGGCTTCACGCGCGCCGCCGCGCGCGCCGCCGACATGAACTTCCGCGCGTCCTTGATGGCCTCGATGTAGAGCAGGATCGCGCGCGTTTTGTGATCCATCGCGAAATGATCGAGCAGATCGGCAATGTCCACGTCGATCTGGTCGCCGATCGAAACGATACCGGAGAAGCCGACGCCGCGTTGCGCGGCCCAATCGACCATGCCGGCGGCAATTGCGCCCGATTGCGAGATCAGCGCGAGATTGCCTGCCCCGGGCATGTGCGCGGCGAAACTGGCATTCAGGCTGACGCCCGGCATCATGATGCCGAGGCAGTTCGGCCCGATCAGCCGCATGCCGTGTCGTCGGGCAGCATCACTCGCAGCTTCTTGCAGCGACCCCGGTCCCTGGCCTAGCCCGGCCGAGACGATCAGCGCACCCGCAGACCCACGACGCCCGGCCTGTTCGATGATCCCTGGAATCTCGCCGGCGGGGGCGGTGATGACCACGAGCTCGGGCACGAAGTCCAGCCTGTCCAGGCTCTTGACCGCCGGGACGCCGCCGATCTCGGCATGGCGGGGATTGACGAGGCCGAACCGCCCCTTGAAGTCGGCCTTGCGGATGTTCTCCAGGACCGCGCGTCCCACGGATGCAGGGCGCGCGCTCGCGCCGACGAGCGCAACCGAGCGCGGCGACAGCAAGTTGTTCAAGCGATAGGTTGACATGAAAGAAAATGCGCCGTGTCGGCCGCGGTTCCGATGGTTGATGATCAGGTTGGAAGAGGAAGCCTAGTGCGAGATCATAACCCAGCACGGTGGCTGGCCAATGACGGTCTTTGTCACACCGCCCCAGACGATCTCGTTCAGCCGCGAATGATGATAGGCGCCCATCACGATCGCATCGATGCCGTGGGAATTCGCCCAGCTTCCCAAGACCTTGCCGATCGAGTTGCCGCTCCCCCTCGTGGTTTCGAACGAGGCACGGACGCCGTGTTCCCTCAAATGGTCGACGAGTGCCGTTCCGGATCTCACGACCGCGTCGGTGTTGTCCTCCGTTACCGTCAGCACACGAACCGAGGCTGCGGCCTGAAGAATGGGCAGGGCGTCTCCGACCGCGCGCGCGGCCCGCGCCGAGTGATCCCAGGCGATCACGACATTCTCGAATTCGGGCCGAACGTCGTCGGCGCGATGCTCGGGACAAAGCAGGAGCGGCCGGCCGGACTCGAACAACAAGGCCTCGACGATGCCCTCTGTCCAGCTGTCATGCGGCTTCACCGGAACCAGCGTGAGATCGCTGAAGCGGGCATACTCGGCCAGGATCGCGCCGACCTGGTCCGCAGGGACCTTGCCCGATCGGCTCTGGGCGCGAATGTTCGCGCGCGAGCAGGCCTTGGTGAAGGCATTGAGGAGCTGCTGCATGTCGCTGGTCTCGGCCCTGTCGGGCACGGAATCGCCGTCATAAGGCGGCATCATCTTTGGTCGCTCGAAGACATCTTCCTCCAGTGCCAGCGCGGTGATCCTGGCGCCGAGATCGGCAGCGACAGCCACGCATTTCTCGATCGCCAACAAAGCCGATCCGCGCGGCTGGGCGACGAGGGGCAAAAAGACGTCCTTGATGGTCATCGGAATTCTCCTCGATCGCCACAGTAGGCTGGCATTCGTCGAGACCCTTGATCCGCGTCAAGTCGGGGAAAACTCCGGACGGCTGGCAGAGAACAGCTTGATGGACGTCAAGGGATTGGCAGGCCGGTCAAGCTATGAATAACTCCGTCGGAGCGGGTCGAGCCGGAGAGACTCATGCGCGCGATGGTTTTGCCCGCGCCGCGGGCACGGCTCCAAATGCAGGAGCGGCCGGACCCGATGCCGGGCGAGGGTCAGATCCGGGTGAAGATCGGCGCATGCGGTGTATGCCGGACCGATCTTCATCTTCTCGATGCCGAGCTGCCCGACATTCGTTACCCGATCGTGCCCGGCCACGAGATCGTCGGCCGGGTCGATCTGTTGGGACCGAACGTGGTGACACATGCGCCCGGCGACCGGGTCGGCATTCCCTGGCTCGGCTTCACCTGCGGAACGTGTCGTTTCTGCCGGAAAGGCATGGAAAACCTCTGTGACGCACCGCTATTCACCGGCTATACGCGCGACGGCGGCTATGCAACCCACACCATTGCCGACGCACGTTATGCTTTTCCGCTGGGCGAGGCCGGCAGCGACGTCGAGATCGCGCCTCTGCTGTGCGCGGGCTTGATCGGCTGGCGCTCTCTGGTTCTGGCCGGCTCCGCCGACAGGCTCGGCCTCTATGGCTTTGGCGCGGCGGGCCACATCATCGCGCAGGTCGCGGTCTGGCAAGGACGAGCGGTTCATGCCTTCACCCGGCGCGGCGACGTCGCGGCACAAGACCTTGCCCGCCGTCTTGGCGCCGTTTGGGCTGGGTCATCGGACGAGGTGCCTGATGAGCCGCTCGATGCCGCCATCATCTACGCACCAGCCGGCGAGCTGGTCCCGGCGGCGTTGCGCGCGGTCCGCAAAGGCGGCCGCGTCGTATGCGCCGGCATTCATATGACCGACATTCCCAGCTTTCCGTATGATCTGCTCTGGCAGGAGCGGCAGCTGGTCTCGGTCGCCAATCTGACCCGGCAGGACGGCGCCGATTTTCTCAAGGTTGCGCCGCAGGCCGGGGTGCGCACCGAGACGACGGCATTTCCGCTCGACCGGGCCAACGAGGTGCTGGGCATGCTGCGGAACGGCCGGATTCTCGGCGCCGCCGTGCTGACGCCCTGATGGTGCTCCGGATGCCGATGTCGATGAAGGATGAAGCGGCGGTTCAGGACCGCGTCTTCGAGATGCTGACCGACCATCCCGGCGTGAGGCGGATCGACACGCATGCAGCCTCGGTGTTCCTGGACGGAAAGCGCGGGTTGAAGATCAAGCGTGCCGTTCGCTTTCCGTTTCTCGACTATTCGACGCTCGAGAAGCGCAAGGCAGCCTGCGAGGAGGAGATCAGGATCAACCGGCCACTGGCACCGCAAATCTATCATCGCGTCGTCGCGATCACGGAAGAGCCGGATGGATCTCTGAAGGTCGGCGGCGACGGCCGGCCGATCGAATATGCGGTCGACATGTCGCGCTTCGATGAAAACAGGACGCTGGATCATCTGGCCACGGCTGGCCCGCTGGACGCGAAACTCGCCTCGGCTGCCGCCGATGCGATCGTGGCTTCGCACGCGGCGGCACATCGCGCCGATGGAAAGGCATGGGTCTCCTCCATTCCGGCCCTGATCGATGGCAGTCTTGACGGCTTGCGGGCCGGCGGACATTTTGACGCGCAAGATATCGAGAAACTCGGCCAGGCTTCGCACACGGCTTATCTGCGTGTTCGCCCTCTGCTCCTACAGCGCGGCCGCCAGGGCTTCGTACGCCGCTGCCACGGCGATCTCCATCTCGCTAACATCGTTCTGATCGATGACCGCCCCGTGCTGTTCGATGCGATCGAGTTCGACGCGCAGATGGCAACCGTCGACGTGCTCTACGATCTCGCATTCGCGCTGATGGACCTGTTGCAGCATCATCAGCAGGGCGCGGCGAACACGGTTTTGAACCGTTATCTTGCCGCGACGCCGGTCGACAATCTCGATGCGCTCTCGGCTCTGCCCCTGTTCATGTCGATCCGTGCGGCGATCCGCGCCCAAGTGACGCTGGCACGGCTGCAACGGCCACAATCGGACCATTCCGGCATTCTCGAGCAGGCACGGCGATATGTCGACCTCGCCGGGAGGCTGATCAGTCCTCCTGCTCCGCGTCTGATTGCAGTCGGCGGTCTATCCGGCACCGGAAAGACGGTATTGGCTAAGTCGCTCGCGCCGGTCGTCGCGCCGGAGCCGGGCGCCGTCGTGCTGCGCAGCGATCTCGTCCGCAAGCAGATGTTCGGGGTCGGGGACACGCACCGCCTTCCGCCATCGGCCTACACGCCGGAGGTCACGGCCCGCGTCTACGATACACTGGCTCAGCGCGCCCGGCGGGTGCTGGCGCAGGGCCATTCGGTAATCATCGACGGCGTATTCGCCCGCAAGGAAGAACGCGCGGCGATCGCCGCGCTGCCTCGCGAGCGCAACGTGGCCCTGAACGGGCTTTTCCTGGTTGCGGACCTGGCAACCCGGCAGGCGCGGATCGGGCGCCGCCGGGGGGACGCATCGGACGCCACGCCCGAGGTTGCGGCGCGGCAAGAGCACTATAATATCGGTCATGTCGGCTGGGCGACCATCGATGCATCGGGGACACCGGAGCAGACGCTTCAGAACTGCCGGAACGCCATCGCTGCGGGACAGGCAAGGCAATCAGATTGATGCGGGCGAGGATGTCGCGATCCACCAGAAAGGCGGCGGCGACCAAGCGGGCCAAGCCCTCGACGCGGAGCGTCGCCCTGCCCGCCCGCCTCAGCCCCGGCATGGCCTGCGATACCGCGTTCCGGATCATCGCCCGCCGTTACCTCGATGCCGTTCTCGCTCAGCACGACGGCACCTGCCGCGGCGATCCTGAGGCTCTGCATCAGATCCGGATCGCGCTGACGCATCTGCGGACGTCCATCCGCTTCTTCTCGCCGATGGTCGACGATACAGAGCGGCCGAATGTCTGGACCGAACTGAAATGGCTGAATGGTCAGCTCGGCATGGTGCGGGATCTCGACGTCGCTATCGAGCGGGTCGTCGCCGAGAGCGGGAAGGAGCTCGCGGTGATCGCCGAGCTTCAGCACTGGAACGAAAAACGGGCCGAGAGCCAGCGGCTGCTGGCGCGGACGCTGCAATCTGCGCGGTACCGCCGGCTGGTTGAGCAAATCTCGACCTGGATCGATAGCGGGCCCTGGGCGACCCGTCGAAGCAAGATATCCATTCGATTGCGCCGCCGGACGCTCGCCGACCATGCGGCGGAACGGCTGGCGGAGTGGGGAGCGACTCTGCTCAAGAAGGCCAGGAAGCTGAAGAGGCTCGATGCCAGGAAGCGCCACAAGCTGCGGCTGCTCAACAAGCGGATGACCTGTTCGATCGAGTCGCTCGAGGACCTGTTCGTCGATGGCGCGGCGACGAAGCAGAGCTCCGTCCTCAAGCAATTGCGCAAGGCGCAACGGTCGCTCGGGCAATTGAACGACGATGCACGAGGACAACAGCTGGCGGCGTCGTTGGACCGCGCCGGCCTGGATGCCGGTGTTCGCTTCCACAATCGCAAGCGGGAAAAGAAGCTGTTGCGGACGGCAGCAACGGCCTACCGGAAACTGAACAAGGCCAAGCCCCTTCGCGGATCGGACCTCGTACCGAGGCCCGAGCAGGAGGTTTAGGTGTGGACATAGTCTCCCGGCGCATCGGGCAGACCGAGGCTGCTGTCTCCAAGTCCGATCGGCGGTGGATCGCAGGGCGCGCCGGAGCGGGCCGCTAGCCAACCGGTCCATTCCGGCCACCACGAGCCTTCGATGCGCGGCGCCACCTTCAGCCAGTCATCCGCACCGACATAGGGTGCATCGGCAGCCTTGGTCAGTACCTGGTAGAAGTGGCCGGGCTGCTCCGGTGGCGCGACGATGCCCGCGTTGTGGCCGCCGCTGGTCAGCAGGAACGTCACGTCGGCATCGACCTGATAATGGATCTTGTAGACGGATCGCCAAGGCGCGACGTGATCGGCGAGCGTGCCGAGCACGAACATCGGCGTGTGGATGTCGGAGAGTGAGATGCTCTTGCCGTCAACGCGGTAGCGGCCTTCAGCCAGATCGTCGTCGAGGAACAGCTTGCGCAAATACTCCGAGTGCATCCGATAAGGCAGCCGCGTGGCGTCGGCATTCCAGGCCATCAGGTCGCTCGGCGGCGCGCTTTCGCCCATCAGATAATCATGCGACAGCCGAGACCAGACCAGTTCGTTGGAGCGCAGCAGCTGGAAGGCGCCGGCCATCTGCGTCGTATCGAGATAGCCGCGCTGCCACATCATGTCTTCGAGGAAGCTCACCTGGCTCTCGTTGATGAAGAGCGTCAACTCTCCGGCTTCCGTAAAGTCGGTCTGGGCCGCCAGTAGCGTGACGGTGCCGAGACGGTTGTCTCCGTCGCGCTCCATCGCGGCGGCAGCGATCGACAGCAATGTGCCGCCGAGACAATAGCCGAGCCCATGCGTCTTCCGGCCCGGCATGACCAAGCCGATCAAGTCCAGCGCCGCCATGACGCCGAGCTTGCGGTAGTCATCGAAGGCAAGGTCCCGATCCCTTGCATCCGGATTGCGCCAGGAGATCGCGAACACGGTGAAGCCTTGGCCAGTCAGATATTTGACCAGCGAGTTATGCGGCGACAGATCGAGGATGTAGTATTTCATGATCCAGGCCGGCACGATCAGGATCGGCTCGGGCCGCACCTGCGCAGTGGTCGGATGGTACTGAATCAGCTCGATCAGCTCGTTGCGATAGACGACCTTGCCGGGCGATACCGCCACGGTCTTGCCGACCACGAACTGCCCGTCGTCCGTCAGCTTCGAGTTGGAGAGCAGGCGCAACAGGTCGCGACACCAGTTCTGCCAGCCGAAGACGAAATTTTCCCCGCCGCTCTGGAACGCCTTCTCCAGCACCTTCGGGTTGGTCGCCGCGAAATTCGACGGCGCCAGCATGTCGAGCATCTGACGCATCGAAAACTCGACGACGGCTTCATTGGCGTGCGACACCCCGCGCACCCCGATCGCAGCATCGCGCGACCAGCGCTCTCCGAGCAGAAATGCCTGCGCCAGCAGGTTGAACGGCGGGGTTTCCCATTGCGATCCGTTGAAGCGGCGATCCCGCTGCTCCGGCTGGATCACCGACCACGGCTTTTGACCGGGCGAGAATGCGTGCGCAGCGGCTTCCAGGAATCGGCCGGTGTCGCGAACGACGTGACGGCAAATGTCCATCTGGCGTTGCGGTGCCGCGGCCAGATGCGAACTCCAATCCAGCCAGGCCAGCGACAAAGCCAGCGGCGAAATCCCGCCCGTGAACCGCGCCAGCATCGCGTGAAGGACGCGATCGAGGGGATATGGCTCCGATGCGGGCGAAGGGTCGCTGCCGGAAGGCGCACCTGCACCTTTTCCGGTGGTCGCCGGCACCGGACCTGCAGCTGAACTTGCAGGGAGGACCTGTACCGCCGGCTCTTCGGCTCGCGGAAGAATCTGCACGACGCTCATGGCTGGTCGATCCCGAGGGCTGCTTGTTGACGGCGCAAGGATATGGCGGTGCTTCGGATCAGCGTTGAGCTGCATCAAAGCCGGGGGATCCCGATTGCTTCAGCGGGACGACGGGCTCCGCCCTCGTTGACCTGGGTCAAACCGCGCTCCGGCACCCGGGCTATCCTTTGAAGCATCGAAATTCGAAAAGCCAGCGGAGTCGTCCATGCGCGCCCATCAGATCATGACCCGGTCGGTCATCTCGGTCACCCCCGACACCAGCATCGTCGAAGCGGCCAATATCATGCTGAAGCGGCACGTCAGCGGGCTCACCGTGGTCGACGATACCGGCAAGCTGGTGGGCGTCGTTTCGGAAGGGGATTTCATCCGGCGCAGCGAGATCGGCACCGGGCGCAAGCGCGGGCGCTGGCTGCGGTTCATCCTCGGTCCGGGCAAATCCGCCAGTGACTTCGTTCACGAGCACGGACGCAAGGTCTCGGAAGTGATGACCGACTCGCCCGTAACCATCACGGAAGATACCGCGCTCGCGGAGATCGTCGATCTCATGGAGCGGAACAACGTGAAGCGGCTACCGGTCGTGCGCGGCGACAAGGTCGTCGGGATCGTGTCCCGCGCCAATCTGCTGCAGGCGGTCGCGGGGCTCGCCCGCGACGTCGCGGATCCGACCGCCGATGACGACCACATTCGCAATCGCATCATCGATACCATGGAGAAGACCGACTGGTGCCCGTTCGGGCTGAACGTCATCGTGCGCGACGGGATCGTCCATCTCAGCGGCGTCATCACCGAAGACCGCGCACGGCAGGCCGCGGTCGTCGCCGCGGAGAACGTCGAAGGCGTCAAGAAGGTGCACGACCATCTCTGCTGGGTCGACACCGTGTCCGGCGTCTATCTCAACTCGCCCGAGGACGACGAGCTCGCCAAGGCGAGCTGACCGACGCGAGCTGACCGACGCGGGGCGCTCGCGGCGAAGTTCAACGAGGCATGACGGCCGTGGCTTCGATCTCGACGCGCGCCGCCTTCTCCACCAGACGGACGACCTGAACCAGAGCCATCGCGGGATAGTGCGCTCCGAAGACGTCGCGATAGACCCTGCCCAGCTCCTTCAGATTGGCCAGGTACTCGTCCATGTCGACGACGTACCAGGTCAGCCGCACGAGGTGCTCGGGCCGGGCGCCGGCCTCGGCCAGGATCGCGGCGATGTTGTCCAGGGTCTGGCGCACCTGTGCGACGAAGCCATCAGCGAGCCGCTCTTCGGCGTCCCACCCGATCACCCCGCCCGTAACGACGATGCGTCCCTCGGCAGCCATGCCGTTGGCATAGCCCTTCGGCACCGGCCATCCTGACGGCTGCAGGATCTGCGCGTTGATGCGCGTCCCGTCCTCGGCTGCTGTCGGCAGCACCGCGAGTTGCGGGCCTTTCGGCGTGGTCACGGACAATTCCTCATCCTTCTCTCATTCCGCCGCGACGCCGGATGACGTCGCCGCGGCCTGCGCCAATTGCCGCAGAGCAAAGCGTTTCAGCTTCCCGGTTTCGGTCTTCGGCAATTGCGTTACGAACTCGATCGCGCGCGGATATTTGTACGGCGCGATCTCGCGCTTGACATGCTCCTGCAACTCGGCCGCGAGCTGAGCGTCCGTCGTCACGCCCGGCGCGGCGATGACATAGGCCTTGACGATCATGCCGCGCGCCTCGTCGGGCGCGCCGACCACACCGCACTCGACGACGGCCGGATGCGTGAGCAGCGCCGCTTCGACGTCTGTCCCTGCGATGTTGTAGCCGGCCGACACGATCATATCGTCCGAGCGTGACTGGTACCAGAAGTAGCCGTCGCTATCCATCAGATAGGTGTCGCCGGTGATGTTCCAGCCGCTCTGGACGTATTTCCGCTGCCGTTCGTCGGCCAAATAGCGGCAGCCGGTCGGCCCGCGCACGGCCAGACGCCCCATCGTTCCGGGCGGCACGTCGTGTCCCTCATCGTCGACGATCTTGGCCTCATAGCCCGGCACCGGCTTGCCGGTGGCGCCGGGGCGTATCTCGTCCTCGGTCGCGCTGATGAAGATGTGCAGCATCTCGGTCGAACCGATGCCATCCATCAGCTTGATGCCGGTCGCCTTCAGCCACGCATCGAATGTCGGTTTTGGAAGGGTCTCGCCTGCGGAGACGCACTTGCGGAGCGAGGAGATGTCTCGGCCAGGCAGCTTGCCGATCATGGCGCGGTACGCCGTCGGCGCGGTGAAACAGACCGTGGTCTTGTACTGCTCGATCGCGTTCAGAATGTCATCCGGCGTCGTCTTCTCCAGCACGACAAAGGAGGCGCCGATATGCATCGGAAACAGCACGCCGCCGAAGCCGAAGGTGAAAGCGAGCGGGGCCGAACCGATGAAGCGATCCTTCTGCTCTGCCCGCAGGATGTTGCGTGCGTAGCCATCGCAAACCGCGAGCATGTCGCGGTGAAAATGCATGGTGCCCTTGGGATCGCCGGTCGTACCGGACGTGAATGCGATCAGGCAGATATCGTCGGCGGCGGTATCGACGGCCTCGAACGCGGGGCTTGCATCGGCGATCAGCGTCTCGAGCGAGTCTGCGGCACCGTTGCCCCAATAGACCACCCGCTCGAGCCCGGGCGCGGCGGCCTTCGCCTTCTCCATCTCTTCGGAGAGCTTTCCGTCGCATAGCGCCAGCGCGATCTCCGCCTTCTGGATCGGATAGGACAGTTCCTTCGCGCGCAGCAACGGCATCGTCGCCACGCAGATTCCGCCAGCCTTGATCACCGCGAGATAGGTCGCGACCATCATCGGATTGTTCGCCGAGCGCAGCAGCACGCGCCCGCCGGTGACGAGACCGAGCTTGTCGACCAGCACGTTGGCGATACGGTTCACCAGCGCCTGCAGTTCGCGATAGGTGTAGCTGGCGGCGGGACTGATGGCGCAAGGAGCGTCGCCGTGGCCCTGCTCGACCCAGTGGTCTAGGAAGTAGCTCACGCAGTTCAGTCGCGGCGGGTATTGCAATTCAGGCCGCGTGAAAATGAACTCGGGCCAGAGCTCGCGCGGCGGCAGATGTTGCCGTGCGAAAGTATCGACATGAGCCGTCTCGGCGTTGCCGTCATCCGAGCCCGACGCTTGAATCTTGGCGGCGTTGGCCATCGCACGCTCCTTTCAGCATGGATTGCACCCGGCAGCACGATCTGGAAACATTTTAGGCTTAAAACAATTTGGCGCAATAGCGGATTTTGGGCAGCCCGTGCTTTTTCCTGCGGCAAAAGGGGTTGTGCGGCGTCTTACGGCCGACGTCGCGCCGCCGATTTCTGCGCCGAGGCCTTGGTCTTGGCCAGGAGGCGCATGAGTTCACGCACGTCCTTCGGCGAGAGGTCGGCGAAGAGATCGGCGATCCAGGTTTCGTGTTCCGCAGCCATCCTGCGAAACTCGGCACGCCCGAGCTTGGTGAGGCGGATCACCTGGACGCGGCGGTCCGTCTCAGAGGTACGCCGGTCGAGATGGCCCGACTCCACAAGGCGCTCGACGAGGCCGGTCACATTGCCGTTCGACACCATCATGCGCTTGGAGACATCGGACAGCGTCATGCCGTCGGGCGCCTTGTCGAGCTGCGCCATCAGATCGAAACGGGGCAAAGTGACGTCGAACCGCTGCCGCAGCCGGCCACGCACCTCGCCCTCGATCAGCGTCGTGCAGGTCAAAAGCCGCAGCCACAGCCGAAGCTCTTCGGCGTGATCTTCCGGCGTTTCGACGGCCTTGGTCTCGGAATCGAGCATCTGATGCAATCATGGACGGCAGGCATTGGCGCCGGCACGAATTCCCCAACGTTTTGAGCTTCAAGTAAATCGCGGCCGGCTGCAAGTCCAAAGCTGCAACAATCGACCGCATGCCCATTCCTTTAGGCTTCAAATAATTGGCGCGCCGCTTGCATGCAGTTGCCCGCGGGATGTGGCGCCTGGCGCTCGGCTTGCCGCGGCGGCCATCATCGGCATAAGCTCGAACTGAAATACTTGGCTTGCAGCGCGAGCCAATCGTCATGAGGGACAGATCATGAAGACGCAAATGACCTTGGCTGCAGCCGCAATGCTGCTGGGTACCGTGGTGACCCCTGCGCTCGCCCAGGACAAAATCAAGCTCGGCGTGATCGTGACCCTGTCGGGACCGGCCGCCTCACTGGGGCAACAGGTTCGGGACGGCTTCACGCTCGCGGTGAAGGATCTCGGCAGCAAGATGGGCGGCCGCGAGGTCGAAGTCGTCGTGGTCGACGACGAACTCAAGCCGGACGCGGCGGTTACCAAGGTCAAGGGTCTTCTCGAGCGCGAGAAGGTCGATTTCGTGATCGGACCGATCTTCTCGAACATCCTGCAGGCGATCCATCGGCCCATCACGGAATCGAAAACTTTCCTGATCAGCCCCAATGCAGGCCCGTCGACCTTCGCCGGCAAGGACTGCAACCCGTTCTTCTATGTGACCTCGTACCAGAACGATCAGGTTCACGAGATCCTCGGCAAGGTTGCGCAGGATCGCGGCTACAAGCGCATGTACCTGATGGTGCCGAACTATCAGGCCGGCAAGGATTCGGTCGCAGGCTTCAAGCTCGACTACAAGGGCGAGATCGTCGAGGAAACCTACATGCCGCTGAACACGCTGGACTTCCAGACGGAATTGTCCAAGATCGCCTCGCAGAAGCCCGATGCCCTCTTCACGTTCATGCCGGGCGGTCTCGGTGTCAATCTCGTCAAGCAATACCGGCAGGCCGGGCTTGCCGACACGATTCCGGTGCTCTCGGCGTTCACGGTGGACGAATCGACCCTGCCGGCGCAGCAGGACGCGGCGGTCGGCATGTTCGGCGGCGCGAACTGGGCGCCCAATCTCGACAATCCCCAGAACAAGAAGTTCGTCGCCGCCTATGAGGCAGCCTACAATGTCGTGCCCGGCACCTACGCCTTTCAGGCTTATGATGCGGCGATGCTGATCGACAGCGCCGTGAAGGCCGTGAAGGGCGATCTCTCCAACAAGGATGCCGTCTCCGCGGCATTGAAGAAGGCCGATTTCACTTCGCTGCGGGGTGCCTTCAAGTTCAACACCAACGGCTACCCGATTCAGGACTTTTACCTGACCAAGGTAGCCAAGCGTCCGGATGGCAAGTTCCAGACCGAGATCGTGCAGAAGGTTTTCGAGAACTACGGCGACCGCTATGCCAAGGACTGCAAGGCGAAGAACTAGGCGGCGCACTGGGTTATGGGAGGACTGCAATGAAGAGTGAAATCACCGGCATTACCCGGGCCAATGAGGGCATCCAGGGAATCTCCTGGAACATCCTCGGCCAGACCTACGTGCCGAAGAGCTATGCCGAGCACAGTTTCTCCTGGCACGCGACGCTGCCGCCGGGCACGTTCGTGCCGCCGCACATCCATCCCGACCAGGACGAGTATCTCTACATGCTGGAGGGCAAGCTCGATTTCATGCTCGGAAATTCGGAGGCGCAGGCGAGCGCAGGCGATCTCATCCGGCTCGGCATGGGCGTGCCGCACGGCATCTTCAACAAGTCGGAGCAGACCGCCAAGGTGCTGTTCTGGGTCTCGCCGAGCCGCAGGCTGTTCGACCTGTTCTGGGGCCTTCACAACATGAAGGAGCAGAAGCCCGAGGACGTGGTGGCGATGGCCGCCGAGTTCAACATCCACTTCCTGCCGCCACCGCCCGGGAGCTAGTCGCGCGCGTCAGGCGCGTACCGCCGCAAGTCCCGGCACTGCGGCGAAGCCGGCCTTGGTGGCGTAGCCGCGCACGATGGCTTCGCGCTGCGAATAGCTCAGGACGTTGTCGACATTGTCGAAACCATCGGGTGCGAGCTGCTCGACGGCGTCGATGACGCCCTCCGGACCGCCGCGCCGGTTGGAGCGGACGATTTCGGCCGTCATCGGCAGACGCTTCTTCTCGTACTCGAGCAGCGCCTGACGCGGATGCTCGGCGCGCAGCAGTGCGTCCGCAAGGCAGCGCGCATCGAGGATCGCCTGCGAGGCGCCGTTGGAGCCGACGGGATACATGGGGTGCGCGGCATCGCCGAGCAGCGTGACTCTGCCAGATGACCAGTAGGGCAACGGATCCCGGTCGCAGGTCGGATACTCGTAGAATTCGGGCGTCGCGGAAATCAGGCTCTTGACGTCGATATGGGGCACCGAGAAGCGCGCGACGTGCGGCATCAGTTCCTCGCGCCGTCCTGGCCGCGACCAATCTTCTTTCCGTGGCGGAGGCGCATTGCCTTCCCCCACTTTGACCAGCAACGCCCAATTGGTGAGGCGGCTCGCCGGGCTCGATCCCTCGGCGATCGGATAGATCACCACCTTGGCATTGAGACCGCCGGCCACGATCATGGATTTCCCGGTGAGGAACAGCGGCCAATCGCGGGCACCGCGCCAGAGCATCAAGCCGTTCCAGCACGGCGGGCCTTCGTCGGGGAACAGCGTTTCGCGGACACGTGAGTGGATGCCGTCGGCGCCAATCAGGATATCGCCGCGCGCGGTGTGGACATGCGCGCCAGTGCGATCGAAGAAGTAAGCGGTGACGCCGCCCTCGTCCTGCGTGAAAGCACCGAGCCGGCATCCCGTGTGGATCGCCTCGCCGCCCAACCGTTCCTCGACGGCGCGATGAATGACGCCCTGGAGGCGGCCGCGATGAATCGAGAATTGCGGCACGTCGTGGCCGGCGTCGATGCCACGGGCTTCGCGCCAGACCTCCTGGCCGTGGCGATTGAGATAATAGAGCTGATCGGTGCGGATCGCGACGTCGTCGAGCTTCTGCAACAGGCCGAGGCCTGCCAGCTCGCGCATGGCATGCGGCAGGGTGTTGATGCCGACGCCGAGCTCGCGGATGGTGTCGGCCTGCTCGAAGATCTCGCAGTCCAGACCGCGCGAGCGGAACATCAATGCCGTGGTGAGACCACCGATGCCGCCACCGACGATAATCGCCTTCATCGCCCTAACTCCACTCGAAACACAGGCAATGGGTTAACGTCGCACGGGCGGTCACTCCGTCGCAAGCGGCTTTGTCGCCTCCGCCTTGAGCTCGGCCCGGGTCTTGGGCTTAGCCTTAATTCGCAGCTCCTCGAGATCCTGCCGGTCGCGGACGCTGTTGCGGAAAATCTGATCCTTTCCGGGCAGGTATTGCGGCGGGCAGAAAGCATCGTTTGCCCCGTACCAGGCCGCCGCCCTCATGGTGAAGAAAGGATCGACAAGATGGGGACGCCCGAGCGCGACGAGATCAGCGCGGCCGGCAGCCAAGATGGTGTTGGCCTGGTCCGCCGTCGTGATGTTGCCGACGCACATCGTGGCGACGCGCGCCTCGTTGCGGACCTGGTCGGAAAAGGGCGTCTGGAACATGCGCCCGTAGACCGGCTGCACATCGCGCACGGTCTGGCCGGTCGAGACGTCGACGAGATCGACACCCGCCGCGGCAAAGGCCTCCGATATCGCGACGGCATCGTCGCCGGTGATGCCGCCGTCCGCCCAGTCGGTTGCGGAAATGCGCACCGACATCGGCTTGTGCGACGGCCACACCGCGCGCAGCGCTACGAAAACCTCGAGCGGGAACCGCAAACGGTTTTCGAGCGAGCCGCCATATTCGTCCGTGCGGGTATTGGTCAGCGGCGAGATGAAGCTCGCGAGCAGATAACCATGGGCGCAGTGCAGTTCGAGCATGTCGAAGCCGCAGCGCTGGCCGCGCTCGGCTGCGGCAACGAAGGCGTCTCTCACCGCAATCATGCCGCCGCGATCGAGCTCGCGCGGGATCTGACTGTCAGGGAAATAGGGCAAGGGCGATGCCGAAACGATGTCCCAGCCGCCTTGCTCCAGCGGCCGGTCCATGCCGTCCCACATCAATCTGGTCGCACCCTTGCGACCGGCGTGCCCCAGTTGCAGGCAGATTTTTGCAGCCGAGTTGCCATGGACGAACTCCACGATCCGCCGCCATGCGGCTTCCTGCTCGTCATTCCAGAGGCCGGCACAGCCAGGCGTGATCCTGGCTTCGCGGCTGACACAGGTCATCTCGGTGAAAATCAGTCCGGCACCACCGATCGCACGCGAGCCGTAATGGACCAGATGGAAGTCCGTCGGCACGCCTTCATCCGCCGAGTACATGCACATCGGCGACATCACCGCGCGATTGGCGAGTTGCATCTCGCGCAGGCGGAACGGCTGGAACAGCGGCACCGCCGGTCGATCGGTGTCGACGTCGAAGCCGCTGCTGCGCAGATTTCTGGCGAAGGACTTGTCCACCTCCGCCACGAAATCCGGCGCGCGGAGCTTCAGATTGTCATAGGTGATCGCCTTCGAGCGCGTCATCACGCCGAAGGCGAACTGGACGGGATCGAAATCCCAGAAGCGGTCGACATGCTCGAACCAGACCAGCGAGACGTCGGCGGCATGCTGCGTCTTCTCGACCTCCTCGCGACGACCATGTTCATAGATCTCCAGGGCCGCCTTGATGCTGGGCGCCTTCTCCATGGCTTCGGCCAGTGCGATGGCATCCTCCATCGCAAGCTTGGTGCCGGAGCCGATCGAGAAATGCGCACTGGCCTTCGCATCGCCAAGCAGGACCATATTGTCCTTGACCCAGCGCTTGCTCCGGATCATCGGAAAGTTGCGCCACATCGACCGGTTGGTGAGCAGCTTGTGCCCATCCAGGAACCAGCCGAAGATATCCGCCATTCGCGCGGCGGATTGCGTCTCGTCCAGCCCCGTCAGCCCCGCGCGCACGAAGGTCTCGGGGTCGGTCTCGAAGATCCAGGTCGAGTGCCCGGCCTCATACTGATAGGCATGGGCGATGAACGGCCCCCACTCCGTCTCCTGGAAAATGAACGTGAAGGCATCAAGCGGCCTGGTCGAGCCCATCCAGGCGAACTTGTTGGCGCGGACGTCGACCTCCGGCTGGAAATGATCGACGTACTTCTCGCGGAAGCGGCTGTTGATGCCGTCGGCGAGCAGCACGAGATCGGCATCGGCGAAGCGCGATTCGTCGTGGATATCCACCTCGAAATGCAACGCGACGCCAAGCTCGCGTGCGCGCTCCTGGAGGATCAGGAGCAACTTCTGCCGCGAGCAGCCGCAGAAGCCGTTGCCCCCGACGCGATGCACCGTACCCCGGAAATGCACGGCGATATCGTCCCAGTAGGCGAACTCCTGGGTGATGCGCCGATAGCTCGGAAGATCGTGCTGCTCGAAATTGTCGAGCGTCGCATCCGAGAACACGACGCCGAAGCCGAAGGTGTCGTCAGCCCGGTTGCGCTCATAGACCGTAATGTCGGCGCTCGGGCGCTGCTTCTTGAGAAGGATTGCAGCGTAGAGACCCGCTGGTCCGCCACCGATGATCGCGACTTTCATGGGAGCCTCGCCAATTCACCCGGTCATTAAACTATTTTAAGCCTAAAATAATTTCGCGCAAGTCCCCTTGCTGACCGGCCGCTGGAGAGACATCGCCTAGTCGCCCCTGAACACCGGCTTGACCTTGTTGGCGAAAGCCTCGAAGGCACGCTCGAAATCCGCCGTGGTCATGCACAGGGCTTGGGCAACGGCCTCCGCCTCGATCGCCTCCTCCACCGACATGGCCCATTCCATCGCCAGCATCCGCTTGGTCATGGTATTGGCGAAGGTCGGCCCTTCCGCAATCTGCTTCGCAAGCACTTGCGCTTGGGGCAGCACCTGCTCCGGCGTGACGATGCGGCTGAAGAAGCCCCAGCGCTCCCCCTCCTCCGCGGTCATGAACCGGCCGGTGTAGAGCAGTTCCGAGGCGCGGGATTGCCCGATGATCCGGGGCAGGATGGCGCAGGCGCCCATGTCGCAGCCGGCAAGGCCGACCTTGTTGAACAGAAATGCCACCTTGGCCCCGCTGGCCGCGAGACGGATGTCCGATGCCATTGCGATGATCGCCCCCGCCCCGGCGCAGATACCTTCGACCGCGGCCACGATCGGCTGCGGGCAGGCTCGCATCGCCTTGACGAGGTCGCCGGTCATCCGCGTGAAGGCGGTCAGTCCCTTGGTGTCCATCTTCACGAGTGGGCCGATGATCTCGAACACGTCCCCACCGGACGAAAAATTGCCGCCGGCACCGGTGACGACGATGGATTTGACCGCATCTTCGAAGGCGCACGCGCGGAAGAAATCAGTCAATTCCCGGTAGCTCTCGAACGTCAGGGGATTCTTCCGCTCGGGCCGATTGAGCGTTACCGTCGCAACACCGTCGACCACGGCCAGCAGGAAATGCTGCGGCGAATAATCCGCAAGCGGGAGGGTGACGGGATTGGCTGGTCTGCTCATGCGATCTCCTTGGATTTCCTGTTCCACGTCTGTGCAAACGCGCTAGATTTCACCGCCGGCGACCGCGACCGCCTGTCCGGTGATCGCGCCGGCGCCCTCGCCGCAAAGCCAGAGCACCGCATCGGCTACCTCCTGCGGCGTGATCAGACGTCCTTGCGGATTGTGCTTCGCCAGTTCGGCGATCGCCTGCTCACGCGTCCTGCCGGTCTTCCTCATGATGTTTTCGATGCTGCCGGCAACCAGGTCAGTGTCGGTGAAGCCGGGACACACGGCATTCACGGTCACTTTGCTTCCTGCCATCTCGAGCGCCAGCGAACGCACCAGACCGATGACGGCGTGCTTGGCCGCAGAATAAGCGCTGACATAGGCGTAGCCCTTCAGGCCGGCCGTCGAGGCGACTGCGACGATGCGGCCATAGGGGCGATCCTTCATGCCCGGCAGCACAGCACGGACGGCGTGAACCACGCCCATGAAGTTGACCTCCATCATACGCGCGAAGAGCGCAGAGTCCGACTTCATAAATGGCGCCGATTCAGCGCTGCCAGCGTTGGCGATCAGGATGTCGATCGGCTGACGGGCACTCGCGCCGGCGATGGCGGCGATCAGAGATGCTTCGTCCGAGACATCAGCAACGGCCCCGAAGTGCGCGGCGCCTGCATTGACCGCCTCTTCGAGAATCGCCGCATTCCGGCCAAGCACGGTGACGCTCGCACCTGCGCCGACGAGAGAAGCAGCGATGGCGCGGCCAATGCCGCGACCGCCACCGGTCACCAGGGCGTGCGGCGAATGCGGCAATCCGGACATGCGCCGATCTCCTCGGATCTCGCTGCGTTCTCCCGGATATATTTTAACCTTCAAGTTTTTGCAACGTAAGCCGCGCTCAACGACAGGACGAGCGCGGCCCGGAAATTGCTTTAAGCATAAAATTATCGCTTCCCATCCTCTACGGGCCTGTTAGCATCGCAGGGGCCAAGCAGAAGGATGTCGCGTGTCGCAGCCTGCGCCCATGATAACAAAGGACGGACGCTTCGCTTACGAAGCCGCGGGTGACCCAAGCGTCACACCCTTGATCTTCCTGCACGGCATCGGCGGCGCCGCACGGGCCTGGCGGCGACAGCTTGCCACATTCGGCGACCGCTTTCGCGCAATCGCATGGGATATGCCCGGTTACGGGGGATCGGCGCCGCTTGGAAGCGTCAGCATCTCTGCCCTGGCGGACGCGCTCCAGCAGTTCATCGAACAACTTGGCACGACCAAGCCCGTCCTGGTCGGCCATTCGATCGGCGGCATGATCGTTCAGAAGTGGCTGGCGCAGTCTCACACGCCAGCGCGTGCGGTTGTGCTGGCGCAGACCAGCCCGGCCTTCGGTAAGGCCGATGGCGATTGGCAGAAATCATTCATCGCGGCGCGGCTCGGGCCGCTCGATCGCGGCGAGACGATGAAGTCGCTGGCCCCCTCCCTGGTGGAGGAGCTTGTCGGCGACGATCCCGATCCGGACGGGATGGAAGTGGCGCGCGAGTGCATGGGAAGCGTGCCCGAGGCAAGCTATCGCGCCATGATGCTGGCTCTGATCGGCTTCGATCAGCGCAGCACGCTTAAGGACATCTCCGTTCCGACGCTGCTGCTGGCCGGCTCCAAAGACAACAACGCGCCCGCGCCGATGATGGCAAAGACGGCGACCTATATCCGCGGGGCCAAATATGTCGAGCTCGCCGGTGTGGGCCATCTCGCCAATCTTGAGCGCCCCGGTGCCTTCGATGATGCCCTAGGCGGGTTTCTGAACTCTCTCGCGACCAAAGCGTAAGGTGACTGCGCAATGACGATGCAAGTCAGTAAGGCTCTCGACACGACCAACAAGGTCGTACTGGATACGCCGATCTTCGATCCCATTGCATTTCGATTGAGCGATGAGCAGGCAGGCATCGTCGCACGAGCAAGGGAGATCGGCCAGACCGTGTTTGCAGGTCGCGCCGCCACCTACGATCGCGAGGCGACTTTCCCAACCGAGAACTACCGCGACCTGCATCGCGTCGGCCTGCTCGGCATCGCTGTGCCCAAGAAGCATGGCGGACTCGGCGCCGATTATCAGACCTATGCCTTGGCCGCCGCCGAGATCGGCCGCTATTGCGGGGCGACCGCACTGACCTGGAACATGCATGTCTGTTCGACCCTGTGGTCGGGTCCCCTCGCCGACGACCTTGACATGGATACAGTGACCCGCGCCGAGCACGAGCGGCGCCGCGCGGTCCACTACAAGCGCATCGTCGAGGACGGCTCGATCTATTCGCAACCGTTCTCCGAAGGCGGCGCTGCCGCTGCGGGCGGCGTCGCGTTCGGCACGGAAGCGAGGCCGGTTGCGGGCGGCTGGATCGTCAACGGCAAGAAGATTTTTGCTTCGCTCTCCGGCCACGCCGACTATTACGGCGTGCTTTGCACCGAGATCGAGGAAGGCGAGAAAGCCTCGCGCCGCAATACTCTTTACCTGGCGATATCGGCCAAGTCGGAGGGCGTCTCGGTGGTCGGCGACTGGGATCCGCTCGGCATGCGCGGCACGGTCTCGCGGACGCTGTTGTTCAAGGACGTGTTCGTGCCGGAGGAATCCGCGCTGATGCCGCGCGGCGTCTATTTTCAAGCCGCGATGCGCTGGCCGCACATGTTCCTGACGTTGTCGCCGACCTATATGGGCCTGGCGCAAGCCGCCTATGATTTCACCGTGCGCTACTTGCGCGGCGAGGTGCCGGGCATGCCGCCGGTCAAACGCCGGATGTACCCGACCAAGCAGATCGCGGTCGCGCAGATGCAGATCAAGCTGGAGCAGATCAAGGCGATCTGGTTCCAGGCTGTCACCGAAGCCTGCGCCAATCCGAGCAAGGAGCAGGTTCTGCGCGCCTATGCCGCGCAATATTCTGTGATGGAAGGCGCCAATGAGCTCGCCGCGCTCGCGATCCGCACCTGCGGAGGTCAGGCCATGGTGCGGTCGCTGCCGCTGGAACGGATCTATCGCGACAGCCGCTGCGGCTCTCTGATGCTGCCCTGGACCGCCGAGCTCTGCCTCGACCGGATCGGGCGCGAGGCGCTGTACGAGGCGGGTGAGACGGACGACTGACGGTGGACCTCTGTAGTCTGATCGAGCGGAACGCGGCGTTTGCGCCGGACAAGACCGCCATTGCCTTCGAAGGGAAGCGGCTGAGCTATGCCGAGTTCGCCGCGCGGATCGAACGAACCGCGACAGCGTTGAAGGGCGAGCTCGGCGTCGGCCGCGGCGACCGTGTCGCAATCCTCAGCCTGAACAGGCCGGACTACCTGGTTCTGCTCTACGCGTGCGCGCGCCTCGGCGCGATGCTGGTACCGCTAAACTGGCGGCTTGCCGCCGCCGAGCAGCTGTTCATCCTGAGCGATGCCGGCGCCAAGGTTGTCATGCTCGAGGAGGCGTTTTCCGGAATGCTGGCCGAGCTTGGGCAGACCGCTCCGGGAACATCCCTCGTAGGCCTCGACTTCACGCCGCCTGCCGGCACGACGTTCGAATGTTTGCTGGCTAGGAGCAACGGCACCAGCCGAAATCCGCACACCGACCTCTCCTGCCCGCTGCTCATCGTCTACACGTCGGGAACGACCGGACGGCCGAAAGGCGCGGTGCTGCGTCAGGAGGCGCTGTTCTGGAACGGCGTCATGAGCCAGCACATGCACAACATGACCTCCGACGACCACGTGCTGACGGTGCTGCCGTTCTTCCATGTCGGCGGCCTCAACATCCAGACCACGCCCGCGCTCCAACTGGGTGCGACGGTCACGATCCATGCGCGCTTTACGCCGGATACCGCGCTTGCGGCCATCGAACAGGAGCGTCCGACGCTCACGGTGCTGGTGCCGGCGATCATCCAGGCGGTAAGCGAGCATCCCGCCTGGGCGACGACTGATCTCTCCTCGCTGAAGGCCGTCGCCACCGGCTCGACGATCGTACCACCGCAGCTGATCGAACGCTTCGTCGCGCGTGGCGTTCCTGTGCTTCAGGTCTACGGCTCGACGGAAACCTGTCCCATCGCGGTCTACACCCGCCTTGGCGGCGATCTTTCCCGCACCGGATCGACCGGCCTTGCCGGCCTGTGCTGTGAAGCCAAAGTCATCGATCAGGGCGGCAATGAGCTAGCAGCGGGCACGCCAGGCGAGATCGCGGTGCGCGGACCAAACGTCTTCTTCGAATATTGGGGTAACGAAGCCGCAACGCGCGAGGCGTTGCACGACGGCTGGTATCGAACCGGCGATATCGGCCTGTGCGACGAGGAGGGCTATTTCTGGATCCGCGACCGCAAGAAGAACATGATCATTTCCGGCGGCGAGAATGTTTATCCGGCCGAGGTCGAGCGCGTGCTGCTCGAGCATCCTGATGTCAGCGAATGCGCCGTGATCGGCCGGCCGGACCCACGCTGGGACGAAGTGCCGATCGCCTATGTCATTGCGAGACCAGGCTGCCGGCTGGAAGCGGAGGGATTAAGGGCGCATCTTCAGGCGCAGCTCGCCCGCTACAAGGTTCCGCGCCAGATCGTCTTCGTCGCCGATCTCCCTCGGACGGCACTGGGCAAGGTCCAGCATTTCCTGCTGAAGCAGCTTGATGCGCAGTCGCGCGCGCAAGGAGAAGCATCTTGAAGATTGCGGTTCTGGGTGGGGGAAACGGCTCTTTCGCGGCCGCGGGCGATTTTGCCCTGTCGGGGCATGAGGTGCGGCTCTGGCGCCGCGATGCCGATCAAGTTGCGGCTCAGCGCGCCGCCGGCTCGCGCATCGTGGTCAAGGATCACAACGGCCATCATGACGTGAAGCTAGCGCGGGTCACGACCGACATCGCCGAAGCGGTCAACGGCACGGAGTTGATCTTGTGTCCCGCTCCGGCGTTCGCACAAGCGGATATCGCGCGCCAGCTCGCCCCGCATTTGCGAGACGGCCAGGTCGTGTTCCTGCCGCCGGCGACATTCGGCTCGATGATCTTCGCCCAGGCGGCCCGGAATGCCGGCAACCATGCCAAAGCCAGCTTTGCCGAGACCGGCACGCTGCCCTGGCTGACCCGCAAGCATGGGCCGTTCGAGGTGGCGATCACCATCCGCGCCAAACGCTTGCCGGTCGGTGTGTTTCCACTCGATCAGGCGCCGCATGCACTCGATGTCATCGGGCGCGCTTTCCCGGGCGTCATCGAGCCCTGCGGGGATGCGCTGTCCGGCGCGCTGATGAACGCAGGTCCGATCATCCATCCGCCGCTGATCGTGATGAACGCAGGGCCGATCGAACATTTCGAGCGCTGGGACATTCACAAAGAAGGCACGCAAGCGGCGATCCGGCGGGTCACAGACGCGCTCGACGCCGAGCGCATCGCGGTGCGCGAGGCACTCGGTTACGGCGCGCCGCACTTCCCGCTGGCTCATCACTATGCGAAGGAAGGCGAAATCTGGATGTACGGCCGCGGCTCGCACGACCGGCTGACCGATTCGGGTGACTGGCGCGAGCGGATCGTCCTGGCGGAGCACCGCTACATGCGCGAGGATCTGCGACTCGGACTGTCGCTGCTGCTGTCTGTCGCCGGCTTGGCCGGTGTAGCCGCGCCGCTGACCAAAGCGTTCCTATCGATCGGTGGCGCGGTCTGCGGCGAAGACTTTGCGCGAGGTGGCCGAACGCTCGAGACGCTCGGGCTCGGCGAGCTCGGCAAGGCCGAACTGCAGACCTTGCTTCGCAATGGATTTTGATCGATGACCAATCGCGCCAATATCGCCTGTCTCGGCGCCGGACGCATGGGGCGCGGCATCGCCGTCGCGTTCGCTTACGCAGGTCACAAGGTCACGATGATCGACATCAAGGCGCGCTCTGCGGACGAGTTCGCCAAGCTGGAGGCGGACGCGCTTGGCGAGGTCAGGAAGACCTTTGGAAGCCTCTCGAAGTTGGGACTGCTGATCGACGCAGATGTTGGCCCGCTCATCGGGAGGGTTTCGGTGGCACCGGCGAACGCGAGCGGCGCAGCGCTCGCTGAAGCCGGAATGGTCTTCGAAGGGGTCCCCGAAGTCGTCGAGCTCAAGCGAGAGGTGCTGGGAGCGGCGTCGAAGCAGGTCGGCCCGGACACGATCATCGCATCGACGACGTCGACCATCCTGGTCGACGATCTCTCGGGCGCAATCGTGAATCCGCGCCGCTTCCTCAACGCGCATTGGCTCAACCCGGCCTATCTGGTTCCGCTGGTCGAGATTTCGCCCGGCAAAGCCACCGACCCGGCTGTCATCGACGAGGTCAAGGCGTTGCTCGAGGGCATCGGCAAGGTACCGGTGGTCTGCGCGGCGACGCCCGGCTTCATCGTCCCGCGCATCCAGGCGCTGGCGATGAACGAAGCCGCACGCATGGTCGAGGAAGGCGTCGCCAGTGCGGAGGAGATCGACAAGGCAATCCGCTACGGCTTCGGTTTCCGCTATGCCGTGCTCGGCCTCCTCGAGTTCATCGACTGGGGCGGCGGCGACATTCTCTATTACGCGAGCAGGTATCTGGAAGGCGCGCTCGGCAGCGACCGCTATCGCGCGCCAGACGTCATTTCACGCAACATGCATGAAGGCCGGATCGGCCTGCGCACCGGCGCAGGCTTCCTGGACTATTCCGGTCTCGACGTCGACGCCTATCGGGCCGAGCGTCTACAGGCCATGGTCGACCTGCTCCGTCACTTCGGACTGGCGCGCCCCCCGGTGCTCGACCGCAACTAGCCGAAGACGTCCTGGAGCACGCCCTCCCGAACCACGGCAACGCCATCCAGTTCAATCGTCGTGCCCATCATCGGCAGATCGAAGTGACCGGCGGTGTAGCGTCCGGCGAATTCGTTCGCGCCGGTCGAAAACAGGAAATTGCCGGAGACGGCACGGATCTCGGTCCCATTGGTGTCGCGCTGGTCATACATCGACAGCGCCTCGTAGCGCGCCGCGGGGTTCATGCCGAAGCCAACATGCGACACCGCATAGGCTTCGCGATCGCCCCAGGCGGCGAGATAGGCGCGCATCATCGCGGCATCCGTGCCTTCGCCTTCCAGCTCGACGACATAGTCGTTCTTCAGTGTCATCTTCACGGGCGAGGTCAGGTAACGCTTGAAGGTGAGATTGATGTCGCCGGGCGCCATCACCAGCGTGCCGTTGATGGTCCCACTCTTGGGAAAGCTGACGACGATGCCACCCGGCCAATGCGCCAGCGTGCCGGGCTTGTCGGTCCAGCCCCACACACCGACCGTGGAGGCCCCGACCATGTCCACGTCGAGCGCGGAGCCGGCCTTCGAGGTCACCCGCATGCGCTTCGTCCCGCGCAACATCTTGGCCGCGGCACGAACACGCTTCTCGAGCGCGGAATCCGGCACCATTCGCTCCAAGGCCTCCGGATGTTCGTTGGAGATCACCAGGATCCGCGCGCCGGCTTTCAGGATGTCCGGTGTCTCGACCGCGTGCATCAGGCCCTCGATGGTGCAATCCACCACAAAACCCGCCTGCTGCAGGGCGGTGATGACCGGGCCAAGCTTTTGGATTGCCTCGCTCGCCCCGGTGGAGCGCACTGGAACGATATTCCGGTTGCGGGGGGTCGGCATCACCACGTGAAATGGACGCGCTCCCATGCGCAGCAGGGCCAGCTCCGCGAGGTGCACGTTCAATGCGCGGGACTGGGTTTCGGAGAGGATCGCGGCGGTATCGCCGGCCTTGACCGCGCAACGTTCGAAAATCTCGCAAAATGCGTCGATCCATTTTGCCTCGATGCGATCTGCCAGCATGGTCACTCCCGGTCTTGTTTCTTCTTCGTTCAGATCACGCTTCTGGAAAACCGCGCAAGAGGTACGACCGCAGCGCGCTCAGCAAGGCGTTCAGGATCAACCCCAACAGCGAGATCGTGATCAGCGGCACGAACATGTCCACGGCCTGGAAGGTTCTTGCCGCCGTCACGAGCGCGTGCCCCAATCCGTCCGTCGATGTGATCATCTCGGCCAGAAACACCACGATGCAGGAAATGACAAGGCCAATCCGGCACCCAGTCAAGATTGACGGCATCGCCGCCGGCAGCACCACCTTGAAGAGGATTTCACGGCGCGGCGTTCCCGCTGCCATGGCCGACCAAATCAGCTTCTGCTCGACTGTCGATGCACCGTAATAGGTCGACAGCAGGATGGGGAAAAGAGCATCCGCAGCCACCAGGGTGACCTTGGATCCGTGGCCAAATCCGAGCAGCAGCAGCAACGCCGGATAGAGCGCGACCTTTGGCAAAGGCGCCAGGACCCGCACGATCGGCCGGACAACGGCATTGATCGCTGGACTGGCGGCAGCGGCGATGCCGACACTGACACCGACCACGACCGCAATCGCGAAGCCGGCAAACAGCCTGATCAATGTAGCCGCGATCTCATGCTGGAATGTCGAAGTCACAAGCTGCTGGAGCAGCCGGCCGAAGACGAAGCCTGGCGGCGGCAGCAGAACCGCCGGCGCGAAGCCGAAAGACACCAGGCCTTGCCACAACGCGATTACCAGCGCGATCGGGGCAATCCCAAGAGCCACATTTGCAGAGAGAAACCGTGACATCATGAGAAACTCAACGGCATGTCGAACTGAGGTTCGGACCAGCGCACCAGCCTTGCGCGCACCCGCTCGAAGATCGCATCGAGGCAGATTCCCATCGCTCCGACGATGATGATCATCGCAAAGACCGTGTCGTATTGGCCCATGTCGAGCGCGTTGAACAGGATGTTCCCGGCACCGGACTGGCGCGCAATCATCTCGCTGGTGATCATCGTGATCAGTGCCAGCACCAATCCAGTGCGGCACCCTGTCAAAATCTCCGGCAGCGCCGCCGGCAGCACGATGCGCACCAGGCGTTGCAGCGGCGTAAGCCCCATCGCAGCGCCCGACCACAGCATCTTCTCCTGGACCGCCTTGGCACCTTGGAAGCTATGGTAGATCACGGGCAGGCTGACGCCGAGGAAGATCACCAGTGTCTTCGTGAGGTCGCCGACCCCCAGCCAAAGCATGATGATCGGCATCAACGCCGCTTTGGGCACCGGGTAGATCACCATCAGGAGCGGATTGAAGAACGCCGCCACCGCAGCGTTTCGTCCCATCAAGAGTCCAAGGGGAATCGAGAAAAGCACGGCCGCCCCAAATCCCATCGCCATGCGCCGGAGCGAGGCCAAAATGTTGATCAGGGATTCCTTGTCCCCGAGGATGCTCGGGACGGCCCTGATCGCTTCGATCGCCGTCGGAAAACTGTCGTTCTTCAGCGCCAGTGACGCAACCTGCCACACCGCCAGCAATCCGATGCAGGCGAGCACCGGGGCGGCGCGCCTGGCCATTGCAGCTGGCGACATCATCGCGCGGGCCCGGCTTCGTCGCTTTCGTCAAACATGCGCTCGATATCGACCACGTACTTCTGATAGCGCGGATCGAGCAAAAGCTCGCTGCGGCGCCGCGGTCTCGGCAGGTCAATGTCGATGACCTCGCGGATGCGACCGGGCGATTTTGACATCATGACGACCTTGTCGGAGAGGAAGACAGCTTCGTCAACCGAATGGGTGACGAACAGCACCGTCTTGCGGTCGCGCTCCCAGATGTTCAGGAGATCGTTCTGCAGGCGCGTCCTCGTGTGCGCGTCGAGCGCGCCGAACGGCTCGTCCATCAGCAGCACTTCGGGATGATAGGCAAGCGTCCGCGCCAGCGCCACGCGTTGCTTCATGCCGCCCGACAACTCCTTGGGATAGAAATTCTCATAGCCCTTCAGGCCGACCATCTCGATCAAGGCCCGACTCTGCGCTTCGGCCTCGGCGGTGCGTATCCCTTTCTGGCGCGGGCCATACATCACGTTGCCCAGCACGGTCTTCCAGGGAAAAAGCGCAAACTCCTGGAACACCGGTCCGCGATCCGGGCCCGGTCCCGTGATCGCCCGCCCCTTCATCTTCGCCGCGCCGCTGGTCGGACTGACGAAGCCACCGACAATGTAGAGCAGTGTCGACTTGCCGCAACCGGACGGGCCAAGGATAGAAACGAAGGCGCCCTCCTCGATCGTCAGGGAGATGTCCGAAAGCGCCACATGATCTTTCCGCGCCGAGGTCTGAAAGACCTGAGAGACGCGGTCGATCTCGATGATCGCAGAAGCTGGCTCTTGTCGCGCCACTGGTCTCACCCATCCGCTCGATCTCGCAGGCACTGCCATCATCCCGTCTTCCGTCTCGCTCGCACCAAAATTCAGCGGAATGTGCTTAGCAAGAAGCCTGCCAGACAGGCCCTCGTTTCGCGCGAGGGGTGCGTCATTCGAACCAAGGCCATTCCGCGGGGCCTTCATGGGTAACGGCGCCGCCCGGAGCCTGCCCGACCAGTAGCGCATATTTGGCGAGCGCACCTGCACGGTGACGGGGCGGACGTTGCTTCCAATCAAGTCGCCGCGCGGCGAGCTCCTGCTCGTCGAGCAGGACATCCATCCGGCGGTTTGCGGCATCAATCCGGATCCTGTCACCGTCGCGAACGAGCGCCAAGGGACCGCCCACAAAAGCCTCGGGCGATACGTAGCCGATGCACATGCCGCGGGTTGCGCCGGAGAACCGGCCATCGGTGATTAGCGCCACTTTTTCCCCCATGCCCTGACCGTAGATGAGCGCTGTGACGCCGAGCATCTCGCGCATCCCGGGACCGCCGACCGGCCCCTCATTGCGGATCACGAGAACCTCGCCCGCCTTGTAGCTGCGGTCGCGAACCGCGGCGACGCAGGCTTCTTCATCCTCGAAAACTCGCGCGACACCTTCGAAGAACTGGCTCTTCAGGCCAGCGACCTTGATCACCGCACCATCGGGGCAGAGATTTCCCTTCAACACTGCGACGCCGCCGTCAGGCATGATCGGCGCACCAGCCGCGTACACGACCTCCCCGTCGGGCCCGTTAGCCGCTCCATATTCTTCAGCAAGCGTGTGGCCTGTAATCGTGATGCAGCGGCCATCGATATGCCCATTCTGGATCAGCTCGCGAATGATGACCGCAGCACCACCGATGTCGTAGACGTCCTTTGCCGTGTATTTGCCGCCAGGCCGCAGGTTTCCGATCAGCGGCGTCCTTGCAAAGACCTCGCCCACATCATCGATGGTGAATGCAATCCCGGCCTCGTTCGCAATCGCCGGCAAATGCAGCGCGGCGTTGGTCGAGCCGCCCGTTGCAGCCACGATTGCCGCGCCGTTCTCCAGGGATTTCCGCGTCACGATGTCGCGCGGCAACGGCCCGCCGCGCTTCAGCATCTCCATGATGAGGTGTCCAGCGCGTCGCGAGATCTGGGCGCGCTCGGAGTAAACACCAGGCACCATCGAGACGTTGGGAATGGTCAGTCCCATCGCCTCCGAAACCATTCCCATGGTGTTCGCGGTGAACTGGCCGGCGCATGCGCCAATCGTCGGCAGGCAGGCGCGCTCGATCCGCTCGAGCGTAGCACCGTCGATCTCGTCGGTCATGAAGCTGCCGACAGCCTCGTAGGAGTCGAGCACGGTGAGCGTCCGCCCGTCCACGCGACCCGGCAGTGAGCTGCCGCCGTAGATGAAAATGGACGGCACGTTGCAGCGAACCATACCCATCATCACGCCGGGAAGCGTCTTGTCGCATCCGCCGTATCCGATCAATGCATCGTAGGCCAGGCCGTGAACGACGGCTTCGATCGAGTCGGCGATCAGCTCGCGCGAGAACAGCGAGAACTTCATGCCCTCATGATTCATGCTGATGCCGTCGGACACCGAGATGGTCGAAAATTCCCGCGGTGTGCCGCCGGCCTCCTCGATACCGCCTTTCGCTGCAGCTACCTGGAAGTCATGGGTCATGTTACAGGGCGTCTGTTCGCCCTTCATGCTGACGATGCCCACCATCGGCTTGGCAATCGCAGCGTCGTCGAGCCCCATGGCGCGCATGAATGCACGATGCGGGGCTCGGTCGAGCCCGTCCGTGGTGACGCGTGATCGCAATTTCTTCATATGTGCATCTTCTTCATGCAGCGTCCCGGATGAACCGGAACGCTATGATCTCCGCTCGATCGTTCGGCCGCTTCTATTGCAGCGGCGCGACGATCGACGGGTGCTTGAACTGCGCCACATCCAGCTTAGGCAGCATTCCCGTCTCTGCATAGATATCCAGCATTTTCTGGATCGCAGGGAAGTTCGGCGCAGCGGCCGGATCCCGGCCGAAATCGTTGTCTTTGAGCAAATAGGTCTCGAGCACCGGAATGGGGGCCTTCAGCACTTCGGACACGACTTTCAAGGTCTCCTCGCGGTTGGCCAGCGCCTTCTTCATGCCTGAGGTGATATCGCGGACATAGGCTTTGACCAGTTCCGGGTTCTTGTCGACGAAATCGGCACGGCAGGCTTCCAGAATGTGCACGATGTTCGGCATGGCCTGGGACAGCGAGAACAGCTTCCTTGTCCCGCCCTTTGCCTCCGCGCGCGCGGCAAACGGTTGGTTCATGTTGACCGCATCGACGCGGCCTTGGCGCAGCGCGTCCTCGGAGACGGCGAAACCGACCTCGACCAGCTTGATGTCCTTGGCGGGATCGACGCCATTCTGCTTCAGCAGCAGGTTGAACGGGCCTTGCGTCCCACCGCCGATCACCGAGATGCCCACCGTCTTGCCCTTGAGATCGGCAATTGTCTTGATCGGCGAGTCATCCTTGACGGCCCAGTAGACCGAAAAGCCGCCAGGTTTCTCGAAAACGTGCTGCGCGACGATGTAGGCCTTGAGGTTGCCGCCGACGACACCGTTGGAGAGCGACAGCGGCGCCTGGGTCGCACAGTCCAACGCACCGGCCGCCAATGCCTGCGTCATCGGCGCGGTGCCCTGGAATTGGGTCCATTCGATGTTGTAGGTCTTGCCTAGATTGGGAAATTCGGCTGGCCGGCGCATCATCCAGTATTTGGATTCTTCCGCCGGGATGGTCCAGCCGACGCGGATCGTCTGCTGCCCCCATGATGGGCTTGCGCCCGCGCTCACGGCTGCTGCCGCCCCCAAAGCCAGGATCCACTTCGAAACGGTTCGCATCGTGCCACTCCGCTGCTCCGGCGCCGATCGGCGCCCCCAACCCGACCGCGTCAAATGTTTCATGGTTCAAACAATCAGGCAAGCCATGCAGGCCGGGCGGTTTCGCCGCGCGATGCGCCATGTATGGTAAAGCGACGCCGGAAAGCGACCGAAGGAGACAACCTGTGGCTGATGAGAGCAAGGCAAACGCGCAAGGCACCGAGAGGCTCGGCTATCTCGGCCTTGGACTCATGGGCACGCCAATGACCCGACGCCTGCTCAAGGCGGGTTATCAGGTCGCTGTCTGGAACCGTTCCGAGAGCAAGGTGGCGCCCCTCGCCGAGGCCGGCGCCAAGCGTGCAGTCTCGCCTCGTGATCTCCTAGTGAACTCGGATATCATCTTCATGTGCGTGACGGACGCTGCCGCCGTCGAAGAGGTGATCTTCGGACCCGAAGGTCTGGCCGGAGCGCCCGGCGCCGGCAAGCTTGTCGTCGACTTCTCCTCGATTCATCCCGACGCGGCGCGCGATCTCGCAGCGCGACTGAAAAATGCGAATGGAGCGGGCTGGATCGACGCGCCGGTGTCCGGGGGCACGAAAGGTGCGGAAGAAGGCACGCTTGCGATCATGGCCGGCGGAGAAGCCAGCGACATCGAGAGGGCGCGGCCCTTTGTGATGGCCATGGCCCGCAGGTTCACGCACATGGGTCCGATTGGCGCGGGACAAACCACGAAACTCTGCAATCAGGTGATCGTCGGTTGCGCGATGGCCGTCCTCGCGGAAGCAACGCGTCTGGCCGTGAACGCGGGTATCGACGCGAACCGGTTGCCCGAGGCGCTCGCCGGCGGCTTTGCGGATTCCATTCCGCTCCAGCTGTTCGTGCCGAGGATGGCGCAGGGCATTCATAGCCCTCCGCTCGGCCACATCGCAACGATGCTGAAGGATCTCGATACGGTAGCCGATGTCGCGCAGGCGACCTCGACTCCGGTCCCGATGGCCTCGCTTGCCGGACAGCTGTTCAGGCTGGCGAAGGCCGCGCGCGGCGCAGAAGCGGACGCATTGGAGATCTACAAGCTTTCAGCGACAGAGCACCGGTCCAAAGCAAGCTGAAGCGCCTTATGGCGACTTCTTCCGCTCGTCGTCGGCAATGAAACGACCGAACACCCCTCGCGCAAAAAGCAGCGGCTCTTTCGCAGTGTAGGTGTAGGCTTCGACCGCACCGAGAAAGATGACGTGGTCGCCGCCATAATAGCGATTCACCGAGCGGCATTGGAAATTGGCAACGCACTCGGCGAGCACGGGTGCCCCGCCGAGGCCAGGCGCCCAGTCGACGCCGGTGAACTTGTCGTCCGATGATTTCGCGAACTTATTCGCAAGCGCTTGTTGAGAAGCGCCAAGAACATTGACGCTAAAATGGCTGGCGTTCTGGAAGATGGTCAGGCTGGAGGAATAGACGACGAGGCTCCACAAAACCAGCGGCGGATTCAGCGAGACCGAGGCGAACGAATTGCACGTCAACCCATAGGGCTTGCCGTCAGGCGCGGCGGCCGTGATGATTGTCACGCCCGTCGCGTAAGTGCCGAGCGCGTTGCGAAAGTCGCGAGGATCGATCTGCGAACTGTCGCTCGCGAACTCGTTGGCGGGATCGGGAGCGCCAGGCTGCCTCGGCAGATCATTCATCGGCCGGGCCTCACAGCGTGAGATTCTCGGACGGCTGGCCCAGCGCCACCCGTCCATAATTGGTTCCCGCCGCATCGAAGTTGAACGCCAGATGCGAATTGATCGCGTGCGCGTCGCGGAATTGCCGCTGCAACACGCCGCTCGTGAACAGGCCGCGCGCGCCGCTCGCGGCAAACAGCATCGAGACCGCGTCCGTGCACAAGTTCACTGAGAAGGATCCGTCGCGCCGATACCGGGTTTTGGTCACCATGTCGGGGATGTACCCTCTCCGCGCGTCTTCCATGGCTTCCAGGCAGGCCGAGCGCATGATCAGGCGTGCAGCATCGATCTTGGCCGAGGCCTCCGCGATCTTTATCTGCGTGCTCTGGAAATCGCTCAGCTTGGCGCGGTTGTAGGTCGAAATGCGATGACGCGCGACTTCCGTATAATCGTCGAGACAAGCTTGCGCATTCCCGAGTGCGACACCGGAGAGGACGTAAGGGAAGAGCGAAAACACGGGCAGGGCGTAAAGCGGATTCGAATTGACCCTGCTTCCTGGCGTCGGTCCGCCCGAGAGATCACCAACCGCGACCGTCATGTGACTGGCCACGAAGGTCTCCCGAACCTCCACGTCGCAGGACCCCGTCCCGCGCAAGCCGGCGACGTTCCAGGTGTCGAGCACCTTGTAATCGCTTTTCGGCAGCAGGAAGATGCGATACTCGATGCCATCAGCCTCATCGTCGGAATAGACTACGCTCGCAAGCATGTTCCATCCGCAGGAGGCCACGCCGGACGAGAACGGCCAGCTGCCGTGCAGCCGGTATCCGCCCTCGACCCGCGTGGCGCGTCCGGCCGGAAAAATGAACGAGGATGCGATCAGCGTGTCGGGATCACCGCCCCAGACCAGATCCTGCGCTTTCGGCTCGAACATGCCGAGCATCCAGTGATGGCTGGCCAGATTGGCGAGATTCCAGGCCACCGACGCATCCGCCTTCCCGAGCATCTCGGCGCAATCGACAAGGGCGACGTAGTCGAGTTCGCCGCCGCCGACCCGCGCCGGCTGGAGCATCCGGAACAGGCCGGTGTCGTGGAGATCTCTTTCGGTTTCCGGCGGGAGATGCCGCAGTTCTTCCGTCCGCGCCGCGCGCTCTCTTAGTCGCGGCACAAGCGCCCCGGCCTTCGCAATCATGGCCGCATAGACCTCTCCACCGGCTTGTCGGCCGGTGGTTTGGATCATGCTTGGCTCCTTGCCAGGCGCCATTCGTGTCCCTCGCTTTCACACATTTATGCGGCGGGACCTGCGCCAAATCAAGTCGAGGGATTCACTCAAGCCGAGGTTGCGGCTTGGCCACGCCAAAGGCGCCCTTCTCGGCGAGCTCCGCGATGCGACGTTCGTCGTAGCCGAGCGTATCCTGCAGGACTTGCTTCGTGTGCTCGCCCAACAGGGGGGCCGCAACGGGATCGATCGCTCCGGTCAGGCTCATTGTGATGGGCGGCTCGATATTCGGCACCCATTCCGCCGTCGGGTGCGGAATCCGGTTCAAGCGATGGCGCTCACGAGCCTCGGGCGCGTTGAATCCCTCCTCAACGGTCCGGAGATAGCCCACCGGAATATTGGCGAGCTTCATCTTTGCCATCCAGTTCTCGAGCGTATCGCTTGCGAAAACCTCCGCAATGGCAGCCCGCAGGACCTCCTTGTTCTCGGAACGGGCCTTCCGCGTCGCAAACTGCGGATCGGTGATGAGATCAGGCCGGTTCAGCACCTCGACCACGAGCCTGCGGTAGAGCCTGTCGTTGGCGCAGGCCATGTAGAGCGGCCCGTCCGAGGCCTCATAGACCCCGACCGTGGGAGACCCGCTCGGCGAATTGCCGAAACGGCCGGGGTTTTCGCCGTTGATGAGATAGGCCATGCCATAGAAACCGGTCATTCCGATCGCGACGTCGAACAGGGCGACCTCGACATGTTGCCCGCGACCGAGCCGGTCGCGCGCCAGAAGCGCGAGCAGAATCGCATTGCAGGCAGACATCCCCGTCGCCATATCCACGATGGGCGGGCCGGTGCGTACCGCTGGCCCGTCGGCAAATCCGTTGAGCGACATGAAGCCGCTTTCCGCCTGCGTGATGGGATCGAAGCCGGGCCGCGAAGCAAACGGACCGGTTCGTCCGTAGGCGGAGATCGAGCAATAGACCAGTCGTGGATTGAGCGGCGCGACCGACTCATAGTCGAGCCCGAACTTCTTCATGACCCCACTCGAGAAATTCTCCACGACCACGTCCGCCTTGCGGATCAGATCCAGGGCGATCTCTCGGGCCTCCGGCACGGCAAGGTCGAGTGCCATGCCGCGCTTGTTGCGGTTCAGGCTGAGATAGGCGGCGCTTTCGCCACCGATCTCGGCGTGCTCGTAGGCGCGGGTGTCGTCCCCGCCGTCGGGATTTTCGATCTTGATGACGTGCGCGCCGAAATCGGCCAGCGTCTGGGTGCAGGCCGGTCCGGCGACCACTCGCGTAAAATCGACGACCATTAATCCGTGGAGCGCAGCCGGCCCTGCTGTCCCGCGCGCTGGACGTTCCGGCAACTGAGGCTTGGTGGGCATCGATAGCGCTCCCTACATCGGCTTATGGCCGCCGATTTTCCCGCAAGAGCAATCTTAAAGCCCGGCGCCTCCGTCTTCGCAAGTCCCTCGCCCGCATCTCTTCAATACGCAAAGAGGACCCGGCTGCGCTAGGCTGCCGGGTCCTCGGACGTTCCAGACATACGAGCTCGCGCAACATCTCGTACCGGCCATTCCTCGCCGCCCGTTCTGTGCAGCGGCAGCCCGCTCAGCGGAGCCACTTCCGCCAATAGAGCGTATGCGCCCACGCCCATGGCGTCTCGGGCTCGAAGAGCCGGTAGCCGGCTCGGATGAAGTTGTTGGCGGATACCGCGTTGTCGGTCGTGTCGGAAACGATGCTATCCCAGCCGACACGCCGCCCACTTGCCTCGACGACACGCATTAATCTGCGCTGAAGGCCACGTCCCCAATGCCGTTGCAGCACGCCAACTCTGGAAAAATACCCGCCATTTGTGACGTGCGAAGATGCAACGACGCCGGCAAAAGCAACCGCATTGTCACCATGATAGGCCAACCACCACGACCCCAGTTCGAACTGAGGCATGGCGGCCGAATTGAAGAAGGTCCCCTGATGCAGTTCAGACAGAGTATCGGCGATGACGTCGTCGGATGGATCGACATTGCGAATTCTGTACATGGGCCGGTCCGTGTGCAGGAAATGACGAGAGGAGGAGCAGCGTTGCCGTGTTTCACTTGCCAAGCACGACCTTGACGCCGAGCCAGACCGCGCCCATCAGCCCTGTGGCGATGACGGTGATCACGGCCTTGAAGGTGTAACTCTGCGCCTGTTCCACGCTCTTTCGCCACCTTCGCAAGTGCTGGAAATCGGCCCTCAGCTCCTTTCGGTCATCATCCTCAATTCCAAAGGAGGCCAGCACCGACGCGACCGCCTTCAGTACGATGGCGTCGATGCTTTCCTGCTGGAGTCTGTGCTGCTCGGCAAGCGTTTCGGCGACAATGGCCTTGATCTCGTCCTCGGGTATCCTCATCGCTTGATGATCCTCGCGACATTCTCGAAGCCGCGCTTGGCGAAGTAGAATGAGACCACGAGATTGGCCGTGATCGCCGCAAATCCAGCCAAAGCGTCGGTCGAGCCCAGTCCGAGAACCTTGTCCCAGACCAGGAGCTTTGCGAAATAGAGGGCAACGCAGTAGCCCATCAGCTTGTCAGGCTCGTACCAGTGCCCGATCTCGGCGATACGGTAGCGCATGATCGCGTTGGCCTCGGCGGTCTGCGAGGCGATCTCGCCTGCGGCGAGATCAGCCGCGATCTTCGCCTCGACATTGCCGGCCTTGAGCTTGGCCTGGTAGGCGTCGATCAGGCCCTTGATGACGGGACCGCCCAGAAAGCTGAGGATGGTCATCCACATCCTAGAGCGTCCGGCGCCGGGCAATTTCGGTGAGCACGCCGGCGGTAGCCACCGCGAGCAGCATCTTGAACGCAGAGTTTGCGTCCATGCTCGTGAGCTGCGTGAAATCGTAGCCGGAGAACGCCGCGATCAGGCCGGCGCCGAGCACTCCCAGGACATATTGAGTGCGAGCCCAAAGGATCGTCACGGAATCTCTGAACCAGGCCTTGACCTTGTCGAACGCTGTGGTCATGACTTCCTCTTGAAGATGGCGTTGAAGACATTGGCGATGAACGCGCCGATGGAGCCCTTGGATGGGTTGGCGGCGGAAGGCGCCTCGTACGGTGCGCGCGGCACCGGCGGCGAGACCTTGGCGCCCGTGAAGGTAATGGTGGGATCGATCGCCATCATCGCGAGCAGCATCGCGGCACAGCCGAGTTGCTGGTCGACATGGCTCGGATCGAACCGACCATCGGCGACGTATTTTCCGGACTTGTATTGATTGGTCCCCGCCCAGAGGTACGGGCTCGGAATGCCCTTGCTGGCGTAGCCAAGACCATTGTACATCTCGAGCGCGATCAGGATGCCGGCGAGGGACCAGTCCTTGCGTTTCGCAAGATGCGGATGGCAGTTAACCAGCGCGTCGATCGCCGCCTCTTCCCATGAACTGAACGGACCCCGCCCCGCCGGTACGTGGACCGAGACCTTGTTCCAGGGATCGCCTTGAGCCAGCGACCGGCCCCAGTTCTGGGACGATTCGCGCTGGTGGATGACGGCGATGACGGGCCAGGGGACCCCGGTCTTGGCCTCCACGATCTGATATCGGGACTTGGCGGCCACGAGCGACTTGGCGATCTTGTCGCTCAGCGTTTTCCGTGTGAGCTTGGCTTCCCGCCAGCGGTTCAGGCTCGCCCGCGTGAGGGCGTCGAAATCGACCATGAATGCTCCAATGAAAAGGCCGCCCGAAGGCGGCCTGGTTAGGCGGCGACGATGCGCCCCTTTATTGCAAATAGATCCGGCGGATCGTATCGCCTGAACTGGTCCGCTATCTTTAGATTGGGCGGTGGCTCGCCAGCCACCGAGCTTTCTTCCAAGATCGTGAAGCCGGCTTCCCTAAACATCCGCACATAGTCACTATGACGTAGTCGGTTTACGAACTGCTTACCGCTATTGAACGGACGCCACTCCTTGTCCGAGTAGCGTAGGAAATTCAGGCGCGAAACTGACCTGTCGGACCGCGCATAGTGATCGCTGTAGTCGATCGAGTGCGTCGTGATGCCATTTGTGATCGACCGTAGCCCCTTCAGGAGAGCTGTGAGTTGGTTAGCAGGCACATGTTCAAGAACTTCATTCGAACAGGAGCAATCAACTCGAGTCCCATCATCGACCACATAATACGGCGCGCGGTACTCGATGCCGTAATCGGCGAGAGCGTCCCAGCTATCGATCCGGCCGCCCAAACGGGCCGCCGCGTGTTGGATCAGATCTAGTTTCGCCAGCCGTTCAACATCGCAGGCAATGACCTTCTGCACTCCTAGTGCTCGGAGCGCCAAAGGCACCGCCAGATCTCGGCCAGCTCCGATCTCCATGACCGAAGTCGGGGCTGAGCCAAGCACGCCTACGCAATCGGCAACGACACGTTTGGCTATATCAGCCAGAGCGTCAAGTGTCACATTCCTCCGCGGCCAATTCCTCGTCACATGCCGCTGCAAGAAATAATGAGCGTGAGTCCCCCCGGGGAACTCTAGAGCTCGGAACGCCAATGCTTTCAGACGCCAATCCATGGCCGCATTTAACCCGCGAAGCGGCCCATATGCAACCGCAAGCCAACCTTAGATGATCCGCAGCAACTTGTTAGAGATGATCGTCGGCTGGCAGCGTGAAAACGCCGTGCTGACGCCACCCTGCGCCGTGCCGTTAAACGTTGGTTGGGTAAAATTGGTACTCATGACCACCCCACCGCCAGAATTCACAATTGCGGTGATAATATTCTGTGAACCGCCAGTCGCTCCCACACTGACCTGACTGAATTGGAAAGTGGATGCACCGCCCGTGTTTGTACCAGACGGCGTATAGGGTGGAAGATTTGAGGTTTGTAGCGTGTACGACTCTGTAGCGCCAGCGTTACCAAGGATCGTACCACTTACACCGAGCCCGACGCTGGTCAGGCGGGATGCTGCCGACCCGCCCATGTCGTCCTTGCCAGCCACAACACGACCGCGCAAATCCGGTACGTTGAACGTCGTCAATCCGTCTCCAGTGCCGTAAGTGGTGCCCAATAGCGAAAACAGAGCCGAATAGATCGTCCGCGAAACAGCCTGGCCATAGGCCAACACGAACGAGCTGTTCGGGGCCGTAGCCCCCCAGAAGTCGATGCTGGCGCCGATCGGGATGGAGTATGGATTGCTGAAGAACCCGTGGAGATAGAACGCCCCATCGTTCGAATTGTAGAGCGCTGCATAAGGCGTCCCCTGCACGAGAACGCCGGCCGGGAGCTCGACGGACGGCGCCGAACGCAGCGGCTTCGCGCCGATGCCGTCCACGTTCAGCGTCACCGTGGCGCCGTTGGTCGCGTGCGGCGTGAACGCGATCACCTGGCCATTCAACTGCGCCAGCGATTGATAGACCTGATAGCTGTTGACCGCGTAGGCCGTGCCGCTGCCGGTCGTCACGATCGCACCAGCGACGTCATCGCGGTATTTGGCGATCGCGGCCATCATGCCGCGCGCCGAATCGTTGACGCTGGAGGGAGATTGCCCCTCCGCCCAATTGATCGTCGAATCTGCCGAGGCGTCGGCGGACGCCGTTTGAGACCACTTGTAGAGAGTCATCCTGGATCCCTGATGTGAGGAGGCGGCGCTGACGCCTAGCCACCGTATGATTTGATGATGTTGCCGCTGCCGTCAGTCCGACGTATTCGTCTCTCGACGCAGCGCGATGTACTGCGCGCAGCGACAGGACGGCGCCCGGGCGGTCAGGAGGTTGCGTATCACGCCTGCGGGGACGCCGGGGCTTTCACTTGCGATCTTGGCTACCCGCGCATCGATGAGACCGTCGATCTCGGCGCGCAGCTCCTCGATGCGATCCTCAATCCTGGTCACGGGTCGCTGCTTCGTTGCCATCGGTCTTTCCATCCTTCGTTTCAGCCTCGCATGCCGCCAGTTTCTGGCGGGCGGAGGCGGCTTCGTTCTGTGCGCGCCGGAGCGCGCGTTCCCGTTGAGCCTCGTGCGAGGCAATGTGAACCTGGATGTCGTAAGGCAGTGCGGCGAACCCTCGCTTGAACGGTCCAGGCCAGGACCGAGGCGGCGGGATGGCTGCAATCGCGCTGATCGCGCTCGCCGCGGGGCCTCCGAGCGTGGGATCCGCAAGGCCGAGCGTGACGTGCATCCGCGATATCTCCTGGACCGCGGGCCAGAGCCGGCTCATGCCGAGCGTTCCACAATCGGTCACGAAGCGCGCGACCGACGCAGGCGCCGCCGGACAGGCCGGCACGCCGTTCAGCTCGCACCATTTGACGAACATCGGCGCCTCGCGCAGGCGCGCCTGCGCCAGCGCCGTCAGCAATGGATTGATCATCGCTTCGCTTTTCGCAGTGCCTCGTGGACGCTGCCCATGCGCCGCCGCAAATCGACGAGCTGAACGCGTTTTCGCAGGCTGTGAGGACTGGAATCGATGTCACCGCCCAATTCGGCGTCGAACCGCTCGAGCGCCGCCACGCGTTTCTTCAATCCATAGAGCGCGAAGTTCTCCGCGATCCGCTCCACTGACATTGGCTCGCCGTAGAGATTTCCGGTGATGGACTCGGCGCGTTCGATGAAGTTTCGATTATCTCCGCACATGGTGTGCTCTCCTGCAGCGAATTTTCTTGATCGGGTACGGTGAGACGACTGCGGCTTCTAGAAGGGGAAAAATATCGGTGGCGCAACGCGCCGCTCCGGCCTGTTCGCCCCGCCAATGGGCCGATCGGACGGGGTCGAGATTGACCATTCCTCGCGCGGAACTGGGGGATGCTTCATCGGAGGAGCAAACGGATTTGGATCCACGTACAGTTCATTCCTGTCTCGGGTTGTCGGCGACAATCCTGGCGGGAGCTCGATCGGATCTGAAGGCCCTACTTCCTTCATTCTGTCGCGAAAGTGTTTGGCGTGTGCGCGGAGATAGCTGACCACATCTCCGAGGATATTCGCCGGATCATTGACGCGCCCCTGCGAACCCATGAACGACTTGATGTAGCGGTCCAGATCATCCGCCCGGGCCTGCCAGTCTTTCTGAACGCCATCCGGATAGTACGATTGATCGCCTTCCAAGAGATCGTCCAGTTGCCTACGAACGGCATCGTAGATGCGCGGACGGTCTGCCTCCCCGATCGTCGTCTCGTAATCCGGGGGCGGGAGATACTGTTGCTCGATGGTGGCCATGACGAACTCCTGTCGAATCATGCCGAACCGTCCCGCGATCAACAAACGATCGCAGAATGATGTGGCTGACGAATAAGGGGAATAAACGGGCTGTCGGCGCGCCCGGGCACGGAAGCTATTTGAAATCCAAGAACTGCAGATACAGAAGACCTAAGGGAAGATTTTGGACGTATTCGTTTCCCTTGCGAGATTGTCCTTCGTAGATCCAAAGGCGAAGCAATGGCTCGGCAAGCTTCCTGTTAACCAGGCGATCGCCACCCGTAAAATAGCAACAACCGTCGCTGAGGCTGCGGCCTCCATCGGCGAAGACCATCACCTCTTGAGCCCCTAGACGCTTAACGTATAGCGATATCGTCAGATCCGACTTCTTTAGCTCGATCGTGCAACGTCTGTCGTACTCGCATTCTTTCGTGCTCCCAGCTTCGTTGAGCGCGCTCATCGCACCTGCGGCAACGTCTGCCCTCGTCGTACCGTCGAAGGCATACGAAACGATGTAGTCGCCGGCGAAGGCCTCGGCTGAGAGAAGAAGCCCGATCGCGACAATCACGAGGGACAAAGCAGTTCTGAGCGGCATTGGCACCCTATCCAGAAAAAAGTCCATTCCGAGCCGAGCAAGGTCGTTTCGTTAGTATATGCGAAGGCGCGCCGATACACACCTCATGGTCGAGCGGCCGTCTTCGCGCGATAAAGCGCAACTGCGTCTTTGAGGTCACCCGTGCTCGAAAGCCGCGCGTTCAACGCTCGGAGATCGTGCTGATCACGTTCGCCTCGGCTCGACGCCATGCCCGGCCTTTGCACCGGCGGCATCGGTTTAGCCGCAATCCTCTCCTTCGCCTTCATCATCAACCGGTATTTTCCGGCATCATACATCATGCGCTGGAAGATCGCATTGCGCATCAAGGGCTCGCTGTCGAACAGGCGCTGCATTTCCGCCGGTTCGATGCCGCTGGCCTTGGCCGAGGCCATGATCTCCTGAGCGACGGCCTCCCTGGTGTCCTTCGTCTCTCCCTTCAGCATCGTTTCGAGCCGGGCGTCTTCGGCTGTCGCATAGTTCTGAAAATTGCGCCGGGCGGCAGCAGCCGTCCGCTGCATCTCTTCACTCTGACGGGCTCGCAATTGTTCGCTTCCCGCGACGATCGCCTGGATGCGCGCCAGCTTTGCGGGATCCTGCTGCGCAATTTGCGCAAGGGCCTCCGGCAGCCGCTCCGGCGCAAGGGCAGCCAATTCTGGAAACTGGCTGACGAAGCTCACTTGCGCGATCTGCATCGCCACGTCGAGGCCCTCGACGTAGCTCCGCCGGGCGCGCTCGACCTCGCCTACTTTTTCCTCAAGGGCCAGGCGCACCTGGGGGTGCTGCATGAGTTGCTCGAGATCGGGATCGAGCTCGGCCGAGCGACTGCCTTGGTCCTCGGCCGGGCCCGACGCTTCTTCGACCTCCTCGTCCCGCTCATCGCCGGCCTCGGGTTGCTCGAAGCCGTAGAATTCGGGCGCATCGGGATCATTGGCGGCCACTTCCGCCCGCAGCGCATCGACCCTTGCCGCAAGCGCCTCCGAAGACTTGCCCTCGGCGGCATGCCTGTCGCCGGCCGTGGCGCTCGCATAGTCCCGCGCGGCGCGCGCGAGGGTAACAGCTTCGTTTGCGGCAGCGGGCTTGCCCTCCCCGTCGGTATATCGTCTGACGGCGGTCTTTGGCTGCTGATCGGACAGCTGGTCTGCCGCATCGCGCAGCGACGCTTGATCGCCATCGATCGACTGGCTTTCCGCATCCCGCTCCGGATCCGGCATTTGCGTATAGCCTGCGTTGGCAAGATCGAATGCGCCGCCGGTCAGCTCCGCATCGGTTTGATCCGTCATGCTCAGAATCCCTTGGGTTTGAAAGCATTGACCAGGCCGCTGATACCGCTCGCGATCGTTGCGAACTGCTCCACGCCGGATTTCTGCTGCGTCCCCGTCGTCGTGCTGTTGCCTTGCTGCCCAAGCTGCGCAATCGGCACGCCGATCTGCGCGAGCAGGCTCAACGCCTGCACGGGAATGCCGCGCCGCTGCGCCTCCGCTGCGAGCGTGGCGTTGGCGCCATAATTTTGGGCATCGAGTGCCGCTTGCGCGGCGGCGATGCCCTGCCCCCGATTGGAGAGATCGCTCTGCTGCATCTGCGCCAACGTGTTGGCCGTGGTGTTGCCGGCATTGTAGAGTGCGCCCGAGGCGGCCAGCTGGTTTGCCACGTCCTGGTTGTACTGCGCGGCGATCACCGGCGCCTGCGCCGCCGTGACGCCTCTTCCGTAAGCCATCAGGTTCGCCCCGCTGAAGTCGCGGCCGGCGGCAGCAAACTGCGAGTTCACGGAGTCGCCTACGTCGGATCGGATCTGGGCAAGCTGCGCCATCAGCGCTGGATTGTTGCCGACCATGCTGCCGTTCGCGTATGGCGTCAGAGAACTGCGATAGCTGGCGAGATTGTCCTGCACATTGCCGGATTGCGCCGTGGCGCCGCCACCGCTCAGCAGCGATTGCGCATAGCCTGCGATCTGGCCGGCGTAGGGATTGCCTGCAGCAGCGTTATTCTTCAGCGTGTCGAGCGCTGAACTCTCCGCCGACGTCAGGCCGGTGTTGTTGAGCCCGGCGCTGACCTGGCCCAACATCGCTTGCAGCGCGGGCTGCGCGGCGACCCAGGGCGCCGACTGCGATTGCATGGTCTGCGTGGAAGTGGATTGTCCGCCCATTGAGGATCTTTCCTTGTGTATAAGTTCGTTTACGCGTGAACGCGAGCAAGAGTGACAACAGACGCAACCCCAAGTCGCGCTGCGCGGTGAGAACGGCTGGCCGAGAGGCACCTCCGACGCCCTCCCCTGTAACGGCTGCGAAGCAATCCCTTCTCTTCGGCTACGGCAGAGACTTATGGATGATCGCATAGGTCTGCTCGTACCCTTTCAGTGCACGCACCCAACCTTTCCGCCCAAAAATCCGGACGCAGCAACATCCCTCCGCTTGCGCATACGCTTCGATATCGCGGATCAGCGGCAGCCAGCGCCTCATGCCTGTGCCGGCGCATGCGGTGATGATGCAGACCTTGCCGGCATCCGTTTGCTGAAGGCTGGTGGATGCAGCCGCCTCGATCCATGAACCATTCCAGGCGACCCAAAGCAGCGAAGCGCCGGCAAGGATCTCGCGCTCGATCGCAGCGAACGCCGACAAGCCTGTCCTGACGATCGCCTGCTTGATGAGAGGAGCCACAAGCGGCCAGACCTCGCGCACGTAGTCCGGATCGACACAGACAAGCTGCGCGCTGCCGTCGTGTCGGTTCAGGCAGAAGCCGTGTGTTCGCAGCATCCGACTGCTCATGAGCAATTCCGGATGGCGGAGACGAAAGATGACATACTCGCCCTCCAATGGAGAACCACTTTCGAAAATCGAGTGATCTCGGGCTGGCTCGATCAACTCTGAGCCATTGACGATGCGGGATTGAACGGTGGCTTAAAGCGGGAAAAAAATCGGAGGCTGAGCAACTCTGACTTTCGCCGGCCGATCGGCCCGGGACCGAAATTCGCGCTGATTCCAACTGCGAAAATGCGGCTCCGCGCTCACCTGGATTTCGATCGGACGGCTGGGGAGGTTCGCACCGAACGCATCGCCGACATTCGCTCTCCGGTCCGACGGATCGTACAAGCCCAGCTGGAGCATCGCGCCTATCATACCCAGCAGGCCGCCCGGTTCGCCTTGTCCCTGCCCTGGGAAATTCCAGGGGTTCAATCGATATGGAACGGGCTGTTGCTCCCAAAACAGGTAAGGCAAACTAGGCTTCGCCGGGTCCGGAAATGGGTCGGGACTTGGCGGGATGACCGGCGGAAGCGGCCATGGGGGAACCATGCCGCGCGCATCCGGCGCCGGACGGGCCGGACCGTCATCCCAGATGTTCACCGGTGGTACGGGAGCCTCAATCCGTGGCGGAGGTCCGAAAGGATTCTTTGGATCTCGCGGTGTTGGAAGCACTTGTAGACCGTTCGGAATTCCCGGCTTGCCCTGCGGGAAGAGGCGGCGGCGTGACGACCTCGTATCGGAAGACAGATCGTTGCGAAAGGAATGAGACATGGGTCTTCTCCAACGGAAACAGAATCTCAAAGAAAGGATCGTTCACGGGTGAACGGCAGATGGTTAGACGCACCGCGTCACGCGACTAAGGATCGTACAGAACGACACGCCTGGAGCCGTACCCGTGACGAGCCATCAAGGCATCGACCTCGTCTTGGCTGCCGGGATAGGCCTCGTATGTGATCTTCGTCTTGAACGCCAAGGCGCTATATCTGGGATTCCAGGTCCAAAGGACGTCGGGGTATGTCGCCGTTTGTTCAAACATACTCTTCAAAATTCGTCGGATCGGAATGCTTTGCGGCGGATCCTCAAATAACGGATCGATTACGCGAGAAGCGAAGAACGTCTGCTCCAGCTGTTTGCGTCGCAATAGGGCAGCTCCATACTCGGGCGCAGCCTCCGGGCACGCGACCTTTTCCAACCGGCGGGGGCCAAAATCCAATGCATCCTGGAGCACGGCGCAAAGTGGTGCCGTCGTGTGGTGCCAGGCAACGACGGTGTCGCGCGTGACATAAGTCTCATCTCCGGCAACCAACAAATAGCTGGCGCAAGCTGACATGCAGTAGTCGTAGACGACGACGGTCACCTGCCACTTACGCAGGAAATCGGCCAGTTCCATAGCTAAGTATGGATCCCCGCCACGGCTGCGAACGACGAAGGTCCCGGTCGGGGACAACTTGCCCAAAGGCGAGAAGTCCAAATCACGCGATATCTCGCCATCAAAGCACAAAACACGTCGATCGAGATCGACTGTCATCGGACGTTTGACGGCACGGCGACAAAACTCCACGGCGCTCGCATACGTCTCCACGCTGCGATAGAAAGACCGCTCCGCGGCTGCTGGCGAAGGCAAAATCCAGAGTGCAGCCAAGAACGCCAAACGAAGACCCCATCGGGGAAAGCTGCGTTGCATCTCGTCAACCTCATGAAGACGCAGAAGGCACGCCACCCTGCTGCAACGGAGCCTCACTCCAGAGCCCTTTGCAGCTTGGCATGATCGATACGCCAACTCGCGCATAATAGAACAAATCAAGAACTTTAACAACCTTTAAGTGCACCTGCTGATGGATTGGCGGACCCCGGAGTGAAAACACCCGCCCGGTCGTCGCAGAGTTCGCGTGCGTGATGGTCAAAGCGAGGTCAGCCGGCTCGCATACATCGTCCCGTTGCCGAGCCACCGCGCTCGCTGACGGCAGCGGGACAGCACCGAGCAGATCTTTTCCTTGCTCGAAGTCCGGAAGAGCCGGGGGACGCGAAAGAAGACGATCACTTAGAAGTGCGAGATGGCAGGTGATGGAGCATCACCAATCGTTACAAGTCACATGGCGCTTGAATGCAGGCCCTCATCTGAATCCCTGCAGCAGGGATAACTTTCCTAGCTCTAGGCTGCTACCTAGGTCAGATAAGGCCCATCACAAATCCTCGACCCGCCAGTTAACTCCGTCAATCAGGATCGTCGTTCCAGCAGGTATTTCAGCCTTCTCCCTTTCGTATTCGTGAATGCGTCCGAGATTCTTGAGACACAGCACTCGGCTTAGCCGAGCATCGTCTAAGACGAATGGTTCGTTCATGGCCAAGGATAACTCAACTACATCAAGATAAATCGTCGCGGCGTCGTTCCAGTACTTCTGTTCCCTGAGCCGATATGCAGTCTCATAGGTGCATGCGAGCACCCGCCGCTGGTCGCTCGGACCGAATCCAAGTTGCTGAACTTTGGCGCGCATCGCCTCACGCACTCCGACCAGGCGAAGAACGACTACTCCAGCTGCAGCCTCCCGCTGAGCGCAAAGAATTTCATCTGCCTCGTCATACCGCCCGTCGAAAACCAACGATACGAATTTCTCTGAGAATAAATGCATTGCACGATCTCTTGCTTTTCGTCGGTGAAATTAGCGCTATCGTGACATGTCTTTAAGGGTGCATTCGATTCCTAGCTCCGCCCCGCTTGCAGTCTACGCGAACCAGCAGCCTGCCAACTTAGCGGCCCCTAAACCTCCACTTCCCCGTACGCTTGAACTCTTCGAGTATTTCCTGCCGTTTGGCCTTTTCCTGGGCGCGCCGCTCTTTATCCTGCCGAACCAGCTTACGTCCAATCGCCTGCGCGACTTTTGGCGGCGGGGGTTCTTCGTAAGCATTTCCACCACAGTCTTTGCTGACAAACCCCCTCTTGCAGTCATTAATGTCCCAGGGCTCGCCGAGCTTGTCGAACGGGCCCGTTGCAAAATCGCTCTTCCATCGCTTGAAGATGTCACCCACGATACCCTTCTGGAAGGCGTCAAGACATACCTCGTGTGCCCGCTTCCATTCTTTTCTGCATTCCTCGTTGAATCTACGACCACCTCCACCGCCGCCGCCGCGATTCCCACCATAGTGCCCCGCCCCTCCAACGCTTACCGAAGGCAAGTCCGTCGATTTTTTCTCGGACTTTGCAGCCTCCGGGTCAGCTTGGCGGCGGAGAAATAGGGGAATGTCTAGATGATCCTCCGGCAGCGGAGTCGCTGGTTGCTGGCCCGGCTTCTCCTCGCCTGCGGGCTGAAGCGAGTTGTCAATTACGATTTGATCTCCTTCAGACCCCAAGAAGCGTGTCAAACGCCTGAAATTTGGATCGACGATCTCTTTTGGCTGTGGGTCTTGATTGCTCGTTCGGCCTTGCCGTTCGAATTCCTTCAGTATTGCTGGACCCACGATCCATGGAGGCTGGCTTCCGGGGCGATTAGTTGGAGGTTTCGGTGGCGAAGCTCCCGTCTCTTCCTCTCTCGTCGCACTCGATGACTCATCTTCAAGCCATTGGCGTCGTACCATCTCTGGTACGCGCGCCGCCGCATCCCAGAAAGCGCGCGTCGATTGGGGAATCAACCTTTCAAGATGCGGGTTCGGGATCTGGACGACATCATTGGGATCGCGCGGCATCGGAGGAAAGGGATAAGCTCCGATGCGGCCGCCTGGCCGTGGCCCGCGTAGGCCGACCGGCATCCCGCTAGGGCCCGCGAGAGCCCCAGCCCACCAGGGCGCCGCGACAGCCGGTGAGTTCCATCCGCGAAGCACGCCACCCGAGGGCGTGTAACCGTCGCTTCCATACACGTCGCTCGATGCAGAATAGGCCGGTTGCGCGGATTGATAGCGTGACTCCGGTCGCATGGGCTCGGTCGAAGCAATCTGTCCTCCGTAGATTTGCAGAAAGCGTTCGAACAGATTACGCATATTAGGCGTTGCCATTGAAAATCTCCGCAACTAAAAATCAACCGCGCACGCGGCACGGCGCCGCTCGGCCGCGCGCAAACATGCGCGCTCGGCAAGTCCGAATGACCGATGAAAGGATTGCTGACTTTAAACCTTGAACCTCAAGGGAGCCCCGCAGTCGCCCTCACCCCACCACCGCCCACAAGAACACCCGCCCCGGCGTCGCCGAGTTCGCGTGCGTGAGCGTAAAAGCGCCGTTCACCACGGCGCTCACATACATGGTCCCGTTCCCGACCTCCGCCGCCGCGGTCGCCGACGCCGGCACCAGGATCGGCACCGACCCTACGGCGCAATTCGCTGTCGACACCGTCGTGCTCGATGCGCCCGCCGCCAGCGTCACGCTGCCGACGGCATTCGACCGCCCGGCCGCAAGCTGCTGGATCGCGAGGACGATCTTCTTCAGATCGGTCTCGGTGATGCCCGGAACGTAAGCCGTCATAGCGTGCCGTTGGGTGTGAGATCCGGAACGATGCCGGCGCAGAAGGACCAATTGGTCGCGGCTGGAATGCGAACTTTGAAGCGTGAATACCTCGTGTCGCGCCTGACGTCGCAACGGCCCGTCCGGGCATTGACCAGCACTTCCGCACCTGGCGTTACCGCCGCTGCCGGCGTGTCGCGCCAGGACACCGAGCCGAACAGCATTGCCGCATCCGTCACCGGGCGGAAGCCGCGGACGGTGATGCGATTCTCGTCGGTGCCCTGCTCCGCACTCTCCAGTGTCGCCTCGAGACTCGGGCCGCGGAAGAAGCCGAGCACATGGGCGCTCGAGAACTGCGCTATTTCAGGCTGGACCGCGGTCGCGTAGGCGTCGAGACTGAGAGTGAGAGCATCCAGCGACGACGAGATGCTGTCGAGGTTCTCCAGCGTCAGTCCGGTTTGCGAGATGCCGAGCAGATACTCGCCTGTTACGGCGACAGGAAAGAAGCGGTCAAGCAGGAAGTCGTAACCGAGCAGCTTGTCGTAATTGCCGACCGCGCCGGACACGGACTTGTAGGCCCAGTACACCCGCGTCGCGCGCGGGTCGGCGGCGCCCATGAAGAGCTGGAGGTTGCCCTTGTCGAGATCGGCGAGGAAGCTGCGATCCACCTTCTCGCGCCCGATCTGCTGCGGCACGCCGCCGGGCTCGATCTTGTGAAAGCCCTGGCCGGCATAGAAGAAGATGCGCTCGCCGGCGCGGATGATCGAGTACGGCGCATACAGGCCCTTGTCCTGGGTGATGCGATCGATCTGGAAGATGATCGGCGAGCCCGGCACATAGGACATGCGCCGGATCGCCTGGTCCTGGAACACGATGCCGGACTCGCCGCCGGCGACGCCACGAACGATTCCGCCGTCCGGAAAGTCCTGAAAGTCGGACGACTTGATGCCGCTGGTCCAGCTGTCCGCGGCGTTGGAATTGTTCAGCCCCGACCACTGGATCCGGTATGGCGTCGACAGCAGTCCAGACAGCACCAGGAAGCGGCCGACCACGCTGATATAGGCGGCTTGCGGCGGCGTACCGAGTGCATCGGCGAAGGCCATCGACGACGAGAGGTCGAAGATCTGTAGAACGGCGTTGGCTTGCGTTGCGAAGACGAAGTTTCCGGTCTGCGCAAACTGCCATTGCGCCGTCGCGGAGAGCGCCGAATAGGACGAGGCACCCTTGGAGACGTCGACCCAGGTGAAATCGATATTGTTGAGCCGGTAGAGCTTGGTGCTGGTGCCAGCGAAGGTGACGACGGTGCCGTCAGATTTCAGCGCATAGAACGCGCCCCGGCATGGTGCCGGGAGCGCCGACGTGTAGGCGGAGAACGATGGAAACGGACCATAACCGTCGCCCCGCGGAATCACGTTGAGGATGTTGCGCGTCGCCTGGCCTTCATAGTCGCTGACATCCGGGCGGTATTCGCCATAGGCAAGAAGCGGCATTGTTTGTTGACCTCATTCAAGGTGTAAGCGCGGCGCGCCGTGCCGCAAATTGCCGAGCGATCACGATTTCAGACGCGGAGCTCGCATAATCCGGACTCGTGGCGACGAATTCGGCATCGACTTGCCAGACCAGACCGGCGAGGATTCTCGGCTAGAGAATATGATATTCGTCACTGCGGGCTGGCCATCAAGGCGGAACGGATGTCCGGCGATCACCTGCCGGCTTCCGTGCGTTGCCCAGCCGAATGCCCGCGCGCGAGCAATGCAGCCCAGAAACCTGATATCAGGTTATGAGCGGGACTTTCTCTGACTGCGCCGACTGGAAATATGTCTCTTCTTCTGCGTCACGCACTTGTCGACGATCTCGCAAAGCTGGCGATGAAAGTCGACACCGAAGCAGAATGGTAAATATCGCGGAAAAACGACTTCGTAGGGCTCCTTCTCGGCTCTGATCATCTTCAAACGATCAAGCGATTCGCGAACCGCCATACTTGCGATCGTCAAAGCCTGAAGTCCATCCGCCCCGCGGGCTCGACGCACCCTACTGTCTTTCAAACCTTCGATCTGAAATGAGCAAATCCACTCGTCTTTGTACACCTCATCGCGTTCGGGGAAACCCAGCCGCGCGACTGCCTTACGCTGCTGCTTACCGAAGTGGAATTCATATTCTATGAGCGCACGTTCATTCCACGGCATCGACGAAGCCATTCGAATGCTCAAACTGCAACAATTGAAGAGATAGCAAAGCACATCGCCTCAGCTTAGAACAAATCAAGAACGATGTCAAGCCACTAGGGAGGGTCGAATTGCCGAATTGATTATCGCACCATTCAGTCTTGTTGTTTCCGCTCTCGTACGTTTTCGACCAGCAAGCTCGCTTTGCCGTCTCTCCCCCAACCGTCTTACTCATCAAACCGGATGGAATACTCCGACAAAATTCTTCCCAGTCTTCGGTGCTTCCACTGGCAGCACGTAGGCATCGATTGAAGTCGCTGCCGCCCCCTGATGCTCCGATACGAGGCGAAATATGACTCCAGAATTCTTTCAGCCTGCGCCAAAATTCGTGCGCCGGTGCCTCCGAGCCTTCGGGAGCCGGCACAGGTCCAAAAGGCGGGAAAGGTCTTGGCCGCGAGAATTGGCCGAATCCGGCGGCGACCGGAGCGGCTCGAGGGCTTGATTGAGGACTGGCCGATACTGATTGAGCTCCGTTCACGTTGCTAGGCGCGAGCGAAGCCGAGAGGCCATCTCGCTGAAGGGCTATGCCATTGCTGGCTTGCAAAGAATCCATCCGAGTTAATTGTCTGTAGTTGGGATCAAACCTGGGCTGCTCATGCAATTCCTCTATTCTTAACTAGCTGGCTTGGTCCGATGCTCGTCAGGTGGCTTGAGCAAGCACGTGCGCCGAGTGAAATGAAAGGCATTGTCGTAGAACGCGGTGTGTAACCGTTGCAGAGAACTCTTGCTGAGAACTCACGAGGCTTGGGCTTCATAGTCGCTGACATCCGGGCGACATTCACCATAGGCAAGCAGCGGGGCTATTCAGTCGTCCATGGTTCGGGTTCAATCGAAGTCGTCGTCCAGGCGTTCTCCGGCCGCGCATCAGCCGTCCATGCCGTCGCAGCATCGCTCGCTCCGCTCCAGTTCGGCGATGGCAACGTCGTCTCCACCCGCCAAGACATCGTCTCGAACGGCCGCCGGACCCAGGCTTCGTGGCCGCGATCGTAGGTTGAATTGCTGCCGGCCCAGGCAAATGCGCCGGGCCCTGAGGCAAGCGACGTGAAAAATGGGACGAATGCCCCTGACAGAAAAATCGCGCCTGTCGAAGCCACCAGGCGATCCTTCGCGTTCGCCGCCATCCCTGTCAGCAGGAACGATCCGACTAGGTTCGCTTGCCGGAGTCGGAGTGTCGCTGCATTGCCGGCGAAGGCGTAAGACCTGGCATTTTCTGGTTCTGTGATCTTGAAGCCGGCCGACAAACCGGCCCCCAGAAAGCCCGCAGCTGCTCCCCGCTCGGATGTCGCGAATGCGACCGGTCGTCCTGCGAGAGAGATCGAGCCTTGCGCCGCCAGAAGCAGGACGTTTCTCGTGCTTGGCAGTTGGCCGAGCGCCCACCGCCCGAGAGCATCGAAGCCGAGAAGAGACATCTACAGCCTCGCATTCGCCGTGTAATGGTAAAGGATCGGCGTGGTGGATGACCCGAAGGCGTTGACGATCATGTATTGGGTTTCGCCAACATTCGCAGCGCTGGTCGCACGGTTCGCGGTGTCATACCCGCTGCCGGCGGCGCCATTGAACGGCGAGTACAGCGTCACCGTCGGAGCCACACGCTTGCGCTTCAGGAATGTCCCCGCGCCATAGGATGCCGGCGCCGAGTTTTGCAGCGAACCGCGGACGCCATTGTTGGTCGCGGTTCCGACTGCAGTCGCGTAGTCATAACTTTTCTCCCAATAGCGCTGGCAACGGTCCAATTCCTCGTTGAAGTCCGGCAGCTGGAACGGCGGAGCTACGTTGCCCTCATATAGGCCGACGTCGAACATCTCGAACACGTTGCCGACCGTGCCCATTAAGTTGAACTGATTCGAGCTTGCGATAACGCTGGAAGCCGCACTCCACGCGTTGGGAGACTGGACGAGGCTCGAGCCCGCCATCAGAACGAAGATTACCTCCATTCCGGCGGCATTGTCGAAAGCCCAGGTCCCTGTCGTGTCGCCCGCGAAGGTTACGCTCTTGAGCACGTCAGCATTTGCTTCGCCGGCGGCGATGGTGTACTCGCCGACGATGACCCGGTTTTGGCTGCCGTTTCGAACCGCAACGCAATAGGTCCCGGCGGGCGCCCTGACACCAAATTGCACCGTGATCGTCTTCGCCGCGGCATTGCCGAACCTCAGATCGGCGATGCCATTTCCTTCGATCTTTTGCGTGATGACGGAATAGTCCGCGCTCGCGATGGAGGCATCCGCCGTAATCACCGTCGTTCGAATACGATATGGTGACCCGCCCGGTGTCGAACTTGCGACCTGAGCCGTATTGATCGCGCCGGCGTTGCTGAATTCGTTTCGCCACTGATCGACTGGAAAGTAGCCGGAGGTCGTACCCGCTGCCGTGCCATTCTCCTGCGAAACCTGCATCCCGCCGTTGAGGATATAACTCCTCTTCGTCACGCCGATATTGGCGCGAGCTTGCGCCATCTGGCCCCTGGTGAAACCGTTGGGCTCCTCGATCGAGATCAGGTCTTCCTTGACGCCGACGATGGCGACGTTCGGCGCGGCGTTGAAGTTGATCCTCGAGCCCGCGCCCGATTGCCCGACAGCCACACCGGAGCCCGACGAGTTACAGAGCACGGTCGTGCGCGCAAACGTTCCGCTTGCCGCGGTATAGGCCCCCTCCGCGATCTCCCATTGCGTCAGGTCGCTGCTGATCGCGATGAACTTGTACTTGCGTCCATTGACTGCTCCGGCAAGCGACGGCGACTGGCATCCGCCGACGGTCGATGAATACACCCAGTCCGTCGTGCCGCCGGCAACGGGAATGAAGCGGCAATTGTTGAGAAAAGCTGCCATGTCAGGTGATCGTCAGGATGCCGTTGGCCTGGTCGAGATCGATGGTGAAGGTGTTGCCGTTCGTCAGCGTAATGGGGGTGCCATAGTCCCACCAGCCGATCAGCGGCTTGCTCAATGACGTCGAATTGTAGAGCACGGCGTACTGAAACGGTCCGATCGAGCCACCCGACGCGGTCCATGCCGGATCCGTCGCGCCGGCGAACTTAAACGTTCCCGTGGTCTGCGCGCCCGTGATGGTGCCGACGCTGTTCCCGCCGGCCGTATACCCGTTCCCCGCTGCTAGATCCGCGGGCGCGTTGTAGACCGTGTTGGTGGGGACCGGCGCCGTGTTGGTCAGATAGACCTTGTAGACCTGTGACGTACCGGTCTTCATGTCGTGCAGCGCGCTGGCGACGTCCTGCACGAAGCAATGGAATTTGTTGAAATTTGCCATATCGCTCTCCTAGATGGCCTGTCCGGAAACGCGCACGGTCATCGGCCCGGCGTTGAAGGTCGATGTCAGCCCGAGATTGTTGAGGTCGGCCAGCGCCGACGTGAAGCCGAGCCCCCAGGTCTGGATGCGCGCGTCTTCCTTGATGTACGGAGCGGACTCTAGAAGCGCGGCGTAGAGGTAGAGGTCGGGCGCCATCGTCAGCAGCCAATTGCCGCCATTCGATGCCAGCGGCGGGACGGTCTGCCGATAGACCATCTCCACCGTGTAGGCTGCGTCGGGCGTCGGTGCGAGTTCGATCTCGTTGCCGAACACCGTGAAATATCGCGGCTGCGCGGCGATATCGGCCGTCCCGAAGCGATATTCGTCCATCTGCGTTCCCGACCTGAACTCGAGGCAGGGTTTTCCCGTCACGCTCGATAGACGGACCCTGCGCATGGACTGGAAATCCGACGGCAGCGAGATGAACTCCGGCTCGTTCGATCCGAGGTCGACCAGTGCGGTCGCCCGACTCTCCATCTGCCTCACGAACAGCTGCCGGTTGAACTTAGCTTCCGCGAGCTGGACGAAGGTCGGGATCCGGGCGATCAGAACCGCATCCTGATCGCGCGCGAGATACTCAGTCACCGCGTTTTGCAATGACGTATAATCGGTGATCTCGGTCATTTGAGCTCCGCTGACCAGCCGGCTTGCAGCTTCGGCCTGTCGGTTCGCAAATAGGCCCACTCGGGATCGTCCAGCTTCCGCTGCACGATGGAGTCGAATTCGGGCGTGAACATCCGCAGCGAGGTGTTGCCTCTGGCATGCTCCTCGTTGAGCCATTGGACGTAGATGACGTTGGGAATGCGGGCGACGTGCCGTCCCCAGTCGCCGCGCTGCTCGTCCTGGCGCGCCTGCCTGTTCCATTCCAGAATCGGCGCCACGTCCTGGATGTGCTCGATCGCAAGCTCGCGGCCGTTGCTGTCGAGATGAGGCCTGATCAGGACGCCATCCATCACGACAGTTCCGTCACCCACAGAGTGCCCGCGGTCGCCGTGACAAGCCCGTTGGTTGCGGCTTTCAATGCGGCGATGCGCTGGCCCGGACTGACCGTGACGTATTCGATGGTGTTCGCGGGCAGATAGGGATCCGAAATGGTCGCAGTCTGTGCACCGTCTCCGATCCGGTAGCAGCAGCCGGAATTCGCGACGAGGCGGAGCTGATAGGTTGCGGGACCAAACGCATTGGTGGCGGCGACGCTGGCGTCATAGGCGACGACCTGGGTCGGGCCGACGCGCGAGGAGTTCTGCTTGGAGAAGAACGGCATATCAGGCGGCCCTCAGTGAGATCGAGAAATGCATGGGGACCGCCGCACCGGAGGCGCCCGAAGGCGTCAGCACGATCACGTCGTTCTCGTTGAGATAAGTCGGCGACGCAGGCACCGCCGAGAACAGCTGGCCGGCAGCGGATCCCGCCTGCGTCACGGCGAAGGTCGCAAGCGTCGTGGCATTGGCGGAGACGGTGATGGTGCCGTCGGCGGTGGCGATCGCTCCGCCGAGAATGCCGGCGACTCTCAGCACGCGGCAACGGAAGGGGACGCGGACATAGGCGGCGACGGGGCTCGCGCCACAGGACGGTGTGTAGGCCGTCAGATCGGCCGTATCGAGGGTACGGTTGCCGGGAAGCGGCATCTTGGCTCTCCAAAAAATGAGGCAGCCCGAAGGCTGCCCCGAGGTTGAGATGGATGATCCTGATCGCTCAGGCGGTGGTGTTGTCGAACACGCCGCCGGAGGCTTTCTCGTTGCGGGATACCAGCGCATATTCGGCCAGGATCTGCCGGCGATCGGAATCGCCGGTCTTGGCGAGCGGGATCGAGATCATGTTGCGGCCGTTGAGATAGGCCACCGCCCATTTGTCCAGCTCGAGCACCAGCACATCGCGCGGCCGCTGGAAGCGGTTGGCGACAACCTTGAGCTTGCCGAAATCGGATTCGTAGGCGTCGACGGACGCGACGATCTTCTTCGACTTGGACTCTTCGATCGCGGTGGACCGACCGGTGAAGGTCGAGAACACCTGCTTGTTGAAGGCGCCGGTCATGATGGTGCCGGGCTTGCCGCCATTGGTCCAGATCGCGGACAGCACGGTCTTCAACCGCACCTCGGTGAACGCCAGCTGGGTGCCGTCGGTGCGCGTGCCGGTGCCGTCGGCGACTGCCGGGTCCGCCGCGCCGCCGGCCGTGCCCTTCGAGGTCGCTGACACGATCCAGGACAGTACCGAGGCGGTCTTGCGCGGCGTTGTGGTATTGCCGGCGACCTTGGCCTGGTTGGTGCCGCACAGGATGGCTTCGAGGTCGCGCTTGAGTTCGAGGCCCTTGAGCATCTCCTGGTAGGCCAGCTCGTTGTCGCGGCCGGCGTGATCGACTGCCTGCTGCGTACCCGAGACGCGCGCGACCTTGTAGGAGATCTGGCAGAGGTTGCCGAGCCGCACGGTCGGCGTCGTCGTGTTGGTGTTGGGATCGTCGCCCTCGAGCTGGGCGTTCGCGGCGTCGACCGCGGCCAGGGCCTGCGTCTGCCATTCGTGATTGACGGCAGTCGCCTTCTCCTTGTCGACGCCGCTCATGAACGGTGTGTCGACGGGGTCGATGCGATAGATCATATCGCTGAGGTCTTCGCGGTTGCCCACCGCGGAGTAGGTGACGAAAGTTGAGGTTGGTAGAGCCATCGATATGTCCTTGTGAGAGCCGTGCTGTCCCGACGACGCAACAATGTCGCTGCGCCTCTCTTGGAACTGCGGTTAGTTGCTGGCGTAGGCGTCTCGCTCAAGCGATCGCACGGAATTTGGCTTCCGGTTCGCGGGTCTGCGAGACGTATCTGCCGGGCGCCCGCGCGTCTCACGCAGGGTCGGCCTGTTTACGTTGATTGACCTGTTCAGCGTCGCTGCCCGACGTCAGACCGGCCGGACACGCGTCAAAAGTCGGATCGGAGACTTATCTCGAGAGGGATTGTCTTCGGCCCGCTCGTATCCCTGCGGAGGGAGCGTGGTTGGCGAACTGAACCGTAGCGCCGCAGATCCCGCGGCGAAAGCAGAAGGTTGATTTTGAGTTGCGTTTTGCTGTTGCACGCGCCGAATGCGGTCGATGATGAGGTCGGCGAGCGACGTTGGAGACTGCTGTGTTGTGTTCGAGGGTATAGCCTCGGCAACCGTCTGACGTGAGACAGGCGAGGCTTGGACGATCCGCGGCGGACCGAACAGCCATTCAGGAGGCCGGTCCGGAGGATCAACTTCGTGCGCGGGCGGCAGGTTCGGATTTCGAGACGGCGGCGCAACCGGCCGTTCACGCGGCAACTGCGGAATGGGTCCCCAATCCGGCAACCCGAATCTCGGGATTTCGCCAAGCAGCCACGAGAAAAAGCCAGGCATGTAGTAGCCGGGATAGTCGAGGATTGGATTTGGGCGATCGCTGTCGCTTGATATGTCTTTCATCTGATGCTCTGCGCCTTCAAATTCATAGGATGGAAACTGAACGTGTTCACGTCGCAGTGAACGAGCACCTGAGCTACGGATCGTAAATCACCCGCATGTCGAGGCGTAGCCGGGTCACCATCTCGTCCACCTCTGCCTGCCCTTGCGGATAGGACTCGTAGACAATCATGGTCTTGAACAATCTCGGAAAGTATCTCGGGTGAAGAGTCCAGCCGATATGGTGGTAGGCAGGAGTATCGGGATAGAGGGACTGGACGACCTTTCGCAGATAGCGATTGTCCGGCGGCGGCTCGAAGTACGGGTCGACCATTCGCTCCCTGTAAAAACTTTTCTGGGCCAGCACGATGTCCCGCCAACGAGCCTCGTCGGCCGGCAAGGGCCGACAGGAGCCGCGCTGCAGGCGGTAATCTCCATCTCGCGTCTTTTCCATCGCGAATTTGGCGCAGGATGGAATCGCGGGATCGGTACTCTCATAGTCCCAGGCAACCAGACCTCCCTTCAGTACGTAGGTTCGATCGGACGCAATCAGAAGATAATTGGCGCAACTCGACAGGCACTGGTCGTACGCAACGACCACTGCGCGTCGTTCACGCAGTAGCTCGGCAAGAGCAATTGCGGACGCGATGTCGCCTCCGGCACTTCGAACGACGAAGAGACCGCCTTCCTTCAGCTTCGTCGCCGGCGATACGTCGGCATCCTTCTCGATCCGGCCGTCAAGACACAGGATTGCCTGATCGCCGCTCAGCGCGATCGGGCGCACAGCAACACTGCGGCAATAGTCAGCCGCGCGATGGAGTACCTCCTTGTCGAACAAGCTCTCTTGGGCACCCGACGGGCCGAAAAGGAGGAGAGTGAAAGCGCAGAACGAGAGCAGTGCTGTCCGAAAACGAAAGATGCCGATCACACCAACGCGCGCGAAGTTTCGTGCGAGCATGCTGTTCGCCGCCTGGTTTCCGACTAGCCGCGCGAGCACCATTGCATCGTCACCGGGAGTCATCTCGACTCCCAGTGCGATGACAATCGGCGGATGGCAGACCAGTCGCCGAAGCGATCTTTGAAATTGGCGGGCCGCCCTTCCGACAATGGCTCCTCTTCCGTCACGAATGGCACCGCCGACAGGCCCGTCGCCCGCGCGTCGCCTGCCGTGCCATGGCTCTGGCGCAGATAGTCCGCGATCATGCCCGGCAATCCGCCGGGCCGCGGCACCGTCGCCGACTGATCCGTGGCAGGATGACCGGGCAGCGACATCCAGGCGCCAGAACGATCGGCAACAACACCGTCGCGACTTGGAAAGCCCAATCCGCGCAGGGGAGCCGAAGGTGCGACCGAACCGCTGGCGCCGGTGACGGCCCCCCGAACCAGATAAGGGACGCCGGTGTCATATCTTGCAGGGTCGATGGTATTGCCCTGCCCCTGCGCCGTGTCACCGGTCAGGATCAGGCCGAGTGGCCCTCCCGCACGTTTCTTCTCCAGTGCCTGCGTTGCCCTCTCATTCTTGATGACCGAATAATGCAAATGAGGTCCGGTGCTACGGGCACCAGTGCTGCCGACATTGCCGATGATATCTCCAGGCCAGACGCGTTGACCTAGCTTTGGCATCGGGCTGCCCTCCTGCATATGTGCGTAGAGGCTGTAGCCAGCTGCGTTCTTGACAATGACGGTATGGCCAAGATTGTTGTTGTAGCCGGAGTAGACGACCTCGCCCGGCGTAGCCGCCGGGATCGGAGTGCCGAGCGGAGCCTTGAAGTCCTGGCCCGTATGAGGTTTGGCCTTGCCCGTAAACGGGTCGATACGCATGCCATAATCGGAGCCTCTGCGAAACGGTGGCCTGGGATTGTAGGGATCACTCATTTAATAGCCCTTGCAAGATCCAGTATCCATCCGGGCTGACATTTGTCGTTGCCCGGATCGGGACATTTCGCGCGCTCAGTCAGCCGCCACGACAGCACAGCCGTGGCAGCCGAGGGAGACACATGGAGCTGAACGCCGCCTTGACCGTTTGCCAGGTTGAACTCCTGTCGGAACAACAAGCGGAGTGAGGCGTCGCGGAGTTCTGCCGCGTAACGCGAGTAGATCGCTCGCCACTCCTGGTCGGACGGCTCTCGCGGATCGAGGGGGCCGACTGTGCCTATGAGACCCTTGCCGCCGCCTGAGGCCTGCTCGACGCGCTCCTTCACCCGCACGCATCGCCATTTCTCGATGCGGCATCTGACAAGAGGACCACCGGACTCGTCGGCCTCCGTCACGAGGAACAGAAAAAGCGACTTCTGTTCAACGTCAAACCAGCCTGTACGAACGTATGATCCCTTCAGAAGCCTGCCTCCCCCGATTTTTTTGCCCTGCATGTCCAGGACATCGATCGTGTCGGAGGAGGTTGCAAAAAACTTTGAGCTGTCGGGAGCCCAGACGACTTCCGAAACGGGGTGACCGATTGCTTCTGATAAGTTGATCGTGCGCAACTCTCCCGCTTCCGCCGTCAATTGAAGCGGCCGGCTTGAGGCCACGATCTTCAGGTCGGGTGAGAATGATACCCTGTTGGGATGCGACAGCTTTTGGAATGTCGCCAGGACCTCGCTCTTGCCAGTCTCCAGTTCGAATTTCCTCACGCGCCCCGCATCATCCTCGACAAAGACCAAATAGCGACCGTCCGCGTCGCATTGCGCTGGACCCTGGGTTGGGGACGGGGCGGAGATCTTCGTGCTCCCATCGTATGCGTCGACATACCGACCATCCGTCGCGAGCAGATAGCGCTCCCGATTCCCGCACCATGCGATGAACTCGCCTTTCGGCAGCGGCGTGTGCGGCAGCTTCTCGAAGGTCGGAACGGCTGGTGGCTTGGCTGGCGCGGGAGGCGAAGCTCCTTCGGCACGGCAAGCAGTGGCCGTAAAAAGCAACCACAGCACAACAAAAAAGAACGAAGAACGCGCATCAAGATCGATTGGGCAGATCCGCATGCATTCACTCAAGCCTCTGGGGTGAGGCCATCTATCCCATGCCATCACCAGTTCAAGAACAAACAAAGAACATTATTGACTGCTCTCGCCTTGGTTGCAAGACCTAAATGATCCCGAATCGCTTCCGCCGCTCCGCCGTCTCCACGAGCTCCTTCAGCTCGGCGCGCGCCAGGCTGCCGTTGGCAACGACGCCAGCGAGGTGGTCCCGCACCTTGCCGAGGATGTTGATGGCGAGGAACAGCTTTTCGCGACCGGCGGCGTCGTCCACCGTGGTGGCGCGCCAGGCTGCGATGTAGCTCTTCTCGAGGGCCGCAAAGGCCTCATTCAGGATTTCATCATCGAGCAATGCTTTGGCCCTGACCGCCCTTGTCGCCGTCCGCTCCAGTGCGCTCTCTTCAGACATTGCTCCCCTCCCCCTCGTTCGGCTGCCTCTTCATCTCGCGACGCGCCGCCGATGTGGCGAGATCGAGCGCGGCTTCCGCGACATCCATCCGATGCTGCTCCTGCGCATGCTCGCGCTTCTGCTCGTGGCCGAGCGCCTTGAGATGCGCCTCGAGCACCGCGATCTTGGCATCGAGGCCCGCCCTGATCCTGGCGATCTCGATCTCGGCTTGCATCTTTACCTGCTGATGGATGGCATCGGCTTGCGCCTTTTCACGCTCCATCTGCGTCTTGTGCGCGGCAGCCAGCTGGTCGGCTCGGAGCCGCGCCTGCAGCGCCAGCAGCTTCGGGTCGGGCGGCAGCTGCGGCGGTGCCGGCGGCGGATGCAGCAGCTGTCCGGTCTGTGGATTGACCGCCGTGGGATCGTTGAAGAACTGATCTGGATTCCTGTGTCCCATGATCCGCGTCAGCTCAGCCGCGGTGTTGTACAGCTGACGGTCGCCGACCAGGTTGATCTTTCCGCCGGCGAGCAGCTCCTTCTGGACGTTGGCGATCGCCATGGTCTGGGCGAATTGCTGCGCCTTCCCGCCGGCGCCGAGGCCGACATTGATGGTCATGTCGTCGCGCGTCTTCCAGTTGCGCGGATTGACCTCGACCCAGGCGTTGCGCAGCCGCACCGTCTCCTGGCGCTGGCCATGCTTGCGGATCGTGCCGTGCAGCAGCGCGAAGATGTCGCGCACGCCCTCGGCCATGATGCGCGCGATCAGCTTGATGCGCATCTGCGAGGCCGAGAACACCTGCGCCACTGCGGTTGCGGACTGGTTCTGCAGCGCGTTGGCGTCGATGCCCTGCGTCTGCTTAGCCAAGCCGGTGCGGATCTCGAGCTCCGCATCGATATATTGCAGCATCGGGTAGATCGACGTGGTGATGTCGGGCACCACCTGCCAGTTTAGCCCGCCCGCCGTCTTGGTGCGGACCACCCCGCCCGGCCGCGAGACCAGGAGATCGTCCAGCGTGTTCGGCCCGGCGTTCTGTTCGGCGACCTCGACGCGCGGATTGTTGTGCAGATAGAGATTGTCGAGCGCGCCGCGCTTCAGCGCGGTCTTTTCGCGCTGCAACGGCATCACGAGGTCAGCGATCGAGCGGCCGAAGAACCGATGGGTCACCGGAACAGGCGTGGTCGCGGCAAACGGCATTTCGTCGAACGGCGTGATGCAGTCCTTGCCGTCCTTGCGCAGGATCTCGGCCTGGTCGCCGCCGGTGATGACCTGGTAGAGGCACGGGCGGCCCGAGCCTTCATAGTCCATCCGGACGTAATGCTCGGTGATGCGCACCAGCCGCGCCGCCGCATTGGCGCTGCCGCCACCTGATGTCGCGGACAGATGCTGTTCCACCGTGTCGCGGGCCAGCGTCTCGATCTCGGTCGTGCCGGTATGCGGCTGCAAGGCCCTGATCTGGGCGGCGTCGAAACCTTCCGCGATCAGCTGCGCCTCGGTCTTGGTGACGACCTCGTGGAAGCAGTAATTGCAGTCGCGGATGCTGCGCGCACCGCGCTCGATGCCGAATTCTTCCGGCGGCACCCCCATCACCCGCGCCTGCGCAAGCTTGCGCGTGGTAACGATGGTGACGTCGTGCGTGACGAGAGATCCCATCGGCGCCGCGAGCGCCGGGGCTAGCAAGGGAACGGGCATGTCTGGTTGAACTTTCGATTGCGCATACCGCTGAATGCAGCGGTCAGAAAATTGGCCGGCGCTGCCGTGCGTCCGGACCTCACAAACGTCTGCGAGCGCGCACCGACGCGACGCCGCGCAGGACAAACTTAGGCCTTCGCCTCATCTCACCGGTCCGAGCACACCACCCAGGCCGCTCCACCGACCGAAGCGCTCCGAGAGGTCCCATGGCGCCGCGCCGGGTGCCGGAAGCGAGTCGTCGAGCGCCTGCCTGGCTCGTATCGTTTCATCTACAAAAGGAATCGCCGTGCCGCGGGACGCTCCGGCAGAAAACGGAGCCTGACTTTCGTCGGGCACCCTCAAGAGCTGCCGCACGGGCTTTCCGTTATCGACCGCACTTCGCGGAGCGGCGTCGGATGATGCGATCAACGAGCGCGTCTCGTAGAGCGGTCGCGACGAGACAGCCGGATCTGGCACGAATTCACCGGTCCCGAACGGGCCCCGCATGCCGGGGTCCATTGGCTCAGGGGAGAGATATATGTTGCTACGATCGCCTGCAGATGGTGGCAGCAGACTACTCGGCGGCGAAGCAGGATGATGTGGCGAGTTTAGAGGATCACTGCCATACAGTTTCCGCCAATAGGTGGGATTCGAATCGAATACAGCTCGCGCTTGCTCATGTCCGCGAAGATTGAACTCTCGCTTTATGCGATCGACATACGCCTCATCGCGATTTAGCTTGAGCTTCATGATCTCATTGGCAATAGCCTGAGCCGCGGCCCAAACCGCAACTCCCTTTCCAACCTTGGTGGGCAGTCGCGACATGTTCAGTCTCCAGATCTGAGTCTGCGAATATCGATCGGCGGTCGTCTCGATCGAACTCCGATGGTTCGCAAGAGCAACGCGGGTGGAAGATTGTGGAGTATTCAAGAATTGGGACGCGCCGTTAGCGATTGTGTCGTGCCCTCAAGACACTACACTCCGCTCGTTCAGTGGATAAAATAGAGAACCGCTGCAAGTCCGGCACAACAAATCACCAGACCGATCAGGGCGGCGAAAGTGGCCTCGACTTCAATTCGGCCACGTTCAATGCGTCGCCATCCCAGCCATCCAAACCCGCTGGAGTCGCGAGTGGTCCCAACTTGTACTTTACCGAAAGATAGAAGAGGCAGCAGCAGTCGTGCCACGGCATAACCGATTCCCCACCAAATGAGGTCCAGAACCCAACCGACTGCCATCTGACAACGGCTCCATCACAAAGCAAGAGATCGTCGGCGATCAAACATTGAAAACTATCATACTGATATACCGATCGCGGAGACAATAGTACTCTTCCACCGTATCGCGCGACAGCGTCTCGATCTCGGTCGTGCCGATGTGCGGCAGCAAGGCCGTGATCTGGGCGGTGCCGAAACCCTCCGCGATCAGCTGCGCCTCGGTCTTGGTGACGACCTCGTGGAAGCAGTAACTGCAGTCGCTGATGCTCCGCGCACCGCGCTCGGTGCCGAATTCTTCCGGCGGCACCCCGATTACCCCCGCCTACGCCAGCTTGCGCGTGGTGACGATAGTGACGTCGTGCGTGACGAGAGATCCCATCGGCGCGGAAGGCGCCGGGGCTAGCAAGGGAACGGGCATGTCTGGTCGAACTTTCAGGTTTTGCCGCATTTGGACAGGCGGCAGAAGGGCAACAGCGCTAGTAGCCGTTATCGCTCATGTATTCCTGGATCATGCCAAGCAGCCCGCCCGACGGCGACCGATCGAGACTGGATGGAACGCTCCGTGCAATCGGGGAGACCTCTCCAGGAGGGATGGCAGCAGCGGGTTGCGTGGGCGGAGACGCGCCTATCCGCGGTAAAGACGAGGCCCATTGGTTCAAGGCGCGATCGCGATCGGACGCAAACAACGCCTCGAGTGGAAATCGTACCGGCGTAAACGGCGGCGGGCTCGACTGACCGCGAGCACTTCCGCCGCGCCGGTCAGGCCCTGGCCACAGCGCTGACAAACTCCGATCAGGCTGCGCTGCCCCGCCGATGGAAGGGCTAAGCCTGCGATCCGGAGGCGACGCGAGGTTCGCGGGCGGTGCCAAGGCGACGCTGTATAGCCAATCACGGATACCTTGGCCGTCAGCGAGCGGCGCCGGCCTCGCAGGGGCTTGCGAGCGCGAGCGCTCGGAAGGTGGCCGAGTTCCGGGTGACATCGAGCCATCCAAAGCACCACCTTGAGGGCCAAATGGGTCCCGTATTCCGATCTGATGTAATTCACCATCAGGTGACCTACTCAAAGGGTCTTTTGGAGCAAACGGGTCTGTTGAACCAGGGGGCAATGGAACACGGGCTCGATTGATCGAATCCGGCGTGGCCGGCGCCGGAATAACAATATCGTCTCTAAAGCCAAACTTGCGGGCGTCTGCCGCATCCTGGACCTGTTTGATTGTGCGTTCGATCAACTCAACTACAGAATTCAGGATGCCACTCTGATCGTCAACAAACTGCCGCGTGTTGACAATAGAAGACTTGAAATTTGTCAGATCCTGAACTGTACTATCATAGCCGGGTTCGTCACTTGGCGGCTTTCGAAGCCCCTCGACGGCAAAGGACCCCGGCCCATTCAGATAGTAATCAATCACGTCGTTCGCTTGACTGATAATCTCCGCTCTGTCGGCTTCGGTGATTGTCGTTGCCGAATGCCCCGGAGGCGGCAACGGATGACTTTCGATTTTGGCCACGCTTACTGATCCGTCTAGGTTTCAATGATCTCAATGGCGTCGCATTCTGATGTAGAGCGCGCCTAGATATTCGTTTTGAATGAACAGAGCGCCTCGAGCCGGCACCCCGCGATAAAATGGAATCTTTGACAGCTTCCCGTCTACATCGATGGTCTTGGAATCCTTTGCACCGGTGAAGTAGCAGCAGCTCGAGTCGTTGCCGTATAAATGGATGCGGGCGTGCCCAGGGTCGTAAGGAAGCAGGACTATCGACAGTCTCAATCCCAATGCGTCGATGTTGGTGCTACATCCTTGATTGGATCGACACCTAAGTGAACCTGTGTCCTCAGCGCCGCGAACCTCAACACCAAAATCAATATCGTAGTCGTCCGCCCATGACTGACTAGTCGAGGCAAGCAGACAAAGGAAGGATAGGATCACAGTACCCCAGCAAGCGACGTGTCGCGAAGAAGCATCACGTTCGGGGAGCTTAGCGGGCCGCATATTGACCATCGTCGTAACCATTGAGGATAAAGCAACCATCCGGCGCTGATTGAAGTGTGGTCTCGGTAGACAGCGGAGCACGCGACCCGATCCGTGGAATGTTCCGCACGTTTATCTTGTCGAGGACGGCCATGCCAGCATTCCATCTCTTCATGATCTCGGCCTGATCACCGGAGGCCAACTCAGTCCGAGCAAAATTGGGCTTGTAGAACCGCTGGTCGTGATAGCCCCTCAATTCATCCGACGGCAGATGCCCGATCGGCTTGGGGAGTCCGTCTGCACCAGTCGCCAGACCGTGCAGCTCCTCGATGACATTCCCATCCGGGTCGATCAGCACAAGAAAATTGTGACCGGCAACTCCACCGATAAGGGGAAGTTGCGCCTTGACGATACGATATTGGCCTTCCGCCATACTTCACTTGCTCATTCATCGGGAACGTAGCGTCTATGAACTTGCACGACGGCGTCATGCGGCTTCAGGCTGGAGAGCCGCACGTCGACATGATAAAATGATCGCGTTCCGTAATCGGGACCATCGCGCGGGACATATCGCTGGTCGCTTCGAACCCAGTATTCGCCCGAATCGCTGCACTCCCTGCTGGGCGGCGGGGCGCACTGCAAACCAAGTGCTTGTGCTTCGTCGCGAGAGATGCCCTTGGCGGCGTCTGCTCGATGATGAACTTTGTCGTCCGTTGCTTCAGACCATCGGCGCCATAGTTGGTGTGGCGCCCAACGAATCTCGCCAACTCGCCTTCACCCAATCCCTCGATATTGAGGTCGACGCGAGGCCACGGTCCGGACCAGAAACATCCGGAGATGATGAAAGAAATTGCCAGCAGCGACAGAACGTTGAGTATTGGAAACTTCCGGATTCCAAGTGCTTCTCCGGGCAAATGCTTCATCTGCTCATCCTTGGGGAATCGCGTGTGCGCTGCCTCGATCGTTCGCGATGCAAAGCGGCCAACTACGGCTCCGTCTCTCACCGTGCAAGAGCGCGCGCACCCCGCCACGATCTATGGTTTAGATAGAACAAAATGGGAACCTCGTCAATGAGGCCTGGGCTGCCGATCACCTCACGTTCATTATACGTGCTCAGTGATGCGCACCAGCCGCACCGCTGAATCGGCGCTGCCCGCGCCTGCGGTCGCGGACAGATGCTCTTCCACCCTGCGTCTGGATCTCGGTCGTGCCGGTATGCGGCTGCAAGGCCATGGTCTAGGGCGGCGTCGCAACCTTCCGCCGATCAGCTGCGGCCGCGAAAGTGGCCTCGACTTCAACTCGGCCACCTTCAATGCGTCGCCATCCCAGCCATCCAAACCCGCTGGAGTCGAGAGCCGTCCCAACTCGTACTTTGCCGAAGATACAAGAGGCGGCACCAGTCGTGCTACGGCATGACCGAAGGCACACGTGAAATGAGCATTCATTTGCGCGCACCGCCGAAGCGCAGCCGGTCAGGCTATGAGCTCCTGCCGCGCATTGCATCCTGGATAAGGCCAAGAAGGCCACCTGGTCGTCCATCCGAAGGCGATTGGAGTGACTCTTGCGGAGCCGAGGCATGACCGACGCCTTCCAGTCGCCCATCTCGCCGCCTAACGGATTCCTGTCGCCCGAGTCAGATATCCCACCGGCGGCGCAGCTGCGGGGCAGCAATCGTGCCGCGGCCGGACGTCAACGTCCGCACGAACGGCGACGCTTCATCCATTGGCCCCATCGCGCGCGGAGCAAAGAACATTTGCAGCCAGTCGGCGATCTGCCCCGGCGTCATGGTCGTCGTGAACGAGGGCGACATGTTCGGTGTGCCGACCCCGGCCCCACGGACGTCACCCTGGGCGCTGCAAGCGGTGGAAGAAGCCCACCCCGATCGGGGAACGTGGCATTCAAGCGCACCGACGGGACGAACGTCGAGGCATTCCGCTGACGCCGAATCCGAGCGTATCGCGGCTGGTCATTCCAGGCGCAAGGAAAACGGTCTCTAATCCCGCTCCCGGCGCACCCAGACTTCGATTCACGGTCCACCGCGGCGCCGTCGCGGAGCCCGGATTCCAGTAATACGTTCCGCCAATCCTGCCGATTGGCAAGAGCGGAAACGGCGCAGAGAACGACAGGCCATCCGGCCATCGATCAGGGTTGTGGCTTTCCGTCATCACAATCTCCTTTGTTGACCGCAGCGAGACTTTTGGCGATGCTCAAAGCGGTTCGAGATCCGAATGGCTTCCGACATGACCTTGACGTTGACAATCCTCGCTGCGATCTGGGGTTGCGGTCTTCTTCTCATTGCGGGGCTTTATCTCAATGACCTTCGCGTGGTGCTCAACAACGTGGCGCCAGGCGCGCAAATGTCGACGTTGCCTGCGCGCCCACGCTGGATGCACGATACGGCGGCTATCGTGTCGCTCGCATCATTTGAAACCCTGCTTCTCACGGCCATATCACTCACGATTGGCCGCGTCTTGAAGTTGGATTCTGCTGCTTCGGTCCGCATTTCCCAATGCGATCCCGCTTGCTTGACCGATGCAGGTCGCCTTCATCTCGCGAACGCCGCTCGGCACGAGCGTTTCGCGCTCGCCTGGGTAGTTGCTGGCATCGCAGCCATCGTCATGGTCTGCTCCTTGTCCTGACCTTGCGATCGAGCCGGCGCACATCCTAGCCGCCAGCCTGGTAGCCCTTGTTCACGAAATCAATTCTTGTCGATGGAGAAACCTCCGAACGCGGCGACGAGAGGCCCATCGATCCAATGCCGCATCGCAATCCGGCGCGATCGCATCGTGGCATCATGGTTCGCCTAGGCCGTTGTCTGCAGCGTGTTGCTCGGGAGGGTCCCGCCATGCACCGTATGCGCGACGATCTTCATTGCGCCGTTCGATTCCGCGACATCCTGGGCGAGCAGTGCGAACTGGTCATCGGTGAGATCGTAGTAGGTTTCGCGGCTTTCCTCCTCCCGCTCCTCCCACCAGACCTTGACGATGCCGGCCTTCGACAGCAACGCGTCCTTGATGAAGGAATACAGCACCATGAAACCGCCGTTCTGCTGCATGAAGACGTGGTTGACGTAATCCGTCTCCTGCTGCGCGGCGGCCAAATCCTCCGGACCGACGGGCTCGAAGCGCACGACCTCGTCGGAGCCGGCAAAGATGTCCATCAATGACGGCATCAGGCCTTCGATGGTGTCGGCGACGTCGGTCGACACCGCGCGCGAGCGGCCATCCTGCGCCGGCATGTCCTTACGCATGTCGCCGAGGTAATAGTCCATCGCATCCGCTCGCTCCTCGGCGAGCCGCGCCGCCGACATCGCGGCGAGCGCGTTGGCCTTCTCGGAGGCGAGCATCGCCTTCACTTCGGAAATCGACATCTTTGCCATGAAATACTCTCTTGGTCAGAATTCGTTCACCGCGATATCCGGCACGCGACGCTTCACCTGTATCGCAGGTAGGGTACCGGCGAGGCACCTGACGTAAACACATCCGCCTCGTCCAAAACATCACGCCGGGTCAGTCGGCGGACATCGCTTCGACGGACGGCGGACGGATTGACGATGGTCTCTTCGGGCGCGTTCGGGGCAGGCGCGCTGCCGGCCCGAGACGGCGGCGCGTCGTATCCATCCCCGGTGGACGAGGAGCTTGCGATCGCCGGTCCCAATACCCCACCAAGGCCGCTCCATTTGCCGAAGCGATCGGCAAGGTCCCACGGCGCCGCTCCTGGGGCGGGAAGCGAATTGCCGAGCACCTGTTGGACCCGTGTCGTTCCATCCAGAAAAGAAATCGGGGCGTCACTTGGCGCTCCGGCAAACCGGCGAGCGTCATCGGGCGACAACACATTGGGCGAAGCGGCGCGCGAAGGCCAGCTCGTCGCACGGAACGCCGGTGCCACAGCCTGCATCTCCGGGACGGAAGGAATGGGTTGGCCGCCTCTGTCCCATACGGTCGGCTTTGGCGCCGGGGCGTTCGCCATCTTCTTGTTCGCCCAGGCGATGACCCAACCGGCCGTCTTGCCGCGAAGGAAGGAGTTGGCCTGGATGGCGTTGTCGTCCAGGATTGATTCCACTGGCGTATTCGGATCCGCCCGTAGCAATCGGACGCCGCCGCCCGGGCCGGCGAAGTGCATGAGATAGGTTGAGGTCGGGGTGACCGGAACGCCGGCCCGGCGAAGCCTCGCCTCGTTCTCTGCTGCGTACTGGGCCGTCATCTGTCTCGAAAGAACGGGGTCTTTCCGAAGCTCGAGAATCTCCGCGTCGGATTTGCCTCGTGCCAGGTCGGGTTGGTGGCGCTTGATCATGTCGAGCCAGGTCCGGTTGACGAACTGCCCGAGCCCGAGTGCGCTTGACGTCTTGTTCGGCTCGTTCGCCTTTCTCAGATTGCCGCCGCTTTCGGCAGAAATGATCTTGTCAAGAATGTCCATTTGGCCTCCGCAAAAGAGAACGGCGGCCCGCCAGGACCGCCGCTCAACTCCAAAAATTCAACGCGTGCTCAACACGCCATCGGCGCCAGCCCGCAAGAACGCTTCGCCTGCAGCACGGCAATCATGTCAACACGCGGCAGCCGTCAGGCCGCGACGGGACAACGAGAGTTGCCGCCTTTCGATGACTGCCACTTGCCGGCTTCGCTACTTACCACCAGGAAAACCCCACTTGCGCTCATTAGGATCGAGCGCCACTCTCATTGCCGCAAGCTGCGCATCGTTCGCCTCACCGAGGTAGGACATCACCCCCTCATGGACGAGCACACCCCACGCCCGGGTGCCGTTCGGCGCGAACATGACGGCGAGGTGTGTGTTGGCGCAACTGAATTCCTTGGCGCAGACGGTGAATACCTCGAATGTGACTCCGTGGATGTCCACCAAGTCGGCAGGGCTACTATTGTAAGCAACGTCATTCTGGGCGAGAACATCCCGCGCCCAGGTCGGCAACTGGCCGGCCTGCTCGATCAAATTCTTCGACGCTCGCGCATAGGCCGGCTTCTTGAGCACGTCAAAGAGATATGGAGTCGTCACCTTCGGCAAAGACTCGGGAACGTAGAGCCGCCGTTTCAGCACCGCTTGCTGCGCCTCGCTTGGGGCTCCGACGTAGGACACAACCCCTTTCTCGCGCAGTCCGGCCCACGCCTGCGTGCCGTTTGGCGCGAACATCAGGACGATTGCCGTGTCGATACATTTTTCCACCTCCACGCACATGTTGAACAGCTCGTACGTGGTCCCATCGATGTCCTTAGTGGATCGCACGCTACTCACATAATGGCCGTTCTTCTTGAGGATTTCCCGAGTCCAGCTCGGAGCATTGGCCAGAAGGGTCGTCAGGCTTTGGACATAGGCCGGCTTCTGCAAGACACCGGACAGATAGCCAATGGCCATCGCCGGCTGGCAACTGGCCCACATTGTCACCAGAACCGTCACCACAATCGACCAACGGGACCGCTCGCGCATACTTTTTCTCCCCAGCGCCTGCCGCAGGTTGATTTACGACCGGCTCTCATCACCACTCGAACTCGGCTCATAGCGCAGAGCGGACCGATCGGCATAAGAAAAATTGTCCCCCTGCTAGCCCATCGAGATCGGGAGCCGTGCATCAACAACTCACGCAGCGGTAGAAACCACGTCCACTAGAACATAACGCGAACATATGTCAACTGCCTCTTACACCCAACCTTGCTCGACATAACGGATCGGCCGGTTGAACGCCGCCACCCTGCCCGGCTGCTCGTAACAGATCGCCATCAGCCCGAGCGCATCCGCAGCGTGGCTCGACCAGTCGTGCTCGGGGCCGAGGCCGATGTTGCGCGCCTCATCCTTGCGCTCGTGATAAAATCCGAGCGCTTCGCGGCCGGGCTCGGTCGTCTCTGCGTTGAACCACAATTGCGGGGCCGAGCCGCCGCAGCGCTTCGATCCGCATCATGGCCGCGCCAGACCCCTGGTTCTTCACCGGCGGCTCGACCGTGAACCCCGCTTCCTGAAGATGATCTCCATAGCGCTTGCCGGTGATGTTGTTGGCAGCAATGCCATCGTGCGGAAGATATAGCACGGCGCGATCGTAGCCGCGCGAGCGCAACCAGTTGACGTGAAACGCCAGCACCTGGCCGACGCTCTCGTAGTAGTCTAGAATGCGAATTTCGCTGCCGACCCACTGCACGACCCAGATCGTGAAGGCATCCGCCGCAGCGCCGGCGCCGCCGATGTCGACGAAAGCGCGCAGCGGCAGCAGCGGATCCGCGGCAACCTTCCCGATCCGCCCTTGCGCACGCGCTTCCGACAGGAGCGAGGCGAAATAGGCACCCTCGAAGGCGCGTGCATAGTCTCCTTCCCAGATGTGATCGTAACGCTCCGGATAGAGCTTCTGGTCCAGCAGCCGCTCCTCCTCGAGCACGTCAGGAAACCAGGGATTGTCGCGCCAATTGGCTTTCACCACTACGGCACCATCCGGCTGCCGCCCGCGCAGAAAATCGTCGATCGCATCGCTCTTGCGACGCGGATTCCAGCTGGCCCACAGCTCGGAGTCCTTGGCGCGGATCGTCGGCCGCAGCAGCGCGAGACTGCGCGCGCTCAAGGATTGTGCCTCGTCGATCCAGGCGATGCGAAATCCCTCCAGGGATTTGATCGAGTCGGCCGTGTGATCCTGAAGTCCGCGGAAGATGATGAGCCCGTCCCCGGGCGTCTCGATCTTGTCGCTGAACAGCTTGAAGCCATGACCGAGGCGAAGGCTTGCAATCTTGCCTTCTATCAGGCGCTTGGACGATTGCGCCAGCGTGCGCTGCGCCTCGCGAATACAGACCGCGAGCGTGCCGCGCTCGGCCTGGCAGGTCTCGACCAGGAGCTCGCCGAAGAAATGCGATTTGCCCGAGCCGCGTCCGCCGTAAACGCCCTTGTAGCGCGCAGGTTTCAAGAGCGGCTCGAAGATCTTGGCCGTCGGAATTTTCAGGATGGACATGAGATGCCCTCGTTCGCAAAGGCATCGAATCAAAAACCCGCGGCGGATTGCATCCGCGCGGGCCACGCCAACTTCTGTCGATGATGCCATTCTGCCAGTGTTTTGCCCGACGGGTCAACGCTCGATCGAGGCGCGATTGCAGATCGGAAGCTCCGCCGTCTCGAGCCTCGTGATGGCGTCGCCGCTGTTCGAGCTCGGCGGATGCACGATGATGCGCTCGATCCGGTGAATCAATTCCAGCACGCCGTCCTGGCCGTTCTCGACCGGCTGTGCGGCCTTGCCCCAGCCGCGGTCGAGAATGGCGTTGGCCGCCGAGACGCGTGCCGCGGGCGTTGCATCCTCGCTGCGCATAATGCCGACGAGCACTCTGATGGCGGTTCGGGTGTGGCTGCGTGCGAGCGAGCGGATCTCGGTCAGGTTACGAGCCCGCGACGTGTTCCCGCGCGCGGGCAACCGGACCGGTGCAGGCTCAAGCTCACCCTCGATGATGTCCTCGCTCACGAGAACGTCTCCCATAGCACGAGCGCAACGAGGCCCGCGACGGCCAGCGATATCAGGTAGGCGGTCATCATCTCTCCCTGTCAAGAAAATGCGCGGCAGATCGCGCCATGAGGCGCGATCGTTTCGGGCGCGAACCCTATCTCCGTGTCCCGGAGACCGCAGCGGCGCGGGCAGCACGCCCGGCGCCGCGGGCCGGCACGTTCGCGCGTGCACGACCAGCAATGGTTCGGACGACGGCGCGCCGATCGGCGCTCCAGGTTTGACGAGTGCGTGGCCGCAATGCGCCGCCGCCGTCCGATTGCGAGATCGAGAACGAAAAAGCCCGCGGCGGATTGTTCCGCGCGGGTCAACCAAACTCTTCTCGATGATGTCATTCTGCCGGTGTTTTGCCCGACGTGTCAAACCTCGTGCTGTGCGCGATACGCCCGGCGCGAAGCGGACATGAAAAAGCCCGCCGCAGATTGCTCCGAGCGGGTCAACCAAACTCTTCTCGATGATGTCATTCTGCCAGTGTTTTGCCCGACGTGTCAAACGAACGATTTCGCGCAAGCCGCGTTGGACAATCGGGAGAGACTGACATGACGATGAAGACGACCGCACTCGGCAAACCGCAAGACAAGGTGTCGCGAAATCTTGCGCGCTCAAAGCCGAGCATCGACGAGGAGCGCCCCACGCAGCAAGTGATCGTCGAAGAGGCCGACAACGGTCGCGATCTCGCGCATGGCGAGGGCGGCAGCATCGGTCTGCCCACACAATCCGGCGATTTGGCGAAGGACGATTAGCCGCTGCACAAGCGGTGCGCATCTCGATGATGGCATGGTGCCGGTGTTTTGCCCGACGTGTCAACGCGCCGAACAAGCGAAAGCCTCATTTCCCACCCCGATATGTAGTGCGCAAGGGACTTGCTTCAAGCCCCCGGCGATCGCGTAAGACCCCTCGGCCCGATCAACCACTCCAGGGGGGTCACGACATGCCTGTATCGTCTCCAGCGTCCCGGTCGCACGGCCGAACCCGTTCAGGACGCGCAGCAGCCACCGGCCATGAGGTCATCATTGCCGGCGGCGGCCCGACCGGGCTGATGCTTGCCGCCGAGCTTGCGCTCGCGCACGTCGACGTCGCCATCGTCGAACGGCGCCGCGATCAGGCGATCGTCGAGACGCGCGCTGGCGGACTGCACGCCCGCAGCATCGAAATCCTCGATCAGCGCGGCGTTGCTGAGCGCTTTCTGCGCGAAGGCCAAGTCACGCAGCTCGCCGGCTTCGCCTGGACCAGGCTCGATATCGGCGATCTCCCCACCCGCCATCCTTACGGTCTCGCGCTGCGGCAGAGCCAGATCGAGCGCCTCCTCGCCGAATGGGCTTCCGAACTCGGGGTGCCGATCTACCGGAACCGCGAGGTGACGGGCTTGGCGCAGGACGAGACCGGCGCCGAAATCATCCTGTCGGACGGCGCGCGCTTGCGCGCCAACTATCTCGTCGGCTGCGACGGCGGCCGCAGCGCGGTGCGCAAGGCCGCCGGCATCGACTTCACCGGATTCGATCCGACGCTCAGCAACCTCATGGCCGAGGTCGAGATGCGGCGGGAGCCGATCTTCGGCCTGCGTCATGACGCGCTCGGCTTCCACGGCCTCCGCAAGACCGAGAGCGGACGCGTGCTGGTCGTCGTGACGGAAGCCACGCTCTCGCGCGGCGACGAGCCCAGCTTGCGCGATCTCTGCGATGCCCTCGTCACCGTGTACGGAACCGATTTCGGCGCGCACAATCCCGCCTGGATCTCCCGCTTCACCGACGCGGCGCGGCAGGCCGTCTCCTATCGCAAGCGCCGCGTGCTGCTCGCCGGCGATGCCGCGCACATCCATCATTCCGTCGGCGGCCAGGGCCTCAACCTCGGTGTGCAGGACGCGGTCAATCTCGGCTGGAAGCTGGCACAGGTCGTGAAGGGCAGCTCGCCGGACAGCCTGCTCGACAGCTATCATGCCGAGCGCCATCCCGTCGCCGCGCGCGTGCTGAAAAACACGATGGCGCAGATCGCCCTGCTCCGCCGCGGCGACGACGGCCGCAAGGCCACGCGCGAGGTGATCTCCGAGCTGCTCGCCATGGACGAGCCGCGACAGCGCTTTGGCGCAATGATGAGCGGGCTCGATATTCGCTACGACCTCGGCGAAGGCCACGCGCTGCTCGGACGCCGCATGCCCGATCTCGATCTCGTGGTTGACGGACAGAAGCTGCGTCTGTTCACGTTTCTTCACGACGCGCGCGGCGTGCTGCTCAACTTCGCCAAGCGCAGCGACATCGACATCACGCTCTGGGCGGATCGTCTGCAGAGCGTCGATGCCGATTACGACGGCGACTGGCAGCTTCCGGCCATCGGAGCGGTGCCCGCGCCGAGCGCCGTGCTGGTGCGGCCCGATGGGCATGTGGCGTGGGTGGGCGACGGGAGTCAGCGCGGACTTGCGGAGGCGTTGACGAGGTGGTTCGGGCCGGGTGGCGCGTAACGAACGAACATCTCTGCGCCGCCAAAGCAAACGAGACCGCGGCAGATTCGCGGCCTTGTTTCGAGTTCTTCGATGATACCATTCTGCCGGTGTTCTGCCCGACGTGTCAAATGGCGCCGCTCGCTCCGACACAAAGATCATTCGGACCGAAGCAAAGGCCTTATCCAGCGAGAGAACCATTCCTCACTGTCCGTCTGCGGATTGACGGGGCCATTCACTCCGAAGATCGGTAAAACGAGCCACCAGGCAAACAAGTCCCGAGAGCACACTTAGTCGCGTTCTGGTCCGTGATAACTGAACCTAGTTGAACAGGGCGTCTGCAACGACACCCGACCGAGGCCACGATGAAACACCCAAAAATAAAGCCCGCGGCGTTCCGCGAGCTTCGTTCGGCCTCTTTCGATGATGCCATTCTGCCAGTGTTTTGCCCGACGTGTCAAAGCGATCTTCGAGCGGTGCAATTACCATCTGATGCGAGCTTGAGAACTAATGCTCGAATTCATCCGTACAATGAAACACTGGCAGCCCCTCAAAAATATCAGAGTTCTTGTAGCGCACCGCAATCCGCTCGCTCGCACTTGCTCCGATCGTATCGCCGTCCTTCACGACGTTTCCATGCTCGATCAGATACACGGAAAGCCCTGCCACCTTCTCGAACAACGCTGGAAGCGCGAGCTTACCCGTTACGAATTCGATCTCACGGCCAACGAAAGCCGCCAATCCCATCGTGATGACCCCGACCTTTGCGCCAGACCGAAATGGAAGGATGTCGACCCACAGCCTGAAGGGATAGTCAGGATACGGTGCGAGCGACCAGCGAGACGCCTCCAGCCATAAATCAGCCGGCCGCGCCACTCGGCCAGCCCACACCACGCCGCAACATTCCGGCACGGTTGCGATCAATGCTCCGATCACCGCGGTCGTAAGGCGCGCGGCGGCCAGCGGCATCTCGCTTTTTCCGAGCAGCGAGACGATGATGTGGCCTTGATGGCCCGTTGCTACAGCTTCGCTTTCCGGCCAGGTTTGCGCAGCGCGCACCCAAAGCCCCGGGTCTTGCGGAATCGGTGCCGGCATCGACATGACCGCAACCAACTCGTTGCCGCAGCGGATGAGCGGCGAATTCGCCTGAGAAGGTTGCTCTTCTCCAGTGTCCACCGTCTCCGTTGCCAACTCCGGATTCCGCGCCTGAAGGATCCTGGCGACCGCCGACGTGTCCGGCGTCGACCACCTGTTCAACAAGACAAAGGCGAGAAGCGAGGTACTCATCGACGACCCCAAAAAGCGAGCCTAAAAAGAGAGAGCGAGCCAATTGCTTCGGCTCTTCGTCCTTAGGTTGAGCAACACACTTTTAGAACAAATAGGGAACAAAGTCAAGCCATGTGCCCTCTCCTTACCCATGGATAGTAACGGCTGATATACCGGCATGGCGGGGCTACCTGCAGGCGGGAGCAAACTCGGTCTCTCAGCCACCGACGCCTTTGGGCAACGCCTTGGCCAATGATGACCTTGCAAACGATCTAAAGTTGCCTTGGTTCAATAGTGAACTTTGGATCTAGCGCGCAAGGTGAGTAACTGGCTCAAGATGCTCACGCATCGCCATGAAAATAATCCCGCGCCCGTATCAATTGATGTGACTCTCCACTGCCGTGGGGCGTAGACTCAATTCATCACCGCAAGGCCCGTGGCAGAGATCGGTGATGAGAACGCCCGATTGCGCTCCCGCCCTGCTCGAACGAGGGAGCACGCCATGGTGAAGCGGCGTCGATTCAAACAGACCACCACCCTGACCGAGAGACTGGCGGACGAGGCCGCCCGCTGCCGTGACGAAGCCCGCGTGCTGACGCCGGGCCACCGCCGCGACATGCTGCTGCGCCAAGCCCGCCGCGACGAGACTGCCATGCAGATCGAGGCCTGGCTGCGCTCGCCCGGGCTGAGGGCGCCGACATGACGCAGCAATATCGCGCTTATCTCGTCGGTGAGAACGGCGTCTTCCGGTCCGCTGAAGCGTTTGAAGCCCCGTCCGATTCCTCCGCGCTCAGCTTTGCCAGCAAGTTCACGCGGCTCGGGAAGGTCGAGGTCTGGCAGCTTGGGCGCAAGGTTGCCGAGCTGGATTCCGAGCAGTCTCTGCCGCCGCCGCCCGCGCCATCCCGGCCGACGCTGACGCGTCAATGATCGCGTGATGCGAATCACGACCTGAGATCTTCGACATCGAAGCAGAACCTGTATCACGCACCGCCGCCATCGCGAACGTCGATTGCCGTCTGTTGCCGGTCAGCTGCGCGGAGAGCACCGGCAACCGATTTTGCAGCCTTGGCCCGCACAGCGCGGAACTGATAAGTCCAGCCCCTTCCTCGTCAGGCAATTTCCCTTTTCGTGATGAAGGTCGAAGCAATATCGGCCCATGTCCGCATCCTTTCGGCCTTAGAGGCCGAGGAGCGAACAGAAGTTTCGGGGCCGAAACAAGTAGCGAGAATCCATGCGTTATCGCAAAACCTCAGATACACGGCAGGGCGGACTGGGCCGGCCTACTCCTCCGCAAGCTTGCCCTCGATATAGGCGTCAACCGTCTCGGCGAACGAGCGCTGCACGCCGACCGCGAGGTCGTGCTGGTCGAGTGCGTCGCGCTGGAGTACGCGCAGTCCGCGCCCGCGCGTGCTCGCCGGCGCGGTGTTTAGGAACCGGTCGATGGCGCCCTTGGCAAGCGGGATCGCCCTGGGATCGCCCCTCGCAATCAGGAGCCTGAGCAGGCTCTGGCATTCGGCCAAGCCGGGCATGGCCTCCCTCACCTCTGTTGCGACTTCGGCTTCGGCCGCCTGACCGGTTGGGTATGGGTGCCGAACAGCGCGAGCAGCAACGCGACTTCTTCCTTCGAACCGATCTGGATCATGATTGTCTCTCCTGTTCGATCCGTTGGTCGGACACGGGGCGAGGCGAGTTCAGCACGATATGGTTTCAGCACGGTTTCAAGCCTGTTTCGTCGGCGGCACCACGTCGCCTGCCGGCGGCCTGTGTGCACAATTGAACGCTGCCCCTGCGTTGGTCGATCAGCACCCGTTTCTCTCTTCCTTAACCCGGCGTGCTCTAAGGTTGCGGCCGCAAGGCATAGGAGTTGCGTGATGGCGGTGGCGTGCGCGGGATGCAGGGACGGTGCGGAGCTGCCGTTCGAATTCAAGATGGCTTTCCAGCCGATCGTCGACGTGGCGGAGCACCGCATCTGGGGCTACGAGGCCTTGGTGCGCGGCCCCGAGGGCGAAAGCGCACACAGCGTGCTGAGCCAGCTCACCGATGACCAGCTCTACCGCTTCGACCAGGCCGCCCGCGTCATGGCTATCGAGACGGCCGGCAGGCTGTTCGAAGATCCCGACGCCCGCCTCTCCATCAACTTCATGCCGAATGCCGTGTACGAGCCGCGCGCGTGCATTCAGCAATCGCTTGCGGCGGCGCGGCGTGCGAACTTTCCCGCGACCAACCTGATGTTCGAGTTCACCGAAAATGAGCGGATGAGCGATCCCGCCCATGTCGAGAACATCGTCCGCGCCTACAAGGCGCTGGGGTTCTGGACCGCGCTTGACGATTTCGGCGCCGGTTATGCCGGCCTCAGCCTGCTCGCGCGGCTGCAGCCGAACCTGATCAAGATCGACATGGAGCTGCTCCGCGGCATCGATCTCAGCCATCCCAAGCAGGTGATCGTGTCTGCGCTGGCCGCGATCGCGCGCGAACTGGATATCACCCTCCTCGCCGAGGGCGTCGAAAGCGAGGCCGAGCTCACCACGCTCAGGGCCGCCGGCATTCGCCTGTTTCAGGGTTACTATTTCGCGAGGCCCGGCTTCATGTCGCTGCCGCCGGTCGCGGGGCTGCAGCCGCCCGAGGTATCGCTCGCGGTTTGAGGGTCACGGCGAGCCGCGTTGCTCGAACCGGCGCAGCCTATTTGCCGCGCTCGGTGGTGATTGTGCCCAGCATGATGCCGTGCTGCCAGTGATCGAAGCCGTCTCGCCTGCTGTTCAAATGCGGAGAAAATCGGCCGCTTTCCGCGATGTTCTTTTACGGGAGCGAAGCACGGTCGAGGCCTTCAGCCTCGTCGCGTCTCAGGGCAGGTGGCCGATCAGGTAGACGCCGCCACCAAGAACGATCACGGCCCATGGTTTCCTCATCCGATGGCCCGGTCTTCGGGTTTTGTCTCCTGCAAGCGTCACAGATTGCCAATTGTTCCCGGTCTGAGCCGAACCAACCGGCCCGGACCGCGTTGATGCGTACCAGCAAACAGGAGGCTTCGATGCTCGACGTGCGGCTCGTGACGACTTCTCTGGCGGTGATGGCGGCGCTGACGAGCGTCGCGCTGGCTGAGCCGGTCAAGGATCAGGCTGCATCATTGGCTCAAAGCACCCCCGAAGTCCGCCCTATCCGCGTGATCCTTCCTGCGCCTTGGCAGCCCACCAAGAGCCAGGCCGAGTCGGTGCAATCTTCGAAGTAGCAGGCGGCGCAAACGCACTTGCGGCCGCGCGACGGTGCAGCTCACGCAAGAGCAAACAGCCGCGACCAAGGCACCGCAAACTCCTCGAAACGAATAGCAACCAATCGGAATCTCGCTTGTTGTCGCCGGCACAATCACTTTGCAGGAGACAACAACATGTCACGTCTAACTGTGCTGGCCGCAACCGTGCTGCTGCTGGGTTCGGTATCCACGGGCGCTCAGTCGCAGCCGGCACAAAGCGGACCGGGCAACAACGCGGTCAACAGCGCCGATCAGAACAACTCCAACGCGCCGGTCGCGGGCCGCAACAGCTTCACCGAAGGACAGGCGAAGTCGCGGATCGAGGACGCGGGCTATTCCAACGTTTCCGGCCTGCAGAAGGACAATGACGGCGTCTGGCGCGGCAAGGCCGACAAGGCTGGCACCAAGACCGACGTCAGTGTCGACTTCCAGGGCAACGTCAACCCCGCCAAGTAAGGAGATCCGGACATGACGACCACCATTTCTCGCCTGTACGACAATTACGCAGATGCCGAGCAGGCGGTGACCCGGCTCGAAAGCGCCGGCGTGCCGCATGCCGACATCAGCCTCGTCGCCAACAACTCAGACGATTGGTACGGCGGCAAGATCGATCGTGACCGCGACGGCACCGATGACCGCGCCGAGGGCGCCGGCACGGGTGCCGGCATCGGTGCCGGGCTAGGCGGCGCGGCGGGCCTGCTTGCAGGCCTGGGCCTGCTGGCAATCCCCGGCCTCGGCCCGGTGGTCGCGGCCGGATGGCTTGCGGCGACCGCGGCAGGCGCGGCGGCAGGCGCGGCCACGGGCGGGATCATCGGCGCGCTGACCGAGGCGGGCGTCTCGAAGGAAGATGCATCGCGTTATGCCGAGGGCGTGCGCCGCGGTGGCACGCTGGTGTCCGCACGAGTGCCCGACGAGGACCGAGCGCGCCTCGATGCGCTGCTCCACGAGCGGTCGGTCAACCTGCAGGAGCGCAGTGCCGCCTGGCAGAAGTCCGGCTGGACCGACTTCGACGCTGCCAGCCCGCCCCTGTCGCCGGAGGATATCGGGCGCGAGCGCGACCTCTATGGCGCGAGCCGGCGATAGGCTTCGATAGACCTCAAGACGGAAGGCCCCGCTCGTCGGGGCCTTTCTTTTCAAGGGCCGATTGAACCTACGGGCGCAAGGTCTCGACCTCGAAGGTCAAGTTTACCTGCAGCAGCGGGCCGAGATCATCGCGAACCTCGATCGCCATTTTCTGCCGGCCGGTGGGCGGGGGGAAACTATGCACGGCATCGCGCGCCATGTCGGCCAGCGACTTCGCCGCTTCGGCCTGCACCGCGCGCAAACTGGATAGTTCAAGCCCTTCTTCGTCGAGGGCGAGAACATCGCCTTCCATCAGGTCGAAATAATAACGCGGCATGCCCCCATCCTTTCATCGGGATGCAGTGCACGGCGGCATCCGTTCTTTCCGCAGCAGACCACAACGGCATCCCAAGCACACTTCAGGTTGATTACGGACCGTAATTGTTCGGGAAAGCGAGCGGCGCGCGCCGGTTCAGTGCCAGATCTCCTCCCGGCAGGGATCGCATCGGTAGATCGAGACCGGCCTGTCGCGTCCAACGTCAAGAACGGAGGTGACAAAGCGTGACGGCGTATTGCAACGCGGGCACGGCGGTGCCGGTTGCGGCCGACGGGCCAGAAAGGGTTCCGTTTGTCTGGGATCGCTCACGAGTCAATCTCTCGAACAATGAAATCCAATGCACATAAGCTCGCGGGCCTCGTGCCGGGCGCTGCGCCTCATTCCTCCGCCGCATCGGCCAGTAGCGTGGAGAGTGCAACCGTCGATGCCCATGGCGGTGCTCGCTTTTTGCTCGTGCTTTCTGGTCGGTTAATGGACGATGCATCGAACGGTTCCCACCTCGGACAATCGATTTAAATCCAACCGTTTGGATTCGGCGGGCTGCAAGCTCTCCGCACCATGATGGCACACGCGGCGAGGAGGCGACGCAAGGTTTCGGAGAGGGCGCAATGTATTTCATTGCTACGGCACTGCTGGGGCTGTCGGGGCTGTTCTATTCCGCGGGCCGTCATGAGCTCGGCCAATTCGGAGCAGACGTCTGCCGCTATGGCGGCACGTTTTGCGACAACCCGGTGGTCCTCTTCACCGCTGCGGCGCTGGCCGCCGCCTGGGGCATGTTCGTCAGCATTAAGTAGCAGCGCCACCGCGCGGACCGCCGGACGATGACAACCTACCCCTGTTTTGCCCGACAGAGCAAACTGACTTGGCATTTCCGAAAATTCAGCGTCCCGGGCTGACCTGGGTCCCGGAGCCGCATCGGCTAGGATGACGAATACTGCCCCGGCGAGATCCGTCTCATGAGCGTCCGACGGATCGTGATCACGCACGGCGTGGTCGCCGTGCGCGGCACCACCATCAGCCCCTATCTGTCCTTCCCGCAGACCCTGCAGGAGGCGAGGAGATGAACCAGGGCAGGCGCTCGGCACCGCACTGATGGCGCTGGCCGTGCTCGCCCTGCTCGGCTCGTCGGTGATTGGCTTGCGACAGCTGCGGAAACGCGGACCAGCGGGGCACTCGCAGCGATCTCTTAGGGCGTCACTGGATTGACGGTCGGAGACGTCTTCGGCCGCACCGGCTCGATCGGCGATTTCGGATCGGTCGGAAGCACTTTGGCGCCCACAGCCCGGGCCGCTTCACCAGTGGTCGCATACATCGCAACATGGGCCGGCTGGGTCTTGGCGCGGCTCCAGGGTCCGTGGTCGACGATCAGCATGGCCGCAATCGTCACACCTGCCACGACCAGCGCGATCACACCGGGATGGCGGAGGGCAGTTGAAACGGAATTGGTAAGGCGACCGCTTGTCATCATACGATCCGCTGTTTCCTATCGCATGTTAATTCAAAGGCGTCCCTCCCGGTTCCAGCTTCCGTTTAGGTTCCCCAAACGTTCCGAGACGTCTCGCTGCCCAACATGAGAATGCAGGCTTCAGGGGCGCCGTGGTTTTGCCCCTGCGCAATGTGGCCTGCAGTGTCGGCTACTGGATCATGTTGACCGTGTCGAAAATTGCCATGCTCCACCCGCGCAGACGCCTTCTCTGCCGCGCCCCCTCTGAGCCACCAGTGCCGGTGCCATGAGCGCCTTGTTAGCGTTTGACGCCGCCGGCAGGATCAAGCTGCTCGACTGCAAGCCGATTGCATTGAAGCAGCAAAGAGAAGGGCGAAAGCGGCCTTCCGGAAAGATCACGCGTCCTGAGCCTGAGCTTCCACGCGCCTTCCGCAACACTCTCGAAGGTTGCCCGCGGCGGTCACGATCACGGCGGGTACCACAAGTGAAATCGCCAGCAGCGCCCAATTCGGCGTTGTCTCTCGTCGCCGAGGCATCACTCGCCCGGCGCGATGGCGTTGCTCGGCGTCGGCCGGTCGGTGATCTGCTGGCCGAACAGGCTGCCGATCAGTTCGACAGCGGTCCGCGCGGTCCGGCCGCGTTCGTCCAGGAACGGATTGAGCTCGACGATGTCGACCGACCCGACGACGCCGGAATCGTGCAACAGTTCCATGATCAGGTGCGCCTCGCGATAGGTGGCGCCACCTGGCACCGTGGTGCCGACGCCCGGCGCCACGCTGGGGTCGAGGAAATCGACGTCGAAGCTGACATGCAGCACGCCATTGCGCGCCTTGACGCGCTCTATCACCGCGCGGATCAGGACGGCGACGCCGAATTCGTCGATCTGGCGCATGTCGACGATCCTGATCCGACGTGAGCGGATCAACTCCTTTTCGAGCTTGTCGATCGAACGTGCGCCGAACAGGTCCAGCCTGTCCGGACCGATCGAAGCGCGGGGATCGTTGCCGAGCAGGCCGTCGAGACCTGGCTCGTCGCACAGAAACGCGGCCGACATGCCATGCATGTTCGCGGTGATCGTGGTCTGCGGCGTGTTGTAATCGGCATGGGCATCGAGCCATAGCACGAACAGCTCGCGGCCGCGCTCCTGCCAGTGCCGCGCCATCGCATTGACCGAACCCATCGACAGCGTGTGATCACCGCCGAGGAAGATCGGCAGCGCGCCCGTGCTTGCGATCTCGTAGCCGCGGCGACTCAGCGAGCGCGTCCAGCGCTGGATCTCGCGGTAATGATTGGCCTTCTCCGGCGGCGTGTCGGTGAGATCCCGGACTTCGGCTGCGGACAGATCGCCGTAGTCGACGACCTCAAAGTCGAGGCTTTCGAGCAGAGTCGCAAGGCCGGCGGTGCGTAGTGCCGCGGGGCCCATCAAGGTGCCACGCTGGGACGCCCCCATGTCGATGGGAGCGCCGAGCAAGGCGATGCGCCGGGCTCGATCCATCACGGTCCGATCGGTCACGGCCATCTCCTGACATCAGCAAGGTCGACCCAGCCTAACAGAGATTCGCACCCGTCGTTTCCCGGGTCTTGCGGCGGTTGACACATTGTCGGAACAAAATCCCGTGCGCTGAATTGCTCACTTAAGGCCGGCACCCGCCGTCAACCACGGCGCCTGTCGCGGATAGTCAAAGGTCGCCAGACCCGCTGTTCAAAACGAGCGCTCGCGCGGATAGCCAAAGGTGCCGGCTTCATCATCATGTCTGGAGGTCGCGTCCTTGAGCACGGAGATACCGCAACCCTCGTCCCAACCCGGCATGGCCGAGCGCGCCATCGATACGGCGGCGGACGTCTCCCGCACGATCGGCGAAGTCGCCGGAGGCCTGCACGCAGCCGTCGACCGCCTGACTTCGACCATCGAGAAATCGCGCAAGCCCGGCGGCACTCTCGCGACCGTCGCAGCGCTCACGCGCGAAGCCCCGCTTGCCAGCTTGTTCGTCGCCTTCCTGTTCGGCGTGGCGGTGGCGCGCCGGCGCTAGGGTTTTGGCGGTCGCAGGTGAGATCGCCGCCTCACCCCCGAAAAGCAAATACGCAGGCCCCGGTTTCGTAACCCAATCCGGTCAAGGAGACGCTCGACTGCTTCTGCGCGCCGGCGCCGGCAGCGGCTCGTGCCAATCGATACGAAAAAGCCGATAATCCTGAATCCGGCGGGTGATCAGCCGGAATGCTTTGCGGCAGATCAAGGACTGGCCGGAGGCGGGAGGATACAAATTCCTACCGCCCCGGAGAGACGCGTGTCCCATTATATCGAAAGTCTTGATACGAACGGTCTCGACACAAGACGCCTTGACACGAGAAGCCCTGACAAACGACGCCTGGGTCTGCCCGCGGCCGGGATGCCGGCCTTCGTACGGCCTCTCTATCGCTCGGTGCGCAAAACGCTGCGGTCGATCATCGCTCGCATCGATCTCTCGCAGTTTCCGGGATCATGCTGCGGATAGGCAGGCGCCGCAGCGCTGCATGAAGGTTATCCTATGCGCCATTTGAGACGAATCGGCTTGCTCCTTGCTGTAAGCTTGAGTGCTTGCGCCTCGTCTGCGTGCGCGTCCGATGCCGGTCACGGTGCCGACCTCGCCAAGCGATGGTGCGCAAGCTGCCATGTCGTTGCGAACGGCCAGACCCAGGCGAACGCCGACGTTCCCTCCTTTGCCTCGGTGGCGAACAAGCCGGATTTCAGTCCGGAGAGACTTGCGTTCTTCCTGCTGGATCCGCATCCGAAGATGCCCAACTTCCCGCTGAGCCGGACCGAGGCCGGCGACATCGCGGCCTACATCGCATCGCTTCGCTAAAGCATGGCATGGAAGGTGTGTAGCAGCTTTCCGGAAAGATCATGCTCAAACGATGATTCAAAGCGCGATGACGATTCATCCTCATCACATCGCGCTTTAGTCGCGCATCCGCCACGGCATCGGCCGCAACTGCAAATCCCTGCCGGAGGACCGACAGGGATCAGCAGAAGAGATGACGGACGGCGAACGAACTCATTCGGTGGCCCGTCATGGATCCGCGCCAGTATGGAAGTTCGGATCTGAACACCGCGCAAGTTCAATTTGTGGGCAACGGGCCACTGATCAGGACTTGCCCTTGCCAGGTTGCATGAGACTGCCGGTCATCTGACGCATGTGATCTCCGGCGCTGGTGAACTGACTACGCAGAAAATCAGACTGGATTCGCATCGCTTCCTGCAGATCGGTGGCATGCACCAGTTTGCGCGCATGTTCGAAGGCCGACTTCATGTTCTGTTCCGTGAAAGCCAGCGCCTGCTTCGACACCTCGGTCCCCGCACCGGGAACGGACGACATAGACTTGGTGGCGGCTTCAAAGAACATACCGAATGCCTTTTCGGCCTGGTCGATCGTCTTTTCCGCCAGGTCGCGCAGTTCGGCCGGAACTTCGATTTTGGGTTCGACCATGGTTCATCCTCCCTTTTCCGCTCTGAATAGCACACTTGCCCGACCGCCATCCAGCGGCCAGCACCCGGTAAGCGCTGCCGGGCGGCGCTGCAGGGGCAGCGTTGGGGCCAACTCGCCCGGACTCAGGACAGGGGGTGCTCGGGAAGAGCTTCTTCGTTGGCGAGGTCTTCAACCAGCTTGATCACTTCGAAGCGCTGTCGAGGCGCGAGCTTCAGGAAAGCACGGAGCAGGCGGAGGCTTTCGACAGTGCTGCTTGCAGGCACACCGAGCTTCAGGTGCAGCTCGGCCGCGAAATTGAGGTTTTTCATCTCGCACCTATGACAAGCAGCGGCTTTCGTGACTCAAGAACCGAACGCCGCAACAGGCCCCGTTGCGACGAACTCCCCGCCCGGGGCCGCCGGTTGCACGCTGAATGGGAGCCCGACGACGGCTCCATATAGTTGCAACTATGCCGAGTAACAACTGGCCCGGCAAGCCCAACCGTGGGGTGTAGCGTTGCCCGGCCTGCATCGCGCCACGACGATTCCGGATAACAGGATTATCGAGCGCCGTCACCCACCTGCGTCAAGAAGCGGCATCAATCGTGCATGAAGCTCCAAATCTGCTCGATCACCACAGCGTTTCGCCATGCTTCATGTGAGTGAAGATTGGCGGCGCGAATTGGCGATCCTTCGGAAGTATACACGTAATTGTTGAGGCGGGGGCGCGGCGGTTGCATATCCGCATGAGGTTCAATGTAGCACGGCTCCGATATGGCGCGGCTCCCCGCGGGGGCATGCGTCGGCCCGGGTGCGATTCCGCTGTGAACCAGCATCCAGGAGCGAGCGACCAAGCCATTGCGGCACGGCCACGCAGATACGGGCGCCATGGCTGGAAAACTCCTGGATTTAGGCGCGCGTCAGCACCAAAGGACGACGGTATGCTTTCTCGCTGCGATCTCATCAAGGGCGCCGCAGTCGCGCTTCTCCTCTCGATGCAAGGCGCATGGGCGCAGGAGACCAAGATGAACCTGTTCAAGATCGTCACCATCAAGGACGAGATCATCGTCGGATTGTCGCACGAGGAGCTTCAGGCGCTCGGGGGCAATGATGCGAGCGCCGTCGCCCGCGCGCTGGCACAGAAGGGCGATCTCACCGTCTGGCAATACAACGTCCATCGCGGCCCGAACGGCGAATTACAGCAGGCGCCGACCGCCAAGATCGGGCTTCTCGCCAATGCCTCGCTCCGCGTCGAGCCCTACAGCACGCCGTACCGGATCGTTCCTCATCCCTAGGCAACAGGCGGGATGCCGGCGGCCGGGACCGCCGGCACGCCGCAATCACATGCGCCGGTCTCCCGGCTCCGTCGCGAAGCCATAGACCAGCGCCAGCCGATCCAAGCATTCGCGGAAACGCCGAGCGAAATAATCGTTCCAGCGCTGCGTGCGGACGGCACGACGCTGCCCGACCTGGTCCATGGTCAGACCCCGCACCAGCACATCGTGCACCAGCGCGGCCCCATCGGTGCCGAGCTCGCGCTCGACCCGGTTGAGCCGCAGCACCGCCTGACGCTGGCTCTCGGTAACAGGCTCGCGCGTGCCGGTGCCATCAACATATTCACGGGTCGTATCCACCGCCTGGGGGCCTCGCTCCGCCCTCTCCCAATCGCTTTGGAAGGCGCGCCCGCCGCGGTATTGCGCCTCGTCGATCTGGTGGTGCGCGTGGAGCCGGCCGAGCGGATCGCAGCGGACGGACCGGATGGCCAGGATCTTCTCGCCGGAATCGAGCGCGAGCGGATTGTCGACCTCCACCTCAGTCACCTCGGCGTTGAACGGCAACTCCCGAGACCGCCGGTCGTAGATCTGCGCCAATTTGTAGGACTTATTGCGTCGGGCACGAGCCACTCGGATGCTCCTTTGCAAGATTGAAAATTGAACGGATAGCCGGCTTTCAGTTGGCCGATACCAGCTTCAGCACCACCGGGCCGGCGGCACGGGCCGCCGACGCGGCTTCGGAACGGCGCGTCAGACGGCCATGCGGCGCGCAATAGTTTGAGCCCGGATGGCGCGGGTGGCCGCAGAAGGCGATTTCCTCCCCATCCTTGTCACCACCATAGGGGTAGCGGCAATCGGCGGGCTCGAGCTCGACGAGCTGGATCAGGCGCGGCTGCACGCCGACGCAGCGCAGCTTCACCTTCGCCGCGGGCTTCATGGCGGACTTGGGCGGAAGATTGAGATTCGGTAAGGTCACTCGTCGCCGTGAAAGCAGGCTGGGTTCGCCCGGCAGGAACGGCGCGACCGCCGGACTCGTGATCCATGCGGGTAAGACGAGCCCGAGCCTCTTGGCGCGGCCGACCACGGCGCTGCGCGTGTAAGCCGTTCCAAACCTTGCGTTTATCTGTCTTCCGATCTCCGCATAAGACATCCCCTTGAGAAAATAGTCGCGAAGCGCGTCGGAGTGCTCCGACGGCCAATGACCCGGTTCCATGCTGCTGTCCCGTGATGTGCCCCGACCAGCGAACGATCGAGCGACGCGCACATATTTCGTTAATCCGAATACGGAGTCAAGCCAAAATTCTGATATTCATAATTGCATCAATTCCGAATTTCGGATTACAAGAGGCTGGACGGAGCGCAATCGAGGGAATCATCATGTTGGACGTAGCAATGATCGAGCGGGGCCTGGAGAAGACCGGCAAGAGCAAGGGCGGCCTGGCGGCGGCCATGGGCGTGCGGCCCGGCGCGGTCTCGGAGATTCTCGGCGGCGAGCGCCTGGTGAAGGCCTCGGAGATCATTCCGATCATGGAATATCTCGAGCTCAATCTCGCACCGATCATGGGCCGCGTCGGAGCCGGCGCAGTGATCGAGCCGGACTACGAACAGGTTCCCCCGGAAGGTCTCGGCGACGTCGCGTTGCCCTTCCCGATTATGGAGGAAACGATCGCATTTGAGATCGTGGGCGATTCGATGCTGCCCAAATACGAAAGCGGCGACGTGATCGTCGTCTACAAGGACCAACGGCACCCGCTGTCGAGCTTCTACGGCGAAGAGGCGGTGGTGCGACTCAAGACGGGTGAGCGCTATCTGAAGACTATCGAGCGCGGGAAATCCCCCTCCGTCGTCAACCTCACCAGCTTCAATGCCAAGCCGATCGTCGGCGTCAAGCTCGATTGGGTCGGGGAGATCTGCCTGTCCATGCCCAAGGGGCAACTCGAGCGACTGCGCGCCAAATCGGCGCGCCCCCGCAAGAAGAGCAAGTGATTTCTGATTTATAGAAATCCAGGTTGACAAAATTTCGATTTTCGGAAATACTCTGCCGCGCGCTGATCACAGGGCGCGGCAGGATCGTTTCATGCACTATTACGTCGTGATGATCGATTACGGGCGGCGGGGCCGGGAGGCGGTCGTCGACCCCGAAATCACGAGGCGCGAGGTCATCTCGCGCATCGCTTCGGGCGAATATCAGAACATCTCGTTCATCCACGAAATCGCGGAAAATGCGGTCGAGGACGTGACCGACGCCATTCTGACCGAGGCCGCGGTACCCCGGATCCCGTCCGAAAATGTCGATCTCCAGGCAATCCGGCTCGATCATGCCTACGATCTGCGCAAGCACGAACGCACGTGATGCAGGCTTGTGCCTGCGTCTCCGCCCGGTCGGACATTTACACCATGAGTACGGTCGATCCTGTGGTTTTGCGTGCCGCAAGATCGGCATGCGCCTTGGCGGCGTCCTGCAGCGGATAGGTCTGGTGCACTTCGATCTTGACCGCACCGGTCTTGACCACCTCGAACAGTTCGTTTGCCATCGCCACCAGATTGTCGCGCTTGGCGGCGTAGGTGAACAGCGTCGGCCGCGTGACGTAAAGCGAGCCCTTCTGCGCCAGCAGGCCGAGATTGAGCGGCTCCACCGCCCCGGAGGACTGGCCAAACAGTGCGGCGACGCCCAGCGGGGCGAGGCAATCCAGCGACTTCAGGAACGTGTCCTTACCGACGGAGTCGTAGACCACGGGGACCTTCTTGCCGGCCGTGATCTCGTCGACGCGCTTCACGAAGTCTTCGCGGGTATAGATGATGACGTGATCACAGCCATGCGCTTTGGCAAGCTTCGCCTTGTCGTCGTTGCTGACGGTGCCGATCACGGTCGCGCCGAGATGCTTGGCCCACTGACTGAGAATGAGGCCGACGCCGCCAGCTGCGGCATGAAGCAGGATGGTGTCGCCGGCCTTCACCCGATAGGTCTGCCGGATCAGGTACTGCGTCGTCAGCCCCTTCAGCATCATGGCTGCCGCGGTCTTGTCGTCGACGCCGTCGGGCAATTTCAAGAGCCGGTCGGCCGGAATCAGCCGCGCCTCCGAATAAGCCCCGAGCGGAGAGGCGCCATAGGCGACACGATCGCCCGGCTTCACATCGGTGACGCCGGGCCCGATTTCCTCGACGATGCCGGCCGCCTCGCTGCCAAGCCCGCTGGGCAGCGGCGCCGGATAAAGGCCCGAACGGTTATAGATGTCGACGAAATTGAGGCCAACCGCGGTATGACGGATCCGCGCTTCGCCGGGCCCGGGCTTGCCGACACTGACCTCCTCCCAAACCAGAACTTCAGGACCTCCGGTTTTGTGAAAGCGAATGGCATGCGTCATGGGCGTGCTCCCTGCTCGTTGAGATGAAAGACCGAATACCGGGGATTGGGCTGTGAACAGGCATTGGGTCCGCCTGTTACAGTACAGAGAAAGTAACAAGAATGTCACAGCGATCGACAAATGCTAGGCGTTCCGCCTCTGTTCGGAAGAGTTGATGAGGCACCCTGGATAACCGGCATTAGCTTCCGTGCGGGGTTGGTGGTCGACTGCCAAGGAGAGAGCCGAGATGCCCGCTTACGTTCAGCATCATCAGGACGTCGAGATCGCGCCCGTGAATTGCCCCACCTGCATGGGGTTCCTTCGATGTATGTGCGCGAGGTCGAGCCGCATTGGAGTCTTGCCAAGATCGACTTCGTCTATGAATGCGCTGATTGCGGCGCCGAGGTCCGGCAGACCATCCGCAAGCCGGACGTATTCCGGCACTGACCGAGCAGACCGGCGAAGCGCTCAACTATTTGCGTTCAGCGGAAAAACGCCGTTGACGCGGGTCTGAAGTCTCCCAAACGAGGCTTGTTCTTTGCAGGGAACGCAGGCAGAACGAGCCTCAGGCAAGATCTTTGGGAGCGCCCATTCGTGGCAGATCAGAAGGCCTCGACCGCGATCGAGGCAGTGGAGAGCGGCCTCGCGGCGCAGGGCTACATCGCGAGCCGGCAGATCGCGACTGCCGTCTATCTGTCGCAGCAGATCGACAAGCCGATCCTGGTCGAAGGCCCCGCGGGCGTCGGCAAGACGGAGCTCGCCAAGGCAATCGCGGCCTGGCGCGGCATGAAGATGATCCGCCTGCAATGCTATGAAGGCCTCGACGAGGCCAAGGCGCTGTACGAGTGGAAATACGCCAAACAGCTGCTCTACACGCAAATCCTGAAGGACAAGCTGGGCGAGGTTCTCGGCGGCGCGCAGACGCTGCATGCCGCGCTCGAACAGCTCCACGATTTCGGCGACGTGTTCTTCTCCAAGGAGTTCGTCGAGCCGCGCCCCCTGCTCCAGGCGCTGGAGCAGCCGGGAGGCTGCGTGCTCCTGATCGACGAGATCGACAAGTCTGACGCCGAATTCGAATCCCTGCTGCTGGAGATCCTGTCCGACTTCCAGGTCACGATCCCCGAGCTCGGAACCGTCTCCGCCATCACGCCGCCGACCGTGATCCTCACCTCCAACAGCGAGCGCGACCTCGGCGACGCCCTGAAGCGCCGCTGCCTGCATCTCCATATCGGCTTTCCCGAGCAGCGGCTGGAGGAGCGCATCGTGGAGAGCCGCGTGCCCGGCATCTCGCAGGCGCTGCGCCGGCAGATGGTCGGCTTCATCCACGAGATCCGCTCGCTCGACCTGAAGAAGCTGCCATCGGTCAGCGAGACCATCGACTGGGCGCGCGTGCTGGTGCTGCTTCAGACGGACCAACTGGATACCGAGATCGTCAAGGACACGCTCAACGTGCTCCTCAAATACGAAGGCGACATCGAGGCCGCAACGCCGCAGGTGACGACCTTCATCGCCAAGGCGGCCCGGTCCAACGTCTTCGGTTGACGCCGATGCGCGAAAATCTCCATCGCTTCTTTCGGGCGGCGCGCGGCGCCGGCATTCACGTCTCGCCCGCCGAAAGCATCGACGCGATGCGCGCGGTCGCGCAGGTCGGCATCTCCGACCGCGCCATCCTGCGCGATGCGCTGCTGCTGACGCTCGCGAAGTCGCAGGAAGAGAAGCTCGCGCTCGGCGATTGCTTCGACCTCTTCTTCAGTCAGCCGGAGCCGCGGCAGGACCAGTCCGAGGCTGACAACGACGACACACCGCAGGACGCGGAGCAGTCGCCCTCCTCCGGCGCTTCCAGCGATTCCGGCCAGAGCCAGCCGCCCGAAGGTTTGGGCACGCTGGCGCAAATGCTGCTGTCGCAGGACCGCAATACGATCGCGGCCGCCATCGCCAGCGCCTCCGCAGCGGCCTCCCTGTCCGACATCCGCTACTCCACGCAGCGCGGCATCTTTTCCAGCCGTATCCTCGATGCCATGGGCCTTCAGCGCCTGCGGGACGATCTCGACGAGCTGACCGCGACCAACCCGGCACTGGCCGAGCGTCTCCGCGCCGCCCTCGATGCCTTGCGCGAAGCGGTGCGCGACACGGTCTCCCAGGGACTTGCTCTCTATGCCCGCGAGGAGGCCGAAAACCTCCGCAACGAGATCCTGCGCAACGCGCCGCTTGCCCGCATCGAGCGGCGCCAGGTCGCCGAGATGCGCGCCCTCATCCGCCAGATCGCGCGCCGGCTGCGCGAGCGCTATTCGAAGCCGCGCAAGCGCAAGCGGCGCGGCCATCTCGACGTCCGCCGCACGCTTCGTCGCAATGCGGCCTGGGGCGGCGTGCCTTTCCTCACCGCATGGAAGCGCAAGCATCGCGACCGGCCGAAGATCGTGGCGCTCTGCGACGTCTCCGGCTCGGTCGCACAAGTCTCCGATTTCTTCCTGCTCCTGATCCATTCGCTGCACGAGCTGGTCGACGATGTCCGTTCCTTCGCCTTTTCCTCTCATCTGATCGAGGTCAGCGAGGTCCTCGAATCGAAGTCGCCGGAGGAGGCGATGGCGGAAATCATGTCCAAAGTGGGCTTCGGCTCCTCCGACTACGGCTCTTCGCTGGTCGATTTCGAGAAGGAGTTCATGAGCACGCTGACGCCGCGAACCACGGTGATCGTGCTCGGCGACGCCCGCAGCAACAATCTCGATCCGCGCGCCGACATTTTGCGCCGCATCTCCGAGCGCTCCAAGCGGCTGGTCTGGCTCAATCCCGAGGGGCGACTGGCCTGGGGCTTCGGCGATTCCGAGATGCCGCGCTACGCGACCTTTTGCAGCGTCGTGCGCCAATGCGCCACCGCGCAACAGCTCGAACGTGCTGTGTCGGACATCGTTGCGACTTATCAATGAACAACGATAGCCGGCGCCGTCAGACGGCGCTCAGCTCGACCTCCGCGAGATTGCACTCTCGAAAGTGAAACGCGATTTCGTCGAGCGCGCGCTGCTCCCATTCCTCGGCCTGGGCGAGCCAGAACAGCCGACGCTCCGAATCGACGCTGCCCGCTCGCGGCATAAAAATTCCTGGCTGCGAATTTCAACCAGCCTGTTCATGCACTCCACTCCTGCCGTGTGAAGCCATTCCCCTTGAGCTAAGTTACCAGAGTCCGGAATTTGCCGCCTCATCAATCTGTACGTAACGCGACGCAGAATGGGACAGCGATGCTTTCCATGCATTGCGGCAATTCGCACCGCAACACGGATCATCAAATGGTGATCGAAATGGAATGATGTCGTATGAGCGATCTAAACCGTTGTGGCGCAATGAGGTGCAGCAATTTGTGAAGAGAAACTCTAATTTTGATTCTAGTTTGGTTAACGTACCGAAATCCCGACTCATTGTCGTCGCATGTTTTTCATGCGGCGCCGCTAACAGGGGCGCAATCACACTATCTATCGAGGCAAGATGAGCAACGACGTCGACTTCGATCTTTCGCCGGACCAATGGGAAGCGCTGCGCACGATTCGCCATCCGACGTCGTGCGGTCGCCCCTCGAAGGTCCACCTCATCGAGAGCCTCGTCAGGCTCGGCCTCGTTGTGGTCAATGACGGCGTGCCGGCAATGACGCCCACGGGGCGCAAGGTGCTCGTGCGTGGATCATGCCGGCTGCTGGATCTCGTGGCATAGCGTGCGCGCGACCGTCAGGACCCGTCAGTCCCATCGGAGCAGCGGCGTGCCGTACGCCCGCCTCCAGACCGACAGAAAGCGTGGAAACCAGGAGTGCGCCACGGCGCCCTTGTAGGCCCAGGTGCGATACTTCAGACCTTGCTCGGAGATCAGCTCCTGATAGCCGCCGTGGACCTCGGTTGCGCTCCGGATATCCCGCAAAATGCCTTGTGCGCAAGCCCGATACCTATCGCTTCCGGCGAATTCATCATAGTCCAGCATGCGATCGGCGAATTCGACGTTGAACGTCGGCCAGGAAGAGCGTCCCTGATAGGCAGGAGCTGCAATCTTGTGGATCATCTTGGTCCGCGGATTCTCCGCCGATACCAGGAAATGGAAGGTACTCGGTATGCGAAACCGCGGTTCGGCGATGATCAGATCCGTCGTCGCGGCAAACAGGGCACGTTCGCTCGAGTCGCTCATATCCCAGAACCCGCGATGCACGCCGACGAAATCCAGTGCGACTGAAGAGGCTGGCGGCCCTGCCGCACCATCCAGGGAATGCCTGACATAGCCATCCCTGCCGAATAGGCGGAGCAGGTCCTTCTTGTATTGCACGAGGTCGCGCCCGAGCAGTCGCTTCAGCTCGTTGCCTTCGACGACTCCCAGCTGCACGCCCCAGACGAACGTCGTGTAGACGCAGGCGTTGGTGACGAAACGCCTGCGCTCGGCCCGGGTGTCGGTGGCCGCGGAGCGGGGTGCGCCGGCATCGCACAGCAGGTATCGGGCACCGCCATGATCGACCGGCTCCAGCTCGCTTGCGAGCTGAAGAATCGCCCGCTTCAGGTCGTCGCCATATTCGGCCAGTAGCAGGCGGCCGGCATGTGCACATTGTGACATCGCCAGGTAGGTCGACGCCCTCTCCTCGGCCGAGATCATCTGCTGGAGACCGGCGAGGATGCCGAGCAGCGTGTCCGAGGGCGGCGAGAAGTAATTCACGCCGAGATACCGGCCGCGTCCCGCCGGGACGATCGTCGTGGTAACGACATCGGCGCGGACCGCCTCCAGCAGCAGGCGCACGCTCTTCTCGAGCAGGCGGGCCCGACGTACCGCGTCCTGCGAATCCATGATCGTCTCGGGATCGAGCACGTCTGGATAGAACCAGGCGAAGTCGCGAGGGTAGTAGGCGGAGGCGTGCGGAGCGCCGGTTACGAGAAAGGCCTCGGTCAGCGAAAAGGCACTGTCCATCGAGTGCCGGTAGAGGTCCTCGATGGCCGACAGCGAATGCTGCGAATTTCTCAGGAACCGATCGCTGAGGAAGTTCACCGCCTGAAGCGCGTTGGCGACAAAGGTCGCGGTTACGCCCTGATAAAACCGGTTTCCGCGATGTGACGGCAAGGAGATATCGCTGTTCATTTACGCCTGATCGTGATCCCGGCCATAGCCGGCCACCGTCATAAAAGTGACTGATTCGTGTCTCGCCCTGATGACAAGGGAGGTTCGGGCCATCAGATGAGGCCAGCTCCGGCTTCCCGAGGCTTGAAATTCTCGACGACCCGCAGCAGCACCCGCGCACCCGCGTCGGCATCGGCGAGTTCGACATGTTCGTCCGGGTGATGGCTGATGCCGCCGCGACATCGGACGAAGATCATGCCGACATCGGCAATGTCGATCATCGCCATGCCGTCGTGCCCCGCCCCGCTGGGCAGCTCGAACACGGAAAAGCCTTCGGCTTCGATCGCCGACGTGATCTGGTCCCGGAGCCATGGTGCGCAAGGCGCGGTGCGGTTCTCATGGGTGACATCGAGCTGAAGCGACAATTGCCGGCGCCGGGCGATCGCCTCGACCTGGCGAACGATATCCGCGACCGCACCCTTGCGGTGCATGTCGGTGGGCGCGCGGATGTCGATGCTGAACGACACTTCGCCGGGAATGACGTTGGTCGCGCCGGGCCTCGTCCGGATCTGGCCGACTGTGCCGACCAAGCCGTTTTGGTCGGTGCGGCAAGATTGTTCGATCGCGCCGATGCATTCGGCCGCCCCGGCGAGCGCGTCGCGCCGAAGCGCCATCGGCACGGTGCCGGCGTGGCCGGCCATGCCGGTCAGCCGCGCTGCGAGGCGCGTGGCGCCGGCAATTGCGGTGACGACGCCCACGGGCAGGTTCTGCGCTTCCAGCACCGGCCCCTGCTCGATGTGCAATTCGAGATAGGCAAGAAGCTCGCGCCGCGTCCGTGCGGCCGCGCCGATCCGGTCGGGATCGAGGCCGAACTGCACGAGCGCATCCCGCATCGACACACCGCTTCCATCGCGCGTGTTCAACACGCTCTCGTCAAAGGTGCCGGCCACCGCACGGCTGCCGAGCAAAGTCGAGGCGAAGCGCACCCCCTCCTCGTCGGCGAAGCCAACCACCTCGATCGCAAACGGCAGGCGCTTGCCGCGACGGTCGAGGTCGGCGACGCAGGAGATTGCGGTGATCACCCCCAGCGGCCCATCCCATTTTCCGGCATCGCGCACGGTGTCGTAATGCGAGCCGAGCATCAGGCAGGGCGCGCCGGGCCGGTCGCCTTCGTAGCGCCCACAGACGTTGCCGATCGCGTCGATGCGCGCACTCATGCCGGCTTCGCGCATCCAGCCCAGGATGAGGTCCGCTGCGCGGCGCAACTCCCTGGTGAGATAGATGCGGGTGAGGTTGTCACCCGCCTCCGAAATCGCCGCCAGATCGTTGATCCGACGCACGATCGTCTCGCCGAGCGATGCCTTGGCGTTAGTGGCGCCCATCTCGGTAGATTTCTCCTCCTGAACGACGCGGCTGTCGTCCTCACGACAGGCCGCCCTGGCTTCCTGCAGCAAATTACGCCACGGCAGCAACCGAGGCGTGATTAGCATGAATGTGACCACGAGCCATCACACCGCTCGCGCCCGCCCTGCGCGCGGGGGAGCCAAGAGCTGCCTGATCCTTGGGCAGGACGGATATCTGAAACTGACTTGAGGACGCGACCACCCCGATGAACGCCAGAGACTCAGCCTGAATTCCGATGGGAAAGGCCTCGGGGCTGGCTTCCGGCAACTAGCACGCTTCTTGCATTTCCCAAATCACCTGCTCCTCCCGGAGGAGGTTCGGAGGGGGTGGCCAGAAGCACCCGGCACTTGTGGCTGCCCCCTCTTTCAATTTTTCCGGCTTGTCCTCGGGCGCACGGCGCGCCGCGGACTGCGGCTTCTCGCTCACCCGATCTCGAATGCGTCGGCGGCCAGGTGCGCATGCTTGTCGTGCCAGTGCTGGGCGATCTGCAACCGCGTCGGCACCCAAACGCGCTCATGCCTTCCGATATAGTCGAGGAAGCGGATCAGGCCCGCTGCGCGCCCGGGCCTGCCGGCGAGGCGGCAATGCAGGCCCACCGACATCATCTTCGGCGCGGTTTCGCCTTCCGCATAGAGCACGTCGAAAGCATCCCTGAGGTAGATGAAGAACTGCTCGCCATCGGCGAACCCTTGCGGGTTGATGAAGCGCATGTCGTTGGCATCGAGCGCGTAGGGAATCATGAGCTGCCTGCCGTTCGCTCCCTTCACCCAATAGGGCAGATCGTCGGCATAGGAGTCGCAGAGATAGAGAAAACCGCCCTCCTCCATCAGCAGGCGGTTTGTATTGATGGAGGATCGTCCGGTGTACCAGCCGAGCGGCCGCGAGCCGGTCGCCTCGATATGGACGCGGATCGCCTCGGCGATCTCGGCGCGCTCCTGCGCCTCGGTCATGTCCTTGTGCTCGATCCATTTCAGGCTGTGGCTGGCGATATCCCAGCCCGCCTCCTTCATGGCCGCAACGATCTCGGGATTGCGCTTGAGCGCGGTGGCGACGCCGAACACGGTGGCCGGCCAATTACGCGCGGTGAACATCCGCCACAGCCGCCAGAAGCCGGCGCGCGAGCCGTACTCGAACATGGATTCGATATTGGCGTGGCGCTGGCCCGGCCAGGGCTGTGCGCCGAGCACATCGGACAGGAACGCTTCCGAGGCGCGGTCGCCATGCAGGATGTTGTTTTCGCCGCCTTCCTCGAAATTGACGACGAATTGCACCGCGACCCGTGCGTCGCCGGGCCACTGCGGATGCGGCGGGTTGCGGCCGTAACCGCGGAGATCGCGGGGGTAGCGGGGCTCCGTCACTCAGACTTCCTCGAAACGGATCGGCAGCGCGCCCTTCCACAACACGCTCTTGCCCAGCGTCGCCAGATTCTCCAGCCCCGAGGTCAGCGTGATGAAATGGTTTCCGGCGAGTTGGCCCATCTTGCTCGCGAAATGCACGCCGCCGTAGGCCAGCAGGATCTCGGTCTCGCTGATGCCGCCGGGATAGAGGATGATCTGGCCCGGCGCGGGATAGGAGGTGTGGTTCTCGTAGCCGACGCCGAAATCGAGATCGCCGAGCGGCATCCATACGCCCTCGCCGCTCCAGCGCACATGGATGATGTGGCTCTCGAACGGCAGCGCCTTGCGGAAGGCGGCGACGGTCTTGGGCGCCAATTGCTCCTCGAAGCGGGCATCGAATGTGAAATCGCCGGCGCGGATAACGAGTTTGCTCATCTCATCTCTCTGGATCGGGCCGATCGGCCCACTGATAACTTTCAACGAAAGAGCACTCTCGACCATCGCGCAAGTTGCGCGGCAGGCGCTCGCAAGTCATGGCACACGAAGGCCTGGCACAGGCCCGAGAACTCACCGGCCATTCAACCGGATTGCAGGAGGCGAGTCCACCAGCAGAAGCGCTGGATCAGGGGCCGGCGCCGGCCGAGCCCACGGGTTGCACCTCGAGCGCGATGATACAGGAGAAGAGTTCTGGTTGCGTGCCGCGTTTCGCAATGACAGAGGAAATGGCTGCAGACATGCGGTCGCGGCCTCGCGGCATAATCAGCCCGAGTTTTGCTTCATCTCTCCGCCCTCATGTCCAAGAGGGCGCAGGGAAGGCCGGGTGCCGACAGGCACCCGCGGTCTGCTGCGCAAGAGGTGCACGCAGAAGAACCGCACAGCAGCATACAGGTGGTGCCGATCACTCGGCCTTCCCTGCGCGATGGTCGGACGGCTTATGCCGCGCTCTCCCGGGAGCCGAGTTCCTTCTGGCCTCCCTCACCCCTGCGGAATTCACCGGCCCCCGCGCCGGTTGACGCGATTGCCGCCTCCGCAAGAGCTTGACCGTAGCAACGACGGCCAGGACCACACGGTTTTGCCGTACGCGCGGTTCGCTTGACCCCACCGGCTCCGACGACGTTGTGCACGTTGCCATCGAAGACCT
>DATLXF010000025.1:0-43290 GCA_035575945.1 Bradyrhizobium sp. | reverse complement strand
CAGAAGCCGGGCAACGAACCGCAGGCGCTCTTCCATCACCGAACTCACTGTCCACGGCATCCACACCTCCCGCAGAACAAAAGCGGAAAGTGTAACCCATGTGTCCGGTACGTTCTGTCACCTATGTCTCGGGCCGCTCAGACCCGATCCCAAAACGGCCCCGAGAGCAACGCATCAGCCATCGGCAGCTCATTCAGCTGGGTGATCTCGATCACATAATCCCGTTCGGTCTTCCCCTAACGTCTTCTCACGCCAACACGGGGAGACTTCACATGCGCAAGATCATTCTGGTTGCCGCCATGCTGCTGGCTTCTGCCTCCGCCCAGGCGGGCGGGTCGCGCAGCCTGTCGCTGGCCGCCTCGGGCGAACGGAGCTCGGCTCCGGAAACCACATCGACCACCGCGACGACGCAGGTGAGCGAGGCCGCGCCGGCCACCGAGGCTTCGAAATATTCCGATCGTCCGCCGGCGGTGTCGCTCTCCGCGCCGGCTGCGGTGACCGCTCCGACGGCGGCGACGCCCGCGGCGACCTCCGCGCCGGTCACGACGGCCAAGCCCGCCGCCAAAACCACGGCAAAACCGCACAAGCCGAAGCACACGCGCAGCTGGACCGAGCGCCGCATCATCAGCGAACTGCATCGCCACGGCATCTATTGGTAAGCCGCTCCCTCAACGCAAATGGCCGGGCGAAAGCCCGGCCATGCGCGTCTGGAGTGGTGGCGCGGTTACTGCGAGATCGTCTGCACCACGCTCGCGATCGGACGTGCGTTCGTGCCTGCGGTCGGCACCTTCATGTCCTTCATCAGCGCCTCGTCGTATTCCGGCAGGGTCTGGAGGCTCGCCTTGGCCTTCATCTGCACGACCTTGTAGCCGCCGGCCTTGAGCCGCGCGAGCAGCGTCGGCATGGCGATGCCGGTGTTCTTCTGGAAGTCGTGCATCAGGATGATGCCCTTGCCGAGCTTGTCGAGCCGCGTCATCACGGTCTCGACGATCTTCTCCGGCGTCGCGCCCTTCCGGAAGTCGAAGGAGTCGATCTCGGTCGAGAACATCGCGACGTTGCGGGTGGCGAAATAGCTCACCATCGCGGGATTGTGCTGAAGCTGCGGGAAGCGGAAGAACGGCGCGGGATTGGTGCCGAGCGCGAACTTCACCGCGCTGAAGCCCTTTTCGACCTCGTCCTTGACCTGTTGTTCCGTCAGCTTCTTGCTGTTCAGATTGACATGCGACCAGGTGTGCGTGCCGACCGTGTGACCCTGGGCCAGCACCTGCTTCAGGATCTCCGGATGGTAGGTCGCGTGCTTGCCGACCGAGAAGAACAGGCCCTTGGCGCATTCGTCCGCGAGCGCCTTCAGCACCGCGGGCGTGTTGACCGGCCAAGGACCGTCGTCGAAGGTCAGGACGACCTCCTTCTCGGTCAGGAAATCGAACTGCTTGAAGTGCTCGAAGCCGAAGCCGGGGCCGCCCGTCGTGTCGATCTCGACGACGCGGGACACGCCCAGCGCGTTCGGATTGGCGCAGGCCTGTTTCGGCTGCAGCGGCATGGCCGGGGCCGGCGCAGGCGCCGCAACTGCCGTCGGCTTGGCGGCGACCGTCGCGGTGGTCTCGACGTCATCCCTCGCGGCGAGCTTCGCCGGTGCCGGCAACGGATCGGCAGCACGGGCGGCAATTGTCTTGGGAGCGCCCTGGTCTGCGCTCGCGGAATAGTAAAACCACCCGCCGGCGGCGATCACGACCGCCGCAACTACACTGGCCAGCATCAGGCCCAACGCATTACGCATCGCAACTCTTTCCAATTACGCAACCAAACCTGCGGAATTTCCCGCGCGACCAGCCATTAATGCGAAGTAAGAGTTAACGTGACACCAACACGACCGCGGTTGCGGAGGAATTTCAGCGGCGTGCGCCAATGTGACTGATGTCACAAAGGAGGGGTCGCCCGTGAGCATCATCACAGTCGAAAGGGATTTGGCGGAGCATCGTAGCTCCCATCGACAACGGGCCCGCCTTGGGCGGTGCCAATGGGAGCTTCAAATGACCAAGTCGTTTACCAGCAAGTCCCTGACCAGCAAGATCCGCGACACCGGCCTGGCCCTAGGCCTCGCCGCCATCGTCTCCATCGCTTCGACGGGTGCGAGCTTCGCGTTCTCGGCCGAGGCGCAGCAGATGTGCACCGGCGATGCCTTCCGCCTCTGCTCGGCGGAGATTCCGAACATCCCGAAGATCACGGCGTGCATGATCAAGCACCGCTCGGATCTCAGCGCCGGCTGCCGCGCGGTGATGGACAAGACCCTCGCCAAGGGCGCCTCGCGCAAGGTCGCTGACGCGCAGGACAAGCAGTAATCAACACGCCGGCAATTGCGCCGGCAGCTCCCCTCGCCATGTCCCCCGGCATCAAGCCGGGGTCATGCGGATGCCCCTTGCAAAGCGGTCAACAAAGCCGTTGCAGGTGCGGGATCGTCGCACTAGCTTCGCCCGCACGTCTTTTCGGGTAAGAGGCAATTGCGCGATGACCAGACTGCTTTTCGTTGTTTCTTTGCTCCTGTGCGCATCGAGCGCCTCCGCGCAACAGCAGCCCGGCCATGATGCCTGCGCGCGCGACGTCACGCGCTTCTGCCGTCCCGTGATGAACAGTGGCGACGGTGCCGTGCTGGCGTGCCTGAAGCAGAACCGCACCAAGCTGGGCAAGGCCTGCGACAAGATGCTGACCCAGCACGGGCAGTAAGCCAAAACGTCGTAGCCCGGATGAGCGAAGCGATATCCGGGACTTCAGGCCCCGCATGTCGCTGCGCTCATGCGGGCTACGCGCTGACAAAACCTACGTGCTGCTTCCCGCCGCGGTTGCGACCACCGGCAGTACCTCGGCGCTTGCGCGATCCGGCGTGTCGTCCTTCCAGCGCACCGAGCCGAAGGGACGCTCCAGCATGCGACGGATCCGCACCGGCTCGGGGCCGATGTGGAAATCGATCGCCTGCTGATGCAGCGCGCGCTCGGACTGGGTCGAGCGGTTGCGCTGACGCAAGTAATCGAACCATGTCGGGCAGTGATAGCGTTCGGTCCACAATTCAGGGTCGGCGATATCGCGCGCGATCGACCAGCCATAGGCGCCGTTGCGCTGGCGCGAGAGCTGCACGTCCTGCATCACGTTGTGGAACGCACGCGCGTTCTCCTGCGCGACGCGATATTCGATCTCGACCACGAGCGGCCCGCTGCGGCCCGTCAGCGACAGCTTCACCTCGGGATCGGCGAGCATGTCCGCATCCTCGTTGCGAGCGCCGACGCGCGGCATCGTGAGCCAGATGCCGAGTAGCGGCGAGACCAGCATCAGGCCGGCCGCCGTCAGCAGCGCCGTCTCGACGCCGGCATGGTCGGTGAGATGGCCCCAGCCCCAGGCGCCGATCGCGATACCGCCGGCGATCGCGGCCTGGAATGCGGCGAGCGAACGGCCAGCGACCCAGCGCGGCGCCGAGAGCTGCACGCCGATGTTGAAAAGCGCGATCGCCGCCATCCAGACCGCGCCCCCCAGCACCAGCGCGGCCGCCGTCAGCACCGGCTCCGTGCTCAGGGCGAGAGCGGCCATCGTGAACGCCATCGTGATGGTGCAGGCGCGGATCGCGGCCTCGCCGCTCATCCGCTTGCGCAATTCGTGGATATTGAGCGCGCCGATCACCGCGCCCATGCCGAAGGCACCGAGCATGATGCCGTAGGTCTGCGCGCCGCCATGCAGCAGGTCACGCGCGACCAGCGGCATCAGTGCCATCACGGCGCCGCCAATCAGGCCCATTACCAGCGTGCGCAACAGCACGATCTTGATCGGTGGCGAATTGGTGATGTAGCGGAAGCCCGAGACCATGGCGCGATTGAGCTTCTCGCGCGGCAGGCGCGAGGGCTCGGTGCTGCGGCGCCAGAGCAGCAGCACCACCAGCAGCGGCAAATAAAGGATCGCGTTGCAGGCGAACGCGGCGACCGCACCCAGCGCGGCGACGATGACGCCGCCGACAGCGGGGCCGAAGCTGCGGGCGATGTTGTAGCTGATGCCGTTCAGCGCCACCGCGGACGCCAAGGCCTCGGGCGGCACCTGTTCGCTGACCGAGGACTGCCAGGCCGGGCCGAACAGCGCGTTGCCGCTGCCGACGATGAAGCAGAAAGCGAGCAGCGCTTCCGGAGTGATGAGATTGAGCCAAGCCAGGATCGTCAGCGCGGTCGCGCCGATCAGCGCGATTGACAGCGAGATTACACTGACAATGCGGCGGTCATACATGTCGGCGATGGCGCCGGCCGGCATCGAGATCAGCATGATCGGCAGCATGAGCGCGGTCTGCACCAACGCCACCTGGTCGGCCGAGGCCACCATCTGCGTCATCGCCCAGGCCGCGCCCACGCCCTGGATCAGGAGGCCGAGATTGGAGAGCAAGCTGGCGAGCCAGATGCGCCGGAACACCGTGTATCGCAGGGGCGCGGTGATGCCCTCGGCGGCGATTCTCTGGCGGTTCGTCTGCGCGGTCATATCCCCTTCCAAACGGTCTGGCAGAAATGGTCCCGGGCGATTCCGGCAAATTCAGTGATGCCCGTGAAAGTCCTTCGCTGTCCAGTGGTTAGGTCGCTATAACCGGTGCAAAGAGGCAAGTCTCGCCGGGAGGAACTGATGAAGCTGTCGCGACGGACGATCCTGCAAGGCGCCGGTGCTCTGCCGTTCGCGGTTGCGAGCCTGCGGATGGGGGCGTTCGCCCAGACCGCGCCCGCCGGCGCCGAGCTGCCGCCGATCCTGTTCGTTCACGGCAATGGCGACTATGACGCGCTCTGGATGACGACGCTTTGGCGGATGGAATCGAACGACATCGCGCGCGAGCGCATGGTGGCGATCAATTTCACCGATCCGCTGGCGCGCAGCGACGACAAGGTCGAGCAGGCGGGCCGCTCCTCGACCGAGGACCAGCGCCGCGAGCTCGCCGCTGCCATCACTGAGCTGAAGCGCCGCACCGGCGCACCTCGCGTGGCGCTGGTCGGCAGCTCGCGCGGCGGTTATGCCATCCGCAACGTCGTCAGGAACGGCGGTGCCGGCGATGTCAGCCACGCCGTGCTGTGCGGCACGCCCAATCACGGCGTGTTCGCGACCGACGACCAGCCCAACAACGAGTTCAACGGCCGCGGCATCTTCTTGCGCGGCCTGAACGAGGGTGACAGCGAGGTGACGCCTGGCGTCGCCTTCCTCACGCTGCGCAGCGACGGAATGGACAAATTCGCGCAACCCGATGGCCGCTTCATCGGCAAGCCCGGCACACCGACCAACGTCACAGCCGAAGGGCCGGAGCTGAAGGGTGCAACCAACCTCGTGCTTGGCGCGCTCGACCATCGCGAGGTTGCGTTCCATCCGCGCGCGTTCCGCGAGGTCTACAAGTTCATCGCCGGCCGCGAGCCGGCGCGCATCGCGATCGTGCCGGAGGCCAGCGTGACGTTGAGCGGGCTGGTTTCAGGGACGCCCGGCGGCGTGCCGACCAACCGGCCCGTCGCGGGCGCAACCGTCGATCTCTTCCGCGTCGATCCTGACACCGGCGAGCGCAAGGCTGGTGCGGTGCACAGCTCAAAGACAGGTGCCGACGGGCGCTGGGGGCCGGCGCAGGTCGATCCCGCCTGGTCGCTCGAATTCGTCCTGGCCTCGCCCGGAGCGCCGACGACGCACATCTACCGCTCGCCGTTCCCGCGCTCGTCCGACGTGGTGCATCTGCGGCCGGCGCGCCCGCTCGGCCCGGCGGACAAGGACGCCGGTGCCGTCGCGATCATGTCGCGGCCGCGCGGCTATTTCGGCCTGCCGCGGGACGTGGTGCTGTTCGACGGCAAGGAACCGGCCGACGTCAAGCCAGGCGTGCCAACGGATGCGGCAGCAACCCTGCGCCTTCCCGCCGGCGAGGTTGGGCGCAACATCGTGGCCCAATTCGGCGAAGAGCGGATCGTGGCACGGGCCTGGCCCGCTTCAGAGAACCGGATTGCCATTGCCGAGATGACTTACTAGCTATTGACCTGCGTCACAGCTGCGGGAGAGAGCCATGAACATCGCCAGCGTGCGTCGGCCCATCATCCCTCCGGCCCCAGCGCGCGCGCCCGACGACATGTCGTTCTTCGCCCGGCTCGCAGTCGTCAAGCAGAACATGATCGCGACCTGGGGACAGCGCGCCTATGAGGAAGACGTCATCCCGGGCCGCTTCATCTTCCGCAACAGTTTCATCCTGAATCGGCCCGACGCCATCCGGCACGTCCTGCTCAGCAATTACGAGAACTACACGCGTACGCCGGCCGGCATCCGCATGCTGCGCCCCGTGCTCGGCGACGGCCTCCTGATCGCCGAAGGCCATTCCTGGACGTTTCAGCGCCGCACCCTCGCGCCGGCCTTCACGCCGCGCGCCACGGCCAATCTCGTCCCGCACATGACGGCAGTGCTCGACGAGACCATCACCAAGCTGGTTGGCTGCTCCGGTCAAGACATCGACCTGCGCGAGGTCATGCAGCGCATGACGCTCGAGATTGCCGGGCGCACGATGTTCTCGTTCGGCATGGACCGCCACGGCGCGACCTTGCGCAACTTCATCATGGAATACGCCGCGCGGCTGGGGCGGCCTTACTTCCTCGATATGCTGCTGCCGGTGTCATGGCCGAGCCCGATGGATTTTGCCCGAGCCCGTTTCCGCAAGCGCTGGACCGCGTTCGTCGCCATGTTGATCGCCGAACGGCGCACGATGGGCAAGAAGGACGGCGCACCGCCGCGCGACCTGTTCGATCTCATGGACGAGGCCCGTGACCCCGAGACGGGCAAGGGCTTTTCCGACGAGCAGCTCGTCGACGAGGTCGCGACCATGATCCTCGCGGGCCACGAGACCACGGCAACCGCGCTGTTCTGGGCGCTCTATCTGCTCGCCCTCGATCCTGACACGCAGGAGGAAGTGGCGTCCGAGGCGCGCGGCGAGCACCTCGACAGCATGGCCGACATCGACCGGCAGAAATTCACCCGTGCGGTGATCGAGGAGACGATGCGGCTCTATCCGCCGGCGTTCCTGGTCGCGCGGGCGGCGCGCGACCAGGACAATGCGGCCGGCGTCGAGATCGGCAAGGGTGACATCATCATGATCGCGCCCTGGCTGCTGCATCGTCACGAGAAGCTGTGGGACCAGCCGAGCGCGTTCATTCCAAAACGCTTCATGTCGAAAGAGGCGCCCGATCGATTCGCTTACCTGCCGTTCGGTGCAGGTCCCCGCGTCTGTATCGGCGCGCCATTTGCCCAGGCCGAGTCCGTGCTGGCGTTGGCCCGGCTGATCGGCGCATTCCGTATCGAGCTTGCCGACCCCGCGACCCCCGTGATCCCGCTCGGCGTCGTCACGACCCAGCCCGACCACTCACCCATGTTCCGCATCACGCGCCGGTGACAGGCGATTGCCTGGCCGGCGGCGCGATCGATCCGAGATAGAGATCCGCGATGAGCGACATCCAGGCCCAGTTCTCCGTTCTGAAGCAGACCGCCGATCCCGATGTCGTGGAAGCCCTGGCGCAGCTGATCGCCAACGGTCATGACCGCGACCTCAACCGGATCAATGCGCTGGATTTTGCCAACCGGACCGGGCTGGATCAGGAGAAGGTCATTTCCGGTTTCCTGCATGCCTCGCGGCTCGGCCTGTTCGACATGAGCTGGAACGTGCTGTGTCCCGGTTGTGGGGGCGTGCTGGGCGCGCACGCCACGTTGAAGTCGTTGAAGCACGACGACTACAATTGCGCGCTCTGCGCCGCCGGATACGAGGCCTCCGTCGACGAGATGGTCGAGGTGGCCTTCACCGTCAGCCCGCGGGTCCGCCGCATCGGCGCCCATGATCCCGACACGTTGCCGATCTGGGAATATGTGCGGCAGATGTTCTGGAGCTCGGGCGTCGACATCAACGACGAATCCTTTTCCCGCCTGATCAACGACGTGACGCTCGAAGCGCTCGAATTGCCTGCTGGCGAGAAGGCGATCCTCTCGCTCAATCTGCCCAGCCAGTTCATCATCGTGTTCGAGCCGGTCACCCATGCCGCCCATTTCCTGGACGTTCAGGGCGAGCCGACCAGCGAGCGTCAGCAGCTTGCGATCATGTTCAACAAGCTGGAGGCACCGACGGGAACGACCGTGATGCGCCCCGGACCGTTGCGTCTCACCCTCGAGAACCAATCGGGCAGTCGCGTATTGCCTTCGGTCTGGGTCGCCAACCACGCGTTGCACGAGATGATCGGCAAGCGCAAGCCGATCCTGACTGCCAAGCGCATGCTGTCCAACCAGACCTTCCGCGACGTCTTCAAGGCCGACAACCTCAATGTCGACCAGCGGCTGAAGATCACGTCCCTGACGTTCCTGTTCACCGACCTGAAGGGATCGACGGCGCTCTATGAGCGGGTCGGCGACCTCAATGCCTTCGATCTCGTGCGGGCGCATTTCCGCGCGTTGCTGGAGATCATCGCCGCCGAAAAGGGCGCGGTCGTGAAGACGATCGGCGACGCCGTGATGGCGACCTTCGTCAGGCCCGAGCACGCCATCACCGCGGGACTGCACATGCGCGCGGCGATGGAGGAACTGAACAAGCAGCGCGGCGCCAACGACCTCATCCTCAAGATCGGTATTCACGAAGGCCCGTGCCTTGCGGTCATGCTCAACGAGCGGCAGGATTATTTCGGCCAGACCGTCAACATCGCCGCCCGCGTGCAGAGCCTGTCGACCGCGCAGGAGATTCACATCACCGCTCCGGTGCTGGACGCTCCCGCCGTCGCCGAGGTGCTCGCGCAGCGCGCGATCAAGCCGATCCAGAAGCAGGCCGCGCTCCGCGGCATCGCCGACAAGATGGTGGTGTACGAGATACCGTGAATCTCACACCGTCATTCCGGAGCGATGCGCCAGCATCGAACCCGGAATGACGGTGGACAGATTGCCGAAACGTAATGCAACGCGCGGAACTGACGCACGTTGCGCCGGTTGTGTTTCCCGCTCATATAATGCTGGTAACGGCCGCACTCCTTGCGGCGTCATCGATCTCGGTAGGACCTCATGCTGGACGGCTTGCGCCAATTCATCACCGACATTGTTGCTCCTCATGACCAGGCCCGCGCATTCGGCGAAAGCGATTATCGGCTTGCCGCCACGGCGCTGTTGATTCACGTGGTTTCGCTGGACGGCCAGCCGACCGCGGCCGAGCAGCGCAAGCTGCATGGCCTGATCGAAAGCCATTTCGGACTGGACCGCGGCACCGCGGATCGGCTGATCGCGGACGCCACGGAGGTCGAAGGCGAGGCGGTCGATCTCTATCGCTTCACCAGCGTCATCATGCGCTCGCTCGACGAAGAGGGCCGCAAGCGCATCGTGCAGATGATGTGGGAGCTGGTCTATGCCGACGGTCAGGTCACCGAGTTCGAGGACAACGTCGTCTGGCGCGCGTCCGACCTGCTCGGCATTTCCCAGCGCGACCGGATCGAGCTGAAGCACGCCGTTGCAGAACGTGCCGGTGGACAGGTCAGGGATAGCGCCGTCGGCGGCTGACGGCGCTCGCTCGGGCCATCGTGGTGTCCGGGCACATGAAGAAACTTTAATCTACTCGACACCTGCATCGCACCGCCCTGCAAATCAAAGGTTTTCAGCACCGCCCGTCGCCCTGCTCAAGCCGCCATGCTGCCGGCGCCGCTTGCGTCTTGCGCTCGGGCTATGCTCTCGTTTCCGCCGTTGCCGGGTTGGAATAGTTGAATTCGAGAGAGTTGGACGTGGTTGAGCGGGTAACGCTGATTACTGGTGCCTCGGCCGGCATCGGGGTGGAGCTGGCGCGTGTCTTTGCCGCCAATGGACATCGGCTCGCATTGACGGCGAGACGTACGGATCGGCTCGAAGCGCTCGCAAGCGAGCTCGCGGCCAAGGGCGGCAAAAGGCCGATCGTGATCACCTGCGATCTCGAGCAACGCGATGCCGGCGACACCATCGCGGCAGCGCTCGCCGCCGAAGGCGTCGAGCTCGATCATCTCGTCAACAATGCCGGCTTCGGCGTGTTCGGGGATGCGATCGAGTGCGGTCGCGCCGAGCAGCTCGGCATCGTCGACGTCAACGTCCGGGCCCTGACGGATCTGTCGCTGCGCTTTGCCGATCAGCTCATCAGGAACAAGGGCGGCCTGCTCAATGTCGGATCGGTCGCAGGCTTCCTGCCCGGCCCCGGCATGGCCGTCTACTACGCGTCCAAGGCCTATGTGATCTCCTTCACCGAAGCGTTGCGGGCGGAGCTCGGCCCGCGCGGCGTCCGCGTCACCGTGCTTTGCCCGGGCCCGGTGCCGACCGAATTCCAGGCCCGCGCGCGCGTCGGATCGCAACATGATACAGCCCTTCTCAACGTCTCTGCCACTGAGGTTGCGCAGGAGGCGTATCGCGGCCTGATGGCCAACAAACGGGCAGTTCTGCCGGGTCTCGGCATCAAGATTGTGCCGTTCGCGCTGCGTTTCTTCCCCCGCGGCTTCATCCTCGCCGCCACCAGCCGATTCCAGCGGCAGAGGCGCTGAGGCCGCCCTCCGCACCCGTATTGGCCCGGACCTTGCTTCAAGAGTAGATCGTGTGTGCGAACTCACACGATCTTAACCGTCGCTTAGCTATGCTGGCGGTCTGAACCGATAGCACTCGTAGAGGCCATGTCGTTCCGGACGAACAGGTTTGGTGGCGCAGAGGTGGTCGCCTTCCCACAGAGGGTGCCGAGCGCGGCCGCCCCTGAAACCCGGCCTCCGGTTCTGATCGTGCTGCATCAGGAATGCTCGACACCGGGCCGCGTCGGCAATGCGCTGCGCGCGCTCGGCCATCGCCTCGACATCCGCCGTCCGCGCTTCGGCGATCCCCTGCCCGAGACGCTCGACCGGCATGCCGGCGCCGTGATCTTCGGCGGCCCGATGAGCGCCAACGACTCCGACGACTACATCCGCCGCGAGATCGACTGGATCGAAATTCCGCTTCGCGAGCAGCGGCCGTTCCTGGGCATCTGCCTGGGGGCGCAGATGCTGGCGATGCAGCTCGGGGCGCGCGTCGCGCCGCATGCGCAGGCGTTGACTCAGATCGGCTACTACCCGATCAGGCCGACCGCCGCGGGCCATGCGCTCTGCCCAAATTGGCCGGCGCAGGTCTACCATTGGCATCGCGAGGGATTTGAGCTGCCTGGAGGCACCGAGCTGCTGGCTGAAGGTGATGATTTTCCGGTGCAGGCGTTCCGTGCCGGCCATGCCTTCGGCGTGCAGTTCCATCCCGACGTGACTTACGCGATGATGTGCCGCTGGACCACGCGCGGCTACGACGGCTTCAGCGCGCCCGGTGCACGGCAGCGCCACCATCATTTCGCGGATCGTGCCGTCTACGATGTTGCCGAACGCGCCTGGCTCGATCATTTCATCGACGGCTGGCTGGCGCGCCGACCGGTGCTGGCGCAAGCCGCCGAGTGATCGCGCCTCCACGCAAGTCCTTGCCCCTTCCCCGATTATGCTAGGCTCTCCGCAAACGAGCACGCACCAATGCGTGCCGGCCGACAAGGGAGAGCGCCGTGGCCTACGAACACATCCTCTATGAGGTGAGCGACAAGATCGCGACCATCACGCTCAATCGCCCCGACCGCATGAACGCCTGGACGCCGGTCATGGAGCGCGACGTGCGTCACGCGATGGAGACGTCGAACGTTGACGACAATGTCCGCGTCATTGTCCTCACCGGTGCGGGCCGGGCCTTCTGCGCCGGCGCCGACATGGACGCGCTGAAAGGGCTCGACCCCGACGACGTCAGGCGCGCCTCGGACCTGCCGCCGTTCGACATGAACCGGCGGCCGGATTGGCAGACGCGTTACGGCTATTACCCTTCGATCAAGAAGCCCGTCATCGCCATGCTCAACGGCGCCACGGCCGGCATCGGCCTCGTCCACGCCCTCTATTGCGACCTGCGCTTTGCTACCGACAATACCGTGTTCACCACCGCGTTCGCGCGGCGTGGCCTGATCGCCGAGCACGGCATCAGCTGGATGCTGCCGCGCATCGTCGGCCACGCCCACGCGATGGATCTGCTGCTCTCGGCGAGGCGCGTATCGAGCGCGGAGGCGTTGCGGATCGGGCTGGTCAACCGGCTCTGTCCGCCGGAGAAGCTGCGCGAGGAGACCTACGCCTATGCGCGAGACCTCGCCGATTTCGTCTCGCCGAGCGCGATGGCCGTGATCAAGCGCCAGCTCTACGAGGTGCCGTTCCAGACGCTCGCCGAGGCGACGATCGAGGCCAACCGGGAGATGATGGTGGCGCTGGCCGGGAGTGATTTCAGGGAAGGCGTGGCGAGCTTCATGGAGAAGCGGCCGCCGCGGTTTACGGGGAGGTAGGGGGCAGTGGACGGAGCCCAGCTTCGCCCTGCGGGCTTCGCCGCGGCAGCCTTCGCCACGAGAGGGCTTGCCGAGCCGAAGCTGGCGAAGCCAGCGAAGGCTGGTGGAGCCAGGCGGGATCGAACCGCCGACCTCGTCATTGCGAACGACGCGCTCTCCCAGCTGAGCTATGGCCCCTTGCTGGCCGCTCTGGTGAAACGCGGCCGACAACCGGGCGCCATTTAAGTCCCCGCAAAGGTCAAGTCAAGGACGGGGGTCGCCCGGTTTTAGCCGTCCGGGCGCCGACTTCCCTTGTTTGGGCCTGACGGAACCGATATCTAGCGAGGGCGTCAATCCCGACCGCAGCCAGAGTTTCATAGCCAGAGTCTTCAATAGCCATGCGTGCCGTTCTCGACATCGTCATCATCGTGCTCGACCTCTACGTCTGGCTGCTGATCGCCTCCGCGATCCTGTCCTGGCTGATCGCCTTCAACGTGGTGAACACCCGCAACCAGTTCGTCTCGGCGGTGGCGGAGTTCCTGTACCGGATCACCGAGCCGCTGCTGGCGCCGATTCGCAATTTCCTTCCCAGCCTCGGCGGTCTCGACATTTCGCCGATCATCCTGATCCTGATCATCATGTTCATCGAGCGGGTGATCATGTACTACGTCTACCCGAACGTGGTCTAAGCGGGTGGGAGCGCCTTGGTCGCCAACAAGGAGCCTTGTTGCCAGGAACCTTGGCGCTACTCGGCCTCAGGAGTCAGCATAGCGCTGCGAGTGACGCCGCGCGGCAGCCGCGACGACATCGACGGGATCGAGCAATTGTCGGATGGCCGCAGCGTGCTCAAGGTGCGGGTGCGCGCCATCGCCGATGGCGGCGAAGCCAACAAGGCGGTTCTGGTGCTGCTGGCGAAATCGCTCGGCGTACCCAAGGCCAGCGTCAGATTGCTGTCCGGAGCCACCTCGCGACTGAAGCAGATCGCGGTCGATGGCGACCCGGCGCGGCTCGGAGAAGCCCTGCGCCAGCTCGTCAAACTCAGATCTGCGGCCCCCAAATCGACAGACTGAGGAACTGACATGACGGCCAAAAACATCGACGGGAAAGCGATCGCCGCGGAGCTTCGGGCACGCGTCGCCGACGAGGTGACCCGCGTCAAGCGCGAGCACAATTTGGTGCCGGGCCTTGCGGTCGTCCTGGTCGGCAACGACCCCGCCAGCGAGGTCTATGTCCGTTCGAAACATACCCAGACCCAGGCCGCCGGCATGGCCTCGTTCGAGCACAAGCTGCCGGCCGACGTCTCGCAAGCGGATCTGCTGGCGTTGGTTGCCAAGCTCAACCACGATCCGGCCGTGCACGGCATTCTGGTCCAGCTGCCGCTGCCGAAGGGACTGAACACCGAAGCGGTCATCAACGCCATCGATCCAGCCAAGGACGTCGACGGCCTGCATCCGAACAATGCCGGCAGGCTCGCCGGCGGCTTCGAGGCGCTGTCGCCCTGCACGCCGCTCGGTTGCATCATCCTGACCAAGAGCGTCCACGCCTCGCTCGAAGGCATGAACGCGATCGTCATCGGTCGCTCCAACCTGGTCGGCCGTCCGCTGGTGCAATTGCTGCTCAACGAAAACGCCACGGTGACGATCGCGCATTCGCGCTCGCGCGACCTCCCCGGGCTCGTGAAGAAGGCCGATCTCGTCTATGCCGCGGTCGGGAGGCCCGAGATGGTGCGCGGCGATTGGCTCAAGCCCGGCGCGACCGTGATCGACGTCGGCATCAATCGCATCCCGAAGGAAGACGGCAAGACGCGCCTCGTCGGCGACGTCGCTTATCAGGAAGCGCTCGAAGTGGCCGGTGCCATCACGCCGGTGCCGGGCGGGGTCGGCCAGATGACCGTGGCGTGCCTCTTGGTGAATACGCTACGCGCGGCCTGTGCGATTGCGGGCCTGCCGAAGCCGGCGGTGTAAGTAAGTGTCATTCCGGGGCGGCTCGCAGAGCCGAACCCGGAATCTCGAGCCACAAACATCTGGATTCCGGGTTCGCGCTTCGCGCGCCCCGGAATGACGGTGGGGCCTCACCCCTTCTTCTTCTTCTTCTCGCGCTCCATGCCTTCGAGGATCAGCTTGTGCGCGTCCTCCGGACCGCCCCAGCGCAGGATCTTCACCCATTTGCCCTTTTCGAGATCCTTGTAGTGCTCGAAGAAGTGCTGGATCTGCTGCAGCGTGATGTCAGGCAGATCGGAATACGACTTCACCTTGTCGTAGCGCTGCGTCAGCTTGGATGATGGCACCGCCAGGATCTTCTCGTCGCCACCGGCCTCGTCTTCCATGAACAGGACGCCGACAGGGCGCACGCTCATGACGGCGCCGGGGATGATGGCGCGGGTGTTGATGATCAGCACGTCGCAGGGATCGCCGTCATCCGACAGCGTGTGGGGAATGAAGCCGTAATTACCGGGGTAGCGCATCGGCGTGTAGAGGAAGCGGTCGACCACCAGCGTGCCGGCCTCCTTGTCCATCTCGTACTTGATCGGTTCGCCGCCCACGGGGACTTCGATGATGACATTGACGTCTTGGGGTACGTTTTTCCCGATCGAGACCGCATCGATACGCATTCAAGGCTCCGTTGTTGCCGAGGATCAATCGCGCCCGGCAGCGATTTTGGCGCTGTCATACGCGGGCTTGCCCCGCCGATCCATCGCGTTTTTGTGAAATAATGAATCCAGCGATCACCGGCGCGAGAGCGGCGGTATCGACGACGGGGGAACGCCGCCCGGTAGGATGTCAGTAGCTCAATTAGTCCAGGCGAAGGCAACCTTGTCGAGCGCCTTCGGCCCGAACCGCTCGGAAGAGCGCGCCACCATGCGGCCGCCCAAGGTCCGGTAGAACTCGGTGGCCGGGTCATTGTCCGAGAGCGCCCACACCACCATGCTCTTCAGCCCGCTCTGCATGAGGTCGCGGCGGGCGGCCGCGAACAGGCGGCGGCCGAAGCCGAGGCCCTGGAATTCGGGCCGCAGGTAAAGCTCGTAGATCTCGCCGTCAAAATGAAGGCTGCGGGCCCGGTTGCGGCCGTAATTGGCATAGCCGGCAATCTTGTCACCGAACACCAGCACGCTGACACGGCTGCCCTTGCGGATCGCACTGTCCCACCATTGCGGACCGCGGCGGTTGATCAGCTTCTCCAGTTCGGCGCCAGGAATGATGCCCTGATAGGCCGAACGCCAAGCTTCGTCATGGGTCGACGCCACCGCAGTTGCATCTGCGGCTTTGGCCGGACGGACCTCGATCAGGGTTGTGCTCATGGACGCGATCAAACCAAGTCGCCGCGCCGGCGGCAAGACCTATCGTTAATTATCGGTTAACCTGTGGATTTTCTGCATCAGTATTATGACCATGTTGTACCGAAAGAGGACAGGCAGCCGCCTCAAGCGTCATCACGGCGGTGCATAACGTTGCCGGCGGCGGGCGCAACGGCCATGGCAACGCGAAAAGCCGATCGGTAATGATTCGTTCCTACTCATCTGGCTGTCGTTGCTCGCGTTCACCCCGGCAATTCATGCGGCTTCTCAGAACCATTGCGCTCCTGCCTCTGCTGGCCTTGCTGGCTGCGCCGCCCCTGTGCGCACAGGTTAAGTTCGGGCCATCGGGCGCGGAGGCCGAGCCGTTTCGCCGTCAACGGTGGCTCGTGCCGTCGCCCGATGCCGGGCTTGCTGCGCGGGCCCTGCTGTTTCGTCCCTCGGGCCTGGGTCCGTTCCGCCTCGCAGTGATCGCGCACGCCTCGACGCAGAACGCGCTGCGTCGCGCGCAAATGCCGCAGCCCGAATACCGCCCGCTCGTCGCCCATCTCGTTGCACGTGATTTTGCCGTCTTGGTGCCGGAGCGGCCCGGCCATGGCGCGACCGGCGGGCGCTATCTCGAGGATCAGGGCGGCTGCGACGAGGCCGACTACGCAGGCTCTGGCCGCGTCACGGCCGATGCGATTTCGCGCGCGCTGGACTATCTGCGAACGCAGGATTTCATCCGCAAGGATGCCGCGATCGTGATCGGCCATTCGGCCGGCGGATGGGGTGCGCTGGCGCTCGTCAAGGGCGATCCGAAGGTGATCTCCGCGATCATCACATTTGCACCGGGACGCGGCGGCCACGCGGATGATGAGCCGAACCAGATCTGCGCACCGGACAGGCTGCTGGCCGCGGCAGCGGAGTTCGGCAAGGCCGCGCGGATTCCCGTTACGTGGCTCGTTGCGAGCAATGACAGCTATTTCGCGCCGGCATTTTCGCAGCAGCTCGTCGAAGCGTTTCGGCGCGGTGGCGGCAAAGCCGAGTTTCGTACGCTGCCAGCCATCGATAGCGAGGGCCATTGGATGATCGAAACCGAAGCCGGGGTGAAAGCCGCAAGCAGCGAGCTCGCGCGGGCACTGGACCCACCCCGGCCTGTGACGACCAAGAAGCCATGACGTTGTATTTCCTGGTCAAGTTTTTCCACATACTCGGCGCCGTCGTCATCCTCGGCACAGGGACGGGCATCGCCTTCTTCATGCTGATGGCGCATCGCACGGCCGACGTGGCGTTCATCGCGCGCACCGCCTCGGTGGTCGTGATTGCGGATGCGATCTTCACGCTGTCGGCTGCGATCCTGCAGCCGGTCACGGGCAGCCTGCTGATGGTCCTCTCGGCCACATCGATCACCGAACGGTGGCTGTTCGCATCGCTCGCACTCTATGCGTTTGCGGGCCTGTTCTGGATCCCGGTCGTCTTCATGCAGATCGAGATGCGCGATCTCTCGCGCAAGGCCGCCGCTCAGCGCGATGCGCTTCCAGAGCGCTATTCCGTCCTGTTCCGCCGATGGTTTATGTTCGGCTTCCCGGGCTTTGGGGCAATCATGCTGATCCTCTGGCTGATGATAGCAAAACCGTTCTGAGAGAAGCGATGAGTGAGCGAACCATCCTGGTGCTCGGCGCCTCCGGCCTGATCGGTCGCTTCCTCACCGACGATCTGCGCGAACGTGGTTTTCGCGTTGTCGGCATGGCACGCAGTCTGTCCCCGGCGCAGAGGATGTGCGCGCTGGACCTCGAGCAACCGATCCTTTCGTTGGATGCTGCCGCGCTGACGCGTCTCCTGACCGAGCATGCGGTAAGCGTCGTCGTGAACTGCCTCGGCGTGCTCCAGGATGGCCCCGGCAGCAATACGAGCGCGGTGCATCGCGATTTCGTCGTGCGGCTGCTTCAGGCGATCGGCGACAGCAGCCGCGCAATCCGGCTGGTGCACATCTCGATTCCGGGCTCCGCGGACGCGGATCGCACCGCCTTCGCAACGACCAAGCGCGAGGCCGAGCACCTGATTGCAGCCAGCGGCATTCCCCATGCCATCTTGCGCCCCGGTTTCGTGGTTGCGCCCTCGGCCTATGGCGGGAGCGCCATGCTCCGCGCCCTTGCCGCCTCCCCCGTCGATTTGCCGGCAAGGGAAATGGCAACGCCATTCCAACCGGTCGCGATCGAGGATATCTCCGCGACCATCGCCTGGCTCACAGCACGCGACATCGACGATGCCTCGCTGAAGGCGGTGAGCTGGGACCTGATGCAGGCGGAACGGGTCACCATGGCCGGCGTCATCAAGACCTTTCGTGTCGCATTTGGCACCGAAGCATGGCCTCGCATCGGGATGCCGGGTTTCATGCTCGACCTGGGAGCGCGTCTTGGGGATCTCGCCAATCATCTCGGCTGGATGCCGCCGATGCGCTCGACGGCCATCGCCGAGCTCCGTCGCGGCGTGACGGGCGATCCCTCCGCATGGATCACTGCGACCGGGATCACGCCGAAGAAACTAACTGATGTGCTCGGGCGGCATCCCGCAACCATCCAGGACAAATGGTTCGCGCGCCTGTTTCTGGTCAAGGCCCTGATCTTCGCAAGCCTGGTCGCCTTCTGGCTCGTCTCCGGCTTCATCGCACTGTTCGTGTCCTATCCGGCCGCCGCCGGCATCTTGAGCGCGCATAACTTCCCGGCCGCGCTGGTCGATCCCATCACTATCGGCACCAGCCTGATGGACATGAGCATCGGTCTTTTGATCGCCGTCCGGCGTACCGCTGCATTTGGGTTGGTTGCGGGGATCGTCGCCTCGCTCGGCTATATGGTGGGCGCGGCGATCCTGACACCCGACCTGTGGATCGAGCCGCTCGGCGCGCTGGTGAAGACGGGACCGGCGATCGTGCTGATGGTCGTCGCGCTCCTGATGCTGGACAATCGCTGATGGGAATATGGCCCGACGACGACGTGATCCTGTTCGACGGCGTCTGCATCTTCTGCTCGCGCTGGGTCCAGTTCGTTGCGAAGCGCGACACCAGGAGGAGTTTTCGCTTCACGCCGATCCAGTCGGACTATGGAACGCGGCTGGCGCGCACGTTCGGCATCGATCCCGATGATCCCGACACCAACGCGGTGGTTCATAGCGGCAAGGTCTTCACGAAGTCGGATGCCGCGCTGACCGTGCTGTCGCTATTGCCGCGATGGGGCTGGGTGCGCATATTGCTTGGCGTGCCCAAACCGCTGCGGGATCCGATCTACAGTTTCATCGCGCAAAACCGCTATCGCATATTCGGCAGGTACGATTCGTGCTTCGTGCCGGATGCGGATCTGCGGGCACGGGTTATTGAGTGAATTGGCGGTGCTGAACGTCGACTGTTAGTCTATAGCGGGGCAAGGCCAGGGGTCGATGAAGTCCGAGGAATGTCAAAGGCAGTCTTCACAACGAAAGTAGCTCCTGGGTACAAAGACCTGCCTGAGGTCCGCTATCATTTTCCACGCACCTATCTCAATCAGGTGCGGCAAGCGATCGGAGACTATGTTCTCTATTATGAACCCCGGCGCACGACAGTAGAGTTGTCGAGCTTCGGTGGAAGGCAATCATACTTCGGAGTCGCTCGTGTAGCGGACCTCGTTGAGGATAGGGATAAAGCAGATCACTATTACGCTCTCGTAGACAACTATTTAGATTTCGATCGAGCGGTGCCCTTCGCCGAGGGTGGCCGCTATTACGAAAGCGCCCTGAGAAAGTCAGATGGAAGTACTAACAAGGGTGCTTTTGGCCGGGCTGTTAGATTGATACCGGATGCTGAGTTCGATCAGATATTGAGGGCCGGTTTCGCGCCCATCCTTGGTGAGGGAGCGCAGCACAATCAGTCGCGCCAGTTAGAAATATCTGAGCCGAACACTCCCTTTGAACGCCCGATCATCGAAATGACGGTTTCGCGCCCATTTCGCGATAAGTCATTCATCTATAACGTTCGTGCTGCATACGAGAATCGATGCGCGATGACGGGGCTTCGACTCATCAATGGAGGTGGGCGCCCTGAGGTTCAGGCGGCGCACATTCAGCCCGTCGCGGAGAATGGGCCAGACTCGGTTCGCAACGGGTTAGCACTTTCTGGCACAGTACACTGGATGTTCGATCGAGGTCTTATCTCGATAGGAGATGACTACAAGATCCTAACCGCGAAACATCACCTGCCAGAGGACGCATTGCGGCTTCTGAATCAAAGCCGCTCGATCAATCTCCCAAATGATCAAGCGTTCTACCCGAACGCACTCTTTCTGAAATTTCATCGAGACAAAGTCTTCAAGGGCTAGCGATTTTCGATTGCCGCCAGCGCCTCCTTCGCCGCCCGCTCGCCGCTGTCCCTCGCGCCATGGGCGGTCGAGAAGAAGTTCGGCGACGTGGCCTCGCCGGCGAAGAACAGCCGGCCGTCGACGGGCGCGGCGAGCACGGCGCGATCACCGGCATGGCCCGGCAGTGCGTGCGAATAGGAGCCGCGGGCGAACGGATCGCGCGCCCAGCGCGACTCGCGCAGCGGCCTCAGCTTGCGCCTGATGTCGTTGCCGAGGAAGGCGGCGATCTCGTCGATGCTCTGGGCGGCGAAGGCGCCGTCGCCCGCGTCTTCCAGCTCCCGCGCGAACCGGCCGCCGAAGAAGCCGTCGATGCAGGGCTGGCCGAAGGGACGGATGTGGTAGGTACCCATCTCCGTGCGCATGGTGGCACCACGGAGATTCCCCTCGATCGGAAAGGCTTCGGCACCATCGAGCGCCAGCGTCACCTTGTCATCGACACCGAGTGGCAGGCCGCGCGCAGCATCGACCTTGACGGGCAGCGCCGGGGAAAAGCGGATGGCTTCGTCGGCGATCAGATTGGTCGGCACCGTGATGATCACGGCCTCGGCCTCGATCGTACCGCGCGACGTCTCCAGCCGGATGCGCTTGCCGGAATGATCGATCAGCGTGACGTTGCAGTTCAGTGCGACCGGGCACGGCGCGCCATAGGCCGCGATCAGCGTCCCGTAACCGGCGCGCACGCGCCAATTGAAGTAGGTGTCCTCGTAGGCCTCCATGTCGAGGAGCGAGACCTGGTCGAGCTCGCACCCGTTCACATAGGTCGAGATCGCGTCGATCATCGGATTCCAGCGATTACCTGGCTCGAGGTAACGGGAGGCAGGCGTATCCTCGCCCTGCTCCGCCGCTTCCCAGAGGCGCTCGTAGAATTCGTCGATCGCCTGCACGAACTCCTCGCGCTCCGCCTCCGGAAACGCATCGCCAAAGGCGCGGTCGCCCCACGGCGGCAGGTCGGTGTTGATCTCGAAACCGAGTCGCTTGGCGATTGCGACGAAGGAGTTCTTGTCGGCCGAGTGCAGCCAGCCGCAGCCGACATCGAACGTCACCTCGGGTGAGGCCTGCACGGTCCATGCGCGGCCACCGATGCGATCCCGCGCTTCGAGCACGATGGCGGACAGTGCTGTTCCCTTCAGCGCATGCGCAGCGCCCAGCCCGGCCGCGCCGGCTCCGATGATCGCGACATCGACGAAGGAAGGAAAGGGCATGGCGAATGGCGAGTAGCGAATGGCATGTAGCGTTATAGCAGAAATACGGCGCGGAGTTTCCTCCAATTCGTCGCTCGCCAAGCTCCATTCGCTCCGTTACGCCACCGCTTCCTTGGCCTTTTCCGCACGCTTGCGCTCGTTCGGGTCGAGGTGCTTCTTGCGCAGCCGGATCGATTTCGGGGTGACTTCGACGAGTTCGTCGTCCTCGATATAGGCGAGCGCCTTTTCCAGGGTCATTCGGATCGGCGGGGTCAGGCGCACGGCTTCGTCCTTCGAGGTCGTGCGGATGTTGGTGAGCTGCTTGCCCTTGAGCACGTTGATCTCGAGATCGTTGTCGCGGGTGTGCTCGCCGACGATCATGCCCTTGTAGACCTTCCAGCCCGGCTCGATCATCATCGGGCCGCGGTCCTCCAGCTTGAACATGGCGTAAGCAACCGCTTCGCCCTGGTCGTTGGAGATCAGCACGCCGTTGCGGCGGCCCTGGATCTCGCCCTTGTACGGCGCATAGCCGTGGAACAGGCGGTTCATGATCGCGGTGCCGCGGGTATCGGTGAGCAGTTCACCCTGGTAGCCGATCAGGCCGCGGGTCGGCGCGTAGAACACGAGGCGCTGGCGGTTGCCGCCCGAGGGCTTCATCTCGATCAGCTCGGATTTGCGCTCGCTCATCTTCTGCACGACGACGCCGGAGTGCTCCTCGTCGACGTCGATCACGACCTCCTCGATCGGCTCCATCGTGGCGCCGGTGGCCTCGTCCTTCTGGTACACCACGCGCGGACGCGAGACCGAGAGCTCGAAGCCCTCGCGGCGCATGGTCTCGATCAGGATCGCGAGCTGCAATTCGCCGCGGCCCGAGACTTCCATCGCGTCCTTGTCGGCGGCTTCGACCACGCGCAGCGCGACATTGCCTTCGGCCTCGCGCAGCAGACGGTCGCGGATCATGCGGCTCGTCACCTTGTCGCCTTCGGTGCCGGCGAGCGGGGAGTTGTTGACGATGAACGACATCGACACGGTCGGCGGATCGATCGGCTGCGCCGGCAGCGGCACCTCGACGATCGGATCGCAGAAGGTGTCGGCGACGGTGCCCTTGGTCAGGCCGGCAATGGCGACGATGTCGCCGGCTTCGGCTTCATCGAGCGGCGTGCGCTCGAGGCCGCGGAACGCCAGGATCTTGGTGATGCGCCCGGATTCGACCAGCTTGCCCTCGGCGTTCAGCACCTTGACCTGCTGGTTGGGCTTCAGCATGCCCGACGAGATGCGGCCGGTGATGATGCGGCCGAGATAGGGGTTGGCCTCCAGGATGGTGCCGATCATCCGGAACGGACCTTCCTCGACCTTAGGCGCCGCGACGTGGCGCAGGATCAGGTCGAACAGCGGCTCCATGCCCTTGTCCTTCGGACCCTCCGGACTCTCGGCCATCCAGCCCTGCTTGGCCGATCCGTAGAGGATCGGAAAGTCGAGTTGCTCCTCGCTGGCGTCCAGCGCGGCGAACAGGTCGAACACCTCGTTGATGACTTCGGTCGGGCGCGCGTCGGGACGGTCGACCTTGTTGATGACGACGATCGGCTTGAGACCGACCTTGAGCGCCTTGGAGACGACGAATTTGGTCTGCGGCAGCGGGCCTTCGGCGGCGTCGACCAGCACCAGGGCGCCGTCCACCATGTTGAGGATGCGCTCGACCTCGCCGCCGAAATCGGCGTGGCCGGGCGTGTCGACGATGTTGATGCGGGTATCCTTCCACTGCACCGAGGCCGCCTTGGCCAGGATGGTGATGCCGCGCTCGCGCTCCAGGTCGTTGGAGTCCATGGCGCGATCGGTCACCTTCTGGTTCTCGCGGAACGTGCCGGACTGCTGGAGGAGCTTGTCGACCAGGGTCGTCTTGCCGTGGTCGACGTGGGCGATGATGGCGACGTTACGAAGATTCATGCGTGAGCTTCTTTGCGGTCGAACAATGGGTTAAGCGCGATCTCGCCGGTCGGACCGGGACCTCTTCTCGAAACAACGCTGGAAGACTGGAAACGGGGCGCTTTCCGCCCAAAAAGGAAGCCCGGCCATAGACCGGGCGCCCTGCGCGTTGCGGCGCAATATATGCAAAAACGGCCAAAAAACAATGTGTTCTTTGGGCCTTGGTTGACTGATTTTTGCCCGGGAGTTTCCGGAGCTTAGGTGGAGCGGACTTAGCCGCGGCGTCCCTTGATGGCGGCCCAGATCAGGGCGACGCCCCCGATGCCCACGACGATGCCGAGGAAAACCAGCGGCGCGATGTCGGCGGCAATCCGGCCGTCCTCGACCACCGACATGCCGCCGAGCAGCAGCGCGCAAAAGCCCGGCAGCAGCATGAAGATGCCGAAGATCGCCATCAGCGCGGTCAGGCACCCGCTGCGCTTTTCCATCGGGGCGGGAGGCGGCGCTGCCGGTGGCGCGGGCGGAGGTGTGTCGCTGATGCTCATGCCTGCAGGACTCCCTCGTTCGCCGGCGAGGCCAACGCGGCGCGGATGCCGTCGATCTGTCCGTTGCGGTAGAACAGATTGTAGGTGTCGAACGGAATGATCGCGCCCTGCTCCGTCACGAAATGGATGCAGCTGCGCTTGACGTTGCCGACGCAGAAATTGAAGCGGTCGAGAAACTGCACGATGGTGACGCGGAAGACGTTCTCGTAAGTGAGCCCCTGCGGCACCTCGAAACTCGGCAGGCAGCACAGGAGCTCGCAGACGCGCTCGGAGGTGTTGAGCGGGCCCGACGAGAGCGAGAACAGCTCGACGAACTTCTCACGCAGCACCGGATATTTCTCCGGGCTAATGGTATTGGGCATCACGGCCACCAGCTGCTCCTGCGGGATGAGCGAGGTCAGCGGCAGCACCTTCTCGCCGTTGCGCAGCCCATAGCCGATCGAGATGCTCTCGGGATTGCAGGGCAGCGGGATCATGTCCTTGTCGCCGAACACGCCGGTCTCGATCACGCGTTTGCGGATGTCCGACAGCATGATGCGGTCGGTATTCTTGTCGAAGTTCTCGTTGCGCCCGGCATCCTGCACCGGCTGCAAGGTGACGCCCCGCACGCATGTCCAGGTCAGCGCGTGGCGGACGATGTCGCCGACCTCGGCGTCGTTGACGCCGCGCTTGATGGTCGCGACCAGCGTTGTCGAGACGCCGTAATGCTCGAGATTCTCCAGCGCCTGCTGGCGGATTTTTCGCAGATCCGCGCCGCGCAGATCGATCAGGGCGTCGCGCTGAAGCGAGTCAAACTGGAGATAGACCTCCAGCCCGCGCCTGTTCTCGGCGAGCCGCGCCACAAAGTCCTTCTCGCGCGCGATGCGCAGGCCGTTGGTGTTGATCATGACGTGGCGGATCGGGCGGGCGCGCACGGCGCCCAAGATCGCGAAGAAATCAGGATGCAATGTCGGCTCGCCGCCGGAAATCTGCACGAGATCGGGCTCGCCTTCGCTTGCAACCAGTGCGTCCAGCATCTTCTCCACCGTCGCAAGCGAGGTGAATTTCGTGCGCGCCGGCGAGGATTCGGCGAAGCAGACCGGGCAGGTGAGATTGCAGTGCTCGGCGACCTCGATCAGCGCGAGGCAGGAATGCTGCTCGTGGTCGGGACAGAGGCCGCAATCATAGGGGCAGCCGAATTCCGTGCGCCGTTGAAATTGCAGCGGCCGGTCGCCCGGCTTGATGAAATCCTTGCACAGGCGCCAATAGGCGGCATCCGTCGACACCAGGGTCGATTGTACACCATGCTCCCCGCAGCGCTTTTCGTACCAGACCTCATTGCCCTGGATCTGGATCTTGGTCGGCACCAGCTTCAGGCAGGTCTCGCAGAGGGATTGGGTCTGCCCCCAGAAGATATAGGGACGCGACTTACGCAACGGCGCGTTCATGCATGGATCTCGCTTTGGAGGCCGTCGCCAGCATGAAGACGGCATAAAGCAGGATGCAGAGCGACAGCAGGTGAAACAGGGTGAGCGGGCCGATCAGCGTGCCATAGGGCTTGAGGAACTCCCACAGGAAGCGTTGCGCTCCGTAATAGGCGAGCACCAGGTAGAAACCATTGGTGATCGTGAACGCGTTTCGGTTCAAGACCGCCACGATATAAGCGAGCGCAAACAGGGCCATGGCCGCGCTCTCATAGAGCTGCACGGGATGGCGCAGAACACCGTCGCCGAAATCATGGCCCAGGACCAACGCCGTCGGCGTTCCATAGGTGAAGTCGTCAAGGCCCGCCAAATAGCAGCCGATCCGGCCGATCGCGATGCCGAGCGCCAGCGGCAGGGCGAACCGCGCGCCGGTTCGCACCGTGATGCCGGCGGACCATTTGTAGAACTCGACCGCCGCGATACCGCCGGCCAGCGCGCCCTCGACCGAGCGCGCAATGCCGCTCTGGCCCGACAGCCACAGATTGGCCGAGCCGAACAGATAGGCCCCGATGCCCGCACCGAACACCAGCGCGGCAATGTAGGCCAGCTCGAAGGATTGCGAGGGAAACGGCAATCCCCGTCGCGACAGCCAGTAGACAGCCGCCGCAGCCGCCAGCCATGCCAGGATGTCGAAGAGGGTGTGAAGCAAAGCCCCGCTCATGCCGGGGAGAGCATAGCACGGTTACGTTCAAACAGCGCGATGCGCATGATTGCGCCCTCTCCCCTTGTGGGAGAGGGCATCACCGCTCGCAGACACAGGCGCACTTGGGTGAGGGGTCTCTCTCGGCGACTGAATCTGTCGTTAGAACCCCTCATCCGGCGCTTCGCGCCACCTTCTCCCGCAAGGGGAGAAGGAAGAGCAGACTGCGCCGCTACCCCGCCTCCCGCTCCTCGGTCGGGTAGACGCCGCGCAACACCTCCTCGAAATGAAGCTTCACGGCGTCATTGCACAGGCATGCGCGCAGCTTGAGACCGTCGTGGTTGCGGACCAGGATGGATCCGCGCCGCGTGTCGAGCACGCCTTCGGCCTTGAACGACTGGAGCACGCGGCTGGCATAGCTGCGCCCCACCCCAAGCAGTGTTGCGAGCTGTTCGTGGGTCAGCGGCACGCTGGTCTCGTCGCCGGTCCGCTCCATCGCCGCCAGGATCCATTTGGCGGTCCGCTGTTCGATCGAGTGAATGGCGTTGCAAGCGGTCGATTGGAAGATCTGGGCCAGCATGCAATCGGCGTAACGGGCGAAGATGTTACGCAGCGATGACGAGCGCATCTTGGCCGCTTCAAGCTTGGCGACATGAACGCGCGCAAACGGCCCGCCGAATTTCACGCAGATGCGGGTGTAGGCCGGCAGAAATCCCTCACTGACGATGCCGCCGACCGCGCCTTCGCGGCCGACCAGAATGGTCTCGACGTCGCGGCCGTCCTCGTTGGGGACGAGAAAGGTCGCGAGCGACGGCCCGCACGGAAAGTGGACCACCTGCACGTCATCGCCGGGATTGTAGAGCAATTGACCCGCTGCGGCGTCCTCGACGGTCACGTAAGGCGCCAGCACGGCATAGTCGGCCTGGCTCAAACGCCGTAGCAGATTGTTGGCCGGCCGGCTCTCGACCTCGGTCACCTTGCCAATACGCGCATCCATCGTGAAGCTCCCCGTCCTTACTCCCATCCTAGCGAGTTCCATTCCTCCCTTGTGTACACAAGTGGACAGACCCGACAACGATCATGTGGTGAGTTTCGTTCCAGGAACCCTCTGATGCGCGCTGGGCGCAGGCATCTTGGTGCGGCACCCCTGATCCGAAAACCCTAGCAAAGACACGGTCATGGCACCCGCTCATTCCAATGGCTCGCCGGAAGATGTTCTCATCGTCGAGGACGATCCGATCATCGCCATCGATTTCGAGGACCGTCTCCTCGGATTTGGGGTTGCAGGTGTGCGCACCGTAGGGTCGGTGACGCAGGCGCTGGATGCCATCGCGAAGCGCACGCCCGATTTCGCGCTGCTCGATGTCGAGCTGGTCCGCGAGACGAGCTTTCCGATTGCCGAGCGGCTGGTCGCGCTGAAGGTTCCGTTCGTGTTTGTCACCGGCTACGGCGCCGAGGCGCGCATCCCGTCCACATTGGCCGGCCAACCCCGGTTGCAGAAGCCGTGTTCGAGCGACGCGCTTGAAGCGGCGCTCCATGCGCGCGGCGCCGGCTGACGATCAGCCTTGTTTCGGATCAAGCCTGATCGACCACAGCGCAACGTCGGCGCGGTCGCGCAGGGTCACCGTCATCTGGCCGGAAGCACCATCGATCTGGACGTGACCGAAGAACTGCATGCCCGCCGACGGCGGCAGGTTCTGGCTGCCCCTGCCGGGCGCCTTGACGAAGCGCGCCTCGGGCCCAAAGGTGTTGTCGAGCGTGTTCGGGCCGAACGTGCCGGCATGCAGCGGACCTGCGACGAATTCCCAGAACGGCTCGAACTCCTGGAATTGCGCCTTGTTCGGATCATAGTAATGCGCGGCGGTGTAATGTACGTCCGCCGTCAGCCACACCGTGTTGGCGACCGGCGCCATCTTGATGAAGCGCAGGATGTCGGCGATCTCGAACTCGCGTCCGCGCACCGGGCCGTCGCCTTGCGCGATGGCCTCCGAGCCGCCCTTCGGCGTGTCCGGGACGATCAGACTGATCGGCATGTCGGAGGCGATCACCTTCCACGTCGCGCGCGAATTCAAGAGGCCGCGCTTGAGCCAGGCGATCTGGTCCGGGCCGAGGAAATGGCTGGCGGGGCCGTAAGCGGTTTCGAGATTGGCGCCGTTCGCCCCGCGATAGCTGCGCTCGTCCAGCACGAATACGTCGAGGTGCGGGCCGTAGGATATCTGGCGATAGATGCGGCCGGGCTCGTTGATGCTCTCCCGCATCGGATACATCTCGTGAAAGGCGCGGGCCCCGCGCGCGGCGAGAAGTGCGATATCGCGGACCTTGTAGGCGGCCGGCAGTTCCTTCGACGCTGACCAATTGTTGGTGACTTCGTGGTCGTCCCACTGCACGAAGACCGGAACGTCGGCATTGAAGGCGCGGAGATTGTCGTCGGTGAGATTGTATTTGTGCGCAGCGCGAAATTCGTCCAACGTCTCGGCGACCTTGGCCTTCTCCTGGATCGTCAGGTTCTTCCAAATCTTGCCGTCCGCGAGCTTCACTTCGGATTGGATCAGACCGTCGGCATAGATCGTGTCGCCGGAGTGCAGGAAGAAATCCGGCCGGTGCTTGCGCATCGCCGCGAAGGTGATCATGCCGCCGTCGTCAGGGTTGATGCCCCAGCCTTGCCCGGCGACGTCGCCGCCCCACACGAAGCTGACGTCGCGGCGGTCGGCGGGTGCGGTGCGGAAGCGACCAACCACCGGCTCGCCCTCGATCGCGCTGTGGGAGAGATCGCGGAAGCGGATTCGGTAGAAGATGTCCTGGCCGGCCGGGAGGCTATCAACCAGCATCTTTCCGGCGAAGTCGCTCTCGGGCAGCACTGCGACCGGCGGCAGCGCGCGGGCGTCCCTGAAGGAGTCGGTCGTCGCCACTTCGACCAGCATCTGTGCGGGTCGGTCGGTGCGCGCCCAAACCACGCCGCCATCGGTCGTGACGTCGCCCGACTGAACGCCATGGGTGACCGCCGGCCGGTCGGCGGCGCGCGACAGATAAGGCATCGCGATCGTGCCGATCGCACCGGCGCCGGTAGCAAGGAAGCGGCGGCGGGAGAATGTGATGTTCATGAAAGCGGTCGGTGATTCGTCTCGCGCATGTCTTTGACGTCATTCCGGAGCGCGCGAAGCGCGAATCCGGAATCTCGAGAGTCTCCGATGCTTCGGATCGGAATGACGGCGCAAGCTATATTGAGGCAATGTGACGCAGCGATAACGCGCGCGGGCGCTCACGCGTTGCCCGCGGCCCTGAACTGCGCGCTGGCGCGTTGCAGGTTCGGCGGCAGGCTGAACAGCACCGCCTTGCGGTCGGCGACGGCGGCATGGAACTGGTCGAGTGCGATGTTGAAGGCGGTGAGCGCGGCTTCCTCGATCGCGCCGTGATCGAAGCAGCGCAGCGTGTCTCGCAGGATCTCGTCGGCCTCCGTCTGCATCTGGTCGAGCTCTTCGGTCGACTCGCATTTGCGTGCTGCGGCGATCATGTCGAGCAGGCGTTCGCGCTGGTGATTGCTGTTATCGCGCTCGTCCTTCTTCAGATAGCCCGCGAACCAGGCGCCGATCGAGCCCATGGCGGACGCCGCCATCAGGCTCCACCAGATGTAGTCGCTGTATTTGTCGAGGAAGGTCTTCTCCTCGCCGTCGACGAAGGCGGCCGCGCCCGGGTGCACCGGGATCACCGCGTCCTTGTCGGTGTCTGGCGTCTCGATCTTGGCCGCGAGCGGGAATTCCGTCACCAGTTGCTGGCGCACGGCGAAGAGCTGGCGCGTAAACGCTGCGACGTCGGCCTCGGCCACGCCTTTGCGCGCCACGATATGGTGCGAGAAGCTGATGGTCTTGATTTCGTCCTCGGGCCGGGCGGGCGAGCCGCCATAGGCGCCGGCGGGAATCTCGGACGCTTCGTAGATCGGATGGTTCTGCGCGATCGCGTCCGCCGAATCGATCGCGATGAAGCTTGGCGCGCCGAAATCCTTGGTGGTTGCGGCGATCGCATCCGCCGTGATCTTGCTGTTGACCGGGCCGGCCGCGAGATAGACGTCGGCCTTCTGGCCTTTGATCGCCTCGGCAACTTCGTTGGCCGGAAATTGCACGATCTCGACCTTGGCGGGGTCGACGCCGTATTGCTGCAGAATCACCTTGAGCAGATTGACGTTGGCCTGGGTGCGGCCGACCACGCCGACGCGATGACCGGCGAGCTGAGCGATCCTGGTGATCTTCGCGCCCTTCTTCCTGCCTTTGGCGGGCACGGACCACAGCACCACGACGTTCTTGCGCAGGGTCGCGACCGCCTGCGCGTTCTTCGGCACGTCGAGATCACCGCGCACGATGGCGAGATCGACCTTGCCTTCCGCGAGTGCATTGGCGCTGGCGGTCGCGCCGTCGGTCTGGATCGGGCGCAGCCGCACATAGCTCTTGTGTTGCGCAAAGCCTTGCGTCAGCGCCTGCACGACCTTGACGTCGTCGCTGTTGGCGGGACCGACCGCGATTCTGAGCGTCACGGGACGCATCGCGAAGTAATAGCTGCCGGCGACCACGCCGACGATCGCAAGCAGGAACGCCAGAGACACGAGCGCGGTCTTCCGCGCCGCGGATCGCGGCGAAGGCGGCGCTTCGGCCAGGTCCAATCCCCCGGTCATCGATCTCCCAAACAGGCGCTTCAGGCTCAGTTTCATCTTGGCCGGCGATTTACGGACGCAATTGTAGCAAATTTCTTGTGCGGCGGGGTTACATCTCCGTCATGGTTAGCGGATGACCGAAATCCGTATGAACCCGGATCCAGGCAAGGTTTTAGGGTTAAAGTTCCCCTGAAGGATGGAGAGAACCATGGCAGAGCGGCTGACGGCGGAGGCGCGCGAGCAGGCGCTGGGCGGACTGTCGGGGTGGACCGAGGTCCAGGACCGTGATGCCATCGGGAAAACCTTTGTATTCAGGGATTTCAACGAAGCGTTCGGCTTCATGACCCGCGCCGCTCTGGTCGCCGAGAAAATGGGTCATCATCCCGAATGGCGCAACGTCTACAAGACGGTGGAGGTGGTGCTGTCGACCCACGATTCCGGCGGCGTCACCGCGCTCGACATCGATCTGGCCAAGGCGATGAACGCCATCGCGACCTGACCCCGGGCGACCTGACACGAGACGGACATCTTGCAGCGCCCGGCCTCATCCCCATCTTGTGATAAAGAGGTGATAGGGCGGTCCGCCGCTGCGGGCTGAACGGGGAGTTTTGAGCGATGGCTGCCGAGCATAGCGTCGGTTTCGAGCCGGCCGATCGTCTTGCGGAAGATCGCGAGAGCGTGCGCCGCCGTTTCTGGCGCAAGCTGAAGCGCGGCGCCGCGCAGCTTCCGTTCGCAGAAGACCTGCTCGCCGCATACTACTGCGCGTTCGACCGGCAGACGCCGCGCCACGTCCAGGCCTCGCTGCTCGGGGCAATCGCCTATTTCGTCCTTCCGTTCGACTTCGTCGCGGACGTGATGCCCATGCTCGGCTTCGCCGATGACGCCGCCGTGCTCGCCACCGCCATCCGCATGGTCGCCGGCCACATCACGAACGAGCACCGTGACGCGGCCCGCGCCGCGCTGAAGCGCGGCGTGGATGAGGCGGTGGAAGAAGCGGCGTAGTCAGCGCGGTTCATCCGCACATTCCGCTGTCATGCCCGGTTTGACCGGGGGCATCCAGCACGCCGCAGCCTCTCAACTCAAGCACTAGCGTCTCTGGAATACTCGAACGCCCGGCCGAAGCCGGGCGATGACGGTTGAGTGTGTCGAAGCAGTCTCGGGATTTTCCTCACGGATGCAGGATCACCTTGCCCATCGCTTGACGTCCGGCCAGCACCTTCAACGCGTCCGCCGTCTGCGCCAGGGGGAAGGTGCGATCGACATGCGATGAGATCTTGCCTTCCGCGGTCCACTTCACGAGCTTCTCGAGGTTGGCGCGGTTCTTTTCCGGATTCTGCCTGGTCCAGGCGCCCCAGAACACGCCGCGAATGTCGCAGCCCTTCAGAAGCGCGAGGTTCAGCGGCATCTTCGGAATGTCGCCGGCGGCAAAGCCGATCACGAGGAAGCGGCCCTCCCAGGCGATCGAGCGCAGCGCCTGTTCGGCATAGGCACCGCCCACGGGATCGAAGATGATGTCGACGCCCTTACCGCCGGTGAGCTTGCGCAGGCCTTCCTTCAGGTCTTCCTTGGCGTAGTTCAGCGTCAGCTCGGCGCCATGCGCCTTGGCGAATTCCAGCTTCTCCTCCGACGAGGCGCAGGCGATCACCTTCAGGCCCATCAGCTTGCCGAGCTCGCAAGCCGCAAGTCCGGTGCCGCCGGCCGCGCCCAGCACCGCGAGCGTCTCGCCGGGCTTGGGGCTGGCGCGATCTTCCAGCGCATGCAGCGCGGTACCGTAGATGATGATGATGCCGGCCGCGCGGTCGTAGTCGAGATTGTCAGGAATCTTCACGATCGATGCCGCCGGCAGGGCGATCTTCTCGCGCGCGCCGTTGTGGCCGCAGGAGGCGACCACGCGATCACCGACCTTCAGATCGGTGACGCCGGCGCCGATGCTCTCGATCACGCCCGCGACTTCCGCGGCCGGCGAGAACGGGAACGGCGGCTTGATCTGGTACTTGCCCTGGATCATCAGGATGTCGAAGAAGTTCAGCGCCGCCGCCTTGATCGCGATCACGGCTTCGCCGGGACCGGCCACCGGATCCGGCACCTCGGCCAGAACGAGATCGTCGGGCTGGCAATATTGCGAGCAGAGGATGGCTTTCATGGCGGCACCTGAAGCGTTTCGAGTGGAATTATAGTTGGGTCCGGTTTTGCCGGATTTAGTGCGCCCGGACAATCCGGATTCTTCTTCCCGAATCCCGCACCGGTCTGATCCTCCGTCATTGCGAGCGCAGCGAAGCAGTCAAGGCTATTTCCGCCAGACGGACTCTGGATTACTTCTGCGCTCGCAATGACGGCGGTCAAGACAGCGAGGATTCAAACGATGTTTGAAACAAGCCTGCTTAGGGACAAGCGCATCCTCGTCACCGGCGGCGGCTCGGGCCTGGGCGCTGCGATGGGACGCCGTTTCCTGAACCTCGGCGCCGAGCTTGTGATCTGCGGCCGCAAGCTCGATCGGCTGGAAGCAACGGCCGCGGAGATGCGCGCGCTGAGCGGCGGCAAGGTCACGACCATCGCGTGCGACATTCGCGATGGGGGCGCGGTTGAATCTATGATGGATCAGATCTGGCGCGAGGCACCGCTCGACATCCTCGTCAACAACGCAGCCGCGACATTCATTGCGCAGAGCGAGCATCTGTCGTTCCGCGCTGCCGACGCGGTCCTCGCGCCCACGCTGCATGGCGCGATGTATTGCACGCTCGCCGCCGGCCGGCGCTGGATCGAGGCCCGGCAACGCGGCGTCGTGCTGTCGATCCTTTCGACCTCGACCATCACCGGCCGCGCCTTCACGGTACCGTCGGCGATGGCGAAGTCGGCGCTGCTGGCGATGACCAAGAGCCTTGCGGTGGAATGGGGCCCGAAGGGCATCCGCACCGTCGCGATCGCACCGGGTCCATTTCCCACGGTAGGCGCAACCGGCCAGCTCCGCCCCGAAGGCCGCGACGACGGCTGGACCGCGCGCAATCCACTCGGGCGCACCGGCGAGCACGGCGAGCTCGCCGACCTTGCCAGCTTCCTGGTCTCGGACCGCGCCGGCTATATCAATGGCGAGATGGTGACGATCGACGGCGGCGCGCATCTGCGCAGCTCCGGCGCCGAGGATTTGCTCGAATGGACCGAGGCGCAATGGGCCGAGCAGCGCGCCGCGAGATCCAAGGCTTAGCTGTCGCTGATGTCGCTAACTGCCTTCCCAAATTGGGCTTTCCCGGCTATCCCTGCCCGGGACAAAGCGCGGCCGGGCCATCTTCCAGTCACAATATTGAGGAACCACTCCAGCATGTGGCGGGTGCTGATTTTAGCTTTGATGATTGGGGTCATGGCCGGGGGAATCGCCGATTCCGCGCGGGCGCAGACGGCGCAACCGGCGCCCAAATCTGCACCAAAGGCAGCGCCGCCGGCTAATACGACCGCCAAGGCGGCTGCAAAGCCCGAGAGCAAACCGGCAGCCCCGCCCGCTGCGGTTGCGGGCGGCGCGGAGCCGACCCTGATCGGGCAGTTCGGCACCTGGGGCGCCTATGCGGCGACGCCCAACGGCAAGAAAGTCTGCTTCGCATTGGCCAAGCCATCCTCGTCGAAAACCAATCCGCCGAATCGGCCACGCGATCCGGCCTATGCTTTCGTCTCGACCCGGCCGGCCGAGAAGGTGAACAACGAAGTCTCGGTGATGATCGGCTATGCACTGAAGCCGGGCTCGGAATCGACCGTCGAGGTCGGCGGCGCTTCCTATGCCATGTACACGCAGGGCGACGGGCTGTGGATCAAGAACGCGGCCGAGGAGGAGCGGATGGTCGAAGCCATGCGCAAATCCGCCGATCTCGTGGTTAAGGGCGTGTCGGCCAAGGGCACGGAGACGACCGACACCTTCTCGCTGAAGGGCCTCGCCCAGGCGCTCGACAAGATCGCGCAGGACTGTAGGCGGTAAGGCTAAGTCATGGCCACGGTCGCAATCGGCCGTTCCGGTTGCTATATAAGGCCGGTTCCAGATTTCTCCCGTTATTCCGGGGCGATGCGCAGCATCGAATCCGGAATCTCGAGGTTCCGGGTTCAGCTCTTCGCGCTGCCCCGGAACGACCAAGCCATTAGGTCCACTCAATGCCATCGATGACCGAGCCGCACAACGCAACATTGGTGGAGAAAACTCCGCTCGAAACCTATGTGCCGCCGGCCAAGCCGTCGCTGATCGGCCTGTCGCGCGCCGAGCTTGCCGATCGTCTCGGCGAGATTGGCGTCGCGCCGGCCCAGCGCAAGATGCGCGTGCAGCAGCTCTGGCACTGGATCTACTTCCGCGGCGCCCAGAGTTTCGACGAGATGACCTCGATCTCCAAGGGCATCCGGGCCGAGCTCGCCCAGCATTTCACCGTCGACCGGCCCGAAATCGTGGCCGAGCAGATATCCAACGACGGCACCCGCAAATGGCTGCTGCGGCTGCCGAGCGGTGACAGCGTCCAGAAGGCGCATGAAGTCGAGTGCGTCTATATCCCCGAGACCGACCGCGGCACGCTCTGCGTCTCCTCGCAGGTCGGCTGCACCCTGAATTGCTCGTTCTGCCACACCGGCACCCAGCGCCTGGTGCGCAATCTCACCGCCGGCGAGATCGTCGGACAGGTGATGGTCGCGCGCGATCGTCTCAACGACTGGGCCGACCGCGAGGACGGCACGCGCCGCGTCACCAACATCGTGATGATGGGCATGGGCGAGCCGCTCTACAATTTCGACGCGGTGCGCGATGCGCTGCTCATCGTCGGCGACAACGAAGGCATCGGCATCTCCCGCCGCCGCATCACGCTGTCGACCTCCGGCGTGGTGCCGAACATCCTGCGCGCGGGCGAGGAGATCGGCGTCATGCTGGCGATCTCGCTGCATGCGGTGCGTGACGAGCTGCGCAACGAACTGGTGCCGCTCAACCGCAAATATCCGATCAAGGAACTCTTGCAGGCCTGCCGCGACTATCCCGGAGCTTCCAACGCGCGCCGCATCACCTTCGAATATGTGATGCTCAAGGGCGTCAACGATTCGCTCGACGATGCCAAGCTGCTGGTGAAGATGCTCAAGGGCATTCCGGCCAAGATCAATTTGATTCCGTTCAATCCATGGCCCGGCACGGCCTATGAATGCTCGGACTGGGACCAGATCGAGAAATTCTCCGAATACATCTTCAACGCCGGCTATTCCTCGCCGGTGCGTACCCCCCGCGGCCGCGACATCCTCGCCGCCTGCGGCCAGCTCAAGTCGGAGACGGAAAAGCTCAGCGCACGCGAGCGCCAGGCGCTGCGCGCCATGGCGATGACGGATTGAGGATGCGTGCCCGCGCTCTCGCATCCCCGTCATTGCGAGCGAAGCGAAGCAATCCAGAGCCTTTCCGCGGCAGCAGTTTGGATTGCTTCGTCGCTACGCTCCTCGCAATGACAGTGAGGGTGGCGCAATGTCCCTGATCGGCCGCCTCGTCGTCATCTTCATCGGCTTCCTCGCCGCCTGCTTCGTCGGCGGCATGATCGTCGTCGTCGCGCTGCTGTTTCCGGAATTCGCCGATCTCGGGGCCGGTCCGGTCGACGAGGGCACGATCGACATCCTGCTCGGCTTCGGCTTCATCTTCGTCTCGGGCTTTGCGCTGGTGCCGGCGGCGGTGATCGTCGCGATCACCGAGGCGCTCTACATCCGCAGCGCGCTGGCATACGCTGTGGGCGGCGGCCTTGTCGGATTCGCCTGCTATCTCGGCCTGGTTCCCTTTCACCCCGATACGTTCCAGTTCGAAGGCATCGTCCGGCGTCACCTGGAGATCATGACCGGGGCCGGCATCGTTGCCGGCATGGTCTACTGGCTGATCGCCGGCCGCAACGCCGGCGCCTGGCGCGTTCCGCCGGCCCCGCGCAAACCACCGCCGCCGCTCCCATCGAACTCGAGGCCGGATTCACGGTGAGGCTTTTTACCCCTCCCCTGGAGGGGGAGGGTCGATCGCGCATAGCGCGAGCGGGGTGGGGTGACAGACTATCCGCGATAGCGGTGCGCGTGGCTTCACCCCACCTCGGTTCGCATTTCGCTTCGCTACATGCGAACCGATCCTCCCCCTCCAGGGGAGGATGGGCACCGCCGTTGGGGTTTTCATCTCCGTGCCACTCCGCTAAACCGCGCGCCATGAACCGGACCGGACTCTTCATCGCCCTGGCGCTGTGGCTCGTGATCGGCGTCGTTTTCGGCCTCTATCCCGAGCTCGATCTCAAGCTGGCATCGCTGTTCTTTGATCCCGCGACCAGGACGTTCCCGCTCAAGCTGAACGGCTGGGCCGGCTTCGCGCGTGATGCGGCGATGTGGGTCGCGTGGGCGTTCGTGCTGCCGTCGATCGCGGCGCTCGTTGTGAAGATGATCCGGCCCGACCGGCCGCTCATCGTGCGGGGCCGCACGGTCATCTTCCTGCTGACGACCATAATCATGTCGGCCGGCATTCTCACGAACCTGACCTTCAAGACCTATTGGGGCCGGCCGCGGCCGGTGGTGGTGACCGAGTTTGCCGGCGAGCAGACATTCGTGCCGTGGTGGGATCCCCGCGGCGGGTGCGCGCGGAACTGCTCGTTCTTCTCAGGGGAAGGGGCGACCGCGTTCTGGACCCTGGCGCCCGCGGCGCTGGCCCCGCCGGCATGGCGGCCGCTCGCCTATGCCGGCGCCGTCATCTTCGGCGCGCTCACCAGCGCCCTGCGCATGGCCTTCGGTGGCCACTTTTTCACCGACGTGGCCATCGCCGGTCTCGTCACCTTCGTCGTGATCTGGTTCGCTTACGCTCTGATTTACCGCTGGCCACGGACGCGGTTTTCGGACGAGGCGGTCGATGCCGCCCTGACCCGGCTGGCCATGCCCGGCTACCGGCTGCGCCAGCGCCTGTTCGGCCGCAGGACCGATCCCGAACCCTCAGTTTGAGCCATTAAGGGGGTGCCGGCCCCGGCGAAATTTGATATTCGCGCAGTCGAGTTTCACCCTGACACCAGCCCCTTGAGACCCGATTGGACGCCCCATGACCACGATCCTGAAAAGCCTGCCCAAGGGTGAGAAAGTCGGCATCGCTTTTTCGGGCGGTCTCGACACGTCTGCGGCGCTGCTCTGGATGAAGCAAAAGGGCGCGCGCTGCTACGCCTACACCGCCAATCTCGGCCAGCCGGACGAAGCCGACTACAACGAGATCCCGCGCAAGGCGATGGAGTTCGGCGCCGAGAAGGCGCGTCTCGTCGATTGCCGCACGCAGCTGGTGCACGAGGGCATCGCCGCGATCCAGTCCGGCGCCTTCCATATCTCCACCGGCGGCATCACCTATTTCAACACCACGCCGCTCGGGCGCGCGGTGACCGGCACCATGCTGGTCGCGGCCATGAAGGAGGACGGCGTCAACATCTGGGGCGACGGTTCGACCTTCAAGGGCAACGACATCGAGCGCTTCTACCGCTACGGCCTGCTCACCAATCCCGGCCTGAAGATCTACAAGCCCTGGCTCGACCAGCAGTTCATAGACGAGCTCGGCGGCCGCGCCGAGATGTCGGCCTTCATGACCGCGCAGGGCTTTGCCTACAAGATGAGCGCCGAGAAGGCGTATTCGACCGACAGCAACCTGCTCGGCGCCACGCACGAAGCCAAGGATCTCGAAAGCCTCGACAGCGGCATCAAGATCGTCAACCCGATCATGGGCGTGCCGTTCTGGCGCGACGATTGCGCGGTGAAGGCCGAGACGGTCGTGGTGCGTTTCGAGGAAGGCCAGCCGGTTGCGCTCAACGGCCAGACCTTCGCCGATGCCGTTGCGCTGTTTCTCGAAGCCAATGCGATCGGCGGCCGCCACGGCCTCGGCATGAGCGACCAGATCGAGAACCGCATCATCGAGGCCAAGAGCCGCGGCATCTACGAGGCGCCAGGCATGGCGCTGCTGCACATCGCCTATGAGCGCCTCGTCACCGGCATCCACAACGAGGACACCATCGAGCAGTACCGCATCAGCGGCATGCGCCTGGGACGCCTGCTCTATCAGGGCCGCTGGTTCGACTCGCAGGCCCTGATGCTGCGCGAGACCGCCCAGCGCTGGGTCGCGCGCGCCGTCACCGGCGAAGTCACGCTGGAGCTCCGCCGCGGCAACGACTATTCGATTTTGAACACCGAGAGCCCGAACCTCACCTATGCACCTGAACGGCTCAGCATGGAGAAGGTCGAGGACGCCGCCTTCACGCCGGCTGACCGCATCGGCCAGCTCACCATGCGCAACCTCGACATCGCCGATACGCGGACGAAGCTGAAGCTCTACAGCGACACCGGCCTCCTGTCAGTCAGCGAAGGTTCGCAGATCTTCCGGCTCGAGAGCGACAAGGGCTGAGACGTCCGGGCCGCGCGATGACAGCTTAATGACGGTGTCATTCTCGGTCGCTACGCTTCTGCTTCTCTCGGGAATGGGTTCGGAGCATCGCGCATGATCAAGACATCGGCAGTCGCCTCCCTCATCGTCCTCGCCTGGACGTCGTCGTTACAGGCCCAGACGGTCTATCCGATCGATCGCGCCGAGATCCTGGCGGGCGCTCAGTTCGATTTCAAGGTCGAGCTGCCCGGGCTGGTTGATCCCGCCACGTTGAAGGTGACGGTGAACGGCGCGGACTACGCGACGGCTTTCGGGCGTGCCGGGACCTTCACCGAGCGCGAGGACGGCAAGGAGCAGTCGGCCCTGATCCTGCGTGGCGTCACGCTGACCAAGCCCGGGCCCGTCACCGTCGACGTCAGCGACGGCACGCGCCAGCGCAGCGTCAGCTGGACGGTCTACGACACCGGTCCACGCAAGGCGAAGAACGTCATCCTGTTCATCGGCGACGGCATGTCGCCCGCGCATCGGGTCGCCGCGCGAATCCTGTCCAAGGGCATCTCGGAGGGCAGGAGCCGCGGCAAGCTCGCCATCGACGACATGCCGCACATGGCGCTGGTGGCAACCGCCGGCTCGGACTCGATCATCACGGATTCCGCGAACTCGGCGAGCGCCTATGCGACCGGGCACAAGAGCGCCGTCAATGCCCTCGGCGTCTATGCGGACCGCACCGCGAGCCCGTTCGACGATCCCCGGGTCGAAACCATCACCAGTCTCGCCAAGAGGCGGCTCGGCATGGCGATCGGTGTCGTCACCAACACCGAGATCGAGGACGCGACGCCGGCCGCGATGATCGCGCATACCCGCCGGCGTGCCGCCTATGACGAGATCGTCGAAGAGTACTTCGCGGCCAAGCCGGATGTGCTGATGGGCGGCGGCAGCGCCAATTTTCTGCCGAAGTCGGCCGCCGGCTCCAAGCGCAAGGACGAGACCGACTACATCGCCAAGTTTCGCGATGCCGGCTATCAGGTCGCGACCACGGCGACCGAGCTCAGCGCCTCTGCCGCCGGGCAGGAAACGGGCAAGTTGCTCGGCCTGTTCGCCACCGGCAACATGGACGGTGTGCTTGACCGCAAATTCCTGAAGGGAGGCGGGGTCAAGAAATTCCCGGATCAACCCGACCTGACCGAGCAGGTGCAGGCGGCGCTGAAGATCCTGTCGAAGAACGAGAGCGGTTTCTTCCTGATGGTCGAGTCCGGTATGATCGACAAATATGCCCATTTGCTCGACATGGAGCGCGCCGTCTATGACACGATCATGCTCGACAACGCCGTGCGCCAGACGCGCGAATGGGCCCGTGCACGCGGGGACGACACCCTCATTCTGGTGCTGGCGGATCACAATCATCCCAACAGCCTGGTCGGCACCGTGAATGACGACATGGGCACCGTGCCGAACGTGCCCTTGCGCGAGCGCGTCGGGGTCTACGACAAGGCCGGGTTTCCCAATTATCCGGCGCCGGACGCGGAAGGTTATCCGGCGCGCGTCGACGTGAGCCGGCGGCTCGCCATCTTCTCAGCCAGCCTGCCAGACCATTACGAGACGTTCCGTCCGAAGCTCGACAATCCCAACGAGCCGACCGTCCGGGCCGGCGACGATGGGACGTTCAAGGCGAATGACAAGTACAAGGACGTTCCGGGCGCGGTGCTGCGTCCCGGCAATCTGTCGGCGCTGATCGGAGCCAGCGTGCATTCGGGCGAGGACGTCATCCTGACGGCGACCGGACCGGGCAGCGAGCGCGTGCACGGCTCGATGGACAACACGGAAGTATTCCGCGTCATGGTCGACGCGTTGGGGTTGGCTGCGCAGCAATGACGCATCGCTTCACGGGGAAGGCGGCGGCGTGAAGACCAGCTTCACGCAACTGCGGAACAGCAGGATTTGCCGCTCCAGCCGCTTCGGGTCGTTGAGCGTCTTCGACATGATGATGGCGCCGTCCACCACACACGAGATCATTTCGGCGAGATCGTCGAGATCGACCGGCTCGCGTGGCGGATAGACGGCGGCGATGCCGTCGAAGATCTCGCGGAAGTGCGCATTCCAGGCCCGGACCGATTGCGCGGTCAGGTCACGGACCTCGCGATCGAACAAGCGCTCCTGATAGCAGATGCTGGCGATCAGACAGCCGGGATGGCCGTTCGGCAGGTCGGCCATGACTTCGGCAAGCAGTTTCAGCGAGATCAGGAACGACTGCAGCGGGTCGTCCGAGAGCTCACGCCCCCGGCTGAAGATCTCGTCGAACAGGCGATCATTGGTCTCCACGTAGCGGCGCAGCATCTCCCGTGCGAGGGCGTTCTTGTCCCTGAAGTGATAGAAGAAACCGCTCTTGGTCAGCCCGGCCTCGGCGATGACCTCGTCGATCGAGGTCGCGCCGAAGCCCTTTGCGAGCACCGCCGCTTCCGCGATCTCGAGAATGCGCTCGCGCGTCGCTTCGCCCTTTCCCATCGATCTCTCCAAAATCGTACCGGCGGTGCGGAATTCGCCGCTTGGTGCCGACGACCACTCCGAATGGATCATGCAAGCCGTTGATTTGTCTTTGCTTGCGGGTGGAAGTTCAGCCGCACCACGGCGCTTATAGAGCACCGCGACATTATGCGGCACCAAGTGCGGACACCGGAAACCGGCAAGGCGCGACCAAACGACGAGCGGGCCCTCGCGGCGACATTTTCCTCACTGACGGCGGCATGGAGCCCACCCTGATCTTCCACCAGGGCCTGCCCCATTTCGCGGCATTTGCGCTGCTCGACAGCGCGGAGAGGGCGCTCGCGTGCGGCAAAGCCTGGGTCCGGCGTCTTCGGTGTCAGAGCCAATGCGTCGATCAAGCGTCCGGCGAGCTCGACGAATCGAAAACGCTCGACAGCGGAGATCCCGCAGATCTCGGCTGCCGTTACCATTCGCTCAGGCGCGCATTCCCTGGCATGCGGGTTCTCGGCGGTGTTGCGGCACCGATCATCGCCATGTCGCCGCCGTCTGCGAGGCATGCCTGCCGTCAGACGAGTTGGCTGTTTTGGCGCCAAGGAAAATGGCCGGGATCGCTCCCGGCCATTTGCATTGTTGTCTCGTCTCAGCGCGGCGGCGCGGTGCCGGGCGGGGGCGGCGGCAGCGAGGCCGTCCCGCCGTTGAGCAGCGGCGTGATGCGGCGGACGGTGACGCGCCGGTTGATCAGGCTCGGTCCTTGCGTCTGCTCCTTCAGATACTGCTCGCCATAGCCCTGCGAGGTCAGGTTTTCCGCAGGCACCCCGAACTGCTGCGTCAGCAGTTCGGCCGCGGACTGCGCACGGCGGTCCGACAGCGACAGATTGTCGACCTCGTTGCCGACCGCGTCGGTGTGGCCCTCGATCAGGAACACCTCGCGCGGATTGCGCTGGATCGCCTGGTTGAGGCCGTCGGCGATCACCTGCAGCCGCGCCGCCTGGTCCGGCGGGACGGTCCACGATCCCGTCTCGAAGTTGATCGTGTTGACGTCGATGCTCGGCATCTGCATGCGGACATTGGGGCTGTAGCGGATCTCGTCGAGCGAGTAACGCCGATCGATCCGCTGCACCGGCGGTGCCTGCATGGTCGCGTAGATGACGTCCGGCGAGGCGTCCTCGGCGCTGACGATGTACCGATCGTAAGGAATGCTGACGACCGGCGGCGGCACGTCGACATAGAAGCCACCCACCGCGCGCGGATCACGGTAGCTGTTGTCGATGATCACGATCTCCTGCCCGCGCGGGTCCCTTCGGATGCGCCGCAGCAGCCGGCCATCGGCGCCGACCACCGTGATCACCTCGCTGCCGTCGGGACGGATCACGACGGTACGGGTCTCGCCGCCGACGGTATCGGTGCGGATGTCGCGGGCGCCATAGCGGAAGCGGTAGAGGTCGTTGCCACGGACGTAGGCCTGTCCACCCGGATCGCGGATGATGATGCGGTCGGGCTCAGTGTAGATGGTGCGTCCGCCTTCGACGGTTTCGCGCCGCTGACTGTGGAGATCGGCGATGGTGGCGCCGATCACGGCGCCGGCCACCACGCCTGCCCCGATTGCGAGCGGCGTCAGGTCGCGTTGCGGCGGGCGCGGCGCCGGCGGCAAGGGCGCTACAACTGTCGGTGCGGACCGGAAGGCCGGCGCGACCGTCGGCGGTCTGTATTGTGCCCGGTCGGGCGGCGGTGCTGCGGCGGGCGTGCCGGGCACCACGGTCGGGGCTGCGGCGCCGGGAGGAGGTGCAGGAGGCCGGGCAGGGGCACCAGCCTGGGGAGGCACCGCGGGGGTACCGGCTGCGGGCGCGCCGGCAGGCGGCGTGCCGCCCTGCTGTCCCGGGGCTGGGGTCGCCGTCGGGGCCGGGGTTGTGCCAGGTGCGGGCGTTGCCGACCCCGGACGTCCGGGCGGCGGCGTCGGTGTGCTGCCGGGCGCAGGCGTCGCCGTTGGGGCGGGCGTCGCGCCGGGCGTGGGTGATGCCGCCGGGGGCGGAGGCGCGCCAGGGCGGCTA
>DATLXF010000024.1:0-73773 GCA_035575945.1 Bradyrhizobium sp. | reverse complement strand
CGGGCTCACCGGGGACTACCCTCCCTGCCCGCACCTTTCGCGCCCGACGCTGCCGCGTCCACCGCAAGCCCGGCTCGCGAACATGACGACCTCACGATCGCCCCTCGAGAATGAGCCGGGATGCGCGACACATACGTCATTTCCGAATTTCGGTAAAGCGTAATATTTTCCCGGCAGCAGGTTGACAGAGGGCGACACAGGCACGATCGCGTAGCCCGGACGAGCGAAGCGACATCCGGGATCCTCGCGACCTAGCCCCCGGGTATCGCTGCGCTCACCCGGGCTACAAGTCCGGGGCCTACGGGACCGCTACGACCCGAAATCCCGCGGGCTGAACGGCAGGTCCAACACCTTCCATTCCGCGTATTTGTCGGCCGGCAGCATCTTGTAAGGCTGGCAGTTCTGGAGCGCGCTCATTGCGGACTTCACCAGGGCCACGCCCTTGGCAGACGGCGGGGCCGCCATCAGGACCGGCTCGCGCAGGAGCGTGCCGTCGCTGGCGAACACCGCGCGCAGCTTGATGTTGACGTTGTCGGCGGGGCCTACGCCAGCTGGAAGCTTGGCGCAGCTTCGCAAGTGACGGCGCAGCGCGGCAATGACCTCGGGTGGAAGTCTGGCGGCGATCGTATCCTTTGCATCGCCGCCGTCGTCCTGGAGGACGTCTTTCGGCAGTTCCGTCGGCAGTTCAGGCGGGAGGCCGAGCATGACGCCGTATTTGACAGTGACGTCCGGCTGCGGCGCCTGATAGGCCGGCGGCGGCGCGGCCTGTTGCTGCGGCATCGCCTGAAGCGGCTGGGACTGCGGCTGCTGCGGCGGTGCGTTGGCTTGCTGCGGCTGCGGCGCCTGCGATGGCGGTTGCGGCGACGCCTGCGAATTGTCAGCTGGCTTTGGCGCCGCGTTTGCCTTGTCGGTGATATCGAGCTTCGGCAGCTTGAGGTCGGGGAGCGGCTCAGGGGTCTTGTCCTTGACCTCTTCCCGAGCCTTCTCCTCGGCTCTGGCTTCCTCCTCCTTCACCTGTTCCGGCGTGACGATGTCGACGGTCACCGTCTCGGGCGGCGCGGCGTGAAACGGATGCACCTCGCTGATCACGATGACGAGCGCCACCAGCGTCAGATGCGCGATTGCCGACGCCGCAATGTCCGTCCGTATGATCTTCCGCAGGTCCATCGAGCGATCTTGAGTTGCCGTCGCGGTCGTAGCATACCCGGGCCTCCTCTCAATCCCATTTCGGGGCGAAGCCAAAGTCGGTCAGGCGTCCCTTCGGGCTGGCGAGCGCCGCGATCCGGCTCATCTCGTCCTCCGATAACTCGAAATCGAAGATCTCGATGTTTTCCGACAGGCGCTCGACGCGCGAGGTGCGCGGGATCGCAGCGACATTCTGCTGCACCAGCCAGCGCAGGCAGACCTGCGCCGGCGTCTTGCGGTGGATGCGCCCGATCCCGGCCAGCGTCTGGTCCGACTTGATGCGGCCCTTGGCGATCGGGCTGTAGGCGACCAGCGCGAGGCCGTGCTCTCCGCAGGCCGCCCGCACCTTCGCCTGATCGAGATAGGGGTGATACTCGACCTGGTTGCAGACCAGGGGCTCCGGCGACAAGGCGACCGCCTGCTCGATCAGCGCCACCGTGAAATTGGAGACGCCGATGTGACGGGTCAGCCCCATTTGCTTTGCATGCGACAGCGCCCCGAGCGTCTCCACCAGCGGCACGTGCGGATTGGGCCAGTGCAACAGCAACAGATCGACGGAGGGAAGCCGCAAGCGTGCAAGGCTCTCCTTAACCGAGCGCTCGAGATCGTGGGGCGCGAAATGGTTGGTCCAGACCTTCGTCGTGAGGAAGACGTCGTCGCGACGCACGCCGGAGGCGCGCAGGCCGTCGCCGACCTCGCGCTCGTTGTCGTAGGCCTGCGCGGTGTCGATGTGGCGATAGCCGAGCCGCAGCGCTTGCTGCACCACACGGGCGGCCGGTCTTCCGCTCAGCTCCCAGGTCCCGAGCCCGATCGCCGGGATCCTTGCGCCATTGGCCTCGACGAACAGCATGAGGAATCCTCTCTGTTGCGGCAGCCTCGAATGCCATTATGGACCCGGCCATCGCTGCTGCCAACGAAAGCCGCAGCACCCGGACCGGGATCTTCGATGCAAGACTAACGGGAGGTGTGCGTCAGGCCTTGGCGAGCGCCTGGAACACCGTATCGGGGGCATGCGCGATCACGGCGAGCAGCGCGCGGGCCGGTCCCCGCGGAGCACGCTTGCCTTGCTCCCAGTTGCGGATGGTCTCGACGGGGACGCCGAGCTTGGCGGCGAACTCCATCTGGGTCAGGCAGGCGCGTCGGCGCAGATCGCGCACCGCGAGCGGACCGGGATCGGCGGGCGCGGCGTTCACGGACGGCTGGACCGGAAACTCCTGCCCATCCCGCAATTCGACGATCCGTCCGTCCGCCTTCAGCCGCAACCGCATGCCCATTCCCCCAAGCGGGCATGATGATGCGGCAGGTCGCTTAAGTTCGGATTAAAGGGTCTCGTGCCCCGGACGCCGCGCAGCGCTTCTTCAGCGGTGCACTGCTGAGCCGGGGCCCATGCCGCAGCATGGCGCCGTGGCGCCTTCTGGATCCCGGTTCTGCGCAGCAACGCGACGAGCGTTGCAGCGCGCCCGGGACACGGGAGCGCCAGCTACCTCAACCCGAACCAGAGCGTGGCGATGCCGAGAAAGGAGAAGAAGCCGACGACGTCGGTCACGGTGGTGACGAACGTCCCGGAGGCCACAGCAGGGTCGGCCCGCACGCGCTCCAACGCCATCGGGATCAGGATGCCGCCGAGCGCACCGGCGACGAGGTTGCAGATGATGGCAAGCCCGATGACGATGCCAAGGCCCGGGATCTTGAACCAGGCCACCGCGGCAATGCCCGTGATCACGGCGAAGGCGAGCCCGTTGACGAGGCCGACCAGGGCCTCGCGCATCACGACGCGCCAGGCGTTGGAGGGGCCGAGCTCGCGAGTCGCGAGCGCCCGCACCGCGACCGTCATGGTCTGGGTCGCAGCATTGCCGCCCTGGCTCGCCACGATCGGTGCCAGCACCGCGAGCGCGACCATCTTCTCGAGCTGGCCCTCGAACAGGCCGAGCACGGAGGACGCCAGGAACGCGGTGGCGAGGTTCACCAGCAGCCAGTTGAAGCGGCCCCGGGCGATGGTGAGGAACGTGTCGGACAGCTCTTCGTCGCTGGTGACGCCGCCGAGCGCCTTGAGGTCCTCGTCGGCCTCCTCCTCGATGACGTCGACCACGTCGTCCACGGTGACGACGCCGACGAGACGGTCCTGGGTGTCGAGCACCGGTGCAGCGACCAGATTGTACTTTCCGAACATGCGCGCGACCTCCTCCTGGTCCTCCAGGACGGAGACGCGGCGCCGATCCTCGTCGGTGAGCTCGGTCAGCGCCACGGGACGGCGCGTGCGCAGGAGCACGTCGAGCGGTACCGCGCCAAGCCAGTGCTGGTCCTTGTCGACGACGTAAATTTCGTAGAAGCGGTCGGGCAGATCCGGCGTCTCGCGCATGTAGTCGATCGCCTGGCCGACCGTAAAATTCTGGGGCACGGCGATGAATTCGGTCTGCATGCGGCGGCCCGCGGAGTTCTCCGGATACAGCAGGCTCCGCTCGAGCGCGACGCGCTCCTTGAGCGGCAGCTTCTCCAGGATCTCTTCCTGGTCTTCGGCGTCGAGTGTTTCCAGGAGTTCGACCGCATCGTCGGATTCGAGTTCGCGGACGCCCTCGGCGACCGTCTCCGGCGGCAGCTCCTCGAGGATCTCCTCGCGCACGGTCTCGTCGACCTCGTTCAGCGCCGAGAAGTCGAAGTCGCGGCCGGTGAGCTCGACCAGGCGGACACGGTCGTCGGGCTCGAGGGCGCCTATCAGATCACCGAGGTCGGCCTCGTGCAGCTCCGCGACGCAGGCACGCAGCGCCGCGCTGTCGCCGGCCTCGATCGCACGGGCGACTTCCTCGACGAATTCCTGCCTGATTTCGCCGTCTTCATTGCGCATCGGCACGTGGTCGAGTACCGAATCCGCAGCGGGTGCGGCAACGTCCAGATGTTCATCCATGGCGCGCCTCGCCGTTTGACTGGTAGGACAAGTGTTCGGGGCTGACGGTCAGCCAATACCCACAAGGCAACTGCGAGCGCAATGACAAAGATGCTGCGACTGAGGTGGATCTCGACGATGGGCGGCGCGTTCGCTGCGACGGTCATCGGCATCGCCTCGGCCGGTGCCGCCGAGTGTCCACGCAAGGACGCGCTCGGCACCTCGCGCGTCCTCAGCGTCGATGCCAAGACCACGCCGCGGGTCGGCCTGAAGAGCTTCCCCCAGACGCTGCCGCTGGCCGATCGCGAGGTGGTGCTCACCTTCGACGACGGGCCGAACCCGCCGACCACATCGAAGGTGCTGGCGGCGCTGGCCCAGGAATGCGTGCGCGCGACCTTCTTCCTGATCGGCCAGCACGCCGCGCAGCATCCCGACATGGTCAAGCGCATCGCCCGCGAGGGCCACACCATCGGCCACCACACCTTCTCGCACCCGTTCATGGCGCGGCTCCCGCTCGACAAGGCGACGAGCGAGATCGAGCGCGGCATCGCGGCCGACGAGATGGCGCTGCACGGCAAGTCGACGACGACGCCGTCGACGCCGTTTTTCCGCTTCCCCTATTTCGAATCGACGAAAGAACAGCTCGACCTGCTGGAGTCGCGCGGCATCGTCGTGTTCGGAGCCGACCTCTGGGCCAGCGACTGGATCGAGATGACGCCGGAGCAGCAGCTGAAGCTCGTCACCGACCGCCTCGCTTTGGCCGGCAAGGGTATCATCCTCTTCCACGACCCGAAGGCGCGCACGGCTGCGATGATGCCGGCCTTCCTGCGGCATCTGCAAGAGAACAGGTTTCGCGTGGTTCACGTCGTGCCTGCAGCCGCACCGCAGAAGAGCACCGATGCGCGCTGATGCCGGAATGTCACGCCGGCGCAAAATGGGGTGATTTGGCGGCAGTTAACAGTCTGTTCATGCTACCCCGTGCAAAGATGAGGCGGCTGCGGCTGAACCGTTTTGGGGCATCTTCGACCTATCTAGGCGCCAATTGCATGGGGGCAGACGAGTTTCATGATCGGAAGTAGCGTCGTCCTGCGATCGTGGATCGTCCTCTGCCTGGGAATTCTGGCCACCGCATCGCCGGCCGCGCGCGCGGCCGACTGTCCCGGCAATCCCGACGCCCTCGGCACGTCCCGCACCCTCGTGGTCGATCCGCGCGAGCATCCGCTGATCGGCACCATGCAGTATCGCGAGACGCTGCCGCTGAAGGACCGCGAGGTCGTCCTGACCTTCGACGACGGTCCGATACCCAAATATTCCAACCAGGTGCTCAAGATCCTCGCCGACGAGTGCATCAAGGCGACCTTCTTCATCGTCGGCAACCAGGCCAAGGCCAATCCGGAAGGCGTCCGCAAGCTGGTCGCGGCGGGCCACACCGTCGGCACGCACAGCATGGACCATCCGCTGACCTTCGACCGGATGCCGATCGAAAAGGCCGAGGCCGAGATCAACGGTGGCATCGCATGGACCGCGGCCGCGATGACCGATCCGTCCCAGCTCGCCCCGTTCTTCCGCATTCCCGGCCTGATGCGCGCCGAGGGCGTCGAGAACCATCTGATCTCGCGGGGCATCCAGGTCTGGAGCGCGGACTTTCCGGCCGACGACTGGCGCCATGTGTCATCCGACCGCGTGTACCAGCTCGCGATCCAGCGGCTGGAGGCCAAGGGCAAGGGCATTCTGCTGCTGCACGACATCCAGGCCCGCACCGTGGCGGCGCTGCCCAAGATCATCCGCGACCTGAAGGCGAAGGGCTATCGCATCGTGCATGTGGTGCCTGCGACTGCCGAGCGGCCGGCGACGCCGACCACCGCGGTCGAATGGCTGCTGCATCCGCCGACCGAGACGACGCCGATCGCGCGCTGGCCGCGCGTGCCGCATTTCGTGTTCACTGAGACCAGGACGCTGCCGGCACCTGCGCTCGCCGACCTCAACGCGCAGAGCGAGCATCAGCCGCCGCTGCCGCGCAGGACCATGGCGCAGGCCAATGTCGCGGCCAGCCTGCCCGTCCCCGGCCGCGATCTCTTCGCGATCCCCGAGGGCTCGGTGGAGGTGCTGCTGTCGACGACCTTGTCGCGGCGTGCCGCAACGCGGCTCGCCATGGCCGCGCAAACCTCTGTCAAGAACAAGGCAGCTCAGGTCAAAGCTGGCAAAGGCCCGACAGCCAAGCGGCGCACGGCGCATGCCGCGCAGGCGGCCGCGGATTCAGCGGCGCAGCCACTCGCCATCACACCGAAGAACACGGCCGCCAAAAACACCGCATCGAAGACCGTGGCCTCGAAGACCGCTGCGCCCCGCCCGACCCGCGTCGCCAGCCTGAAGAAGCGCGCTTGAGCCCTCACTGCCGCATGATGGCGGCGACGCAGAGCAGCACGATCAGCGCGAGGAAGAACAGGTCCATATAGGACTTGAGTTCGCCGTCGCGCCGCAGCCGCGCAACGTCGGCGACGACCTGCTTGCGGCCTGAAGTTCCGCCCGAACCATCGTTGATCGGAGCCTGAAGACGCCTGGTCTCCGCCTCCAGCTTCTCGATCTTCTGAAAGAAGTAGAACGCACGCAGCGTCGAGGCGGCGCGCATGGCGGAATAGACCAGCACGAGGATCGCGAGGATCGCCCGGTTCGGATATTTCTCCATGAAGTTCAGGCTGAAATAGACCACCGCCATGAAGGCGAAATTGGTAAGGAAGCGGTAGACGAAGCTGAGAAAAACCATACTGGCTCGAACCTTGAGGGGTGCAACTGCGTGGCGTTGCGAAATCCGGGGACCGGAGGACCAGACCGGAACGGCCAGCCTGGATGCGGTAGCGGCCGTCTACGCCAAGTTTGTTTCGACAATGATACGATCGCCCCGCAACTCGCCGCCTTTTAGCTGGGCACGACGATAAGGCAAGCCGCGGCACCGCCATCGGCCTGCCCGCGCCGCCTGCCCCAACGGCTCAATGGCGAATGGGCGGAAGTCGCGGTAAGCTGCGACCGCCAGATGTGGGGTTCTGCCGATGCCGAAGAAGGGAATCACGGGCCACGACGACTGGGTTCTGACCGAGGCGCTCGCGACCGCCCTGGTCGCGCTGGAGCAACTCGAACCGAAGCACCAGCCGCACACGCATATGGACGACCTTCGCAAGCTGCTCGCGGACGGCAGGGAACCGGCAGCGGTGAGCCTGCACCTCGCCCAGGCCAAATGCCGCCTGTTTCCCGAGCTCGACCCGCTGCAGATCTACTGGGAATACGGAATCGGCGAGGAATATGGCTAAGGGCCGCCTGCGACCGCTCCCGCGATCACCATGGCCAAGGCGCCGAGGTCGATCTTGCCGTTGACGGTCAGCTCCTCCGAGCCCTGCGCGTCTGCAGCTCCGTGGACCTGCAGCGATTGCGGCCGGTCGGCGGCCTGACGCTTCAACTCGTCGATGATGGCTTCCTTGAGCTTCTCTTCCAGCATGGCCTCTTCCTTCGCGCCTCCGTGCAGTCAAGACGAAAGCGCACGCTTCGTTCCCCTCAGGCCAGTCGCCGCGGCAGGCTGTTGTGGATCGTGCATGCGGCAACGGCGGCATGGCCGAAGGCGACCGAGATCTGGTGCAGATCGGTGACGACGTCGCCGATGCCGTAGAGGCCATCGACCGACGTGCGCTGATGGCCGTCGACCTTCAAATGACCGTCCGCGGTGTGGTCGGCGCCCAGCGCCGTCGCGAGCCGCGAGCGGACCTCCGCGCCCAACGCGGGATAGACGATGTCGAATTGCGCGGTGCGTCCGTCGGCGAAATCCGCTTCGATGCCGCCGTCTCGCCGCGACAGGCGCAGGTCGGGCGCGAACATGATTCCGACACCCGCCTCGGACAATTCCGACGCTGCGGCCTTGGCGTCGTCCGCGCCGGTCGCGAGCAGCGTCACGTCGCGGGAGTAGCCACGCAGGAAGAGGGCCTTGGCCGCAGCACGATCGAACGGGCCGACGACGCCGATGCGGCGGCCGGCGGCCTCGAAGGCGTCGCAGATCGGGCAGTAGCGCAAGAGGCCGTCGGCGACCGCCGCGCGCCATTCCGCAAATGGCGGATGCGTATCGACGATGCCGCAGGCGAGCACGACGGTTGCGGCCAGGTGCGAGCGGCCATTCCAAATCGCTTCAAAACCGTGTTCGTGCCGCCGCAATGCCGTGACCTCCGCCGCGACCCGCGCGACGGCGAGTTCATTCAGCTGGGCCGACATCCGCTCGATCAGGTCCGTTCCCGACAGGCCGTGGACGAAGCCCGGGACATTGTGACTGCGCGGGATCAGCGCTGCCCGGCTGGCGCCGGCGTCCACGACGCAGACGCTGCGGTGGAAGCGCGCCAGATAGAGCGCAGCCATCAGCCCGGCGGGCCCGCCGCCGACGATCAGGCATTCAAGCGTCGGCGCGCCGGTCATTGGAGGGATCCGAAAGTCGTCGATATCGTGCACCAGCCGGCAGGCGCAGCGCGCGTTTTCCAAAGGCTCTACGGGCGCGCAAGCTCCGGCGGCGCGTCGAATTTCGCGATCCGTTGATCGAGCCGCCACAGCTCGATGCGATGGACCAGCACGAGCGCGGCGGCTTGCCGCTTGGCCTGATCGTCATCGTCGCAAACCAGATTGATGCATCCGAACACGTGCCCGTCCGGATCGATTTGGAACGCACGGTAATGCTTCATGCTGCCCATTATGGTTGCCCTCGCCTTGGAGAGACGGGCGCGCTCAGCCAGTCCGTCAGGTTGGACGCCACTTCGTTCTGCTTGGCCCGCCGCAGCAGCATCTCGCGCTCCCTGCCGGGCGGCAGATCGTGCGCGCGCTCGCGGGCGTTTTCGGCGAACGCGTCCAGACGCTCCTGGAGCGATTGAGTCTGTTTCTTGCGATTACGTTTGGCGGTCATCTCGACACTCTGGGATTTCGCAGTGGGGAAACCCCGGCGGGGGATCAAGGCGCCGGGGGCTCGAGGCTCCTGCCGGTCGGGGCGGCCCGGCCGGCAGCACTTTGCAGCTTCCGCCGCAACTTGCGGTTCCAGCATTTCCATAAGTTAACGCTTTGCGATTTTGCGGTGCGCACGGGATGAAGCTTTTGCGACTTGGAGTGCGGCGGAACCGAATTGCTGATTCGTATGTTCAAGACCGATCTGAAGGAGGATCATCATGGCGAAAGCAGCACGGAAAAGGCCGGGCTCTCCGATCGGCCGCAAGGGACCGCGCAAGGCAAACCCCGCGTACAAGCGTCGTTCGCGCCAGCCCTGGACACCAGCGGATGTGAGCAAGCTGAAGCAGCTCGCGAAAGGCAACACCCCGACCGGCGTGATGAGCATCAAGCTCCAGCGCCCGGTTGCGGCCATCCGCAGCAAGGCGCAACGCGAAGGCATTTCACTGCGGCCCGTCAACCGCTCGCCCTACAACAGGCGAGGCAAGGCTGCCAAACGGCGGTGACGTTTCGCACTCGCCGGGTGACAGCCGGACGGACCTAATTCGGCGGCTGAAGGCCCGGCGAGCGCAGCCACTCGCTCATCTGAGACCCCGTCTCCGCCTGCCGCGCCTTGCGCAGCATCTCGTCGCGTGCTGCGCCGGGCGGCAACGACTTCGCTTGCTCGCGCAGCCGCTCCGCTTCCGCCGCCAAACGGGTCTCCAGAGTATCCGCGTGCTTGAACCGATGTCGCGTTGTCATCAGGCGTTCTCCCTAATGCATGAAGCCGAGCGCGCCGTTGCGTTCTGACATGGACGATTGCCGTCGAAGTCGGCTGGACGATAACGTTCCAGACCGGGAACGGTTGCGTCGTTTCGCGAAGACCGAGCTGGGGTTCCTCGTTGTCGCGATGCGTCTTTAGGGCGCGGCCGAGAGGCCGCCGGTCAGCCGCGCCGATAGAGTTGAAGATAGCTCGGCGAGTACAGCGCCGCGACCCTGAGCGCATCGAGATCGGGGATCGTCAATGTCCGCTCGCGCAGGACGATCAGGCCCGCCGCGCGCAGCTCCTGCAGAGTCCGAATGAGATGGACCACGGACAGGCCGGTGGCGTCGGCGAGATCCGTCTGCGTCACGGGCATGGTGCAGGAATTGCCGTCGACCAGGCCGACGGGACGCAGCCGTTCGAAGATCTCGCAGAACAGGTGAGCCACGCGCTCCACCGCCACGCGCCGGCCGAGATTGACGGCCCATTCGCGCTGGATCGCGGTGCTGACAAGCGCCTCGCACTGGAATGCTTCCGCCAGCGTCGGGTTGCCCGCCAACAGTCGCTCGAAACACGGACGCTTGAAGTCGGAATAGACCGCCGGCGTGAGCGTCGCGATGGAATGATCCATTGTCGGCAGCAGGAACGCGTGCGCGTCACAGCTCTCGCCAGGTAAGATGAAGTTGACGATCTGGCGCCGGCCGTCCTCCAGCGCCTTGTAGCGGCAGAGCCAGCCCGACAGAACGACACGGACGCTGTCGACCGGATCGCCCTCGGTGATCAGATCCTCGCCTGCTCCGGCGCGCTGCAATCCCTCGAGCATTGCCGATTCGAGTGATGCGCGCGCCTCCCCCGACAAGGGCCGCAGCGCGTTAAGCCGGCGAATGGCCGGCTCCAGCACGCTGCGATCGAGGGTCGATGTCGGCATCAGCCAGCCACCACCGGTGTATGAAATGTGCGCTTGCTGAAAGGAATCGTGATCGTGCAGTACAGCCCCGCAGGCTCGAAGGCCAGCCCGGTCCGCCCTTTGAACTCGAACGCCAGCGTACGCTCCAGAAGCTCGGTGCCAAAGCCCTTACGCGGCGGCGGCTTGACCTCCGGCCCTCTGCGCTCGCGCCATTCGAACACCAGCTCGGCCGGCTTGGCGCTTTCGTCGATGCGCCAAGTGATTTCGATCCGCCCGCTCGGCTGGCTCAACGCTCCGTATTTCAGCGCATTGGTCGCAAGCTCGTGAATTGCGAGCGCGAAGCTCTCGGCGGCCTTGGGCTGGAAGCGGACCTTGGGCCCGGAAACCCGCATTTGCTCGCCTTCGCGCGCGTCGTAGGCGAGCAGCTCCTCGACCACGAGGTATTCCAGATCCACGCCGCCTTCCGGATCGCGCGTGACCAACGCCTGGGTGCGGGCGAATGCGTTCAGGCGGCCGTCGAGATGCGAGGCGTATTCCTCGACGGTGGTGGCGGATTGGGCGGAGCGACGGGCGATCGAGCGCACCACCCCGAGCGTGTTGCGGACGCGATGCTGCAGCTCGGCCAGCAGCAGGCGCTGCCGCTCCTCGGCGCGCGTGATCGCGGTGACGTCGATGAAGGTGATGACGACGCCCGCGATGAAATTGTCGATGCTGCGATAGGGCAGGATCCGGACGATGTAGCGCGTGCCGCTGTCGGGCGCACTCAATTCGCGCTCGGCGCTGGCGAGCGTGCGTAGCACGCGGCGGATATCGTCATAAAGCTTCTCGATCGGGATGCGCGCCTTGATATGGGCAATGGGCCGGCCCGCATCGGTCTCGACCAGATGCAGGACCTGCGTGATCGCGGGGGTGAAGTTCATTACGCGCAGATCGTTGTCGAGGAAGACGGTGGCGATCTGCGTGCTCTCCAGCAAATTCTTGAGATCGCTGGTGGCACGCGTCAGATCCTGGACGCGGTGCGCCAGCTCGCCGTTGACGGTTGTCAGCTCCTCGTTGACCGATTGCAGCTCCTCGCGCGAGGTCTCCAGCTCCTCGTTGGCGGATTGCAGCTCCTCGTTCAGCGACTGATACTCCTCGTTGGAGGATTTCAACTCCTCGTTGGTGCTCTCGAGCTCCTCGATGGTCGCCTGAAGGCGCTCGCGCGTGACGCGCAGCTCGCTTTCGAGCTGCTCGACATGCTCGGTACGCAGCAACGTATTCGGATTGGCCTGATCCGTCTCGATGGTCCGCGCCGGTCCATCCTTGAACAGCACCACGAAACTGCGCTGGCTTGCGACGCCTTCCTTGATCGGTTCGATCGTGATGTCGACCAGGACGCGGCGGCCGTTCACGCCAAGCTGTACCTGATCGGCATGAGCCGGCGCGTTGGTTTCGGCTGCACGACTGAGCGCGGTGCGCAGTTCCAGCCGGAGATCGCGATGCACGAGTTGAAGCAGGTCGAGCGTGGCCGCGCCTGCCGTCGGCTCGAGATAGCGGCCGGTGCGGCCGGAGAAGTGCAGGATCCGGAAATTGTCGTCGGTGATGACATAGGCCGGGGCATAGCGCTCGGCGATGCGTTGCGCGCGGCGTTCCAGGCCGACTTCAGGCCCGAACGAGCGCGCCGGCGGCAGGTCGACCGGCCCCCTGCCCGCCGCGGTGGTGATCGGGAATTCCGGCGGGAGTCGCGTTCCGGTCTCCAGCTTCTTGAAGATGCGGGCGCGGCGGTCGATCGGCGCGAACAGCTTCGGATGCCGCGTCACGTTCTCGGAATTGCCGAGAAACAGATAGCACTCCGGCAGCAGCGCGAAATGGAATAGCGGGAATACCCGGTTCTGCAGCTCGGCATTGAGGTAGATCAGCAGATTGCGGCAGGAGACGAGATCGAGCTTGGAGAACGGCGCGTCCTTGATGACATTATGTTGCGAGAAGATGCACATCTCGCGCAGCTCCCTGACCACACAATAGGTGTCGCCCTCGCGCACGAACCAGCGCGCCAGGCGTTCGCTGGTGATGTTGCCCTCGATGTTGGTGCGATAGCGGCCGACGCGTGCGGTCGCGAGCGCGCGTCCGTCGATATCGGTGGCAAAGATCTGGACGTGCGGCGCCGAATCCATCCTCGCCATGTGCTCGCGCAGCAGAATGCCGATCGAATAGGCTTCTTCGCCGGTGGCGCAGCCGAGCACCCAGACGCGAACCTGCTGGCCCGCGCGCTTGTTCTCGAAGATCTTCGGGATGATCTGCGTTTCGAGCACCTCGAACTCGCGCTTGTCGCGAAAGAACTCGGTGACCCCGATCAGCAGGTCGTTGAACAGATTTAGCGCCTCGTCCTCGTCGTTGCGCAGAAAGTCGAGATAAGCCGGAATGTCGTCGATCTGCGTCACTTGCATCCGCCGCTGCACGCGGCGCAGGAACGTGTTCTGCTTGTAGCCGTGGAAGTCGTTGCCGGTCTTGTTGCGCAGGATGTCGGCAATGCTTGACAACGAGGTCGAAGCCGCCGCAAGCACCTCGTCAAACCCCGGCTTCTCCTCCAAGCGCCTGAGGTGCCGCGCATAGACCTGAATGCGCTCGGGAATATCCTCCGGCGGCAGCAATAGTCGGCGATGGCCGCGGCATGTTGCCATCGACGAGATGCTCGGCTTGCTCGGGACCTTCGACTTTCTCGGCGATGGCAAGCCCGCCATGGTCCTTCAGCGTCGCGGTTCCGAGCGTGCCGTCGCTGCCGGTGCCGGCAAGGAGCACGCCGATGGATTGCTCCGCCCGCTCCTCGGCCAGCGAAACCAGGAAGCTGTCGATGGTGGCGCGCTCACCCGGGGCCTGCTCGGCCTTGCGAAGTGCGAAGCGGTCGCCCTGGATGGTGGTGATCATCGCGGTCGGGCACAGATAGATGGCGCCACCCTCGATCGGGTGACCATCGGCGACCTCCGCGATCTTCCCGCCGGGGGAGTTTCGCACCACATTGCGCAGCCGCGGCTCGTCGAAGGTCTCGTGATGCTGAAGCGCCAGCACGACGGCTTGATCCACCCCCACGGTCAGCTTGGCAAAGAAGCGCTCGATGCTGTCAAGGGCACCGGGTGAAGCGCCCACCCCGATGATCAGCGGGGCTTTGATCCGGCGCTCTGCATCGACTGGCTGGCCGCCGACTTCATTCATGGCTCTCGTGGCTCTCGCTCACTCGGCGGGGCCGATGGGAGCCCCCCTGCAATAGTAGCAATCGAATATTATCCCAACAGTTCGAAAATGCCTCGCAGTCCCGCACGATTCCTCGTCCAATCGCTTGTTGGAGGTGTGAAGGTCCTGGAGGCTTGGCCGCGCTGCCGGCGACGGTCACCAAAATGCCGATACCGGGGCGGGAATGTGCGGGATGATAAAGAAGGCCCCGAAGCCTGCCCAGGATCTGCTTCAGCGGCTGGGCGGCGCCGGCCAAGCCCCGGATGACGCGGTTGCACATGGAACCGGCCTGCGATTGCATCGTTTGCAGTTTGCACCAAGGCGAATTGCCGTTTTATGTTCCCACCTGTGTGGAGACCGAAACAGCATGGCGGCATCGGCGCATCAGCGCGCTCCGCTCGCGGGTCGCCGCATCTTCGTGGTTGAGGACGAGTACTTTCTCGCTGACGACATCGGCAGGACGTTTCGCGCGCTCGGAGCGGAGATCGTCGGCCCCGTTGGTCACGTCGGCGACGCGCTTGAGATTCTGCACGACGGCAGCGTGTTGGATGCGGCCGTGCTCGACGTCAACATCCGCAGCGAGATGATCTTTCCGATCGCCCGCGAATTGAAGGCGCGCAACGTGCCCTTCGTGTTTACGACCGGATACGACAAGATTGTGCTGGGTCCGGAGTTTCAGGATGTGCCGCTGCTGGAGAAGCCGATCGATCTGCCGGCCATGGCACAGAAGCTGGCCGGGCTCATCGCCGAGCCCAGTGCTGCACCACGCAACGAGGCATGACCCACTGCCCGACCGCCTCCGATCGAGGATCAGAGCAGGCGCGCGAAAGCGAGCCAGGCGGTTACTGCCAGACACAGGATAACCGCAGCGTAAGGGAGCGCAACGCGCAAGGTTCCCCCAGTTCAGCTCATCATCATACAGACGATCGCGACCATCATCACGAGAAAACCCGCGATCGCGGTCGCAATAAAGGCCTGTTCGATGCGATCCATCGCCATCGCAGCCCTCTGGTTTCAGCCCGACCAATTTGACCTTTTCGGGGCCGCTGCGCATTAGGCTATGTGAATCGGAGTCTCCTCTCGGCTGACGATCCGGCCCGCCCCGCTTCGCAGATTGCGACTACGCCGCGTTACGACCTCGCGGTGCCTGGCTCCGCCATCTTGCGATGCTGCCTGGCAAGGACCTCGTTCGGCGTCACGTTCGCGACCGTGGTCTGGATCTTGTTCTTCATGCCGGTGACGACGTCGGAATCCCCGCGCATCATCGCATCGAAGCCGGCCTTGGCGACGTCGTAAGCGCCTTCCTTCTTCTCAGTGCCGACCTTGGTATCCATCATCTCGGCGCGGCGGAAGAACTCGGTATCGGTGGGACCAGGCATCAGGCAACTGACCGTCACGGCGCTGTCGCGAAGCTCCTCACGCAGGGCGAACGAGAAGGAATCGAGGAACGCTTTGCTCGCGTTGTAGGCGGCCTGGAAACTGCCGGGCATGAAGCCCGCGATCGAGCCTGTGATCAGGATACGGCCGGCATTGCGGCGGAGCATCTCATTGCCGACGCGGTGGATCAGATCGAGCGTGCCGGTGATGTTGGTGTCGATCAGACGCCTCACCCTGGCAAAGTCCTGATCCAAGAAGGCCTTGCCGAGGCCGACACCGGCATTCGCCAGCAGCGCATCCACCGCCCGGTCCCCGAAGGCGGCGCAAAGCTTGTCGACACCCTCGATGGTGGAAAGATCGGCCTCGACCGGCTCCACGCTGCCGCCGTGCCGGCGCAGATCGACGGCCACCCGCTCGATCTGAGGCTCGTCCGCGGCGATGACGAGGTTGAACCCGGCCTGGGCGCAGCACCTGGCGAGTTCCAGGCCGATGCCGGTGGATGCGCCGGTGACGACGGCGAGTTGATTGGCGGCCATGCGGCATATCCTTGCGATCGAGATGATCCCGCCCAACCGCCGCCCTGCCCTCTCGTTCCTATCTGCGTCCGCGCGACAATTTGCAAACGGCGATAGCAACCATCATTCGTTCCTGGACTTAGATGCCACGTGGCTCACACGGAGGACGAACGATGAAGGCGCTGGTCTGGCACGGCAAGGAGGACATCCGGTGCGACACCGTCACCGACCCGGAGATCCAGGATCCACGCGATGCGATCATCAAGGTCACGAGCTGCGCCATCTGCGGCTCCGATCTTCACCTCTTCCACAATTTCATTCCCGGCATGCTGCCCGGCGACATCATGGGCCATGAGACCATGGGCGAAGTGGTCGAGGTCGGCTCCGGCGTCAACGGCAAGCTGAAGAAGGGCGACCGCGTCGTCGTGCCTTTCACGATCATTTGCGGCGAATGCGACCAGTGCAAGCGCGGCAATTTCTCGGTGTGCGAGACCACCAACCGCAAGCGCCATCTGGCCGACAAGGCGTTCGGACATGCGACCGCGGGCCTCTTCGGCTACACGCATCTCACCGGCGGCTATCCCGGCGGCCAGGCCGAATATCTGCGCGTACCCTTTGCCGACGCGACCCACATCAAGGTGCCTGCAGGCATCCCGGACGAGCAATTGCTGTTCCTGAGCGACATCTTCCCCACCGGCTGGCAAGCTGCTGCGCAATGCGACATCGAGCCGACGGACACGGTCGCGATCTGGGGCTGCGGCCCGGTCGGGCAGATGGCGATCCGCAGCGCGATCCTGCTCGGTGCCAATCAGGTGATCGCGATCGACTGCCTGCCCGAGCGGCTCAGCATGGCAGAGGCCGGCGGCGCCACCACGATCAATTTCGAGGGCGAGAGCGTCGTGGAGCGGCTGCAGGAATTGACCGACGGCAAGGGCCCGGAAAAATGCATCGACTGCGTCGGCATGGAAGCGCATGTGATGCCCTCGCTGCCCGATACGCTGCTGGACCGGGCCAAGCAGATGGTGATGGCCGAGAGCGACCGGCCGCACGTGCTGCGCGAGATGATCTACGTCTGCCGTCCCGGCGGCATCATTTCCGTGCCGGGCGTGTATAGCGGCCTGTCCGACATGCTGCCGATGGGCGCCTTCATGAACAAGGGCCTGACGATGCGGACCGGCCAGACCCACGTCAACCGCTGGACCGACGACCTGCTCCGCCGGATCGAAGACGGCGAGATCGACCCGTCCTTCGTCATCACCCACACCGTCCCCCTCGAACAGGGACCGGAGATGTACCAGGTGTTTCGTGACAAGCGGGATTCCTGCGTCAAGGTCGTGCTGAAGCCCTGAAGGAGCAGATCATGTTTCATTTCTCCAACATCGTACGGACCAAGGGCGATCCGAAAATCGTCGAGAGCGGCCCGAGCCTGAAGCAGCCGGCCGACCAGCTCGCGCGCGCGCTCGGCTGGTTCAGCATCGGACTTGGCGTCGTCGAACTGTTCGCTCCGAGACGCGTCACGGAAACGCTGGGCATGGAAGGCCACGAAACGATGGTCCGCGCCTTCGGCGTACGTGAGATCATGGCCGGCATCATGTCGCTCTCGGTCGACAAGAACGCGGGCCTGTGGGCGCGCGTCGGCGGCGACGGCCTCGATGCCGCTGCTCTGCTGTCGGGGCTGACGCCCGACAACCCCAAGAAGGGGAACATTGCGCTGGCGCTGCTGATGGTCGGCGGCATCGCCATGCTCGACTACCGCGCCGCGCAGGCCACCAAGCCGCGACGCCCGTCACGCGATGCCCGGCGCAAGCTCTATCCCAACCGCAGCGGTTTCCCCAAGGGAATCGAGAGCGTCCGCACTGCGGCTAAGCAGATCGGAGCCCATGTCGGGCAGAACGAGGTCAAGCAAGGCGATGAGCGCCGCGTCCCGTAACCAAGTCGCGTAGGAATCCGCCGTGCGCATTCGATCAGGCACGACGATGCGCGCCGCCATGGGCGAGATCGGCAGCGATGAGATCGCGGTCGCTTGAGTGTTGCTAAAGGCGCACGCGGCGCACCACGCCTCGAAGCTTACGACTCCCGCCAGAACTGAGCCAGCTCTTCGGCCGTCACGAGGTCGACCTGGCCGTGGAAGCGGGTGCGATACATCGTCATGAGCGCATCGTGGCCGATGTCGGACGAACTGCACAGCGCGTCCTCGACGATGACGATCCTGAAACCGAGGTCGACGGCGCTCAGGACCGTCGAGAGCACGCAGACGTCGGTCTCGGCTCCCGATATCACGACGGTGCCGACGTTCTTGTCGACCAGCAAGCTCGCAAGACCGGGATTGCTGAACGCGGAATAGGCGGGCTTGTCGATCACGGCGGCCGGCGGAACGAACCGGCTCACGGCCGGCACGAGTTCGAGCGCCGACGAGGGCAGATACCTCCGGGTCGCCTGGTGCCAACGGCGAAAATAGCTCTGCCACTGCCCCGGGCGATCCTCCGAATCCTGCGGGGTGATGAAGCGCGTGAAGATTGTTCTCTCAGGATAACGAGAAACGGCCGAGACGATCGTCGGCAGGACGCGCTCCATCCAGGGCGTCGCCCACAGGCCGCCGGGGGCGAAGATGTTCTGCATGTCGATGCAGAGGTGAACAGCGCCGCGGATCTCGGCGACACCCGACGTAGCGTCCCTCATCGATCTTCACCGTCCGCGCACTCGTCCACCAAATGCGAATGCAAGGCGCGGGCTTTGGTTCCGAATCGCCGGCTTGCGGCGCGAACCAGGCAAGACCGCCTGCACAGCGGAAAAATGAAGGTGGTGCGCTCGGAGGGACTCGAACCCCCACGGTGTTACCCACTGCCACCTCAAGGCAGCGCGTCTACCAGTTCCGCCACGAGCGCTAAGGGATACCGGCTTGAGGTCTTTAAGGCCGGCCGGATCAGCGGCGCCCATCTAACAAATCCATCTGGGGGACACAAGCCTGCAAAAGCCCTGAATGCACAACCCTGGCAGGAAAAGCCGCCCTCCCCGGCAGATCAGCCGAATCGGGTGCGTCCGGGGTCGTCCGGGCGTGCTTCAGCGCCCTACCGGGTCCCCGCCGATCGCGGCAGCATCTGCTTGACCTCGACCGCGATCCGGTTGCGATCGACCAGCACGACGCCGGAGGCGACCGGCAGGTTATTGGCCAGCACCTTGACCTCGTCGGCCTCCGTTGCGTCCAGCTCGATGATGGCGCCGCGGGAAAGACGTAATACCTGATGGATTGGCATCGTGGTGGTCCCAAGGACGACCATGAGATCCACGGTGACTTTGTCGAGAGTGGGCACTGTCAGGACCGCCGCAACTTGAGACTTGGGACGTGAGACTGTTCATTTGCTCCCGGGATCATCACCACGTTATGGTTAGCCAATGGTTAATTCGCCGCACAACCCCCGCCAAGCGCTCGATTTGACGTCGTTTTCCGCTGCCGGCGGCGCGCCGGTCGAATGGCGGATTTCGGACGATCCGGTGCCTTATCCGGAGGCGGTGACCGCCATGGAGACGCGCGTTGCGGCGATCGCCGCGGGCGAGGCGCCGGAATTGGTCTGGCTGCTCGAGCACCCCCCGCTCTACACCTCCGGCACCTCGGGCAAGGACAGCGATCTGCTCGATCCCCGATTCCCGACCTTTGCCACCGGGCGCGGCGGCCAGCTGACCTATCACGGTCCCGGCCAGCGTGTGGCCTATATCATGCTCGACCTCAAGCGCCGCCGGCCGGACGTGCGGGCCTATGTCGCCATCTTGGAGGAATTGATCCTGAAGACGCTCGCCGCCTTCAACGTCCGCGGCGAGCGGCGCGAGGACCGGGTCGGGGTCTGGGTCAGACGGCCCGACAAGGGCGCCGATCACGAGGACAAGATCGCGGCGATCGGCGTCCGCCTGAAGCGCTGGGTCTCGTTTCACGGCATCGCCATCAATGTCGAGCCGGAGCTGTCGCATTTCGCCGGCATCGTGCCCTGCGGCGTCGCCGACCCCCGCTATGGCGTCACCTCGCTGGTCGATCTCGGCCAGCTCGTGACCATGGCCGATGTCGATGTCGCGCTGCGACAGGCATTCGAGGCGCTATTTGGGCCGACGCGCGCGCTGCTGCCGGAAGCCGCGATCTAGACGCTTCCCGTTCGCCTTGCGGTGCTCATTCCCTGGGGCTCAAACAACGCCGAAGTCCAGCTCCGTGCGCAGCCTGATGGTTCGGGCCGCGGGTGATGACTCACCTGCGGCTCTCGCATCACGCCGCCGCCAGCGAAACCTCGAGCTTGCCGGCGATGTAGCGCCGCTCCTGGGTCAGCCCGCCAAAGCCGTAGGCGTCGCCCTTGACCTCGTCGACATGCAGGTAGGTCTCGGGATGCAGCGGCCCCAAAATCTCGGCCATCCGCTTGAACATGGCCGCGAGATAGGCCGCCTTCTCGTCCTTGGTGTTGGTGCCCTCGGTGACGTGGATGTCGATCCAGTAACTGGCGAGATTCTGCTCGGCGAGCGATCTGCCGCCGGCGAACCAGTCGCCGCCATCCACGGATGTCACGATGATCGCGGTCACCTTGGGATCCTTGTGCAAGATCTCGGCGGTGAGCTCGGATACGGCGCTCGCGATCTCGTCCTTCAACAAGGGCGACTGACGGGACGAACTGTAGGACACAGTAATGAGCGGCATGGTGGTTCTCCTCGACAGGCCACGCGACGTGCGCGGCGTTGGTGAGAAGCTAGACCGGACGGCGCCATTTTGGTATCTTATCTCTAGTGATATCAATGATAACGATCTCTAATGAACACCACACTCGACATCGCCACCGTCCAGGCCTTCCTGCTGGTCGCGGAACTCCAGAGCTTCACCCGGGCCGCCGAAGCGCTCGGCACGACGCAGGCGGCCGTCAGCCTGAAGCTGCAGCGGCTGGAGACATTGTTGGCAAAGCGGCTCGTCGAGCGCTCGCCACGCGCGGTCCGGCTCACGGCCGAGGGCGCGGGCTTCCTCGATCGCGCCCGCGCACTGATGGACGCGCATGATCGCGCGCTGTCGGGCGACGCTTCCGCCGCGCAGTCGCTCACGCTCGGTATCTCCGATCACGCCGCAGGGCCTGAACTCGTGCCGCTGCTCGAACGCCTGCACGCGATGTCGTCGAACCTCACCCTCGCCGTCACCATCGGCTTCTCGCGCGAGATGCAGGATGCCTATGATGCGGGCGAGCTGGACGCGGTGATCGTCCGCCAGGAAGGCAGCCGGCGCGGCGGCGAGAAGCTGACCGAAGACGAATTCGGCTGGTTCTCGTCGCGGCGCTTCGCCCTGCCAAAGGGCGAGCCGGTGCCGCTCGCGACCCTCGCCCCGCCCTGCGGCGTCCGCGCCATCGCCGTGCGTGCGCTCGACAAGGCCGGCCTTGCCTGGCGCGAACGCTTCGTCGGCGGCGGCGTCACCGCGGTGGTCGCGGCCGCGCTTGCCGGTCTCGCCATCGCGCCGCTGGCGCGGCGGATCGCGCCTCCCGGGCTGGTCGACATCGGCCCTGCACACAGGCTGCCGAAACTCGGCCGCTCGAAGGTGATGCTGCATTCGAAGGTCAGCGATCCCGGTAAACTCGCGGCGCTGCGTGCGGTGGCGGCGACATTCCGGAGCGTGGCGGCTTAGCGCTCCGGTCGTTGTCTCTAGTCCTCCCCGACGTACCTGCCCGCCAAGCGCCAATAAACGAGCCCGGCGGGACCGCCGGCGAGAATGAATGCCACGCCGAACCAACTGATGTCCTTGAAGAGCAACGCGCAAAACAACGCACCAACCACGACGCCGCAGCCGATGTAGAACGTCATGGCACGAGTGCGCAGACGTCCGCCAAGCCAGATCAAAATGGACGCCGGAATGGCCGTGAGAATACAAGTCGCGAAGAACGTGAGCGGCACGACGAAGAGGGCCGCTCCGAGCATACCAACTGCAGTCTGCATCAGACTAGGCTCGGGCGATATCACAGCCATGGCGACAAATACCATCGCGTCCAGCACGGCCGTCGCAGTCAAGCATCCGTAAAACCATCCATCGAACGAGCGAAGACACGCAACGCGAGACATCTCTCCACCTCACAGGATCGCCTCGAACGCACTGCGCAGCGTCTCGTGTTTGAACACGAAGCCCCGGCTCAGCGCCTTGTTCGGCAGCACGCGCTGACCGCCGAGCAGAAGCTCGTCGGCAAAGCCGCCGCCGATCCGGCGCAACAGGCCGCCGGGAATGCGGAATATCGCTGGCCGGTTCAGGCGCCGGCCGAGCTCTTCGGTGAACTTTGCATTGGTCACGGGGATCGGCGCGGTGGCGTTGACGGGGCCGGCGAGATCCGGCATCGCCATCACGTAGGCGATCAACCGGATCAGATCGTCGCGCTCGATCCAGGACATCCATTGCCGCCCGGTGCCGAGCGGACCGCCCAGGCCGAACTCGAACGGTGTCAGCATGCGCGTGATGAAGCCGCCCTCCGTGCCGAGCACGAGGCCGATGCGCAAGTAGACGACGCGGACGCCGAGTTCCTCTGCCGGCCGCGCCGCTGTCTCCCAGGCCGCGCACAGCTCGTGGCTGAAGCAGGCGTGAGATTTGGCCGATTCGGTCAGGACCTGGTCGGCCCACAACCCGTACCAGCCGATCGCCGAGCCACTGATCAGCACCTCGGGCTTGCGCGCGAGTCGCGCGATCAGCTTGACGACCTCGGCGGTCGTGTCGATGCGCGAGCCTATGATCTTCGCTCGCTTCGCATCGGTCCACAGGCCGTTGCCGATCGGCTCGCCCGCAAGGTTGACGATGGCATCGATCTGCGTCTCCGACGCGAGTTGATCGAGGCTGGTGATCAGCGTCACCGGCGGCGGCAGCATCTCGGATTTCGCGGGATTGCGGATCAGCGCGACGACGTGGTGGCCTGCCGCGCTGAGGCTTGCCGCGAGGCGGCTGCCGATGAATCCGGTAGCACCGGTGATCAGCACGGTCTTGCGGCCGGGCAGCTTTTCGACGAGCCCGCCCGGCGCCACGCTTTGGATGCGGCCGAGCCGGCGCATCGCCGCAAAATCCCTGACACCACAAAGCGAAGCGCCGAGTGCGCAGGCGGTCGCGGCGATGCTGAGCGGGCCCTGATAGACGATGATGGCGCCGAAGGGCTGCATCGCCCATCCGATCAGCACCGGCATCAGCAGCACCAGGATGGCGCCGTAATTGATGGCGAGCAGCGTGTGATTGATGCGCTCGCTCGGCGGCAGCTTGCGGCTCAGATCCTCTTCGACGAAATCCATCAACGTGATGACGATCTCGGCGACCAGCACCGCGACGATCAACAGCGCCAGCGCGCCGTGAACCTCGAGCCAGCCGAGCACCAGGAACAGCAGCGCATAGAGCATGTTGCGGATGCCGTGCAGCTTCAGCTCGTAGCGCTGCGACGGACGCCAGGCCAGGCGCTCGGTGAATTCGTGGTGGTAGAAGGTATCGAACACGCCCATCGCAATCTGGATGGCGATGAGCGTCCACAGCAGCGGCGTCATGACACGGCCTCCCTGAACAAGGCGGACTGATGGATCAGCGCGCCATAATGCGGATGAATGACATCGAGGGTGAAGCGGAAGGCGCCCTCGCCGAGGTCGCGGTGCGTCACCGTGAGATCGCCCGGCGTGAGCCATGGCGGCAGAGGGATCCAAAGGTGTCCGATCTGCAAACCATAGCCGGCGCTGCGGAAGACCAGCGTCTGGTCCTCGACCGCAATGCGCAGCGCCATGGACACTCCGAAGCCGACATGTTCCTCGAGGCCGGTCGGACCTGCAAAGCGCTTTGCCGAATGGATCACCTGCGGAAAGCCGCGCTTGCGGGCGCAGATGCGCGTCCAGGTCTGGCCACCGGTCGCACCGTCCTCGGTGACCGTGACGATCATCGGGACACCGATGTCGCGACCGATCGGCAGCGGCCCGCCGATCAGGCGCGCCGCTTGCGCGAACCACCAGCCGAGATTGCTGAACGCGACCTTCTCGATGATTCCGACATAGACGACGCTGTCGCCATCGGCGACGCGCTTGGAAAAGCGCCGCCAGGTCGCAAGCGGCAGGCGGCCCCAATCCTCATCCGACAGCAGTGCGCGGAAACGGCGGTCGTCGAGCAGTTTCGTATGAGCGTAGGTCCGTGCCTTGCAGCCTGACAATCGAGCCGACGTCATCGCACTCTCCTTCCGCTATTTGGCCTTGCCCAACGGCAGCAGGTTGGCGATTTTCTCGCCAAGCCGCATCAAGGCGACCAGCCGCGGCCGCGGCACTTTCAGCATCTGCGTGAACCAGTGGTCGGCGAGCTCGGTGAAGGCGAGCATCTCCTTCAGCCGCTTGCTGGCGACCGGACTGATGGTGGGATCGTCGGCGGCATCGGACACGCAGGCGCGAAGCGCCGCGATCGCCGGGTCGATCTCCCGCTCCTTGCGGCGCGCCGCGATCCTGGCCGCGATCTCCCAGATGTCGGTCTCGGCTTCGTAATGGTCACGTCGGTCGCCCAGGATCGGCACCCGCCGGATCAGGTTCCAGGCGAGCAGCTCCTTCAGCGAATTGGAGACGTTGGAGCGTGCCATGCCGAGCGTCTCGGCGATGTCCTCGGCCGTCATCGGCGCTTCGGCGAGATAGAGCAGCCCATGAATTTGGCTTACCGAGCGGTTCACTCCCCACTCGTCGCCCATGTCGCCCCAGTGCAGGATGAAGCGCTCGACGGCAGTTGGAAGTTTCTTTTTTCCGGTTGTTTCTGTCATAACAGAAATATCTGCCAAACCAATATCGATGTCAAGCGGCCGTCAGGCCCATCACGGCCGCATAAAAATGTTTCCATGGCGCGGGAACCATCCGGCGGTTGGCGCGTTTGTCCGCGTCGAGGCGGGGTCCGGGAATGGTCGAAAAACTCAATCAGCAGAGAGACTTGTTCGAAAGCGAGCGCAGTTTCCGGCTGTTGGTTGAGGGCGTTGCCGATTACGCGCTCTATATGCTCGACCCCAATGGCATCATCACCAGCTGGAACATCGGCGGCGAGCGCATCAAGGGCTATTCGCCCGGAGAGATCCTCGGCCAGCATTTTTCACGTTTCTACACCGAGACCGATCGCACCAACGGCAAGCCCGCGCGGGCGCTTGGCATCGCCCGGGAAAAGGGCCGATACGAGGAGGAAGGCTGGCGTGTCCGCAAGGACGGCACCTTCTTCTGGGCCAGCGTCGTGATCGACCCGATCTACGAGGACGGCGCGCTGATCGGCTTCGCCAAAATCACGCGCGACATCACGGAGCGCCGCAATTCCCAGCTCAAGCTGGAGGCGATGCACAAGCAGCTCGCCGAGTCGCAGAAGTTCGATGCACTCGGGCAACTCACCGGCGGGGTCGCCCACGACTTCAACAATCTCCTGATGATCATCAGCGGCAGCCTTCACATCCTGAAGAAGGGCACCGCCGAGGATCCCAGGCTCGCGCGCGCCATGTCCGCGATCGAGACCGCGACCAGACGCGGCGCCGCGCTGACCAGCCAGCTCCTCACCTTCGCGCGGCGGCAGAGCGTCAACCCACAGGCGATCGATTTCGCCGAACGCGTCGCGGCCATCCGCGAGGTGCTCGAGGCCGGCGTCGGCAGCTCCGTGCGTCTCGCCTTCGACATCGCCTCGGACACCTGGCCGATCAAGACCGACCTCTCCGAGCTCGAGACCGCGCTGCTCAACCTCGTCATCAATGCCCGCGACGCGATGCCGGACGGCGGCACGGTGACCATCCGGGCGCGCAATGTCGTGCTGAACGAGACGCCGCTTGCCGGCGATTTCGTCGCAATCGAGATCAGCGACACCGGGCTCGGAATTCCCTCCGACGTTCTCGACAAGATCTTCGAGCCATTCTTCACGACCAAGCCGATCGGAAAAGGCACGGGCCTCGGCCTGTCGCAGGTGCACGGCTTCGCCCATCAGGCCGGCGGCACGGTGAAGGTCGCAAGCGAGCTCGGAAAGGGCACGGCTTTCACCATCCTCCTGCCGCGCGGCACAGACGCGCCGTCACGGGAGGCGCCGGGGACGCCGTTCAGCGGCAGCGGCACGGTGCTGCTGGTCGAGGACAATCCCGACGTCGCGTTGGTCAGCACCGGTCTTCTGGAGCAGCTCGGCTACCAGGTGCGCCGGGTCGCCGATGCCGAAGCGGCACTGCGCGAGCTGGAGAGCAACGGTGTCGATTTCGTGTTCTCCGACATCGTCATGCCCGGCAAGATGGATGGTCTCAGCCTCGCCCATCATCTCCGCCGGACCCACCCCGGCCTGCCCATCCTGCTTGCCACCGGCTACAGCGAGGTCGCCGCCGATATCCGCGGCGATTTCCCGATCCTGCGCAAACCCTACGAGATCCACGAGCTGAGCGAGGCGATCGCCAAGTTGCCGAGGTGACGGCTTTTCTTCACCTCTCCCGCCGTGCGGCCGGGCCATTGCAAATGGGAGCGATATTGCCTGCGGCCATCCTTCGAGACGCCCGCAGGTGTAGGGGGCGATACACCTACACCGTCGGCAGCACCGAAAACGCCTCCCCTGCCCGGCGCAGATTCAGATCGTCCACACTTGCCGTCTCGCTCGTGACACTGTCGACGCGCGCGGACGGCGGGCCGTGGCGACACAGCGCGACCATGTCGGCGACGTGCTTCGGCGTGCCCGCGAACAGCGCCTCCACGCTGCCGTCGCGGCGGTTGCGGACCCAGCCTTCGAGACCGCTCGTTGTCGCCTGGTATTCGACCCAGGCCCGATAGCCGACGCCCTGCACGCGCCCGCGGATCATGACCTGGAGGATCGCCCGGCTCATCGCTTCAGCCCGAGGACGTCGGCGCTGCGCGCCTTGACGTCGGCCTCGCGCATGACGCGGGCCGTCAGCTCCGAGGATGCAAGCCCTTTGAGGTTTTTCGGCGCGAGGCCTTCACGCAGTGCCTTCTGCGTCTCGTAGACCGCCTGCGTCGCGGCGGCGATCGGCGCATGGCCCTGCAGCGCGATGCGGACGCGCTGGCTCGCGAGGAAATCGAGGCCGCTCAACTCCTCCGGCGCCCCGCCGAGCACGATCGGCAGGCGCGTCGCGGATGCGACGGCCTCGAGCTCGGCGCGCGACTTGATTCCGGTGAAAAACAGCGCATCGACGCCAGCCGCCTCGTAAGCCCGGGCGCGGTGCACCGCATCCTCGATCGAGGTGATCACAGCCGCGCCCGTGCGACCCATGATCACCAGCGAGGGATCGCTGCGGCCGCCGAGGGCCGCCTTCATCTTGCCGACGCCTTCCTCGAGCGAGACCAGCTGCGCCTTCGCCTCGCCGAACGCCGCCGGCAGCAACGTGTCCTCGATGGTGAGCCCGGCGGCGCCCGCCGTCTCCAGCTCCTGCACCGTGCGGCGCACGTTCAGCGCATTGCCATAGCCGTGATCGGCATCGACCAGCACGGGGAGCACCGAGGCGCGCGACATCCGCCGCATCTGCTCGGCAAGCTCGGTGAGCGTGATCAGCGTGACATCGGGATCGCCGAGAACGGCGAGCGAAGCGACCGATCCGCCGAACATGCCGAGCGGAAAACCGAGATCCTCGGCAATGCGGATCGAGATCGCGTCATAGACCGAGCCGGGATGGACGCAAGTGTCGCCCGACAGGATGGAGCGAAGTTTCTCGCGGCGGGAACGAAAGGCCATGGGTGCCTCACTCTCAATTCCTCATCCCGAGGGCTCCTCAGGGTGAGGATCGACTTTCGTGCTCCGGAGCGCTTTACGCAAATTCCAAAATCAGCGCGTCCACCGCGAGCGTGGCGCCGGCGCTGGCGTGGATCTTCTTCACGGTACCATCCTGCTCGGCACGGAGCACGTTCTGCATCTTCATGGCTTCGACGACGGCGAGCGTCTCGCCGGCCTTGACCTCCTGCCCCTCGCTCACCGCAATCGACACCACGAGGCCGGGCATCGGGCAGAGCAGCTTCTTGCCGCTGTCGGAGGCCGTCGTCACCGGCATCAAGCGCGCGGAGGCGGCTTCCGCCTCGGTCCAGACATAGACCGGCACCTCGACGCCCTGATGCGCGAGGCGAACACCGTTCGCGATCGGGCGTGTCTGCACCGCGATGAGGTGGCCGTCGATGGTGCCTTGCCAGACCGGATCGCCGGGCTTCCACGGCGAGGCCAGCAGATGCGTTTTGCCGGCCTTGCCGTCGGAATCGATGAACCGGATCGCGATCGCCTCGCCCTCGCGCGCCACTTCGAGCAGGATCTCCTGGCGGTCGAGCCAGACCGCGCGACGCCGCTCGCGCTGCACGACGCGGCCACCCATCTGGCCGGAGATCTGCCGCTTGCGCTCGCCGAGCACATGGTCGATCGCGGCGCCGACCGCCGCGATCCGCCGCGCGACCTCGCCTTCAGGCACGCGCACCGCAAAACCCTTGGGGAATTCCTCGGCGATGAAGCCGGTCGAAAGCCGTCCCTCGCGCCAGCGCGGATGATGCATCAGCGCCGACAGAAACGGAATGTTGTGCCTGATGCCGTCGACATAGAACGAATCCAGCGCAGTCGCCTGCGCCTCGATCGCCGCGGCACGCGAGGGCGCATGCGTGACCAGCTTGGCGATCATGGGATCGGAATGGATCGAGATCTCGCCGCCCTCCTGCACGCCGGTGTCGTTGCGGATCGTGATGCCGTCGTGGCTCGCTTCCGCCGGCGGACGATACTTCAACAGGCGTCCGATCGAGGGCAGGAAGTTGCGGAACGGATCTTCGGCGTAGAGGCGCGATTCCACCGCCCAGCCCGTCAGCGCGACGTCCTTCTGCGCGATGGCGAGCTTCTCGCCGCTCGCGACGCGGATCATCTGCTCGACGAGGTCGATGCCGGTGACGAGTTCGGTCACGGGATGCTCGACCTGAAGACGCGTGTTCATCTCCAGGAAGTAGAAGCTCTTGTCCTGGCCGGCGACGAACTCGACCGTTCCCGCGGAATCGTAGTTCACGGCCTTGGCCAGCGCGACCGCCTGCTCGCCCATTTTGCGGCGTGTCGCCTCGTCCAGCAGCGGGGACGGCGCCTCCTCGATGACCTTCTGGTTGCGGCGCTGGATCGAGCATTCGCGCTCGCCGAGATAGATCACGTTGCCGTGCTTGTCGCCCAGCACCTGGATCTCGATGTGGCGGGGATCGACGATGAACTTCTCGACGAAGACGCGGTCGTCGCCGAACGAAGCCTTGGCCTCGGCCTTGGCGAGGTTGAAGCCCTCGGCGACCTCGGACCTGGAATTGGCGATGCGCATGCCCTTGCCGCCGCCGCCGGCAGAGGCCTTGATCATCACGGGATAGCCGATCTCGTCGGCGATGCGGACCGCATGCTTGTCGTCCTCGATGACGCCGAGATAGCCGGGCACGGTCGAGACCTTGGCCTTGGCGGCCGCCTTCTTGGATTCGATCTTGTCGCCCATCGCTGCGATCGCGCCCGGGTTCGGGCCGATGAAGACGATGCCCGCGGCTTCCAGCGCACGCGGAAAGGCCTCGCGCTCGGACAGGAAGCCGTAGCCGGGATGCACGGCCTCGGCGCCCGTCTTGCGGCAGGCCTCCACGATCTTCTCGATCACCAGATAGCTCTCGGCCGCAGCGGGGGGACCGATCAGAACGGCCTCGTCGGCCATCTCGACATGGAGGGCATCGCGGTCGGCCTCGGAATAGACCGCAACTGTCTGAATTCCCATCTTGCGGGCGGTCTTGATGACCCGGCAGGCGATTTCGCCGCGATTGGCGATCAGAATGCGTTTGAACATGCTTTTCTTGAGTCTCGACCTTGGGCGGGACCCTTCCCCGGCCGTTAGGGCCTGTAGGAGGAGCCGTGTGGCTCCCGTGGTACATCAAAATGGGCCGGAGGCAACGGTCTAAATCCGGGGCCTCTGGCGTACCAGCGCAAGACCGAAACGGGCTCGGGAAGGCCTAGGGACGCCCCGCCGCTTCCTGGGGCTTGCCGGCCTTGGCGACGTCCCGGACCAGGTCATGGATGAACCCCAGCTTGCTGACCACCGCGGGCGACAGGATGAAGGGATAGAGGTCGCGCAGGCCCATGGCCCGGTTGACGCTGTTCATGGCGAAGGTGAAGGGCAGCCATGCGTCGATCAGTGCCTGGACGTCCCTGGCCTCGTAGGGATTGAACCGGATGCGCGCCGTCAACTCCCCGTCGCGATCGACCTTGGGCCGCACCTCCATGCCGAACTCGCTGGCCATCTCCAGCGTGTCGACGATGTGGAGATAGTGCGCCCAGGTCTCGGCGAAGTCTTCCCAGGGATGCATGGTGGCGTAGGCCGAGACGTAGCTCTGCTGCCAGTCCGGCGGCGCGCCTTCGGCATAATGGCGCTGCAGGGCCTGCCCATAATCGGTGGAATCGTCACCGAAGACCGCACGGCATTCCTCGAGCTTGCCGCCGCCCTGCACCAGCACATCCCAGAAATAGTGCCCGACCTCGTGACGGAAATGCCCGAGCAGCGTCCGATACGGCTCACCCATCTCGAGCCTGCGCCGCTCGCGCTCGATCTCGTCGGTCTCGGTGAGCGCGATCGTGATCAGGCCGTTGTCGTGGCCGGTCATGACCCTCTCCCCGCTGTTGGGATCGTCGGCAAGGAAATGGAAGATCAGGCCGTGCTCGGGGTTGTCCTGCCGGGTTTCGAGCGGCAGCTTCCAGCGGATCAGGGAATAGAACAGACGGTGTTTCGCCACCTCCAGCTCGCGCCAGCCGGTAAGCTGGACCGGGTCGGACAAATCCGGGACGATGCCGTTGTGGCGGCAGGCGCGGCAATAGCCGGTGGTATCGCCCGCGTCCGTCAGCCAGTTGCAGGCGTCATATTCGGCGTTTCGGCAGAGCATCCGGCTCTCACCCTTGTCGGCCAGGATTTTCCAGGCCTCCCCGTCGGGCTCGATCGCCGACATCGTCTCCTTCTCGGGGAGGAAGGCGACCCGGTGGCCGCAGCGTTCGCAGACGCGGTTCTCGAAATAGAGAACGTTGCCGCAGGCCTGGCAGACAAAGAGCTTCAAGATCTGGCCTCTCTGGAAAGGAAGCGTTAAGAGCAAGCTGGCGCCTCGCGAAGACGCTTCGATCGGCGGATCGTTCCAGCGTCCGGAACAAATTGCCAGACCGGACGTTGCTTAGCGGAGTTCTCGGCGCCAAGGCACGCGCGCCGTCATTTCCCGTCAATTTATCCTCTAAACAATGGTCATCACGCCTCGCCTGTGTGAATATCGGTCCGGCAAGCGCTCACTTGCATGATGGCCGATGCCTTGAACGATCCCTTGCCTGAGACCATCGCCGCCGAACGGCTGCGCCAGCACCTCGAAGACGTCGCGCGCGAGCGCGACAACGCCTATCGCGCGCTGCAGGAGCGCGAGGCCGAGCTCGCACGGATCCAGCGCATCGGCAAGGTCGGCGGCGTCGAGGTCGATTTCCGCGAGGGGTTCAAGAACCGCCGGTCGCCCGAATATCTGATGATCCACGGCCTGCCCCCCGAGGCGGCGGACGAAACACACGAGGCCTGGGTCAACCGCATCCATCCCGAAGACCGGGACGCGACGGTCAAGCATTTCTTGGATGCTCTCGCCGGAACGAGCGAAGACTACACGGCCGAATACCGCATCATCCGTCCGAGCGACGGCGAGACGCGCTGGATCCGGGTCGTCGCCAAGATCGAACGCGACAAGGATGGCCGCGCCCTCCGCTTGGTCGGCGCCCACATCGACATTACCGACCAGGCGCTCGCGCGCGAAACGCTGCGCGAGAGCGAGGAACGCTTTCGCCTGATCGCCGACAGCGCGCCGGTGCCGATCTGGGTGACCAAGCTCGACCGCAAGCGGTCCTTCGCCAACCAGGCCTATGTCGATTTCGTCGGCCTGCCCTACGATCAGGCCATCGATTTCGACTGGCGCAAGGTGCTGCATCCCGACGACCTGCCGCACGTGCTCCAGCAATCGGTCCAGGGCGAAGCGTCCCTCAAACCCTTCGTGCTGGAAGCGCGCTACAAGAACGCCAGAGGCGAATGGCGCTGGCTACGATCGGAATCGCAGCCCCGCTGGGACCCGACCGGCAAGCACATAGGCTTCATCGGGGTCGCCCACGACATCACCGTCGCCAAGCAGGCCGAGATCGAGCTCCGGCAGCTCAACGAGACGCTCGAGGAACGCATTGCCGAGCGCACCGCCGAGCTCGAAGCCAACGAGGCTCGGCTGCGCGCGATGCTGGAGACCAGCAATCAGTATCAGGGACTGGTCAATCTGAGAGGGGAGCTGGTCTACGCCAATAAGACCGCGCTCGATGGCCTCAAGGCGAGCACTTCGGATGTGATCGGAAAGCTGCTATGGGAGACGCCCTGGTTCAGCGAAACGGAGGGCATGAGCGCGCTGGTGCGCCAGGCCTTCGACACCGTGCTGAAGGGTGAAGCGGTCCGCCTGGAGATGCGCCTGCGCCTGCCCATCGGCGAGCGCGACTTCGATTTCGGCATGCGTCCCGTGCTCGATCGCCACGGCAACATCACCGGCGCCGTGCCCGAGGCCGTCGACATCACCGAGCGCCGCCGCGGCGAGGAGGCGCTGCGGCAGTCGCAGAAGATGGAGGCGATCGGTCAGCTGACCGGCGGGGTCGCGCACGATTTCAACAATCTCCTCACCATCATCCGCTCGGCGACGGACTTCCTGCGCCGCCGCGAGCTGCCCGAGGAACGGCGGCGCCGCTATGTCGACGCCATTTCCGACACGGTCGAGCGCGCTTCCAAGCTGACCGCGCAGCTTCTCGCCTTCGCGCGCCGACAGCCGCTGAAGCCGCAGATCTTCAACGTCGGCAACCAGGTCGAGGGCGTGGCGCAACTGGTCCGGCCGCTCGTCGGCAGCCGCATCGAGATCGGCGTGGAGGTTCAGGATGCCGATTGCTTCACCGTGGCCGACATCGCCCAGTTCGAGACGGCGCTGATCAACCTCGCCATCAACGCCCGCGATGCCATGGACGGCGAAGGCCGGCTCACCATCGCCGTGCGCAAGGTCGAGGGCATTCCGAGCCTGCGCGCGCAATCAGCCCGCAGTGGCCCCTACGTCACCATTTCCGTCAGCGACACCGGCAGCGGCATCGCGCCGGAGCATCTCGACGCGATCTTCGAGCCATTCTTCACCACCAAGGAGGTCGGCAAGGGCACCGGCCTCGGCTTGAGCCAGGCCTTCGGCTTCGCAAAACAGTCCGAAGGCGACATCGCTGTGACGAGCAGGCAAGGTGAAGGCGCAACCTTCACCTTGTATCTGCCGCAGGTGCAAAGCCCCGCGACGGACGAGGACGCCGCGGCGATCACCCATGAGGCCGCGGCCACCGGACGCGGCCATCGTGTGCTCGTGGTCGAGGACAACGACGAGGTCGGCCGCTTCTCCACCGAACTCTTGGAGGATCTCGGCTATGTCGTGCGCCGCGTCGCGAACGCGAACGCGGCACTGGCGATCCTCGGCGAGAACGAATTTGCCGTCGATCTCGTGTTCTCCGACGTCATCATGCCGGGCATGAACGGCGTCGAGCTCGCCGGCGTGATCCGCGAGCGTTATCCGGGCCTGCCCGTCGTGCTCACCTCCGGCTACAGCAACGTGCTCGCGGAGAACGCCCATCGCGGCTTCGAGCTGATCCAGAAGCCGTATTCGGTGGAGTCGCTGTCGCGCATCCTGCGCAAGGCGATCGCGGAAAAACTATCGGCCGTAAGGTGAGTGTAAGGTTTCCGCGAGCTCGCCACATCCTCGGTCATTGTTACCGCCTTCCCATCCGACAGACGTGAAGCTCTCGGGAACAAAGCTGGCCTGATGTCGGTTTCTGCCGCGGCGCTTCCACCCTCGATCGAGAACCCGATGTCGAGTGAAAATCCCGATTCGGCAAGGCGCGCCGGCCGTGCGCTGGATGCGGCCAATTTCTTCCTTGCCGACGTCCGCGACGGGCTCGGCCCCTATCTCGCGGTCTACCTCCTCACCGAGCAGCATTGGGACGAGGCGCGCATCGGCCTCGTGATGTCGGTCGCGACCATCGCCGGCATCGTGGCGCAGACGCCGGCCGGCGCCCTGGTCGATGCGACGCGGGCGAAACGGCTGGTCATGGTGATCGCCGCGATCATGGTGACGCTGGCCTCGTTGTCGCTGCCGTTGTTTCCGAGCTTCCTCCCCGTCGCGATCTCGCAGGGCCTAGCGCAGGCTGCCGCCGTGGTGTTTCCGCCCGCAATCGCCGCCGTCTCGCTCGGCATCTTCGGCCACGCCGCCTTCACCCGCCGGATCGGCCGCAACGAGACCTTCAATCACGCCGGCAATGCGGTCGCGGCCGCGCTGGCCGGCGTCTCCGCCTATTGGTTCGGTCCGACGGTCGTCTTCTTTCTCCTCGCCGCCATGGCGATCGCGAGCCTCCTCAGCATCCTCGCAATCCCGGCCCGCGCCATCGATCACGACCTCGCACGCGGGCTGCATGGTACGACGACGGATGCGCAACCCGACCAGCCCTCCGGCCTCGCCGTGCTCCTTACCTGCCGGCCCCTGCTCGTCTTCGCGATCTGCGTGCTGCTGTTTCACCTCTCCAACGCGGCGATGCTGCCGTTGGTCGGGCAGAAGCTGGCGTTGCAGGACAAGAACCTGGGCACCAGCCTGATGTCGGCCTGCATCGTCGCCGCGCAAGTGGTGATGGTGCCGTTCGCCATGCTGGTGGGCGCGAAGGCCGACCGATGGGGCCACAAGCGGTTCTTTCTCGCTGCGCTGTTGATCCTCCCGATTCGCGGCACGCTGTATACGTTGTCGGACAATCCGTTCTGGCTGGTCGGCGTGCAGTTGCTCGACGGCGTCGGCGCCGGCATCTTCGGCGCCATCTTCCCCGTCATCGTCGCCGACCTCATGCGCAACACCGGCCGCTTCAACGTCGCGCAAGGCGCGGTCATCACCGCCCAGAGCATTGGCGCGGCGCTGTCGACCACGCTGGCCGGCTTCGTCGTGGTCGGCGCGGGCTACAGCGCGGCATTCATCACGCTCGGCGTCGTCGCGGCGATCGGCGCCGTCATCTGCTTCCTCGCGTTGCCCGAGACACGGCATCGGCCCTCCCGGCCCGAGGGCCCCAAGGGGGAGACAGCAGCGGCCGCATCCGCTATCGCTGCCGAATGAACTCACTTCATTCCAAGGACTGACCGTGCCGTCCGACGCTATCTGGGCCTGGAGCATCATCGCCGTCGCGACCGCAGGGGTGATCATCCGGCCGTTTCGTCTGCCGGAGGCAATATGGGCTGCGATCGGCGCCGCTGCCCTGGTGCTGTCAGGTCTGCTGCCGTGGCAGGACGCGCTGGCGGGTATCGAGAAGGGCGTCGACGTCTATCTGTTCCTGATCGGCATGATGCTGATCGCCGAGCTCGCCCGGCTCGAAGGCTTGTTCGATTATCTCGCCGCGCTCGCGGTGGAATATGCACGCGGCTCGCCGCAGCGGCTGTTCCTGCTGATCTACCTCGTCGGTATCGTCGTGACCGTGCTGCTCTCCAACGATGCCACTGCAATCGTGCTGACGCCGGCCGTCTATGCCGCGACGCGCGCGGCGGGCGCCAAGCCACTGCCTTATCTGTTCGTATGCGCCTTCATTGCAAATGCCGCGAGCTTCGTGCTGCCGATCTCGAACCCCGCCAATCTCGTCGTGTTCGGGGCCCGCATGCCCCCGCTGGCCGAATGGCTGCGCCTGTTCGCCCTGCCCTCGGCAGCATCGATCGTGCTGACCTATGTCGTGCTGCGCCTGACCCAGCACCGCGCGCTGAAAGAGGACAGGATTGCGCGCAGCGTGCCGCATCCCAAGCTCGGACGCGGCGGCAAGCTCACCGCGATCGGCATCGTCGCGATCGGGATCGTGCTGGTCACCGCGTCCGCGCTGGACCGGCAGCTGGGCCTGCCGACCTTCATCTGCGGCGTGGCGACGGCGGTGATCGTGCTGCTGATCAACCGGCAATCGCCCCTGCCCGTGCTGCACGGCGTCTCCTGGAGCGTGCTGCCGCTGGTCGGCGGACTCTTCGTCATGGTGGAAGCGCTGGTGAAGACGGGCGTGATCGCGCAGCTCAGCGCCCTGCTGCAGCAGGCTGTGGCGCAGTCCGTGCCGAAGGCCGCCTGGAGCGTCGGCATCGCAACGGCGATTGCCGACAACATCGCCAACAATCTTCCGGTCGGCCTCGTCGCCGGCTCGGTCGCCGCCAGCGACCACCTGCCGGCGCCCGTCGTCAGCGCCATCCTGATCGGCGTCGATCTCGGCCCCAATCTGTCGGTCACCGGCTCGCTCGCCACCATCCTCTGGCTGGTCGCGCTCCGGCGGGAGAAGATCGAGGTCGGGGCCTGGCCGTTTCTCAAGCTCGGCCTGCTGGTAACGCCGCCCGCCTTGATCGCGGCATTGGCTGCGGCCATCAGGTAACGGCCGCCGGACGCGGCCACCTTGCCTTTTGCGGCGCGTCAATGACGGCGGCGAGCCACGGCTAAAGTTTCCCTGTCGCGCGCGTCGTCGCGAGCGCAGCCAGGATCTCACGGGAGAGAAACATCTCGGCGCGATGCCAGGCTTCGTCACTGTCGCCGCGAAAGGAGTAGAGCCTGTCCATCACCACCGTCTTGGCGCCGATGTCGATCACGGCGACCTTGGCCCATTGCACCAGCGTGCTCGTCTTCTGGATGCCGCCGATGACCTTGAACACCGCGCCATCCTGGGCGGACGGAACCAGCCGATAACGCGGATCGGCACCGACGTCCCTTCGAAGCGCAGCCATAAACGCCGCCAGCCGCCGCGCGTGCGCGGCGGTCTGGTCGGTCGGCTCGCCCGATGTGTCGCTATAGCTGAAATCGTCCATGACGACGCCAACGGGGTCCCCCGCAACGACCGGCGAACAAGACAGGACGAACAGGAGAAAGACAGAGAGGATCAGCCGACGGGGCTGCATGAACGAACCTCGCGGGATGGAGCGGCCCGGCAAATCTGACCGGATCGGCAGAGGCCACGCAGCCACGATCATCCCGCCGGATGCCGGGAAATTTTCCCGACGTTGCACCGCGGCAGAGCGGGAACGCTTCCCGCTCCCTGCGTTCTGCCCTTTAATGCGGGGAGCGACACCCCCTCTCGCACCAGGTGCCTGCAAATGTGGAATCGCCCGAGATTCGATCTCAAGGTCCGTCTGACGCTGCGCGTGGCCGCAATCTCGGCCGCCTGCTTCGCCGCGATCTCCGCCTACTTCCTCGTCTCGGCTGACCGTGCTGCGCACGCGCGGATCGACGGCATTGCCGCCATCGTGGCAAAATCGCTGGAGCTGCAACAGGGCAAGGTCCAGTGGGTCGCCAGCCCGCGCGCGGACTTTCCCAACCTCGATCCTGTCTCTGCCTATGTGATGACGCCCGGCCTGTGTGTGGCATTCCGCGGCACCGGCGGCGACATCCTCCAGCGCTTCTGCAGCGGCGCGCCCGCCCCGGCGAACCCGCCGCCGCAAGCCTTTGCCGCCTTCTATCGCAGCCTGTTCGATCCGGGCCGGGAGGCAGCACGCCCGGTCATCGTGCGCGGAACCAGGCTCGGCGAGACCGTGGTCTCGGTCGATCCGGCGGTGCAGACGGCGGAGGCCTGGCACGAGGCCGGGCGATTGATGATCGCGCTCGCAATCGCGCTGCCGCTGCTCTGCGCTCTGGTCTATGCCGCGCTCGCGCGCGCCCTGCGACCCACCCGCCTGATCGGCGACGGGCTCGAACGCGTTGCCGCCGGCGACCTCACCGCCCGGCTGCCGCCGTTCGATCTCGCCGAGCTCTCGGCCATCCGCGACGTCTTCAACCATCTCGCCGAAAGCCTCGACACCGCGCTCGCCGAACGCAACGATCTGACGCGAAAGCTGATCGCGCTTCAGGACGAGGAGCGCCGCCATCTCGCCCGCGAATTGCACGACGAGTTCGGCCAGTCGCTCGCCGCGATCCGCGCACTTGCCGCATCCGCCCGCCAGACTGCGGCGCAGGACTGCCCCGATCTGCTGGGAGAGTGCGACAGCATCGCCCGGACTGCGGCCGGCATGATGGAGACGCTGCGCGGTGCGTTGTTCCGGCTGCGGCCGCCCGACGTCGACGAGCTCGGCCTGGTCGCGAGCCTCGAAGGCCTGGTGTCGGGGTGGAACGGCCGCAGCCGCGGCCAGGCCCGCTTCGAGATCCGGTTCGAGGGCGCCTTCGACAGCGTACCGGCGTCGGTCAGCGCCAATCTCTACCGCATCGTACAGGAGGCGCTCACCAATGCGGCCAAGCACGCCGATGCAACACGGGTCAGCCTGCATCTGACGGCGACCGCAAGCGAGATTGCCCTCGTGGTCGAGGACGACGGCGGCCGGAACGAGGCTTCCGCCAAATCGGGCATGGGCCTGCTCGGCATGCGCGAGCGTGTCGCCGCGCTTCGCGGCCGCCTGAGCTTCGAGACCCGCCCTCACGGTTCGGCCTTGCGCGTGTTCATCCCGCTCGCGCCCGCCGGTGGGCAGCCCCTGGAGCACGCGGCGTGAGCGCGACTGATGCGACCATCCTGCTGGTCGACGACCACTCCGTCGTCCGCGAGGGCTATCGCGCCGTGCTGCAGAAGCAGCCGGGCCTGCGCGTCGTCGCCGAGGCGGGCGACGGCGCGGAAGCCTATCGCCTGTACAAATCGGAGGCGCCCGACCTGGTCATCATGGACCTCAGCATGCCCGGCATCGGCGGCATCGAGGCCGTCAGGCGCATCAGGCAGTGGGACAAGGCGGCACGGATCCTGGTCTTCACCATGCATGAGAACGCCGGCTTTGCGGTGCAGGCGATCCGCGCCGGCGCGAGGGGGTACGTCACCAAAACCAGTCCACCCGAGACGCTGGTGCGCGCAGTCAAGGACGTGCTCGCAGGCAAGATCGCCATCAGCCCTGACATCGACCACGAGCTTGCGCTGAGCCGCATCAGTGGCGAGAGCTCGGCCGCCGACGTCCTCACGCCGCGCGAATTCGAGGTGCTGCGGCTGCTGCTCGCCGAAAACACGACGGAGGAGATCGCCGAGACGCTGCATGTCAGCCCGAAGACGGTGGCGAACCTGCATTCCCTGATCAAGGACAAGCTCGGCGTCGGCTCCGACATCGAGCTGGTCCGGCTGGCGCTTCGTCAGGGCCTTTTGACGCAGGTCGATCTCGGCGAGGCCTGATCGCGGCGCGGCCGCAGATCATTCGCGCGCAACGACGGAGTCCAACCACGCGCAGTTGAGCGGCGGCACGCGCGGGTCGGCGACGCGGACGCCGCGTGCAGCCGCATCCAGTCGCATGTCGCGCAATCGTTTGCGTTGCTCTTCCGGCATATGGAGCCGCTCGTGGCCCCACAGCGAGGGCCCGTCGAAGGTCTCGTGCGGCTGCCAAGTCTCGGGATCGATGACGCGTGCGCCCCAGCCGTATTCGATGAAGAAGCCGGACGGCGTATTCACGTAGAACGAGGTCATGTGGTCGTTTGTGTGCCGGCCAAGCGTGTAGGCAATGCGTCCCTCGTCCATCTGCGCGAGGTCGTAGCCCTGCCCGACATCGTCGAGGCAGCCGAGCTCGACCATGAAGTGATGCATCGCCTTTCGCCCCGAGCCGACCATCGCAAAGGAATGGTGGCGGCCGTTGACGTGGAAGAAATAGAGCCCGTAGGGCTTCAGCCCGAAATCGGAGACGTGAAAGCCGAGCACGTCGCGATAGAACGGCAACAGCACCTCGACATTCTCCACATTGAGCACGACATGCCCCATGCCGAGCGCCCCGGTGCGGAAGCCCGAGATCGGGCGGCCCGGCTTGAACGGCTCGCTCGCGAGCTCCGGCTGGCAAAAGGCTTCCAGCCGGTTGCCGGCGGGATCTGCAAACACGATCAACTCGGCAACATGCCGCTCGTCAGCGAGCGCGCGCGAGCCTCGGACCACCTTGATGCCATGGCGTTCGAGCCGTCCTGCCAGCTTGTCCAGCTCGGCGGTCGAGGGAACTTCCCATCCCATCACCGCAAGGCCGGCATCGCTGCCGCCGTCGACGATCAGCCGCTGCTTGCGATCGTCCATGCGGAAGGCGCGCATCTTGCCGCCGCGATCGACCTGCTGCATGCCGAGCAGTCCGGTCGCCATCCGGCTCCACTGATCGAGCTGCGATGAACCTATTCCGATATAGCCGAGCGCGGTGATTTCCATCGAATTCCTCCCGGAAGCATCGCGATCGCCACAGGGCGGCAAGCTTGATACCGGCCGCGCGCGATCTTACGGTGGCACCGCAATCGCTTCGCGTTCGCGATGACAATAAGCGCGCCGCGATGTGCCACAAGGGAGGAAATAGGAAGTGTCCAAGGAGCGGACGCCGAATGGCCGGCCCCGGCAGTCCGAGGGCGTCCGCGCCTTCAAGCGCGGGCTCGACGTGCTGCACGAGGTCAACCGCTCCGGCGGCATCCGCGCCGGCGACGTCGCCCGCGCGCTCGACCTGCCCCGCCCCACCGTCTACCGCCTGCTCGAAACGCTGGAGGAACTCGGCTATATCGCTCGCAGCGCCAGCGACGACCGATTTCGCGTCACCCGGCGCGCGCTCAGCCTCGGCGACGGTTATGATCCCGGCGTGGTGATCAGCCAGGCGGCGGCGCCTCATCTGGCCGATCTCGGCAGGAAACTGGTCTGGCCGGTCGATCTCTCCACCTATGAAAACGCGGCGATGGTGGTGCAGGAGACCACGCACTCGCGCAGCCCGCTCTCGATCGACCGCGGCATGATCGGCAAGCGCCTGCCGATGCTGCGCACGTCCGCGGGCCGCGCCTATCTCGCCGCCTGTCCGCCGCGCGAACGCGATCTGATCGTCAATCACCTCCGCCGCATCGACGAGGCCGAGGACCGGCCGTTTCTCGACCAGGGCCGGCTCGACCGCATGATCGCCGAGACTGCCGCGCGAGGATACGCCACCCGCAGCGAGGGCGAATACAATCCCAAGACCGCCTCGATCGCCGTTGCGATCGTGCGGGACGGCACCGTGTTCGGCTGCATCTCGATCATCTGGATCCGCTCGGCGCTGGGGATCGAGGACGCCATCGCAACCTTTGTCGATCCGATGCGTAGCGCCGCAGCCGCTATCGACGTCGGAGCCTGACCTCCGACGTGGACCGACGAGCCTGTGCGCAACACCGAGGGGCTATGCCCGTGTCACTCGAACCGGCAAGGACGCGAGGCCACGCAGCACGTTGTTGAGCGCCGGCACGGGTTCTCCGATCTCGAAACAGGCAACGCGTTCCACCAGAACCTCCAGCAGTGCCGTCATCTCCAGCCGGGCCAGATGAAGACCTGCGCACATGTGCGTGCCATTGCCGAATCCCAGATGATCGTTGGCGCGGCGTTTGACGTCGAAGCGTTCCGGCTCCTGCCATTTGCGCTCGTCGCGATTGGCTGACGCGTACAGCAGCAGCACCCGGCTCTCGCGCGGAATGGTCAGCTCGCCGATCGTCGCATCGGCGGCAAGGTGGCGGGTGAAGCCCCGGACCGGGGACTCCAGCCGCAGCGCCTCGTTGATTGCATTCGGGATCAGGGCCGGATCCTCGCGGACCAGATCCCATTGCGCGGGATGCCGGCCGAACAGCAAGACGAGATTGGCCGTTGCGAAGATGGTCGTATCGAGACTCGGGCCGAGATAATCCCGCATCAGCACCGGACAGCGCTCCGGCTCGACCTCGCCGCGGTCCGCGGCAGCGAAGATGCGGTCGCCCCAGCTGCCGGGGCGCAGGCGGCTCCTGATCTCGTCGCCGCCGAGATAGGCGCGCATCTCCTGAACATCCCTCAGCGCCGTACAAGCGCGCGCATTCATCGTGCCGAGCACGTTGAAGGTCGCGGCGGCCCAACGCAGCATGCTGCTGCGGCCATGGTCCTCCAGCCCCACCAGCTTGGAGACGATCGTCAGCGGCAGGTGCTGCGCCAGGTCCGATACCGCATCGAACCGGCCGCGGGCGACGAGTTCGTCGACGAGCCGGCGCGCCTCGGTCCTGATCGCGGGCGCAATCTCCTCCAGTGCCCGCGGCAGCAATGGCGCCGCTATGATCGCACGCAACCGATCGTGCAACGGCGCATCGCTCGCCAGCGTCGTGCCGCGCGAGATGGTGTTGACGTGCTCGTTGGCGGCAACCCCTTCCGCCGACGAGAACACGGCCGGGTTTCGCAACGCGGCGCGGACGTCGTCGAAGCGGGCCACCGCATGGAGCTCGTTGCGCGGCAACCAGACCACCGCGCCCAGCTCGCGCAGGGCTCCGTAGTGCGGGTATGGATCGAGCAAGACCTCCTCGCTGTAGAGATCGACGTCGTAGATAGGTTCTCCGGGAACTGCCGGCATCCTATTCTCCCTCCCGTCCCGTAGATCCTCAGGGCACGGCCACCCATTCGCCCTTCTCGAGCCGGCCAAGCGTCAGCGCGCTCCGGTCGAGGCCGGTATGGTCATTGGGTCCGTAATTGTAGACACCGCGGGAGCCGGCCAGGCCCTTGAGGCCTTCGATCGCGCTGCGGAGGCCCTGGCGGAATTCGGCAGTCCCGGGCGCGCCGGCCTTGAGCGCGGCGGGTGCAGCGCGCTCGATCAGCAGCAGGGCATCGTAGGCGGAGCCCGCAAAGATGTTCCGGCTCCCCGGACCAAACTTGGCTTCGTAGCGCTGAATGAACTCCAGCGCGGCCTGCTTGGCGGGATGGCCATCCGGCAACGAGGCGGCACCGACCGCCGGGCTTAGCGGCACGAAGATGCCGTCGCCTTGAGCCCCCGTGAGCTTGCGGAAATCTCCGAACGTGGCGCCGAGCGTGCCGTACACCTTGCCGGCAAACCCCTTCTCGCGAAGCTGAAGCAACGGCAGCGCCGCGGGCGCGCCGGAGGCTGCAATGAGGACGGCGTCGGGTCCGGCGGCGACGATCTTGAGAATCTGCCCGACCACGGTGTTGTCGGTCCGTGCATATTTCTCGTCGGCGACGAGCGCGATTCCGGTCTCCGCGCACATCTCGGCACTGACCTTGCTCCAGGCGTCACCGTAGGAATCGCCGAAGCCGATCAAGGCGAGCTTCTTGACGCCGCTCTTCTTCATATGCGCGAACAACGGCGCCGCTTCGTGATCGTCGTTGGTGGTCGTCTTGAAGATCCAGCGCTTGCGCGCATCGACCGGCGCCACCAGAGCATTGACGGGGGCCAGCGTGATGACCGGAAGCCGGTATTCCACGGCGGGATCGATCACCGCGAAAGATCCGGGGGTCGTGGTCGGCCCGACCAGGATATCGATGTTGCTGCCCTGGAACAGCTTCCGCATCGCCGCGACGGCCGCGGTGCTGTCCGAGGATTCGTCGAGGAACAGATAGTTGACCTTGTGGCCCGCAATTTCGGTTGCGCCAAAGCTGGCCCCATTGCGCTCGGCAACTCCGATCGCCGCCGCAGGACCGGTGGTGGACAGCAGGATTCCCACGTTGATGTCCGCGGCCGAAGCCGACACCACGAACAGTTGGATGGCAAGGCATGCCGCTCCCGCGCATTTCAGCATCGTCGTTTCCTCCGCGGCTGGCGAGATCGACAGCCTGCACTTTTTTTCCTGCCCCTAAGTAGCCAAGGCCGGCCCGCCGGACGTAGCCTCATTGCGGAAATGTCCGGCTGGCGGACAAGACGGGCTTGGAGCACGTCGTCCGCTGGGCGGACACTTGGCGCGCCGGCGTTGAAGGACCGGCACCGCTGCGGGAAGAGATGACCCATGCAAGATAGATCCACCGCCGAAGACTTCGACGTCGTGATCGTCGGCCGCGGCCCGGTCGGCGCCACGCTCGCCAACCTGCTTGGCCTCTGCGGCGTGCGGACGCTGGTGCTGGAGCGGGAGGCGCGGACGTATCACCTGCCGCGGGCCGTGCATTTCGACGACGAGTGCATGCGCGTGTTCCAGACCATCGGGCTTGCCGAGGCGATCCTGCCGCATGTCATCCTCAGTCCCGGCATGCTGTTCCTGGACGCCAACGGCAAGATGCTGCTGGATTGGTCCCGTCCACGCACGCTGACCCCGATGGGCTGGCATCTCAGCTACCGTTTCCATCAGCCGGATCTGGAGGACGTGCTGATCGGCGGGCTCGCCCGCTGGCCGCATGTCAGTTTGCGCAATCGCTGCGACGTATTCGCGCTCGATCAGGAGGGGACCGGCGTGCGCGTCCGCTACGAGGACCTCTCGAACGGCAGGCTGTGCGAGGTTCGCGCCGGCTATGTGATCGGCTGCGACGGCGCCCGCTCGCTGGTGCGCCGCTTCATGGGCTCCGGCATGGACGATCTCGGTTTCCACGAGCGGTGGCTGGTGATTGACGCGCTGCTCAAGCGGCCCCGCGACGATCTCGGCGATTACAGCCTCCAGCACTGCGATCCCGCCCGTCCGGCGACCTATGTGCGCGGCACCGGCACGCGGCGGCGCTGGGAGATCACGGTTCTCCCGGACGAGGATTCGAACGAGGTGGCGCAGCCCTCAAAAGTATGGGAGCTGCTGTCGCGCTGGATCACGCCCGACGATGCCGAGATCGAGCGCGCTTCGGTCTACACGTTCCATTCGGTCATCGCGCAGCGATGGCGCAACGGGCGATTGCTGCTCGCAGGCGATTCCGCGCACCAGACCCCGCCCTTCCTCGGCCAGGGCATGTGCGCCGGTATCCGCGATGCCGCAAACCTCGCCTGGAAGCTGGCGAGCCTGATTTGCGACGGCGCGACACCCGATCTGCTCGACACCTATCAGAGCGAACGCCTGCCGCATGTGCGGGAATTCATCGAATTGGCCATCCGGCTCGGCGGCGTCATCAACACCAAGGCGATCGACGCCGGCCTTGCCGCGGGCGAAGCTCGAGAGAACGCGCCCGTCAAGCTCGAGGTGAAGAAGCCCTTGCTCGGCCCAGGGCTCGTATCGGCGGATCTGCCGCTGGCCGGACATCTAGCGCCGCAGTTCACCTTGAGCGACCGCAGCCGCAGCGACGACCGGACCGGCTACAGCCACGTGCTGCTGATCGAGACGGCGACGGCCCTGTCATCATCTCTCGCACTCTCGCAGGCAGGGATCAAGGTCCTGACCAGCGACGATGCGGAAGCCGTCGGCTGCTGGCTGCGCGAGCACGGCATCATCGCCGCGCTCGTTCGCCCGGATCGCTACGTGCGCGGCACCGCCCGTAATCAGTCCGAGCTCGACCGGCTCATTGCCGCCATCGCGCCTCAAACCCATGTACCCTCCGCGGCCTGAGCGGACACTCCTCAAGGACATCTCATGAAGCTGATTTCTTTCATCGTCGACGGCCGTCCCTCCTTCGGTGCCGTCAAGGACAACGGTGTCGTCGATCTCGGCGCGCACATGACAGGGTGCACCACGCTGCGGCAGCTGCTCGAAGCGGGTCGCCTTGCCGAGGCGGCCAAGCTTGCAGCGTCCGCTGCGCCCGATCATCCGCTCGACAAGGTCAGCTTCGCGCCCGTGATTCCCGATCCCGGCAAGATCATCTGCGTCGGCCTCAACTATCGCGATCACGTCGCCGAGACCGGCCGCACCGTCACCGAGAAGCCGGCGCTGTTCGCACGCTTTGCCTGCAGCCAGGTCGGCCACCTCCAGCCCATCGTGAGGCCAAAGGTGAGCGACGATTTCGACTATGAGGGCGAGCTCGCACTCGTCATCGGCAAGGCGGGCCGTCACATCCCGGCTGGCCGCGCGCTCGACCATGTCGCCGGCTACTCCTGCTACAACGAAGGCAGCATCCGTGACTGGCAGCGCCACACCAGTCAGTTCCTTGCCGGCAAGACCTTTGCCGAAAGCGGCAGCTTCGGCCCCTGGCTGGTGACGACGGACGAGATTCCCGATCCGTCAAAGCTCACCTTGCAGACCCGGCTGAACGGCAAAATCGTGCAGGACACCACCACGAATCTCCTGATCACCGCCATCCCCGAGCTGATCGCCTACATCTCCACCATCTGCCCGCTTCTGCCCGGCGACGTCATCGTCACGGGCACCCCGGGCGGGGTCGGTGCCAAGCGCACCCCGCCACTGTGGATGCGCCCTGGCGACACCGTCGAAGTCGAGATTTCCGCCATCGGCACCTTGCGCAACACGGTGATCGCCGAACCGGCTTGATCGGCAAGGAGAGCGCTTTGAAGCGAGGCGGACACCGGTTCGCGTCGATAAACGTCCTGGCCGTTCAGGCCAGATAGCGCATGAGATAGCCTTCCATCGCGTAGAGCGCGCAGAGCGCGAGGCTGGACCAGACCGCGGCGCTGAAATACAGGAACATCCAGGTCAGCTCGCCCCTCCAATGCGCGATGTCGTGGGTCACCACCCAGCGCGTCGCGACATCGTGCAGGCCCTCCATGAGGCCGAGGAACTTGTTGCCCTCGGCGTGCCCTGCCCGCCAGCGGCTGAGATACATCGGCACGTCCACGGTGACCAGGAAGGCGAGGAAGCAGGCGATGCCGACGACGCCTGACATCAGCGCCCAGCGCACCACGCCCTGGAATTCCGGCATCAGGCGGCACAGCGCAATGCCGGCCAGGAAGAAGGTCACCGCCCACAGCGAGTTCTCGATCGCGTTGTAGAGGAAGTTCGTGGTCACCACAGCGTACCAGGAGAAGCATTCCGCGATGATGATGATCGGCACGATCACCCACGCGATGTTCACGGCGGTCTCCGCGCCGGTCATGGTGCCGAGCTGATGCAGGATGATGGCCCATTGCGCGGCGAAGCAGACCTCGGCGACGGTCGCGACCGAGCGTCCCAAGAAGACGCTCGAGAGCCAGGTATCGAACAGACAGATGCGCTGCACGTCGGCGCGGGGCAATACTGACCGGAACGCGCAGCCGAACACATAGCCGGCGCAGAGCAGCAGCATCAGCCCGATGTCAGAGCCGCCACTCATGCTGCCCGACGACGTCGGATAGAATTCGCGATACAGCATGAACCAGACGAGGATGTTGGCGCTGCTCACAAAGGTGAGGGATCCCCACCACCACGCGAGGGGATTTGACCGCGCCTGCCACTGCAACATGAACCGCTCCGAAAATCATCGATCTGACATGTGATCGCAATAATACTGTCATAACGCGACATGCAACCGCGACAAAATTTTGTGTGTCCGGTCGTTCCAGGGCTGACCTCACGAGGAAAAAAGCGCGCCCTTTCAATGTCCACATATCGGACAATTTCTGGGCAAAGTGCGAATTTATTGGACATCAGGGGCATGTACGTCTGATTATCCGGAAATGGTCACGACGAGTTCATCCAAGGCCCGACATCCGCTCTCCTCCGCTGCAGCCGTGCTGGCAGACAGCGCCGACGATGCGGCTTTCGCGACGACGCTGGCCAAAGGGCTCGTCGTGCTCGAAGCGTTCAAGGCCGGGAGCACGCTGCTCGGCAACATGGAGCTGTCATCGTTGACGGGCATTCCGCGACCGACGGTGGCGAGGTTGACCCATACGCTGGCCGAGCTCGGCTACCTCCGCTACGACGCCGCGCGGGCGAAGTACCGCGTCGGTGCACGCGCGCTGCGCATGGCGCATCCCCTGCTCGCCGGGATGCAATTCCGGCAGGTGGCGCGGCCCATGATGCAGGAGCTGGCGCACAGCGTTCGCGGCACGGTCTCGATCGGCCTGCTCGACGCCACCTCGATGATCTATGTCGAGACTGCGCGCTCCGGCGATGTCGGTCCCCACGTGCCGGACATCGGCATGCCCATTCCCGTGGTGATGACCGCCATGGGGCGCGCGGCGGCGTCGATCCTGCCGGCCGCCGACGCGGACCGGCTGGAACGGAACATCGCCGCCGAAGACGGCGAGCTGTGGGCATCCTTTCGCGACAACTACCGCGCCGGGATCGCGCAGTGCCGAAGCCGCGGCTTCTGCACCTGCTGGGGCGAATACATGGCCTCGATCCACGCGGTCGCCGCGCCGCTGTTTCATGCCAGCGAATCCAGGCAGTCGTTCTCCATCAATTGCGGCATCCCCGCCTTCCGGCTCCAGCCCGGCCAGCTCGAGGGCGAGATCGGTCCGCGCATCGCCGCGCTCGCCGACAGCATTCGCGCCATCGTCGGGCCAGCCGAACCCGTGACGCCGCCGCGCAAGACCAAGAAACTCACCAGCGCCGGGACATGACATGGCTGGACCACTCGAAGGACTGAAGGTTCTCGACATCGCGACGATCATCGCCGCGCCGTTCGCTGCCACGCTGTTGGCCGACTACGGCGCCGAGGTGCTCAAGATCGAGATGCCCGGGCACGGCGACGGCGTGCGGTCGTTTCCACCCTTCAAGGACGGCAAGCCGCTGTGGTGGAAGGCCGCCAACCGCAACAAGAAATTCGCCACCCTCGACCTGCGCACGCCGGACGGGCTTGCGCTGTTCAAGCAGCTGCTTCCGCGCTTCGACGTGCTGATCGAGAATTTTCGCCCGGGAACGCTGGACCGTTGGGGCCTGCCCAAGGAGGTGCTGTGGTCGATCCAGCCGCGCCTCGTGATCCTGCGTGCCACGGCTTTCGGGCAGGACGGCCCCTATCGCGAGCGCCCCGGCTTCGCGCGCATCTTCGAAGCCATGGGCGGCCTCACCTACATCACCGGCGAGAGCGACGGCGAGCCGACACATCCCGGATACCCGATCGGGGATTCGATCGGCGGCCTGTTCGGCGCCGTCGGCGTGCTCGCGGCGTTGTGGAAACGGGCGCGCGATCCGGAGGCGCCGGGCGAGGAGATCGATCTCGCGCTGACCGAGGCCGTGTTCCGCCTGCTCGACGTCCTCGCCATCGAGCACGACCAGCTCGGCGCCGTTCGCAGCCGGATCGGCAATGCCAACGGTTATTCGGCGCCGGCTGCGGTGTTTCGCACCAGCGACGGTCATTGGGTGACGCTCGCAGGTTCGACCAACGCGCTCTTTGCAGCGAATTGCCGCGCGATCGGCCGGCCCGACCTCATCGCCGATCCGCGCTTCGCCGGCAATGACCAACGCGTCAGGCATGCCACCGAGCTCAACGAGATCTTTGCCGCCTGGTGTGCCGCGCACCCGCTCGGGGAGGTGCTCGCGAGCTTCAACGCCGCGCAGGGAACGCTCGCCCCGATCTATTCGATCGATCAGATCGCAGACGATCCGCAGGTGAAGTCGCGCGAGGTGATTACGCGCGTTCCCGACCGGGATTTCGGCACGGTCGCCATGACCAACGCCGTGCCGCGCTTCACCGTCGATCCCGCGCGGTTGCGCCATGCCGCGGGCGACGTCGGCCAGGACAATGACGAGGTCTACCGCGATTGGCTCGGCCTCTCGGAAGACAGGATCGAGCAGCTCACCCAGCGAAAGGTGATCTGAGGCCGCAAGGCCGGCCAGCAGAAGAGAACAAGAACAGGGAGGAAGACAACAGTGGCATCGTTCAAGGTCACACGGCGTGCCCTGCTGGGCACAATCGCGGGCGGGCTGGCGGCCGGGTCGGGCATGACGGCACGCGCCGAAGACGCCTGGCCGTCACGCATGGTGCGCCTGATCTCGCCTTATGGACCGGGTGGCTCCAACGACATCTCGCTGCGTCTGCTCGCCGAAGAGTTCGGCCGTAGCCTGCGCCAGCAATTCATCGTCGAGAACAAGCCGGGCGCTGGCACGCGCATCGCCAACGACATGGTCGCCCATGCGCCCGGCGACGGCTACACCATCCTCTACGTCGCGGCGCCCTACGCCACCGCCGAGGCGCTGTTCGGCAAGCTGACCTATGAGCGAAAGGATCTGCAGCCGGTGGCGATGGCGGTGATCGCGCCGCTGTTCCTGATCATCAGCGCGGAGGCGCCGTTCAAGACGCTGCCGGAGCTGATTGCCTACGGCAAATCCAGGCCCGACGGCCTCACCTTCGCATCGCCCGGTGCCGGCTCGCAGCCGCACCTCGCCGGCGAACTCCTGTTCCGCGATGCTGGCGTCAAAGGCCTCAACATCCCGTTCCGCGGCGATGCAGCGTCCTATACCGAGTTGCTCGCGGGCCGCGTCGACGCAACGCTGACCGCGCTGCCGACCGCCCTGCCCTACATCCAGAGCGGCAAGTTCACCGTGCTCGGGGTCGCCTCGCCCGAGCGCAGCGCGCTCTACCCGCAGGCCCCGACACTGCGCGAGCAGGGCTTTCCCAACGTCGCTGCCGCCGGCTGGTACGGCTTCATGGCGCCGGCGACGACGCCCCGCGTCATCGTGGACAAGCTCCAGGCCGAGGTGCTGCGTGCGCTCGCCCAACCCGCAATCAAGGACAAGTTGACCGCCCAGGGCCTCGAAGTGCGCCCGGGCACTGCCGCCGAGTTCGGCCAGTTCATCGACGCCGAGACGCAGAAATGGACCAAGCTGATCCGCGACGCCGGCCTCAAGGGCGAATGAGAATTGCAGGGGAAACCGACATGAAGAACCTCGTCACGACATGCCTTGCGGCCTCCGCGCTTCTTCTCTCGATCACGGCAGCGCAGGCGCAAAAGAAATATGATCCCGGCGCGTCCGATACCACGATCAAGGTCGGCCAGACCGTGCCGCTCAGCGGGCCCGCCTCGGCCTATGCCGTGATCGGCAAGACCCAGGCCGCCTATATGAGGATGATCAACGACCAGGGCGGCGTCAACGGGCGCAAGGTCGAACTGATCCAGTATGACGACGCCTATTCGCCGCCGAAGACGGTGGAGCAGGTCCGCAAGCTCGTCGAGAGCGACGAGGTGCTTCTGACGTTCCAGATCATCGGCACCGCGCCGAACGTCGCCGTCCAGAAATATCTCAACGCCAAGAAGATTCCGCAGCTCTTCGCCGCCACCGGCGCCGCACGCTTCACCGATCCGAAGAACTATCCCTGGACCATGGGCTTCAACCCCTCCTACCTCGTCGAGGGCCGGATCTACGCGCAGTACCTCCTGAAGAACCATCCGAACGCCAAAATAGGCGTGCTCTTCCAGAACGACGATCTCGGCAAGGATTATCTGGCCGGCCTCAAAGCCGGCCTCGGCGACAAGGCAAAGATGATCGTGGCCGAGACATCCTACGAGATCAGCGAGCCGACGATCGACTCGCAGATCCTGCGGTTGAAGGATGCGGGCGCCGACGTGCTGTTCAGCGCAACGACGCCGAAGCAGGCGGCCCAGGCGATCAAGAAGGTCGCCGAGATCGGGTGGAAGCCGCTACACATCATCGACATCAACGCCTCCTCGCTCAGCGCCGTGCTGAAGCCCGCAGGGCTCGACAACTCCAAGGGCGTCATCAGCGTCGGCTATGTCAAGGATGCCGCCGATCCCGAGTGGAAGGACGATCCCGGCATGAAGCGCTATCTCGCCTTCATGGCAAAATACTACCCGGAGGGCGACAGGGATTCGAACCTGAACGTCTACGGTTACATCACCGCACAGCTTCTGGTGCAGGTGTTGAAGCAATGCGGAGACGATCTGACGCGCGAGAACGTGATGCGGCAGGCTGCCAGCCTGAAGAACGTCGAACTCGATCTGACGCTCCCGGGGATCTCGGTCACGACGACGGCGACCGATTATCGGGTCAACAAGCAGTTCCAGATGGTGCAGTTCGACGGCCAGCGCTGGCAGAAGCTCGGAGAGATCATTGCGGACGAAGCAAAGGAATGACGCACGCAATCGAACCTATGGCGCGCTCAACGCCGTCCAGCAAGGCGGTCGCCGCGGCGGATGATCTCATCCGCCTCTTCGGCATGTCGCTGATATTCGGAGATCGCGCGGTTGGCCATGCGGATTCGGTTCGTCTGCCCCTCCTCGACCATCATGGCAATGCGCTGCGCAAGGAACACGCAGGCCTCGAACTCGTCCCGGATCGTGCCGGTGCGCGCGAGGAAGTCCCAAGCGATCTCGTAGGCCTGCTCCGCGGCGGGATTGCGATAGTCGCTGAAGATCACATGCACCATGAACGCCAAAGCCGGACGGCAGCCATCGTTCCTAACCTTCCGACGCGACCAGCATTGGCGCGCCGGTGGCTCATATCAGGGACGCGGAAGCTACGCGGCCCGCTGACGCGTCAGGTACTCCATGGTCACTTTCTCGACATTTGAGTCGATCCAGGCCGCCATGCGCTGCTCTTCCTTCAACGACGCCTCGAGCGGCGCCTTGGCCTCCGGCATGCCGGCGGCGCCACAAAGCGCCAGCAGCGACTTGTAAGCGGCAATCTCGAAGTTCTCGAACGCATTGTTGGCGAAGGTGTTCTTGAGGATTTCGTCGCCGGCCATCGCATGGGCCATGGCTTGCATGTTGGCCATCATCGATTGCGCGGCATCCTTGAGCGTTGACGTACTCTCACCGCAGGCCTCGAGGCACTTTTCCAACCGCCGCAGCTGCTCATTCGTCTCCTGAAGGTGAGCGGTGAGTTTCGCCTTGACCTCGGGATAGTCATCCAGCCGCTCGGACTGGCGCTCCATCAACTCTCGCGCCTGCACTTCCATCGCATGCGCATTGCGTAGCCCAACCACGAACGTATCACGAGCTGTATCTGCCATTTTCCTGTCCTCTGCTTTTGACTGGCTCGTTCCCGCAACCGACAGGCACGGACGATGGTTCCTAGACGAACCGCGTTGCTGCCGCAGGACACGTGTCGCTCTCCGCGCGTGTTCCGACAGAAGGACCCCGCCATAACGAACGACGAACACACGTCGCCTGGAGGGAACGCCTTCCCGGGTCGGTCATTCACCGCAGCGGCAATGCGCACGGCGCTCGATGAACGCTTCAATGAATCCGCGGTGCCTGCAGATCGGCGGGCATAGGAACGGTCCTTGGACGACGGGATTGGCTATTCATTGCAAACTCCAAGGAGAGACGCGATGCGTAGGACAATTCTGACTATTCTGACGGCGGCCGTGCTGGCCGGCGGTTCCGTTGGCGCGGCGTTCGCACAGGGCGGCGGTGGTGGTGGCGCCGGCGGGGGTGGTGCTGGCGGGTCCGGCGGCGGTGGTGCCGGGGCAGGCGCGGGTGCTGGTGGCGGAGCCGGTGCCGGAGGCGCAGGCGCAGGTGCGGGCAGCGGCGGAGCTGGCGCGGGTGGCGCCGGTGCGGGCGGCAGTGCCGGGGGTGGCGGAGGCATCACGCACACGGAGCGTGGCGCACAAGGTGCCTCCAGCCCTCCGGGCATGCGAAACGAGACCACTCCAAGTTCCGACGGCACGACCAGGCGTTGAAAATAAAGTTGATCGCGCTCCCTTCGCGCTCGATCTCCTGATCGTGTGTGTGAAAGCGGCCTCGGCGGGTCCCTTCCGCCGGGGCCGCAGTCGTGTCCGGAATGATCCACGTCCGACAGGCAACGGAGTCAGCGACACGTTCATGGGCGCGGAACGTAGCGCCGCTCGGGCACAGCCAGGCCGCTACAGTCATCATTCCGGGCGATGCGACGTTGCAAGCCCGGAATGACGGCACTCACCTCATCGTTTCATGCCCGGCCACATAAACCGCCAGCTTGTCCAGTGTCTGGTAGCCGTATTCGACGGCGCCGAAACCGATCATGCCATCACGCTGCTCGGTGCTTGAGACCAGCTGCCGCATCATCAGCACGGTCTTGCCGTTGCTCTGCTCGGCAAAGGTGACGGTGACGCGGAACATGCCGGGATCGTCATCCTGGTCGTGACCATGATCCATCTCGATCAGCGAGGGCCGCTCGATGCGGCGGAAGCGCATCCGGTTCGGATAGACCGTGCCGTCGGGCCCGATCATGTGGAAGCGCCAGACGCCGCCGACGCGCACGTCGATCTCGAGGGTCTCGACCTTGAATCCCTTCGGGCCGAACCATTGCGGCAGATGCCTCGGGTCGGACCACGCCTCGAACACCAGATCGCGCGGCGCGTCGATCACCCGCGACATCACGATCTCGCGGTCGAGCGACCATTGCGACAGAGCGGGGTTGGCGGAACTCGTCATTGTCAGGAACCTTTCCGTTTGGTTGTTCGGGCCGGCCGCTTGGGGGCCGCCCTTTCCTTCTTGAGCTTCATCACGTAGGCCTCGAACCGATCGAGCCGCGCCTCCCAGACCGCGCGCTGCTGCTGGAGCCAATCCTCCGCGCCGACAAGCGCATGCGGGCTGAGGCGGCAGGTGCGCACGCGTCCCGATTTCTCGGACTGAACGAGCCCGCTCGTCTCCAGCACATGGATGTGCTTCATGAAGCTCGGCAGCGCCATGTCGAAGGGACTGGCGAGCTCGCCGACCGACGCTTCGCCCGCGCACAGCCGCATCACGATCGCCCGCCGCGTTGGGTCGGCAAGCGCTGCAAAGACCTGATCGAGGTTGGATGATTGGTTAGCCATGAAGCTAACTATACGGACAGCCCAGCCGGCCGTCAAGTATTGTTAGCTCATGAGCTAAGTAATTCGAACCATGGGTCGCCCGTGGAACCCAACGCGTTCAGGGGGCCGCCTCACACCGAGCGGGTCAGCCCGCCGTCGACGCGGATGTTCTGGCCGGTGATGTAGGCGGCGCCCTCGGAGGCCAGGAACGAGATCGTCGCCGCGATCTCCTCGACCTTGCCATAGCGCTTCATCGGCACGCTGTCGCGTCGCGCGTCCTGTGGCGGCAGGCTGTCGATCCAGCCCGGCAGCACGTTGTTCATGCGGACATTGTCGGCCGCGTAAGTGTCGGTGAAGATCTTGGTGAAAGCGGCGAGGCCCGCGCGGAACACCGCCGAGGTCGGAAACATCGCGCTCGGCTCGAAGGCCCAGGCGGTCGAGATGTTGATGATGGCGCCGCCCTTCTGCGCCTGCATCAGCGGCGTCACCAGGCGCGTCGGGCGGATCACGTTCAGCAGATAGGTGTCGAGGCCCGTGTGCCATTGCTCGTCGGTGATCTCGGTGATCGGCGCACGCGGCCCGTGCCCGGCGCTGTTGACGAGCACGTCGATCCGCCCCCACTTCGCCATCGTCGCGTCGACCAGGCGGGCGAGATCATCGTTCGAGGTATTCGAGCCGGTGACCCCGAGCCCGCCGAGCTCGGCAGCCAGCGCTTCGCCCTTACCGGAGGACGACAGGATCGCAACGCGGAACCCGTCCGCGGCGAGCCGTCGTGCGGCCCCTGCCCCCATGCCGCTGCCGCCGGCCGTGACCAGTGCAACCTTCTCCGCCATGATCAATCGCCCTCTGTGATGTCGTTGAAGCGCGCCGCAGGCCCGACCTGTCGTGAGCGTTTTACCGCCGGGCGCGCCGACGGGTCCACCGTCACAATGGCGAGGCAGTGCTCGCGATCATGCGTGAGAAATCGTCCCAGGCGCGATGATGATCCCCGATCTCATCGCGCTTTGGCTCAATAGCAGCGCGTGATGTTGACGGTGTGCTCGCTGCCGCCCCGGCCGGGCACCGTCACCTGTTCGGTCGGACAACTCGGCACATAGGGACGATTCGACGGCACGACGTTCGGCGGATAGCGATGCGTCCAGTCCCAGGGCACATCATACGTGTACGTGTAGCGCAGATCGGCGGAGAGCGACTGGCTCACATCGGTGAAGGGCTGGCTGTAGCCGGCGCCGTCGTTGAAGAAGCCGCCGCCTCCGGGCCAATAGACCCAAGGCGAGCTACGGCGATGGAACCGGGCCCCCGGGCCGATCGGCGCACGTGCCGCAGCCGGCGGTGGGGCGGCAGTGACGGCACCGGGCGCCGCGGCGACGGCGGGTCCGGCAAAACTGTCGCTGGAGCTGAGGAGCAGCGCGGCTGCGCCGAGCGAGGCGAACAACGCCCCCTGTGACCTGGCAATCATGATACGCACCACACTCGTTTGACTTTCCGACAACGCTCCCCGCGAGAGGCTAGGCCGGGCCGTCACCCACCCGCAAACGTATTATTAATTGTTGGTTAAGGCACGGGCTTAACAGGGAACCGGGTGCGGCAGAACGCCCCCGGAATTCCGGCCGGGTTTCAACCGCTTCGTTCCGCGGCCGCCACCTCATAACCAGTTGATCGGAGTTGAACGCTCGCCGCCGATCCGCCCCGGAACGCTACCGCACTGCAACCGTTGGCTCCCAACAACAGCAAGGAGCATCCACATGCAGAACAAGACAAAACTGATCGGCGCGATCACGGCAGCCCTCGTCGTTGGCACCACCGCAGCGTCGGCACAAGGCTATGATTGGAACGGCCCGCGCGCCGGCTGGGACCGCAGCGCGCCCGCCTACGAACCGGTTCAGCAGCGCGGGTATTATCCGGACGCCGTCGGACCTTATGGCGCGCTCAACGGCACCAACCATCCGACACCGAGCTCGACGCAGGGTGATGTCGGCCCCTCCGGCAACAACAACGGCACACTGACCGGCCGTTACCGCAGCTGGTAACCTCGGCGGCAACAAGGCCCGCCGCCCCTTGCGAGGGACGGCGGGCCTTTTGCTGTCAGTGATCCCTTAGCTGCTTGCGCAGCCACTCGAGCATGTCCGGCGAGGGTCCGTTGCCCTGCGTCACGATGGCGGTATTGCCGCCGCTGCGGCGCGTGACCGTCGTGCGTCCGGGCTCCTTCTCGATACGGACGTCTGCCTGCGCGGGATCGCCACTCTGCGTAATGACCGACGTGCCGTTCTCGTCCTGGACCACCGTCGTGTGGCCGTCGCCGGCTCCGGCCGGCGCCATCAGGGCCACGCTCATGAGCCCTAGTCCTGATGCGAGCAGAAGCAACTTCATGTCACGCCTCCATCATCATCGGCTGAACTGGAAGATCGCCAGCCAGTTGAACCGCCCGAATTGCCGCACCGCGCCCGTGTTCATGTCTCCGATCTGGAGCAGGAGCGCGTTGGTGGAATTGCCGATCTGGGTGATCTCGGCGGTGTTGCTGAGGCCGGACTGACCGACAGCGGCATTTGTGGTGCCGCCCACCTGGATCACGTTGGCATAATTGCGCGTACCGTTCTGGATGATGGTGGCGTCCACCGTCCCGGTCCCGCCGATCTGGATCACCCGCGCGATGTTGATCCGGCTGTTCTGCTCGGTCGTGACGGGCTGAACGTCGTTGCCGAATTGCACGACCGTCTGGATGCTCACATTGCGGTTGCTGACGCTGCGCTGGACCGAGCCGGCGCAGGCCCGCGTCGCCGCGCCGATTGCGACGAGCAACGCGGCCGCGGCGAAGCTCCGCCTCAACACCTGTCTGCCGCATCGCATCGCGCTTCCCCGTTCGTTGTCGACACCGGCCGGATCGCCGGCGTGTCACGGGCCGGTCTGAACCACGGTCGACATATTGACCGTGCCGAACTGCACCACCGTGCCCGCGTTCATCGTGCCGAGTTGGGAAATCAGGCTGTTCGCCGACTGGCCGGTCTGGCCGACATAGGCCAAATTGTTGCTCCCGGCTTGTCCGGTCGATGCCGAATTCGTCCCGCCGAACTGCAGAACGCCGGTGGCATTGTGGGTACCGTTCTGTGTCACCGTCGCGCTGGTGCTGCCGCCGATCATGAATACGCCCGCCATGTTGAGCTGACTGGTCTGGTTCAGCACGACCGGCGGTCCGCCGACCGACACGATGGTCTTGATGTCGGCGGTCTGTGCTCTCGCCGACGCGGCGCCGGCCAGGGACAGAGCGAGCGTTGCGGCACATGCGCCGCCCAGATGACGTTTCATGACATGCCTCATCATTTCATCTGCTCAGGGGGCCTGTTGGAGGATCGTCGAACCGTTCAGGATGCCGAGCTGGCCGACGCCGGCGGTGTTGTTCGCACCGATCTGGCCGATCAGGCTCGAATTGGAGCCGCCGACCTGTCCCGCCAGTGCGGCATTGGTCGCGGTCGCGGTGGTGCCGCCCTGGCCGATCACCGAGGTGTTGAAGGTGAGCAATGCCCCTGTCTGCAGGGTCGTTGCCGTATTGGCCGCGCCGAACTGCATCGTGGTGGCGCTGTTGCTGCTCGACCCGCTCTGCGAGATGAACGAGGTATTGGTTGTTCCGAATTGCAGCACGCTGGCCGAGTTGCCGGCCCGGGCATCGACGGAAGCGAGCGCGCCGAGCGCCGCGACCGCCGCAAGGAGATAGCTGATCCGCATGTCATGTCCTCCGCGCGAATGGGCGGCCGATCGCAAATGCTCGAACGGCCCGGCCTCCCGTCGAGAATGGCCGGGACGCATCGACCTGGATGCGTCCGGCCAGACTAACCGGGCTCAGTGCGCCGTTTGCGTGACGGTGCTGCCGTTGACGCCGAACACGCTGAGCTGGCCGACGCCGGCGGAGTTGTTCTGGAGCGCCGCAGGGCCGAACGAGTCCTGGGTGATCGAGCTGCCATTGTTGCCGAACGCCACCTGGCCCGTGGTCGCCGAGTTCTGCACACCGATCTGGGTCACGGTGCTGCCGTTGTTCAGCGAGGCCGCGCTGGTGCCCTGCATCGTGCTTGCATTGTTCACGATGCCGAGCTGGCTGGTCGAAGACGTCGAGTTGGTGAGACCGTTCTGCGTGACGCTCGAGCCATTCGCGAGACCGACCTGTACGGTGGTAGAGGTGTTGGCGGCCTGCGCGACGGAGGACAGGGCGATCACGGCAACGGAAGCAAGAAACAATTTGCGCATGGAATATCCCTTTCTGGCGAAGTTGTCTGACTGGTTTTGGATGCCTTCCTGGAAAGAAGCCGACATCCCAGGGATGACTGTGAACCGATCCCGACCCACGCGACAGACTGCAGTTCATGCTAGTCGCTACGGACTAGACGCTGCGCTTTCTCTCCGCCTCGCCGCTCATGCTGTCGATGAGCCGCACCACCTCGATCGGTGTCCGCAGCTCCAGCTTTCGCATCATCCTGGCACGATGGACCTTTGCCGTCACTTCGCTGACGCCGAGCCTCGCGGCGATCTGCTTGGCGACGAGCCCTTCGGCCATCAGCAGCATGATCTCGCGTTCTCGCGCCGTCAGGGTCTCGACGCGCTGGCGGGCTTCACGCACGGTGTCTTCGCGTTCCAGCCGCCTGCGGTCGCGCTCGAGGCCATGCCTGATCGCGTCGAGAATCTCCTGCTCGCGAAAAGGCTTCGGCAGAAACTCGACCGCGCCGCGCTTCATGGCCTCGACCGAGATGCGGATGTCGGAATGGCCGCTGATGAAGACGATCGGAATGGGAAGGCCCATCTCGACGAGCCGGCACTGAAGCTCGAGGCCGGTCGGCGACGTCCCCGGAAAGCGCACGTCGAGCACGAGGCAGGACGGCCCGGAGGCAATGGGCTGCGCGAGGAACTCGTCGGTCGACGCAAACAACTTCACCTGATGGCCGGTCTCTTCGCAGAGACTTCCGATCGCGGTACGAATCTGAACTTCGTCGTCGACGACGTAGACAGTGGCTGGGCCTGAACTCATGGCAACGGACTCCCCGGCTTGGGGCTCGATGGAAAGCAACGAGCCATCCGTTTTTCCTGCAAGCGTGATCAAGGTGCTTGGATAGAATCGCAGAGATCGAACGAGGCATCGCTCCGCCGGTTCGACCTCTTAGGATCAATACGCGCTCGTGACGAGTGAACGCGTTCACATTTCGGGCTTCGTGATGAAGGGACAGGACCGCACCGCCGGCGGTCTCACGGAGGGCTGTTATCCGGAACGCGGCAATCGTGCGTCGTGAGACCGCCGGCTGCGCCATGACATCCTCACCCACGTGCCGACATCGAACGTCGCCGAGGTCGCCGCTTCGGCCAGACCAGACGAGACGTTCAGTCAGCTTATCGAGTTCGATACCGCGCGCGGCATATCGATACGCCCAGTATGCATTCTCGGCAACCCACGAAAGATGGCATCCCGCGACTTTACTTCATGATTACCAAACGCGCCCGACCGTCGCCCCCGCAACGGCGACATACTGACGATCGATATCACCTCTGGTGGAATACAACCATAGCGAGATCTCGATCCGTGCCGCCAACGCAACCATTTCAAGGGGCGGGTTTTGATATGCGCTTTGTTCCATTCATTGCCTTGTTCGGCACGGCGTGCGGCCTCGTTGCGGTTTATGCCGCGGGGCCGTCCCTCATCACCGGAGCAGCGGAGCGCGCCGCGGACGAGACCGCTCGCGCCTATCGATCCGCCAAGCGCCTGCTCGCGCCCGCCGGGCGTGATGACCCCTCCTTCGGAGCAGATGCGCCGATGTTCCGCTATGCTGCGATCCAGCGCGGCAGCATCGAGCAGACCGTCACAGTCACCGGCGCGCTCCAGCCGGTCAAGACGATCGAGGTGGGATCCCAATTGTCTGGGCAGCTCGCCAGGGTCTATGTCGACTTCAACGACACCGTCGCCAAGGATCAGCCGCTCGCCCTGATAGACCCGCGCAGCTTTGCAGCCAAGGTCGATGAAGCCACGGCTTCGCTGGCCGTCGCCAATTCCCTGGTCGACATCGCCAGGGCCAAGCTCGATCGCGCCAGGATCGACCTGCAGAACGCGAGGGGCAGCCGGGACGTGCTCGCCGCCAAGCTCGAGAGTGCGCAGGCGGTCAAGAACTCGGCGCAGAAGACGCTTCAACGCAAGCTGGCGCTCCAGTCGCAGAATGTGGTGGCGACGACCTCGGTCGATGACGCGCAGACCGAGTTCACCGCCCGCCTCGCCCAGGAGCGCGAAGCCGAGGTCCTGATGTCCCTCAACTCCTACTCGGTCGAAGGGGCGCAGGCCGACGTCCGCCGGATCGAGGCGGAACTGCAACAGGCCCGCATGGCGGTCCCGGAGAAAGCGGCGGTTCTGGCCGCGGCCCAGGCCGATCTCGACCGGACGGTGATCCGTTCGCCGATCGACGGCGTGGTTGTCGGCAGGTTCGTCAACGAGGGCCAGACGCTCGCGGTCGGGCTGGAATCGCGCACAACCTTCGTGGTGGCGCACCGCCTCGAGGACATGGAGATCCACGCGCAGGTCGACGAGGCCGACATCGGGCGCATCGCGCCCGGGCAGCGCGCGCATTTCACCGTCGATGCCTACCCGGATCGCCGCTTCGAGGCGGTGGTGCGCCAAGTGCGCAAGGCGCCGCAGACCCAGCAACACGTGGTGACCTACACCGTCGTGCTCGCGACCTCCAATCTCGACGGTGCGCTGCTGCCGGGGATGACCGCCCTGGTGAAGATCGTGATCGAACGCCAGGACGACGTGCTGAAAGTGCCGCTCGCCGCACTGCGCTTCCAGCCCTCCGGCACGCGTCCCGACGCCGCGTCGCGCAGCGGCGTGTGGCTGCGCACCGCGAGCGGCGCGCTCCAGCGCATCCCCGTGACGGTCGGCGCCGCCGGCACCGAGCAGGTCGCGCTCCGGAGCGGAGATCTCGTCGAGGGCAGCGAGGTCGCCGTCGGTCAGGCCATCCGCCCGGCAGGAATGGAGATTCTCGGAATAAGGTTCGGGTCATGACTGCCTCTTCCTCGCCCCTCATCAGCCTCCAGTCGGTCAGCAGGATCTATCGCACCGAGGGTGTCGCGGTCGCAGCGGTGCGCAATGTCAGCTTCGACATCGCGCAAGGCGAGATCGTCGCGGTAATGGGGCCGTCCGGCTCCGGCAAGTCGACACTGATGAACATGATCGGATTGCTGGATCTGCCGAGCCAGGGGGCAGTCTACCTCCAGGGGGCCAACGTCGCCGATCTCACGGAAGATCGCCGCTCCTCCCTGCGCGCCCGCAGCATCGGCTTCGTGTTCCAGTCCTACAATCTGCTGGCGCGTCACGATGCGATCGAGAACGTCGCGCTGCCGCTGGTCTATTGCGGCGTCAAGCGCAGGGAACGTATGGCGCGGGCCGAAGCGAGCCTCGATGCCGTCGGCATGCTGCACAGGGCCCGCCACTTCCCGCGACAGCTCTCCGGCGGCGAGCAGCAGCGCGTCGCGATCGCGCGCGCGCTGATCGCCTCCCCCCTGATCGTGCTCGCCGACGAGCCGACCGGCGCCCTCGACAGCCGTACCGGCGCCGAGATCCTGTCCCTGTTCGCTGCGCTCAATCGGACCGGCCAGACCATCGTCATGATCACGCATGATGCCGGCATCGCGACCCAGTGCCGGCGCACGATCCACCTGCATGACGGCGAACTCGTCGGTGACGAGAACGTGCCTGCGATCCCGAAGCGGAGCGCGGCGTCATGACGATGCTTCAGGGCTTCCAGATCGCGTTGCACGCCTTGCGCCTCAACCTGCTGCGCAGCTTCCTCACCATGCTCGGCATCGTGATCGGCGTCGCCTCGATCGTGACGGTGTTCGCGATCGGGGCCGGCGCGCAGCTCCGTCTTCAGGAGCAGATCCGCTCAATCGGCGCCAACGTGCTGATGATCACCCCCGGCGCCGTCTACCAGGGCGGCGTGAGGCTCAAGGACGGCAGCAAGCTGACCATGACCGAGAGCGACGTGCAGGCGATCCTCGAGCAGATTCCGGAAATCCAGGCCGCGGCCGGCTCGATTGCCGGGACCGCGCAGGTCATCCACGAGGGCAAGAATTGGAATACGACGATCAACGGCACGACCGCCGGCCACTTCATGGTGCGGGACTGGCAGCTTGCGGCGGGACGCTATTTCTCGGCCACCGAGGAGGCCGGTGCCGGCAAGGTCGTGATCCTCGGCAGCACGGTTGCGCGCGAACTGTTCGCCCCCGGCGACGACCCGATCGGCGCACAGATCCGAATCATGAAGGTGCCGCTCGAAGTGGTCGGCGTCCTCGACCGCAAGGGACCGGCCCAGGATGACGTCGCCTTCGTGCCGCTCACCACGGCCAAGCTGCGCTTCCTCGGCAGCGCCAGCAACATCAACCGCGATTCCGTCGCCTACATCATCGCCAAGGTGGCCGCGGATGGTCAGATGTCGGGGGCGCGATCGGAGATCGAAAACCTGCTGCGACAGCGCCACCGGATACCCGCCGGTTTGGAGGACGATTTCAAGGTCCAGGATCCCGCCGCCGCCATGGAGGCACAGCAAGGGGCGATCCGCACCGTCGCTCTGCTGCTCGTCGCCATCGCCTCGGTCTCGCTGCTCGTCGGCGGCATCAGCATCATGAACGTGATGATCGTGTCGGTCACCGAGCGCACGCGGGAGATCGGCATCCGCCGTGCGCTGGGCGGCCGGATGAGCGATATCCGCCTGCAGTTTCTCTGCGAAGCGCTCGTCCTCTGCCTGCTCGGGGGTGCCATCGGCGTCGGCGGCGGCGTCACGCTCTCGATGACGGTCGCCCGCATGGCCGGGTGGGTCACCTCGATCGACGGTCACGCGATCGGCCTTTCCCTCGTCTTCTCGATCGCAACCGGGCTCGTATTCGGTTTCTATCCAGCTCACAAGGCATCCAAGCTCAGCCCGATCGAAGCGCTCAAGACGGAGTGAGAAATGCTGGGATGTTCGCATCAAGCAAAGGCCAGGGAGGAATCAGCCATGAGCCCGGATCCGAAAGACTTGATCGCACCGACGCCGCGCGAACGGGAACTGATGATGCTTATCGCGCGGGGGATGCAGAACAAGAACATCGCCTACGAGCTCAACATCTCGGAAAACACGGTGCGGGCGCACATCGGCAACATCATGCGCAAGTATCGCCTTCAGAACAGAACGCAGATCGCGATCGCCTTTGCGCTGCACGCAACGCCCTCCTCGCTACGACGCGATCTCGCGGAGACCGATCGTTATCCGGCGGCAACAAAGCCCGCGCCGGCCCTTGCACAAACTCCTCGGACGCAGACCGCGCCGGACTTAATGCCGCCGGCCCCCGGCACCTTGCGGTGATGTGGCGGCCCGACCGGGCACGCGCACCAGCCATCCGCAAGGCGGAGGGTGAGGCATCGAGGCAAAGCTCGGGCAAATGCACCGCCAAAATGCGAAGGTCTGTCTGTTGCGGATGCAGCATGTCAGGAGCGCAGCGGAACCCATCACGTCTGCGCGGACGGAGCCCGGGATCCTGCTGGACCGGCAAACGAAAAACGGCGGGAGAGTCACCGCCGTCTCGTCACGTCATCGGGTGATGCGCAAGATCTCACATGCCCAGTCGCTCACATCCCAATGTCGAACACGTTCGGCAACTGGCCCGCCAGAGGCAGCGCGGTGGCGCCCAGGAAGGTCGCCACCATCGCCATCAGGCGGCGGTTGCCCTGGCGCTTGCCGCGCATCTGGCTGGCGATCCATTCCAGCATCTCGCTGTTGACCTTGGAGGCATAGGACGGCGCCCAGCTCTCGATCTCGGTGTCGGCCGCCAGTGCAACGCTGCGCGGCGGCACTTTCAGGCCCGAGGCGCTCGCCGCATAATGGGCAACGGCCTTGGCGAGCAAATCGTCGAAGCGGCCGCCGTCGGTGCGCTCGGTCGCGGCCTCGTTGATCTCGAACAGCACCTCGGCTTCGGCGCGGCTGACCGGCTGGTCGTTGACGGCGGTGGCGGTGAGGATACGCGTGCACCAAGCGGTGTCATCGGTATCCAGGGAACGGGAGAAATGCACCCTCCCCTTGGTGGTCGGGCCCTCCCCGGTGATCACCCCGTCGCGCACGATGGAGAGTGCATGAGCCGCGGTATCGCGGCAGAACGGTTCGAGGGCGGAGGACTCGGCAGATCTAGGCGCAGCGGCGGACATAGTTCACTTCCAGATTTCTTCTGACCGGCCAGCAATTTCATGCCGGCGTAAAGGGGTGGTTAACGATTCGATACGGCGATCGAGACTTTTCCAGATGGTTGCCAATTGGTCGCTGTGAGGACCGTGATGGTTCTGGGATGCGCCGGGCAAGCGTGATGGAAGTCATAAAAGGCATTATCGGGGCGAGCAGCACCGTGCGACCGCGGATGGAGATGTTTCGCCGCAGGTGCCGCTGTAACAATAAGTTGCTACGAAATCGGCCGATCAGGGAAGGACTTCACAATTTACTTCAGCGAGTTCAGTTGCCGTTCACTTAAGCCTGCAACGACCTTATACTGACAGCGATGGCCTGAGGTGAATATCTCAATAAGTTCAATGCGATGAGGTAAAATCATGACACTTCCTATCGGCGCCACCGCGCCCGACTTCGAAGCCGAGACCACCGACGGGAAGATCAAGTTCCACGACTGGATCGGCGACAGTTGGGCGCTCCTGTTCTCGCATCCCAAGGACTTCACACCGGTTTGCACGACCGAGCTCGGCGCACTCGCCAGGCTGAAGCCGGAATTCGACAAGCGCGGCGTCAAGCTGATGGGCCTCTCGGTCGATCCGGTCGACCGCCATGCCAAATGGTCGGAAGATATCAAGGAGACGCAAGGCGCGGCTCCGAACTACCCGATGATCGGCGACACCGATTACAACGTCTCGAAGCTCTACGGCATGCTCCCGGCCGCAATCTCGGGAGATCCCCTCACCCGCACCGCCGCCGACAACCAGACCGTCCGCAACGTCTTCATCATCGGGCCGGACAAGAAGATCAAGCTGGTGCTGGTCTATCCGATGACCACGGGCCGGAACTTCCAGGAGATCCTGCGCGTCATCGACTCGCTCCAGCTCACCGCCAAGCACCGCGTCGCCACCCCGGCCGACTGGTCGCAGGGCGACGACGTCATCATCGCGGGCTCGGTCTCCAACGACGAGGCCAAGACGATCTACCCGCAGGGCTGGAAGGAGCCGAAGCCCTACATCCGCATCGTGCCGCAGCCGAAATAACAAACGAGCTGTCATCCCGGTGCGATGCGTCAGCATCGAACCCGGGATCTCGAGATTCCGGGTTCGGTCCTATGGACCGCCCCGGAATGACCACGTAGCGATTACGCTGCCCGCACGCGGTCGAGGAAGCCGTCGACCTCGGCCTTCAGATGCAGGCTCTCGCCCGACAGGGCCTTTGCGGAAGCAAACATCCGGCTCGACGTCTCGCCCGTCTCGCTGGCGCCCTTGGCGGCTTGACGGACATTGACCGCGACATCGGCCGTGCCCGAGACCGCTGCCCGGACGCTGGCCACGATGTGGTGGGTCGCGCCCTTCTGCTGCTCGACCGCAGCCGAGATCGAGCCGGCGATGCCGCTGATTCGCTCGATGGTCTGGCTGATCGCCTTGATGGCGGCGACCGATTCCTCGGTCGCGAGCTGCATGCTCTCGATCTGGTTCGAGATCTCGTCGGTTGCCTTGGCGGTCTGGCCGGCGAGCGTCTTGACCTCCTGGGCCACCACCGCGAAGCCGCGGCCGGCATCGCCCGCGCGCGCCGCCTCGATCGTCGCGTTCAGCGCCAGGAGGTTGGTCTGTTCGGCGATGGAGGTGATCAGCTTGACGACGTCGCCGATGCGCGAGCCGGCTTCCGAGAGCTGCGCGATGCGCTGGTCGGTCGCCTCGGCCTGCCGCACCGCCTCGGCGGAAATCTCGTTCGATTCCTGCACCCGGCGGGTGATCTCGGAGATCGATTGAGACAGCTCGTCGGAGGCCGACGCGGCCGAACGCACGTGTTCGGAGGCGCTTTCGGAAGCTCCCGCCGACTGCGCCGACAGGTCCGCCGTCGAGCGCGCGGCCTCGGTGAGTTGGCGCGCGGCGCGCTCGAACTCGCCCGACGACGCCAGCACCTTGTCGAGAATGCCGCCGACGCTGCCGCGAAACTCCTCCACGAAGCTGCGCAACTCCGCCTTGCGTTGCTCGGCAGCAGCAGCACTTGCCGCCGCCTGCTCGCTTCGCAGGCGCGCCCGCTCCTGCGAATTGCTCCTGAACACCGCCACCGTACGGGCGATCTCACCGAGCTCGTCGGCCCGATCCTCGCACTCGATCGCGACCTCGCTCTGGCCCTCGGCAAGCGCCGTAAGCGAGCGCGTGACCGAGATCAGCGGCCGGGTGATGCGGCGGACGACCAGCAGGGTCAAGACCAGAACCAGGAGCGCGGCGAGCCCGGCGGCAGCAGCCATGCTCTCGATCGCCTGGGACAGCATGCCCTCGAACTGCGCCATGGGAATGCCGACATAGAGAATGCCGGCGACCTTGCCGCTCGCGTCCGCGATCGGGAAATAGGCGGTCATGAACTTCTTGCCGAACAGCGTGGCCGGGCCCTTGTAAGCCTCGCCACGGCGCAGCGGGGCCTGTCCCGGATGGTCCGCGGCGAGCTGGGTGCCGACCGCGCGATCGCCGTTTTCCTTTTTCACATTGGTCGAGCGCCGCACGAACTGCCCGCTCGCCTCGTCGAGCACGAACAGGGTTGCATTGCCGCCGACATAGGACACCGCCCGATCGACGACGGCATGATCCTTCAGCTCGGGCATGTTCGGGATTTCGGCGCGCACCACCGCGCCGTCCCGCATCGTGATCTTGGCGGCCGGAACGGTCTCGCTGAAGGCCAGCGCCAGGGTGCGCAGGTTGACCTCAATGTCGCGCAGCGCGCGATCGCTGAAGGCGGAGGTCAGCGACCAATAGCCGGCGCCGACCACCAGTGCCGTATTCATTGCGATCAGCAGCGCCGCGCACAGCACGGCCTTGGTGCCCAGCTTGAATTGCGGCAATACTTTCCCAATCGAAGCTTTGAACATGGTTGGAATGACCCCCGTAATTCTTGCATATTCGTGCAATCGGCTTACGGTCGCATTAACGACCAATATACCGCTGCAGGCTGCATCTCCTACCAAATCGTAAACGGCGCCCCCTCTGACCCATCGAAGTTCACCGCCCATCATCGTCTGGTTTCGGGACGATCTCCGTCTGTCCGATCACCCCGCTCTCCACGCCGTCGCGAAGGCGGGCGAGCCGGTGATCTGCCTCTACGTGCTCGATGAAGCCGTGGGGCGCGCACCGGGCGGCGCGGCACGCTGGTGGCTGGCGCAGTCGTTGCGGGCCCTTGGGGCGGAGATCGCGGCGCGCGGGGGATCGCTGGTCCTGCGCAAGGGACCGACGGCCAAGGTGATCCCCGAGGTGGTGTGCGAGAGCGGCGCCCGCGCCGTTTACTGGAACGCAGTCGAGCAGGCGCCGCATCGGGCGGTGGAGCGACAGCTCGAAGCGGTGCTGACAAAGGTCGGAGCGAACTCGCAAGCCTTTCCCGGGGATTTGCTCACTCCGCCCTCGTCGATCCGCACCAAGGAGGGCCGCGGCCTGCGCGTGTTCACGCCGTTCTGGCGGCGCGTACTGGCGCTCGGAGATCCGCCAAAGCCCTTGCCTACGCCCAAAGAGCTGCGCCCTGCACCGAGGATCGCCAGCGATCGACTGGAGTCCTGGGATCTCGAGCCGCGCAAGCCCGATTGGGCGGGCGGCCTGCGTGAGAGCTGGACGCCGGGCGAAGCTTCTGGACGAGCGCGCCTGCGCACCTTCCTCGAGCGAGAAGTCCGCGATTATGTCGGGGACCGCGACCGCCCGGATCGCGACGGCACGTCACGATTGTCGCCGCATCTGCGGTTCGGCGAGCTTAGCCCGCGCCAGGTCTGGCATTCCGCCCGCTTTGCCGCAGCGGAAGATCCGGCGCTCTTGCCCGGCGTCGACAAATTCCTGAGCGAACTCGGGTGGCGGGAGTTCTGCCGTCACCTCCTGCATGATCATCCCGACCTTGCCACCGTGAATCTGCAAACGAACTTCGACGGATTTCCCTGGGAGCCCGATGGGAGGGCGCTCGCCGCATGGCAACGCGGCCGCACTGGATATCCCATCGTCGATGCCGGGCTGCGTGAGCTCTGGGGCACCGGCGTGATGCACAATCGCGTCCGGATGGTGGTGGCGTCTTTCCTGGTCAAGCACCTCCTGATCGACTGGCGCGAGGGCGAGACCTGGTTCTGGGACACGCTGGTCGACGCGGACGCCGGCAGCAATCCCGCCAACTGGCAGTGGGTCGCCGGCTGCGGCGCCGACGCTGCGCCCTATTTCCGCGTGTTCAATCCGCAGCTGCAGGGCGAGAAATTCGACCCTGACGGAGCCTATGTTCGGCGCTGGGTTCCGGAACTGAAGGGCGTGCCGGCCAAGCTGATCCACCGGCCCTGGCAGGCAACGCCGATCGAACTCGCGAGCGCGAGCATCACGATCGGCAAGACCTATCCGCAGCCGATCGTCGACCACGCCAGGGGACGCGAACGCGCGCTCGCTGCCTACGCGAAGATTCGCACAGGTTGAGCGTTGCTTTGACACAATTTCGAAACCCGCTATCGTGATCGCTCCATACAAACCGTGGGGGACGATATGGACGACGAGAAGCCGATCACCGAACAGGCGATGGACACGATCACCAACGCCGTCGAAGCGACCAAGGACGCCGCGGTCAGCGCCGTCAAGCAGGTGAAGAAAGCCGCCAAGAAGGTCGCGAGGAAGGTCGCGCCGAAGAAGGCCGCCAAGAAGAAGGCCAAGAAGGCTTCGAAGAAGACGACGAAGAAATCGGCCAAGAAGACCGCGAAGAAGGCAGCCAAGAAATCAACGAAGAAAGCTGGAAAGAAGGCTGCAAAGGCGAAAAAGAAAGCCCGGAAGGCGAAGCGCTGATCGGGGCAATCAGGCCAGGTCCTCCGGATGCACGCGCATCCGGAGGCCAGTCTCGAGGCCACCCTATTCTACTCCCCGCCCCGGCCGCCTAGGCGCGGCGGTTGACGACGAACACCGCGGCCGCACACATCCCCATGCCCGCGATTGCCAGCGCATCGAGCTTCTCGTCGAACAGCAAATAGGCCATCAGGGCCGTCACGGCCGGAACCAGATAGAACAGGCTCGCGACCGAGGTCGCCGCCGCGTGGCGGATCAGCCAGTACAATAGCCCGATCGAACCGATCGAGAGCGCCACCGCGAGCCAGGCGAGCGCGAGCACGAACTCCCGCGTCCAGTGCACCACGCGGTCCTCGAACAGGAAAGCCCCGGCCGCAAAGAAGATGGTGACGGCCACATATTGCACGAGATTGCCAGCGCGCCAGTCGATCTGGTTGCAGTAGCGGCGCTGATACAGCGTTCCGAGCGTGATGCTGATCAGCGAAACCACCGACGCCAGCCAGCCGAGCCCGGCTTCGCCGGTCATCGGCCGGTTGTGCAGGATCAGAACGACGCCGCCGAGGCCGAGCACGAGCCCGGCCCATTGCAGCGGCGTCACCCGCTCGCCGAGCCAGCGATTGGCAATGGTCGAGGTCAGGATCGGCTGCAGGCCCGGAATCAGCGCAGAGAGCCCGGCCGGAATCGAATGCGCGATCGCAATCGCGGTCCCACCGAGATAGAAGCCGTGAACCAGGAGACCCGCGACGGCGCTGTGAGCGATGCCGGTCCCGTCAGGCCATTTCGGCCGCGCGATTGCGGCGATGATCGCCATCAGGGCGACCACGATCGCCATGCGGATGGCGAGGTACGTCAAGGGATCGGCGTCGTTGACGACGTATTTGGTGCCGATGAATCCGGTGCTCCAGAGCAGAACGAACAGGATCGGCGCGGCGCGGGCGGTCAGGGTTTCTTGATTGAGTTTCATTGCCGCCCTCATTGCCCGAGCGCGGGCCCTGCGGCAATGCGAATTTCGTCCTGATGATGTTGCGCTGCGATGGACCAACGCCGGTCCAGCTCAGCCGCTCACCATTCTTCCGGACAGGGATCGACGATTTTCCAGAGCTCGACGCCGTTCTTGATCTTCTTCATGTCTGTGGTGAGCCCGCCATTACGGCGAATCCATTCCTTCACAGCGTCGGGGTAGTAAGACATGAGATCGGAGGTGCCTTCGGCGCTGGTGACCTTGATGCCGAAGGTAAACGCCTTATCGTAATAGGCTTGGTGGAAGCCGAGGCTGGCGCGTGGCGTGACGCAGATCTTGTTCATCGGCACGATGCCGAGCACCAGCGTGCAGGCCGAATTGCAGATGCCGTCGATGATGACGCGCTCGCCCTTCTCGCGCACGCGCTTGTACTTGGTCTTGTACTCCTCGACATAGCCGCCATGGTCGCGAGTGATACGCAGATCGGCGCGTACCGGGGTCGCGGCGGCGAAGCAGAGCAACAACAGGCTCAGAAGCGTGATGCGCATGGCGAGTGGCGGCGGCAGCCTTCAGACGTGCACCGGCCTCGAAGGAGCCCCCAAGGGCCGGCAGCAGGATTTCTAAACAGATACTCTCTGGTCATACTTGTGTGGGAAATTCGTTAAGCATCCCGAAAAGGCCAAAAATGGGCAGATTTCCGCCCTGTAGCCGGCAATTCTGTCACACCCCAAGGAAATCGGGGGCTTGGCCCTGATTTGCAGCCTGCGGGGCGATGCCTGACCGTCCCGAATTGCTATAAATGACTGACCTATTCGAGCGATCCGGAGAAACGAGATGAGCAACTTGACGCGCGTCGCCGCGATTGCGGCCCTGACGGCTGCACTGCTGGCCCCTGGCCTGGCGGAGGCGCACGGGCGTCACCGGTATCACCGCTCTTACGCTAACCCGCTGCCCTACCCGATCAGCTATCTGCACAATTACGGACCCGGTATCACCCCCGGCACTTTTGCCTATTACGACGGCCCGGCGACCAACCGCTGCTACCGCAGCGCGGCGGCCTATATTGGACAGGACGGCCGGCGGCACCCCTGCTACTGAGGACGCCGGCCCTGCCCTGCGGCGCCCTTATTTGGCAGCCCCCGAGCGCAGCAATTGCTTCTCGATTTCGTAGACCGGCAGCTTGACGAGGTCCTTGCCGATTTCCCCCTGAAGCGACTTGCGCACACCGTCCGAATAGTCGGCGCGAATCATACCAAGCGCGCGCGGTGAGGCCACCATGGTCAGCGCCGTGGTCTCACCGGAGTTGACGGCCGCATCGAGCCGCCCGGCCAGGCCGCGCAGGAAAGCGCGCTCGGCTTCGTCGTGCCAATCGGTCTGCTCGACCGAACTGCGGGCGCCGCCGGCAGCGGCATGCGGCCGGCCCGGTGCATCGCTTCCTTGCGCGCTGGTCGATGGACTGGGCTGCTCGTGCACTTCCTTGGTGTGAAGGTTCGGAAACATCTCGTCACCCAGATTTTCCAGGATCAGCGCCTTGCGCCCGTCGCACACGACCAGCCAGTCGCCCTTTTCGATTCTCATCTTGTCCATTGCACCTTCTCCTTCACACGTGCCGAGCCCGGCATCAAAGCTGTTCTTCGAATTCCTTGGAGGACTTGCCGAACCGCTCCATTGCCTCCTCCAGATAGTCGGCGAGCATCGGCGTGCCGATCAGGTAGGAGGCGGTGTGCTGGTTGTGCGCCTGCGCGGCCCGCGCGCAGTTGGCGCCAGTCCGAGAGATCACCGTCCGCATCCAGCTCACCTTGTGCGGCAGCAAGGCACCAAGCCGCTGCCATGTTGCAACAGTAAGAGCCAAGGCAGATTGGCGAATTGCGCAGGATCAAGTCCAAGGCACGGCGTGAGCTGGCCGTGGCGCAGTAACCGGCTCGCTGAAGATGCGTTCATCAGCATTACATTTCGGTTCCGCCACATTTTGATCCGAACAACTTCGATATCCTGCACGCACGTAAGCGGAGGAAGACATCATGAATTTCAAGACTGGCCTCGTCGCAGTGTCCCTGTTCGGCGTCCTCGCTGCGGCGTCGGCGGCATCCGCCATGCCGATCGCGCCCGCACCTGCGACACCACGAGTCTCCGACGTCGAGCAGGTCCGCATGGTCTGCGACGCCTGGGGACGGTGCTGGTGGCGTCCGAATTATTACGGGTACTACAGGCCTCGGCCGTATTACTACGGCCCACGGTATTATGGGCCGCCGCGCTATTATGGTCCGCGCCCTTATGGTTATTACGGCTATCGCCGCTGGTGACGTTTGAAGGGGGCCCTCGGGCCCCCTTCGCCTTTTGCGGGCACGGCGTGGCCGATCGGGCTTGCGCGATTGAGGCATGATCCAGATCAACATGATCCAGATCAAGATGAGACCAGCCGATACCGCCATTCGCAATGCGACGGAGCCAGATGCCTTCGCCTGTGAGAGCAACGGATGGACCTTGCCGCCACGACCCGTTGAGCCGCGAACGTCGCGGTGACATCGGCCTGACGGGCTCATGGGATGATGTCCGCAATACTACGGCCTGAAATCCGGTTTACTGAAACGGGTTGTTTCGCCATTGATGGCCATGCATCGACGTTCATTTGATTGTCTCATTGCAGCAACCGGCCAGAGTCATGTTGTTCGACGACCTCGCTTCCTCTTCCGCGCTTCAACTGATCGGTTTTTCCGATGTCGATGCGTTTCGGCCGATCGAGACGATGGAAGATGCCAGAAGCATTCCGCTCGACATCCCGAGCTTCGCTGCGGCCCGCGCCGTCGTCACCCTGCCGGCGTGCCGCATCATCATGATGAGATCGTTCGCGCGCATTCTCGACAGCGCCTATCGGATGCCGGGCGGGATGGTGATCCTGGCCATGACCGACGATCTTCAGGCAAGTTTCAAAGGAGTAGATCTCGACGCCCGCTTCTTCATGGCGCTTCGCGGCAACGATGAGTGCCATTTTGTCGAACCCCGGACCAATCATCATGCCATGATCGTTCTCTCTCCCGGGCTGAGAGACAGGGGCTGGTTCGATCATGCCGACCGTTTGCGGACCCATGTCGCGAACCGGCCCGCGCTGCTACACACGCGACAGCTCCTGCTCGACATCCTGCGCACTGCATCGGTGCAGCCGCGCCTGTTCGAAACCACCGAGGTTGCGGTCCATCTTCAGGAGGGCCTGCTGCTCGCGCTCGACGATCTGTTTCGGATCGATCCGGCGTCGGAGCGGAGTGCTTCGGTCCAGGGCGAGCGGGCGATCAAGCTCGTACAACGCATCGACGACTATGTGGCGACTTATCCGACCGCCCCAATCTATACGGCCGATCTGGCCCGCGAGTTCGACGTCTCGGTCCGGACTCTCGGCGGCGCCGTCAGCAAGGTCCGGGGCATGAGCCTCCACCAGTACATTCGGCTGAAGCGGCTTTGGGCGACCCGCGCCCGTCTCCTCAAGGGCGGAGGCGTCACCGTCGCCAGTTGCGCACGCGCCCACGGCTTCCATCATCTCGGCGAATTCGCCGCAGCCTACCGTGCAAGCTTCCATGAGGCGCCTTCCGACACGCTGGCGCGCGGTCGGCAGGGGCGGTGTCCATCAGATTGACTGACGCAGCAGCGAGCCGCTGCGACGGCCGATTTGCAGCGCATGTGTTACAAATTGAGCGGCCCGAGACATAGGTGACAGAACGTACCGGACACATGGGTTACACTTTCCGCTTTTGTTCTGCGGGAGGTGTGGATGCCGTGGACAGTGAGTTCGGTGATGGAAGAGCGCCTGCGGTTCGTTGCCCGGCTTCTG
>DATLXF010000023.1:0-5522 GCA_035575945.1 Bradyrhizobium sp. | reverse complement strand
CGCGTTGCTGGCGGAAGCGAAGCTGCGGATTGCGGCCCAGCGCGCGTCGATCGACGCCAGACGCGATTTCTGGCTGGCGCAGTCGGAGCTGCAGACGGCAGTCAACGGCGGAGGCCGTGCCGATAGTCAACAGGAGAGCCGTTCACCGACCAACTCATTGGCGAGCGGCGGATAAGGAGATGGAAATGTTGTCTCGACGAAGTTTTCTCGGTACCGCGACCGCGCTTGCGAGCGCCAGCCTCGTTTCCGGACGGGTTCAGGCCGCGGGCATTCCCGAAGCGCCTACCATGGACAAGGTGGCCACCCAGCCGCCGCTGCACCCGAGCAGCGGACCCGAATATCGGCCGGTGGTCACTCTCAACGGCTGGTCCCTGCCTTGGCGCATGAACGGCGATTGGAAGGAATTCCATCTGGTTGCCGAACCCGTGGTGCGCGAATTCGCCGAAGGCATGAAGGCCCACCTGTGGGGCTACAACGGACAAACGCCGGGCCCCACGATCGAGGCGGTCGAAGGTGACAAGGTGCGCATCTTCGTCACCAACAAGCTGCCGGAGTACACCACCGTCCACTGGCACGGCATGATCCTGCCTAGCGGCATGGACGGCGTCGGTGGTCTGACGCAGCCTCACATCAATCCGGGCAAGACCTTCGTCTACGAATTCCAAGTCAAGCACAGCGGCACCTTCATGTACCACCCCCACGCGGACGAAATGGTTCAGATGGCGATGGGAATGATGGGAATGTTCGTGGTGCATCCCAAGGACCCCGGCTTTCGTCCCGTCGATCGCGACTTTGTCTTCGTGATGAGCAGTTATGACATGGATCCGGGGACCTACCTGCCGAAGGTCACGGAGATGACCAACTTCAACATGTGGTCCTGGAACGCGCGCGTCTTTCCCGGCATCGATCCGCTGCCCGTAAGACTGGGCGACCGCGTCCGCGTGCGGATCGGCAATCTGACGATGACCAATCACCCGATCCATCTCCACGGTCATAGCTTTTCGGTCAGCGGCACGGACGGCGGCTGGGTGCCGGAGAGCGCGCAGTGGCCAGAGACTACGATCGACGTTCCGGTCGGAGCGATCCGTGCCTTCGACGTGTTGGCCGACAATCCGGGTGACTGGGCGTTTCACTGTCACAAATCGCATCACACGATGAATGCGATGGGGCACGACCTCAGAACCTTGATCGGGGTCTCGAAGAAGGACATCGCCAAGGCGGTGAAGCGGCTGGCGCCGGACTCGATGGCGATGGGTTCGACCGGCATGGCGATGGGCGAAATGGAGATGCCGCTGCCGGACAACACGCTGCCGATGATGACGGGCTCAGGGCAATTCGGCCCGATCGAAATGGGCGGCATGTTCACCGTGATGAAGATCCGCGAAGGAATGGGTCGCGAAGATTACAGCGATCCGGGGCCTTACAAGTTTCCGAAGGGAACGGTTGCTTATGAGATCGAAACACCTGCTGCGGAGCCGCCGCGCCAGGACACTCAGCCGAATGTGGGGGAACGCAAGGGAGCGAAGGGAACTAAGGGAATGAAAGGCATGAAGATGAAGGGAGCATGATCGTGAGACTGCAATCGAAGAAAGGAAGATACGAGATGAACTACACCAGCGCGCTCGCCGCTGCCGCGATGGCTTGGTCCCTTTCGACCGTGACATGGGCTGATCCTGGCCACCATCAGGGAGGGCACCACAACAAGGATGAGACGTATTCCGCGGGTGAACCGGGAGATCCCAAGAAGCCCGCCCGAGTCGTTCAGGTCACGATGAACGAGACCGACGGCAAAATGGTGTTCGTTCCGGAAAAAGTCGACGTGAAGAAGGGCGAGCAGGTCAAGTTCGTGCTTCGCAACAACGGCGAGCTGGACCACGAATTTATCCTCGCGACCACGGCTGAGAATCTCAAGCACGCCGAGGCGATGAAGAAGAATCCCGACATGGAGCACGACGATCCGAACGGCAAGCGGCTGGCACCGAAGAAGACGGGGGAAATCCTCTGGAAGTTCGATACGGCCGGCGAGTTTGAATATGCGTGTCTTATCCCGGGTCACCGTGAGGGTGGCATGGTCGGGAAGGTCGTCGTCAAGTAAGCCGCAAAATCAATGAGGAAATCGAAATGATGAAGTCTGCTGTCAAATCCGCGCTGTTCGCCATCGCACTCGCCGTCGCTCCGAGCGTCGCCTTCGCCCAGGGTAACCTCGCTGCCGGGGAAGTAAAGAAGGTCGACGAAAGCGCCGGCAAGATCACGCTCAAGCACGGTCCCATCAAGAACCTGAACATGGACGAGGAGGAGATGACCATGGTGTTCCGGGTCTCCGATCCCTCCATGCTCAAGCAGGTCAAGGTCGGAGACAAGGTTCAGTTCGAGGCCGAGCGGCAGACGGGCGGAATCACGATCACCAAGATTCAGAAGTCGAAGTAGAGCGTCGGCGGGGCGCTCTCGCCAGAGGCGCCCCGCCACGAGCCGAAGAGCAGCCAGTCAGCAAAGCGTCGAGACAAGCGTCATGAGGTCGTCGCGGAATATGGGATCAAGTCCGGCAAAGACGCGCAGTGTACGGCCGTCCGCAGCTTCTGACGGCGCGGTTCGGGCGGCTATCGTAGGCAGCTACGAGCGTCTACGCAATTATCTGCAGAAGCGCTTCAGTTCGCCCTCAGACGCGGAAGAGGTGTTGCAGGCGTTCGTTTTGAGAGCTCTGGAGCGTTCTTCCGATATTCGAGATGCGGATTCGGTACGTGGGTGGCTCAGCAAGGTTCTGGCGACCACGGTTGCCGATTTTCATCGGCAGGCGTCGAAAAACAAGACGAGGGAAGTCCCGCTGCCCGCCGAACTGAGCGATCGCGTTGCGGTCGATCAAGATGCCGAATTGGAAAGTGCGATCTGCGAATGCCTGTATGCTCATCTGCCTTTGTTGAAGATGGAGCACGCCGAGGTCATCCGGCGAATAGACCTTGCGGGCGAACCGAGGGAAACGGTCGCGGCTGAACTCGGGGTGACCGTCAACAATCTAACCGTGCGTCTATTTCGTGCCCGTCAGGCCTTGAAGGATCGCCTCGAAGACAAATGCGTAATTTGTCGCGAGGATAGCTTTTTGGAATGCCGGTGTGGCGAAGGTCGAGCAAGGAGGCCTTCCTGACGCGCGAACCGGCGCTCGGCCGAGGGCTCGAGCAATGAGGTCGCCCATGGAGCGTTCGGCTAGTGGTTCGGTATTCGCTACGGTCGGCTGGAGTGGGGGAGCGACCATGACTCTGATGACACGGTTCGGCCAGACCGACGCCTTGTTTGCCGCAGACCGGCAGGCGGACCTATGGAAGGCGTTCGAGCGGAATGATGCTCCGGGTTCGCCGGGCATCGCTCCTACCTGGACCAGCAGCGCGAAGGACGCGGTCGGCTGTTCGTTGGGGCCGGCGCGCCTTTGGTTCACGATCGGCTACGGCATTCTGAACGAGGTGTACTGGCCGCGCATCGATCTCCCCCAGATCAGGGACCTTGGATTCATCGTTTCCGACGGCAAGGGCTTCTGGTCGGAGGTGAAGCGTTGCGGCAACTACTCGCTTCGATCGCTCGCGTCCGGAACACCGGCTTATGAGATTGTCCATCCGGACGAACGATATCGCCTCTCGCTGAGGATCTCGCCTGATCCCCGCCGAGACGTGATCGCGGTCGAGGTCGTGCTGGAGAGCAGCGCGCCGGAAATGCGGGTATATGCCCTGCTGGCGCCGCACCTCGGGGCGAGCGGAAACAACAACCGAGCGGGCATCGCCAGGCACAACGATCGAACGGTGCTTTGGGCCGATCGGGCGCCATTTTCACTCGCGCTCGTCGCCGTCGATCACTCCCAGAAGGACGCGGTACTGCGCGCGAGCGCAGGTTACGTGGGGTTCAGCGACGGTTGGCAGGATTTTGCGCGCAATGGCGCAATGACGTGGTCATATCCGTCGGCCGGGCCCGGCAATGTCGCACTTATGGCCGAACTCGGCAGGCGCTGCGTGGTGGCGCTCGGCTTCGGCAGCAATGTGGAAGCCGCGACAACGCTTGCGCTGTCGAGCTTGATGCAGCCGTTCGATCGGCTGCTGGACGGGCAATTGTCCGATTGGGCGACGTGGCATCGGTGCTGCGACGAGCGTTGCGACTGCGTACTTGCGGTCCCGGCCGATCTCCGCAGCCAGCTTGCGGTCTCGAAAGCCGTGCTGCGCAGCCATCTGGATAAGACGTATCCGGGGGCCATGGTGGCGAGCCTCAGCGTGCCGTGGGGCGACAGCGGAGAAGAACGCGGCGGCTACTTTCTGGTCTGGCCGCGGGACTTGGTCCAATGCGCCACCGCATTGCTGGCGATCGGCGGTGAGGTGGAGGCGCGCGATACGCTTCGCTACCTGATCGCCACGCAGAGCGCCGATGGACACTGGAATCAGAACCAGTGGCTGGACGGACGCTCGTTCTGGCGCGGGGTCCAGCTCGATGAGGCCGCCTTTCCCGTGCTTCTGGCTGCTGCACTTGCCGAACGAAACGCGTTGGCGGGCTCCGAAGTCGCGGACATGGTGCGCCGGGCCCTTGCCTTCATAGCGCGTCAAGGGCCCGCCACGGATCAGGATCGGTGGGAGGAAAATGCAGGGATCAATGCCTTCACGCTTGCGGTTTGCATTGCCGCCCTCGTCTCCGGCGGCGCCTTTCTGAACACAGCGGCGGCCGATTGGGCGCTGGAGCTCGCCGATTTCTGGAACGAAAACGTCGAACGGTGGACCTCGGCGGACGACACGGAAATCGGTCGCCGGGCCGGCGCCGCGAGCCACTACATCCGAACGGTGCCTCTCAGCGTGCTACAGTTGGGGCAAGCGGCCATGGACGAACCCGTCGCGATCCGCAATCGGGCCGATGGTCTCCAACTCGCCGCGCGAGAGCAGGTCAGCACCGACTTTCTCCAGTTGGTCCGGTTCGGCTTGCGCCGACCGCGGGATCCGCTGATCCAGTCCACGATTGCCGTGATCGATCGTCTGTTGAAGGTGGAAACTCCGGCTGGAGCGGTATGGCGACGTTACAACGAGGATGGCTACGGCGAACACGAGAACGGTGGTCCCTACGACGGGACCGGCTGCGGACGACCTTGGCCGTTGCTGACGGGCGAGCGGGGACATGTCGAATTGACCGCCGGCCGCGACGCTCTGCCTTTCCTGCGCACCATGGCGTCGTGCGCCAGTCCCGGCGGCATGATTCCCGAGCAGGTGTGGGATGCCGCCCCCATTCCCCAACGGCGTCTTGCTCCGGGACGACCGACCGGCTCGGCGATGCCCTTGGCCTGGGCGCATGCCGAGTTCGTCAAGCTCCTGATGTCGCGCGCCCTAGGCCAGCCGTTCGACCGGCCGCACCTGGTCTGGAATCGCTATCAGGGCATTCGACCTCTCGCCCGCAGCGCATTCTGGTGGCCGCACGCACAGATCGGAAGCATCCGCGAGGGGGCGGAACTGGTCGTCGCATCGAGGGACGAGGCGGCCATTCGCGTCGGGATAGATGGCTGGCGCCTG
>DATLXF010000022.1:0-6311 GCA_035575945.1 Bradyrhizobium sp. | reverse complement strand
CTCGCCCGGTCTGAAGAGAGCGGTGAAGTTCTGCTCCGGTGTCCGGCCGTTGACCAGGAAGGTATAGGCCGACACGTCCGAGATGTCGGTGGGATCCATGCGCATCAGCGACCATGCGATACGGTCGTTGATGATGGCCCGTCGAGCCTCTTCGGTAGGCGCCTTGTTCAGCTCCTGGAAGAGGCTCACCAGCGTGCGCCTGTTGAAATTGTACCAGCTGCTGTCGGCCTTCAGGTTCTTGATGACGCTTTTCGCGTCGTCGCTCCAGTCCGACAGCATGATGATGTAGTCGCGGTCGTACCTAAACGGCTCGTGGTCGCGAGGTTCGACGATCATAGGACCGTAGATGCCCAACTGCTCCTGCTCTCCGGAAGAATGACTGTGATACCAGTAGGTGCCGGATTGCTTTAACTTGAAACGATAGGTGAAGGTCTGGCCCGGCGGTATGCCGTCGCCATAGCCTGGGGAGATGCCGGGCACCCCGTCCATCTCGGGCGGGACGATCAAACCGTGCCAATGGATGGAGGCGTTTTCGTCGAGGCGGTTGGTCACGTTGATCACCACGCTCTCGCCTTCCCTGAACCGGAGAACGGGGCCAGGCAGCTGTCCGTTGATCAGAAGTGCCTCGGTGTTGCGCCCCGTGATGTTGACCGCATGCCGCTCGAGCACGAGATCGTACGCACCTGCGTAGGCCGGAGCTGCAATCGAACACGCCAGCCAGACGGCGACCGTGATCGGCAATAACGTATCCCGGAATTCCCCTCTCATGCGATCCCCCTCGCTATCGTCCCGAGCCACGGCCTTCAGTGACTGCGCGCGGCATGCTCGTAGACTTCGGTGTATTTCTTCGCTGATCGTTGCCAGCCGAAATGTCGCTTCATGGCTGCCCGCCGCATGGCGCCGAGCCGCCTGGCCGAGCTGAACACGTCGAGGGATCGATAGATCGCGTTGAGCATCGGCGCCAACGAAGCGTCGTGAAAGAGAAAGCCGGTCACGCCATCCTGGATCGTGTCCGCCAAGCCTCCGGTCTGATGGGCGATCGGAAGCGAGCCGAAGCGCTGCGCGTACATCTGCGTGAGGCCGCAAGGCTCGAATCGCGAGGGCATCAGTAGGAAATCGCTTCCGGCATACATGCGGCGGGCCAGCCCGTCTTCATAACCGATCTTGACGCCCACCTTGCCGCGGTACTTCACGGCAAGCTTCGCGAGTTCGGATTCCAGACCCGGATCTCCGCGACCTGTGACGACGATCTGTCCGCCCTGCCGGACGATGCTCTCCGTGGCCTGGATCGTGAGATCGACGCCCTTCTGATGAACGAGCCGGGAGATGACGGCGAACAACGGTCCTTCAGAAACGGCCAGACCGAATGCCTTGCGCAGGGCCTTGGCGTTCGCCTGTCGGCTACCCCAATCGCCGATTTCGAAAGGTCTATCCAGGTGCGGATCGCGTCGGGGGTCCCAGCTCCGGTCGATCCCATTGACGATGCCGGTAAGCCGACCGTCCTCGGCTTTGAGCCTCAGAACGCCGTCGAGACCGCAACCGAACTCTGGTCTCGTGATCTCGTCCGCATAAGTGGAGCTCACGGTCGTCACGTGCGAGCAATAGGAGATCCCAGCCTTCAGAAAGGACGCCCGGCCATAGAATTCCATGCCGTCGACCGTAAAGGCGCTCTCCGGCACGCCGAGTGGTCCCAGCCGTTCCCGATCGAAGATGCCGGCATAGGCGGCATTATGGATCGTCAAGATGCTTGGAATGGAGCACCCGCGCCAAGCGACGTAGGCCGGCGCGAGCGCCGAGGTCCAGTCGTTCACGTGGATCAGATCGGGGCGCCATCCCGGGTCGGCGTCGCCACACGCGATCTCGGCAGCCGCTGACGCAAGGCGGCCGAACCGGATGTCGTTGTCGTCCCAATCTCCACCGCTCGGGTCGCAGTAAGGAGTTCCATCGCGTTCGTAGAGGTTGGCGCAGACTAGTGCATAGACCGTCAGGCCATCGACGGTCTCGAACCGGCCGAGATCGCAGTGAGGAAGACCGGCGAAAGCGTCCATCCGTCCGACGATCCGCAGCCGCGGGGCCGCTCTGAGCAGCTCGCTGTAGCCGGGAACGAGCACCCGGACGTCGTGGAATCGCTTGAGAGCGCGCGGTAGAGCGGCGGACACGTCCCCAAGCCCGCCAACTTTTGCGTAGCCGCCAAACTCGGAACTGACGAACAAGATTCGCTTTGGCAAACTAGTGATCGTGATGCGCATGGAATCCCCACAGACGCTCCCAATAGATAGACGTCCTACTCGTGGAGATATTACGAGCCCAGCGTTCAGAATGTATCGATTGGCGCCATACGCTAAGGGCGGCGGTCACCGTGAACAGATTTTGGCAATGCGTCGTTGATCTGCATCAAGGAATCCGTTTTGCTCCGATGACGCTAAGTCTGATCAGAACGCTGATCGGCCTGTCGCGGCGCGTGATGAAATGGACTATGTGATGTCGACATCGTAAACGGCCACTTGAGCGTCGCGCATCGGATGTTCCACTGAAGGCCGCTCCCCAGCATTTCGACGATTAGCGATAGCTTCCGTGGTCCTCAGGTCAGGTTCCTGTCGGATCGCTCTCCGTACCCGCGAATCGACGGCGATCCCGCGCTTCCGCTTCGCGAGCCGCACTACCGACCAGCCCCTAGGACGTTATTTCTTCTGCCGAGTGTTTCAGCAGGCGCAGTCATGGAAAACTGGGCTACTGAGGTTCTCCACCGGACTGCTAATGCCCATTGGCATCAACCTTCTCGCGAGCCCTCGCGAGAACGTCTACCTCCTGGGCCGGTTGCAAGCGCTGGATCGGTTGATCGATATCGTCTGCAACCGGCGGGACCGGACTTAGAGCGGCGTCGCGTCAGCAGAGACTTCCCGGCCGCTGGAAGACGATGACCTCTCTGGCGGCCCTGCGCTATGGCCGGACGCCAGTTCTATGCTTCGGCCATCGTCGGAGCATGCGGCGTTTTCGACGCCTGCGCGCAATCGCACGCCCGCGACTGCCTCTCCTTTCACGCTGACGCACAGACGGAGCAATGTGCGAGCACTTGCCGCGACTGTGCCCAGAATTGCCAGATGGCGAAAATGCCGCCGAAGGAATTTCGACTATAGTATAGTCTGACGTTACAGCTCTTCTCAAGCTTTCGAACACCGAAACAAAACAGTGTTTCACCGTTTGGGCATCGCGCGTTTAAGATTGCTGGCTCGCCAACCTTCGGGAGATGGCGGGAAGGTGTTTATAGGAATGCGGGGGTCTAAACGATCGCTTCGTCGGATCTTAAAGTGTGCACGCATCCGCGTACGTGGATCAGACGGTCAAAGCGATCCTCCTAGGGCGATTGTCGAAAGCTTTATGGCTAATGCCCGGGCGGCGCTTGTCTCGCTTCACCTCCGCCATACCCTGAACCCCATTCAGTCGGCGTATGAGCCCGCATCCATGCCGCATTTGGGTGGCGAGGCGGCACCTTCTTGACGGCCGGCGCGTGGTTCGTTTTGCGCGCATGGCCATGTCCCGCGGCCTCAGCGAGTTGCGGCGCTGAACCAGCTACCAACGACGAAACTAGAATTCCTAAGAGCATTCTTTGCATCGCTCTTCTCCTTACGTCCACAATTGCTCCCGCAGCAGCAGTCCGCGCGTGGGTTGGCGCCTCTCTCCTCACAGAAACTCCTATTAAAAGGACGCCCGGGTCGTCGATTCATTACGGGGATGAAAGGGTGCGATCTCTTAGGCACGACGGACGTGCAATGCTGAACAAAATTTCGCTCGATCTGCATCAAGTGATCGACGCGTGAGCGAACTCGACTCGGCAATCACGGGTCCCTTGAGCTATTGGATCGAACCATTCGAGCTAAGGCGCGTTTCTGCTGGGCCAACGAGGTGATGGACCAGGAGAGGTCAATGAAACCGACGAAGATAGCTTTATCGATCTTGATTCTATGCTTTGCCTCCGGCGGAGCGAGCGCGCAGACCGCGGGCGCGGGTAGTGCCTATGCACTCCCTAAGGTCTGCCAAACGGGAGCCAGTGGAATGATGGGCCACATGAACTCCGGATCCGGTGAAACGTCTCAAGGCGGCATGCAGCAAATGAACAGCATGAGCGAGACTCAGAAGGCGCTGCATCAGGCCATGATGAAGATGCAGCCGGCGATGATGGAAGGTACGATGGCCAAAGATGCTGATCTGGCGTGGATCTGCGCCATGATCCCCCATCACCAGGGCGCGATCGATATGGCCAGAGCCGGTCTGAAGGGAGCGGACAACGCCGAGTCCAGGCGCCTCGCGGAAGAGACCATCAAGAGCAATGAGCAGGACAAGGCGAAGCTGATCGATTGGATCGAGAAGTATGCAGAAAAAGAGAATCAGAAGGCAACCACCAGCTTATCACCTAAGCAGTGATCTACCCGGCGGAAGCGGTTAGCGGAGAAAGTGCCTAGGTTGCATATTCGCTGTCGGCCCGGCGATCGTCCGCGAGCGACCGGTCGACATGCCGGAGACGAACCTTGCGCTCACTTTATGATGCTTCCTTCAATCCCTGCACGTCGGCGCATTCGGGCGCTCCGGCAGCTCGCCTTCTGGCCGGAAGAACAGTAGTCGTGCAAGGTCACTCTTTCCGTGCACGGCAGCGACACAAATTGATCCCCCGGAGACTCGCCCGGCGCCGTGGTGGCTCGCCGATTCCGACACTTCAGAAAGACCGACGATCGCAAACGTCCCTTGTCGTTCTCCATAAGGCGTCGACCGTGGGCGAGGACAGAATTGCTAGAACTCGTTCAGCCCAGGGTCGTCGGTTAAAGACGAAGAAAGCCCGTTCATTTCACGCGTGATTGCGCGGCGTCGAAGACCGTTCGTCTGCGGGATAGACGTGGCGAGGATCGAGATATTACGCGATCGCACTTCATCATTTTTCCGAGCGATTTAGGAACGCCGGTGAACGCGAGAGATTAGCGCGCGGGTGGGCGATCAAACCGGCGAGTTTCCATCGGGAGTTAGCGATGCACAAGCAAGACCATTCAGGTTCTCCGCGCGGAGGTGTTTCTCAATTCGAGTTCGACGACTACTTCCTCTTCATCGGCGATCGCGCCAACAACCGCTACCCCGGGTCCGATGGCATGGACGTCGCATTCGGCAGAGGAGGTAACGACCGCCTCGCCGGCGGGCCGGCCGACGACGATCTGATCGGCGGAATTGGAAACGATCGCTTGTCCGGTGGATCGGGAGCTGATCATCTGGACGGGGGTGCAGGAAACGACGTCCTTGCCGGCGGCGATGCCGACGACATGCTGGTGAGTGGCCCTGGCAACGACTACCTGAACGAGGGAGCGGGACACGGCGATCTCGACGGCGGACCCGGTAGCGACATTCTCGTCGGCGGGCCTGGTGCGGACGCCTTCATGGTCGATCCCAACAGCGGGCACGATGTCATCAAGGACTTCCGTGCAGGCCCCGGCATGTTCGATCATCTGGCTCTGCAGGATATCAGCCCGAACGAGCTCTCGTTCCAGGACACTCCGAACGGCGTCCTGATCAGCTGGAACGAGGGAACGAGCTCGGTGTTGCTCGAAGGTGTCGCGAATAGCGAACTCGCCCAAGACGACTTCATGTTCGCCGACAGCAAGGAGCTTCTTCCCGTCGGTGGTCCTGAAAGCGCATCGGTCGCGGCGTCTTCGGCCGCGCTTTGGTGGTCTTCTCACGGTTCGCATGCGGCGTCTGAGACATTTCAATTCGACGACGTCAACCTGAAGACCGGCACGTCTGGCGACGACGTATTACAGGGAACGACCGATCGAGACTTCTATTTCGGGGGAGGCGGCAACGACCTCCTCTCTGGGGGTGCAGGCGCCGATCACCTCGCCGGAGACGCCGGAAACGATGCCTTGTACGGCGGGGCCGGCGAAAACGACCTGCGAGGTGGCGACGGAAATGATCAGCTGTTCGGCGGAAAGGATGCCGACATGCTGATGGGCGGCGACGGCATCGACAGGCTGAGCGCCGGAGCGGGGCACGACATGCTCGACGGAGGTTCGGGTGACGACGTCTTGGACGGCGGCCCCGGCGCGGACGCGTTCGTGGTCACGCCCACGAGCGGAAACGATGTCGTCGTGGGTGGATTCACTCCGGGCCCGGGTGCGTTCGACCACATAGCATTCGAGGACATCCTGCCGAATCAGGTGAGCGTGAACGATACGCTCCAAGGCGTTCTGGTGAGCTGGGGATCCGGATCCATTCTGCTCGAGGGGATTCAGAAGAATCAGCTGGCGCAGGACGACTTCATGTTCGACAGCGTG
>DATLXF010000021.1:0-3693 GCA_035575945.1 Bradyrhizobium sp. | reverse complement strand
CATGACTACGAATCCTCGCTCGTGCGCAACAAGACCATCGTTCGCCCGTTTCGGTTTCATCGTCGCCTTCCTTGCCGCCATCGGTCTTGTCACACTCCACGCGCAACTGGTGCTCTCCCAGGGCACGAGTAACGCCTTCGGGGAATCCGTCGCGCTGACATTCACGGCTCTCCCTCCACTTGCCTCCGGCAGCGCCACGAGCGGTCCACTCCCGACCGTCTCCGGCACGGCGCCCCCGCAGTACAACAACACCAACTCATTGGCGAGCGCCTCGGTCGCCGCGACGAGGCGTGACACGATGAGCGCCGACTGACACGCTGACCAACCCCGGTCAGGTTCTGGGAGGGAAGACGGCCTGCGGCCGGCTTCCCTCCCTTTTTTGTTGATGCAGCGACCGTGGGAAGGCGGGGCGGGCGGTCACCCGATTCGGTAGGCCTGGGCCTGGGCGTTCAGCACCAGCTCAGTGGCGAGAAAACAGTGCGCCTGTGACATCGCGGTTTCGGTGCGGTTGACGACGTCCGACACAAGCTGTTCGCCGTACGGCAAAGGCACATCACTGCAATCGATGTGTCTCGTCTCTTTCTGATCGACCAGGAAGAGGTGGTTGCCGCCGGGCCGTCCGGCGCGGAATGGTACTACTAGCTGCTTCCTTGTGACTTGGTCGCTTTGGCAGATGGCGCTCGAAACCTCCGGACCCACGGCCATGACGCTATACTCCGCCCGTGGCACCCCAGGGCTTCGCGTTGCTGCTCGCGGTCGCCAGGGCCGGCACGCCGGCGGCTGTGACCACGCGGCAGGGCGCCGCGCCGCTCACCTTCGCAGGTTGCCTGCAGTGACGCGAATCGTCTCGCACTACCGACTCGAACACGAGATCGGCCGCGGCGGGATGGGGGTCGTCTATCGGGGCGTCGATACCAAGCTCGGTCGGCCGGTGGCGATCAAGATGCTACCCGCCGATGCGACCGCCGATGCCGATCGCCGCAGGCGTTTCGTACGCGAAGCGCAGTCCGCCTCAACGCTCAACCATCCGAACATCGTCACCATCTACGAGATCGGTGAGGACGACGGCGCCACGTTCATCGCGATGGAGCTGGTCGACGGCGCACCCCTCGACCGGACCCTCCGTGAAGGACCACTCCCGATGGCAACGGCGCTCGACTACGCCGTCCAGATCGCCGGTGCGCTCGAAGCGGCGCACATTCGCGGGATCGTCCACCGCGACATCAAGCCGGGCAACATTGTCGTCACCGCCGAGGGCCGCGTGAAAGTGCTCGACTTCGGTCTGGCAAAGCTCAGCGAACATCCGGCCGACGAGACGATCACCGCGCTCCGCACGGTGCCGGGGACGATCCTCGGCACGCCGGCGTATATGTCGCCCGAGCAGGCCGAAGGACGCCTCGTAGACTCGAGGTCAGACATCTTCTCCCTGGGCGGCGTCGTCTACGAGATGCTCGCCGGCCGCCGGCCGTTCACGTCGGCATCAGATGGTGGCCTCATCACGGCAATCCTGCGTGACGACCCGCCGCCGCTACGGACGCTCCGTGAGGAAGTTTCAACCGACGTGGAGGCGATCCTCGACCGGGCACTCGCGAAGGATCCGGCGGCCCGCTACCCGGACGCGGGAGCGATGCGTGCGGATCTCGCGGCCGCACTCGCGCGGTTGACCCGGCCGCCAGATGCCGTCTGGCGGCGGCCGGCGGTGCTGGTGCCTGTCGCCGCGCTGCTCCTCGCAGCTGTTGCCTTCGTGACGTGGCAAGTGACGGCCGCGAGACGTGCGAGCTGGGCGCGCGACGTTGCGATCCCCGAGATCGAAAGGCTGTAAAAATCTGAGCGATCGCTCGCAGCGGTGAGGCTCGCGCGCGAGGCCGAACTGTACGCGCCGGCCGAGGTCGCCCGGGCGCGCGACACCTGGCTGCGCCTCGACATCACCACGGATCCTGACGGCGCGGAGGTGTCTCTCCGCAACTATCTCGACCTGACCGGCGCGTGGGAGACGCTCGGCCTCACGCCGCTGAAGGGCTATCCCCTCCCGCAGGGGATGTACCGGCTTCGGATCACCAAGGCGGGCTATGAGCCGCTCGACATCGGGTACCTGCCCGGTCGTCCGCCCATCAAGCTGACGCGCACAGGATCGGGTGAACCTGGCATGGTGTTCGTCCCGCGTGGGCCGGTCGGCTTCGGCGTCGCAAGGCCGGTGGAACTTTCGGACTATTGGGTCGACAAGTACGAGGTCACGAACCGCGACTTCAGACGCTTCGTTGATGCCGGAGGCTACCGCGACCGCACATACTGGACGACGCCGTTTCGACGGGGCGACCGAGTGTTGACGTTCGAAGAAGCCATGGCAGGACTTCGCGACGCGACCGGGCGACACGGTCCGGCGACCTGGGAGCTCGGGAGCTACGCCGAAGGGCAGGAAAACTTTCCCGTCGGAGGCATCAGCTGGTTCGAGGCTGAGGCCTATGCGCGCTTCGCCGGCAAGGAGCTTCTGACGCTCTACCATTGGTACTCTGCATCAGGCGTCGACGAGATCTTTTCCGACATGCTGCGTTTGAGTCAGTTCGACTCAAAGGGCCCTGTCCCCGTCGGCACGCGCGAGGCCATCGGCCCCTGGGGCGCGCACGACATCGCGGGCAACGTCAAGGAGTGGGGGCGCAACGAATCCGGCGACAGCGGCCTGCGCTACATTGTCGGAGGCGGATGGAACGAGTCGGCCTACCGGTTCGCGGAGCCCGAGGCGCGTGACCCCTGGCAGCGCGACGCCACATTCGGTGTCCGGTTGATGAAGTCCACGGCGGCCGTGCCGGCGGCGTCGGGGCGGATCGCCGATGTTCGCGGCGACCCCGCGAGCCTCGTGCCGGTGTCTGATGAGCAATTCGCGCTGCTGCGCGGGTTCTACGCCTACGACCGCGCGCCGCTCGGCGCTCGCACAGAAGCCGTGGACGACGGGTCGCCGCACTGGCGGAAAGAGACCGTGAGTTTCGCAGGGCCTGCCGGGGGGGAACGGATCCCGGCGTTTTTCTTTGCACCCAAGAATGCAACGGCGCCGTACCAGACGATCGTGTTTTTCCCCAGTTCCTACGCGCGCGAAATCCCGTCGAGCGACGCTCTGGATCTCGTCACGTTCGAGTTCCTCGTCCGCAGCGGGCGCGCCGTGATCTATCCGGTATACGAGGGCACGTTCGAGCGGCGGAAGCCGGCGTCGGGCGGGATGAGCGGCATCCGGGACAGGAACGTCACGTGGGCGAAGGAGGTCTTCAGAACGATCGACTACCTCGAGCAGAGGCCCGATGTGGACACGACCCGGATCGGTTACTACAGCCTCAGCCTCGGCGCGTTCTTCGGCCCGATACCGGTCGCGCTCGAGCCGCGGATCAAGGCGTCGGTCTTCGTGGCCGGGGGGATGCGATTCAACGTGCCGCCGGAGATCCAGACGGCCAACTTCCTGCCGCGCGTCAAAACGCCGGTGCTCCTCATTAATGGCACGCACGACTTCGCCGTGCCTCCGTCATCGCGCCGGCGCTTCCTCGAACTACTCGGCACGCCGCCCCAGCACAAGAAACTGGTCGAGCTCGAGGGCGGGCACGTTCCTGTCGATGCGCGGCAATTCTTCCGGGAAGCGCTCGACTGGTACGACCGGTATCTGGGAGCAGTCAAGTAGATTGCGGACGGACGGCATTCTCTTCAGGCTCC
>DATLXF010000020.1:0-37066 GCA_035575945.1 Bradyrhizobium sp. | reverse complement strand
GGAAGGTGAAGAGTTCGCGGGCACTCATCACTGCGCCCCCACGTAGATGGCGGGCACGGAAGTGTCGGAACGCGCGGCGAGCGTCATGATCGGGTAGCCGTAGTTCGTGACCGTCAGCCCGATCATCAGCGCCACCCAGATGGCGAATGTGTTCAAGGCCAGCGGGACCGAGCGGACCGGATGAACGGGTACGCTGAAGCGGTACTCGCCGACTTCGGTCGCTGGCTGCCGACGAGCGTTCGCCAGGATGAACAGGAATAGGAGACCGGAGACCAGGAGAATGAACGCGCCGATCGCCGACAGCGTCACCGAGAGCGCCTGCGGGGCGATCGCCGGGTCCGCGTAGTCGTAGTACGCCATGCGCCGCGGCATGCCCAGGATCCCGACCCAGTGCCACGGGAACGTTGTCACGATCATGCCGACGAACCAGAGCCAGAGCTGCGCGCGGACCAGGCTTAGGCTCGGCAGCGCGCGTCCAGTCAGATGCGGCCATAGATCGTAGGCGATGGCGAAGTACATGATGACGATGGCGCCGCCGAAAATCAGGTGGAAGTGGCCGGTGATCCACTGCGTATTATGGATGGTCGCGTCGAGCTGGTAGCTCATGTTGATCAGCCCGCCGGCATCCCCGAAACCGAGCAGCACGAACGAGAAGGCCACCGCCAGCATGATCGGGTTCTGCCATGGCAGCGCCCGGATCCAGCCGAAGGGACCGCGGCCGCCGCGCAGGCGCGCGGCGATCTCGACCGAGGCGCAGATCGTGAAGACGGTGAGCAGGGTCGGCAGAGCGACGAGCGCGGTGAAAGCCGAATGGATGAACTTGAAGCCGGCGCCGACCTGCGGGTCGGCGAAGGTGTGATGAATGCCGATCGGCATGGCCACCACCAGGAACAGGATGAAGGCGATCCGCCCCATGGTGTCGCTGTAGAGCTCTATTTCCGCGGGCATATCGAGCGCCGGAGCGCCCGACCCGCACAGAACGTAGGACGAACCTCGGTGGTTCACGATGACTCAGATCAGGCTCAATGCTTCGCCCGCGGGAAGGTCCGGATCGCCTGGGTTCGCTGATCCTTGCCGACGCTTGCGGGTGATTCATTGCGATAGAGACAGCGAACGATGATATCATCACGAATGGCGCGGCTGAACGCGCGCCCGTTCCCGAAATCCACCGCAAAAATCGTCGACCAGTCGCCGCGCGGCTCTCTTGCGGCGCCTAACCTCAACTTATCTCGGAATCTCGAACCGCATGCCCGACGGATCTTCGACCACTCACGTCTACCATCCCAAGCTCCTCGCCACTGTCGCCGAAGGCTAGGGTCTTGCCGATCTGCGGCGCGACGCGATAGCTGGGCTTGACGATCGCCGTCGTGGCGCTGCCGCTCTCGATGGCCATCGCGGTGGCTTCCGGCGTGACGCCGGAACGCGGTCTCTTCACCGCCGTCATCGGCGGTATTCTGGTTTCCGCTCTGGGCGGCAGCCGCTACCAGATCGGCGGACCGGCCGGTGCCTTCATCCTGGTGGCCGCGACCGAATCCCAATTCGGGGTGGATGGGCTGCTGCTGACCGTCATAGTTTCAGGCTTGATGCTGACCTGATCGGCGCTACCGGGCTGGGATCGTTAATCCACCACCTGCCCCATCCGGTAAGGTTCGGATTCACCTGCGGCATTGCTGGCACGATCTTCTCGAGCCAGATCCGTGATCTCTTCGGGCTCACCTTGGCCGGCTCTGAGCCGGGGCCGGTCGTTGGCACAGCGCTTCCCGGCCCTGAACTGGGCTGCCTCCGGCATCGGGGATCGGCACCGCCGACGTGATCTTCGCGCTGTGCCGTTGCGTCCGAACTGGCCCGAGGTACTGATCGCCATCGCATTGGCGCCGATGGTAGCTCTGTTCCTTGATCTGCCCGTTGGAGCAATCGGCAGCCGTTTCGGCGAAATCCCTCAGGGCCTGCCGCGACCGCACCTGCCGAATTTCTCGTTCGACCTCTTCGTCGAGGTCCTTCCCGCTGCCTTCTCATTCACCTTGCTTGGCGGCGTGGAAAGCCTACTGTCGGCCAAGGTCGCGGGCCGCATGACGGGTCGCAAGCACCGCTCCAACATGGAAATGGTGGCGCAGGGAATCAGCGTCACGGCACCATCGCGCACGGCCACCAACATCCGCGCCGGCGCGCTGAGTCTAGTCTCCGGCATGATGCAAGCAGCCTATCTGCTGCTCTTCATGAGGGTCGCAGCCCCGCTGGCGCAGTACATCCCGCTCGCGGCGCTTGCGGGCATCCTGGACGTCGTCTGCTGGTCGATGGCCGAGACGGAGGAATTCGTCCGGCTGGCCAAGGATTGGCGCAGCGCCGCCGTTCGTTCCAACATTCGTTTCTTGAAGGACTCACCTTCGGGATCGTTGCTGGTTGCGTCTTCGCAGCTGTGCTGGCCTGGCTGGCAAGTCCACAAGAGGAGGAAGATCCTTACAGGTAGCGAGGATCGCCGCTTGAGACCGGATCCGTTGATCTAGATCAACGATTCTGTTCGAACATCGACCACGCTTGGCGCATGAATAGGTCAGAACAAATCCCTTTTTTGAGGCCGGTCGCGATGTCGGATCCCGCATCGAAGCCCACGGCGGGGCGGCGGGACGAGGCGCTACGGATACTTGAGGAATATGCCGACGATCTGCGCCAGATCATTGCGAAGCTTCGCGGGCGGCTTCATTGAGGATGAGCACACTCGAGCGTTCGCGGGCGATGGCGCTTCCGCCTGTAACTCCGGTTTGCCAGAGTTCGTTCCGGCGAATCCGGATCAGGCGTCCATCTCCGTCAAGCGCTGACGATTGCGCAGTACGATCTGCCTGGCCCCGGTAGAGCCAAGCTCGGCACCGGTTGCCGCGAATCTGATCGTTGCATCGTTCGTCGCGGCAAAGCTTCAGAGGCAGATCGGAACGACGCTTTCGGCACGAGACGCTCGCGATGGTGTGCTCTCTCGCGGAACCGGTAGTTCTCCGGAGAGAACAGGAAGACGGTAAGACGAGCACGGAGGCATGGTGCTATCGGGGCGCTTCGCCTTGCGTCGCGCGCTGCTCGGTGGTGACGCCCCGCTGCAGCGGCGTCCTACTGCGTAAGCGCATCAATGGTCTTTTGCAATTTTGCAATGATTCTCTTTTCAGATTCGATGCTCTGACGCAGGTCGTCAACACACGGTGGTGCGCAGTCAGCTGTTCGAGCTGCTGCTGCTTCCAAGCGCTGAATCTGCTCGCGGCTTAGCTCGATGATGCCCTGAAGCTTTTCCTTCCAGTCAGCGGGGGCAGACATGGTTGGTGATCCGCGAAGTTGTTTCCGTCCGAGAGTGGTCGGAGTTGATAATGAAATTATTCCCAGTTTCCCGCCGAGCCCATTCCGGAAGAATACCGGATGACAAGCTGGCGCAGCAACTCGGCTATGAGCGCATCAAGCTGCGGGAATTGATGAAGAACCCTCGGTCATGACGGACTATGCGCGGGAGCTGTCTGGAAACCGTATGCGGCGCGCCTTGGAGCGAAGGCCGTGATCAATGAGCCGCTACCGGATCCGCGACCGACATGGTCGTGACGACGCGTCGTGGCAGCGGAACACCACTGGCAATACTCATACGATCTCCCAAGAACGCAACGGCCAGGATTGGTCACGTGAGCTTCGATGCATCGCGAGGCACGGGTCGAACGGCTGAGCCGTCGAACTTCCCACTGCAGAGTTGAGAGCAAGCAGGTGTTCACCTACCGCCAGTCGATGCGACAACCGTCCCCGGGCGTCTTCGCGTCGGGATTTGCCTTCTGTTGCTCCGTCCCTCTGGTTCAAACCGCCAAGGCCGTTCGCGGCGGGACAAGCGCCGTCAGAGCACAAGTCCCAAGACCAACCAGGTCGCAAGAGACAAACAGACGCCAATTCCAAGATACGGCAATGAAGTGAGCATCGGTCTTTCTCCAAGACGCGATGAAACACCGCTAGAAATCGCAGATTCCTGGACAAATGCCTAGCGGAATTGCACGCCGAGTGGGCAGCGGCCTGCAATGTCATTCGGCCCTCTAATTGCGGTTCATAGTCAAGCTTACATTTTGAACTCGCCCGTGGCACGATGGTAGTGCCCGCTTCGTCGGAGCTGGTCGGGGTTGCCGAGACGGCGCGGGCGCGGCTGATACATGCGCTGCTGGCCAGGCGGATCCTACGGGCTGGTTGATGTGTTCGCCGGGTCATGGTCCTTTCCGAGGTCGCCCAGCGCCTCATGATGATGTCCGGGTCGGACGCCTCAACGTCTGCAGCGGAGTACAGTCAAGCGCCACCCGCCGAATGAACGAGGTCGCCACAACACCGGCCCAGCGGACATCGCCAGTCCTCCTTCATTGGCGAGCATGCGCGGAACACGAGGGCTTCTTGGGCCTGCGAATTGCCTTCAGCATGGCTCGCGAAACCTGTCGCTAAAATTTGCGTGCTATGCATGCGCTTGTCATCGAGCAGGGCGATCATGCGCTTTCCCGCGCTGGCCGACATGCACAGACAGGCACGGACGTCCATGTTGAGAGTGGCGCGAACGAACCTGCTCTTATCGTGGCGACGAAACGACATCCGGTGACCTGACCGGCCGCAAGCGATCAGACCGACGCAATCGTGCCCAGACGTGCGATTAACTCATCGATCTCGTCCGCTGTCGTGTGTCTTCCCAGGCTAACGCGAATTGCCCCATGCCAATATTCTCCGGCACGCCCATCGCGGCAAGAACGGGCGAGAGCTGGATCCGTCCCGAGTGGCACGCCGAACCCGTCGATGTCGCGACATCGCTGAGCTGGGCCAGGATATCAGCGCCGATCTTGCCGACGAATGACACGTTGAGGGTGTTGGGTAAACGATGTGTCGCATGGCCATTGAGCACGACGTGATCGCCGAAACGATCTTGCAGCGCATGCCAGAATCCATCACGCAGAGCCCGGACGCGCTCCATGGGAGCGAGGTCCTGCCCTAATTCGGATGCTGCTCAGAGCCCAACCGCGAGTAACGCGCTCTCCGTCCCGGCACGGCGGCCCAGTTCATGACCAGCGCCGTGGATTAACGGCTCCAATTCGAGGTCACCGCGCACGTAGAGTGCACCGACGCCTTTCGGCGCATAAAGCTTATGACCAGCGATCGACAACAGGTCGACCTTGAGTTCGTTGACGTTGGTCGGGATCTTGCCAGCCGATTGCGCTGCATCGGTGTGAAAACGGATGCCATGCTCCCGCACGATCTTGCTGACCTCCTCGATCGGCTGGACGGTGCCGCCTCGTTGTTGGCGTGCATTATGCTGAGGAGGGTCGTCTGAGGAGCGATAGCGCGACGCACGTCATCAGGATCGATGCGGCCTGTTCGGTCCACCAGGACATAAGTAACTGAGGAGCCGAAACGCTCGAGAAATCGGCAGGGAGCGAGAACAGCCGGATGCTCGATTGCCGAGGTGATGACGTGCGCCCCTTGGCGGTTCGGCGCGAAGAACGTTGCCCTTGATTGCGAGGTTGTTTGCTTCGCTGCCGCCGCTGGTGGACACGATCTCCTCTGATGCTGCGCCAATCAGCGCGGCGACCTGGCCGCGGGCGCGCTCCAGGGCGGCCTTGGCCGGCGTGCTCGCCCAATGCCCGCTGGACGGGTTGCCAAAGGCTTGCTCCGAATGGCCGCATCGCCGCCGCGACTGCCGGATCCACGGGCGTGCTTGCGTTTTAGTCGAGGTAAATCGGCGGCATGCCCGCTCCAGATTCAAAACACCAATACCTTCTCAGCGGAAGCGGTAAGAGTCGCGAGTTCGGCCATGGTACTGCGTCTCATGCCACTCAGTACTTCCGCGTCAGTGAGCCCGCGGGCGTCCATGCAGGTGCCGCAAAGCAGGACTTGTCCTTTGCCCGCGAGAACGCCCTTCAGCATGCGCGCCACATTGTAATAGCCGTCCGGCGTCTTCTGGCCCGACTTCGCGGCCACTACTGCGTCAGCCATCAAGAAGACCGTTACGGTGATCGTTGGATCGCTCTTGGCAAGAGCGAGTGCGATGCGCAAGCCATTATAGGTCCGCTCGCTGCCGTAGGGCGGATCGTTCAGTATCAGCAGAATCTGCACGGTTGTTTCCTTTCCAACCAGGCAAGCCTGAGACGGCGCCCGAGTCACTCGCCGAGGAGGCGCCGCCGGTCCTCGAATTCCGCCTTGTCGATCTCGCCGCGCGCAAAGCGCTCCTTGAGGATATCGAGCGGTGTGCGGGCCGGCGGCAATTGATGCGGCGGATATGTTCCCGGCCATGGCCCGCCCAGCCAGCGAACGAGGGCGACCGCAAGGGCAACCAAGACCGCGAGAAACAGGATCATGAAAAACGGACCGAAGATCATGGGATACCATCCTCCGCCCCAACCCATCATGTGCGGACCCCAGCCGTAGTAGCGTTCGGTATCTGACGGCGCTTGCGCCTGCGCCCATACTGCGCTGGACAGGAGGGAGAGAGCGGCGACCGTCTGGATCAAGACTTTCTGCATCGGCTTGCTCCATCATTGAAGAAGAACAGCCTATTCCGCCGGTCGGCTCGCTTGTTGCGCGAGGTCAACCGAACCCGCCGTACGCTCCCGCATGAACACCGCCACGACAGCGCCGGAAAGGAACGTCAGGGCGGCGATCGAAACGATCGCCGCCGAAAGTCCGAATCTGTCCGCGATGAGGCCGGCCGACAGCGCTCCGATCGCGTAGCCGAGATCGCGCCAGAAGCGGTAGACGCTGAGCGAGCGCGCGCGCCAGCTTGGGTGCGAGGCGTCGGACACGGCGGCGATCAAGCTCGGGTACACCATGGCCGTGCCAAGTCCGAGCAACAGGCTGCCGACGAGCCACCATTCGAAACGGCTTGTCGCCGCCGTCAGGAACAGGCCCGCGGCCTGCACCCACATGCCAGCGACGATCAAGCCTTTGCGGCCCCAGCGATCGGACAATGGACCTGTAACGATCTGAAGAATGCCCCATGTTGCCGGATAGACGGCCTTCAAGATGCCGATCCGATCGACGTGGAGGCCGAACGACGCGAAGAACAGCGGAAAGATTCCCCAGCTCATGCCGTCGTTGAGATTGTTGACGAGGCCGGCCTGTGACGCTGCAAACAGGTTGCGATCCCTGAACGAAGTGAGAAGGAATATCTCGCGGAAGCTGATTGGGGCCGATTGCAGCGTATGGGCTGCTGTTTCCAGTCGGACGTGCTCCCGCGTATCGTGGACCAGCAGGATCGAGAGCGCCGCGCCGAGAATCGCATAGGCAATGCCGAGATAGATCGGCGTCGGCCGCAGTCCGTACTCCGACGCAAGATAGCCGGTAAGGTAGGCGGTCACGCCGACTGCGAGATAGCCGGCGAACTCGTTCAGGCCCACGGCCAGGCCGCGCGACTTCGGCCCGACGAGATCGATCTTCATGATCACGGTCATCGACCAGGCAAGACCCTGGTTGATGCCCAGAAGAGCATTGGCGGCGATGACCCATTCCCAGCTTGGCGCCCACATGATCATGAAGGGCACCGGAAGGCCGACGAGCCATCCGAGGATCAGAACCCGCTTGCGCCCCCACTTGTCGGCGAGTTGGCCGGAGATCAGGTTGGCGCACGCCTTCACGACGCCGAAGCTGACGATGAAGGAGACGACAAGTGTCGTCGAGCCGATCTTGAACTCTTCGGCGCCGATAAGCGGCACGACGGTTCGCTCGATCCCGACCATCCCGCCCACGAAGGCGTTGATCAGGACGAGGAGAGCGAACTGCGGCCAGTTTTCCTTCAATCCCAACCGGACGGAAGGCGCGCCTTGTGGGGCGGCTAACTCTTTGTTCATGGCATCAGGCCGCCGCGGCAGTGACGCCTGAATTGGCCGCTCTGATCTTCGCGGCTTCCGGCGGCGCCGCCGGAATCTCGGCGACCATGAACCGGACAAATTCGGCTTCATCCTCGATCATGAAGGCCTGGTTGTGCCGCTTCTCGAAGCCGATCGTGGACCAGGGCTTGCCGCTCAGCCGGCGACCGCAGACCGAACCCGCATAGGCGCCGGGCAGTACCTCAAGGTAGTCCGGCAGGCCCTTCAGCTTGCGTACGCTGCGAAACAGTTGCTTTGCGCCTTCCTCGGCGCTGGCGGCGAGTTCCGTGCGGCCGAGATCGCCGACCATCAGGGTGTGGCCAGTCAGGACGAACCAAGGTTCGTCAGCGCGCGTCCGGTCGGTCACAAGAATGCAGATGTGCTCGGGTGTGTGACCCGGCGTGTGGAGAACCGTTGCCGTGACGTTGCCGAGCGAAAGGACCTCGCCGTCGCCTGCAGCTTTGAACGGAAACGACACGCCGGCGGCCCACGAGAGCACGTAGGCCGCCCCCGTTGCGTCCGCGAGCGCCCGGCCCGCCGAGAGGTGGTCGGCATGAACATGCGTATCGATCACGTAGTGAATGCGCATGCCGGCATTGTCGGCAGCCTGAAGATAGGGCTGGATATCGCCGACTGGATCGACGACCGCGCAGGTTGCCTTGCCGCCGCAGCCGAAGAGGTAGGAGATGCCGACGGGATCGCTATGCAAGAACTGGCGGAGGATCATGGGCTTGCACTCCTCTCTAAGAGCGACTAGATAACATTCAATCGATCTGCTGAATGATATATTCAGGAGCTGCCGTGTCAAGTACCGGGCCCAAACATGCGATCTATGAGAATCTCGCCGAGGTGGCGCAGGCATTGGGCCATCCGCATCGGCTTGAGCTGTTGGAGCACCTCGCCCAGGGGGTGCGCAGCGTCGAGGAGCTGTCGGCCCGCGCGCATCTGACATTCGCCAACACCTCCCGCCATTTGCAGATCCTAAGGCGCGCGCGCCTCGTCGAGACGGAGCGCCGCGGCAAACACGTCCTCTACCGCCTGGCCGGCGAGGCCGAAGTGGTCGCGCTGATGAAGGCCCTGGGTCGAGTCGGTGAGCGAAATATCGCCGAGATCGGCCGCGTCGTGACCGACTATTTCCACGCCCGCGACGCGCTCGAGCCGGTCTCGCGAGATGATCTCGTCGCAAGGTTGCACGACGATCTCGTCACCGTGCTCGATGTCCGTCCCGAAGACGAGTTCGCTCTTGGCCATCTGCCGGGCGCGCTCAACATCCCGCTTGCCGAACTGGAACGACGCCTCGGCGAACTTCCGAAGGGCCGCGAGGTGATCGCCTACTGCCGCGGCCCCTATTGCGTCCTTTCGTTCGAAGCCGTCGCAGCGCTCCGGACGCGAGGCTATTGCGTCCGTCGGCTCGAGGACGGCTATCCCGAGTGGAAAGCCGCCGGCCTGCCGGTCGAATCCGTCGCTTGAGTCAAGCGGACCTGGTGCATCATGGATGATAAGCCTTATCGCGCAGAACCCGCTTGGCCGATTGTCAGCGTCAAGGACCACAACACGCCCTCGGTGTTTCGGCCCGAAGCCCTTTTGAGGGAGGCGCGCCGGCAGAGGCAGTTGCCGCTCGTCGCTGTCCCCGAAATTTGCGTGCTCGATCCGGACGGTGATGTCGTCCGCCACCTCAAGGGGACCGGCGCCGGCCGGATCCATGAAGGTTGGGCCTGCTATCACACCGAGCTTCTTGCCTTCGATCTCGACGGCATCGGCGAAGTCGGCATCGTCGGCTGCGCCGTCGGCGCACCATTCGCCGTGCTGGTCGCCGAGCAGCTCTTTGCTTCCGGTTGCCGGCTGCTCGTCAGCGTCACCTCAGCCGGACAAATCACGCCGATCGGGCCGACGCCATACTTCGTCCTGATCGACCGCGCGCTGCGCGACGAGGGGACGAGCTACCATTATCTACCGGGCTCCACATTCGCCGAAGCACCTGACGCGCCGCTTCTCGCGCGTGTCGAGCAGGCCGGACGGGATCTGCCCGGCATCACCCTGCATCGGGGCGCAACGTGGACCACCGATGCGCCTTACCGCGAAACCGAGGCCGCGATCGCGCGGGCACACGATCTGGGCGCGCTCGCCGTCGAGATGGAAGCCGCGGCTCTCTATGCGTTCAGCGCGACGAGCGGCCGTCCCGTCGTCTGTTTCGCGCACGTCACGAATACGATGGCGCAGACGGTGGGCGACTTCGAAAAGGGCGAGGCTGACGGAGCGAAAGCGACGCTTGCGGTAGTCGCCGCTGCGGCTCGCGGCTGGTCGGCGACTCGAACAGCAAGTTGAATAGCTGTAGAATTGAGAATGCTTTGGCATGTGCACCTGAACCCGACCAATTCGTCGTGGCTCAATCAGGCCGATCGCTTCTTCGCGCTCTTTACCGATAAGAAGATCAGGCGCGGCGTCTATCGGAGTGTCGCCGCCCTCAGGGCGGACATCACCTCGTTCATCGAACGACACAACGCCGATCCCAGACCGTTCCAATGGAGCAAGTCAGCCGATGATATCTTTGCTTCCATCGAGCGCTTCTGCGGTTACAATGCCCCGGTATAACACGACGCGAATTGCGAACTTCTGGGTTCAGGACACTACTAGATCGTCGGTGGCCCCTCGCGATGGACGGCTACGGCGAGCCTCGAAGGTCGCAATGGAACGTCTGGACTGGATTCACCATCGGCGGCGGGATGCAAGTCAAAGCCCAAGGAGAGGAACTGGGCTACGACCGTGCCACTCTGACGGAGATGCCCGACTTCGAGAGGGCGGGCATTTCCGATGCTGTCCGAACAGGTCACTCGACCTTGGTGACGGCTGCGGCGAGCAATTTGATGCGATCCAGCAGCAGCGCAAACGCCGCTGCCGCAACGAACAGCCCCACGACGAATTGCCACGGCAGCGGCCACATCAATGTGCCGGTCAGGACGAGCCCTGAAATGACCGCGACGTCCGCCGCGGACGACGCAAGCACCCACTTTCCGGGCTTGGAATTCCACATGCTCCTGCGCTCGCGCAAAGAGTAGAGAACGGCCTGATTCCCGAATACCAGGGTTGCGAACGCGAGTGTCTGCAGCTCGCCCTGGGCGAGACCGAGTCGGAATTTTCCGAACGCAAGGATCGACGTGGAGAACGCGAGCTTGCAAGCGCCGACCAAGACAGCTACGCGCGTGATGCTGCCCATGCGCCAAACGCTGGGAAGGAGGCTGGCATGGCGCGGTCGGTGGTGAGCGACATGCTGAGAATATCGTTGGTCAGGAACAGAAGCACCATCAGCGCCGGCGTCAGGATCGCGCGTTTCCCGTGAGTGCCAGTCCCGTCGCCAGGAACAGCACGATCTCGACTTTCTTGACCAGCATGTTGAAGGCGTAGGTCAGGAGCCGCTGGAAGCCTATCCGTCCCCCCGGACGGCAGACACGATTCCGGCGAGCCCCGGCTCGGTCAAGACCATTCCGGCTGCCGCCTTGGCCACGCCCGTTGCCGACGCTACTGCAATCCCGATCTGCGCTTGCCGAAGCGCGGGTGCGTCATTCGTCCCATCGCCGCACATGCCGACCACGTGCCCGTGGCCCTGCAGCGCCTCCACCAGCTTGAATTTCTGCTCGGGCACGACGCGAGCGAACACGCCGAGCACGTCTGTGCTCATGTCTTCAGTGAGGCTGTCGGCTGGACAGAGACCGCCTTCAATTCCGACGGCGCGGGCGATGGCAGCGCCGGTTGTCGCGGAATCACCCGTGACCATAGCAGTGCGCACGCCCATGTCGCGCAGATCGGCGATGAAGGACCGGGCCTCCGCGCGCGGTGGATCGCTGAGTGCGATGAGCCCGGCGAGTTGCAGCGAAGAGCCTGAATCGCCAGCAGCAACCGCAATCACGCGGTGGCCTTGACCTGCAAGCAGATCAACCGACTGCCGGGCGGTCTCAGGAACCTTCGCGATGCGCGATACTACTTCGAACGCGCCCTTGACGATGCGGCGCTCGGGCCCGTCGGCCACGGCAGTCACGGCCTCCGACATCTTGGTGGCTGGATCGAACGGGACGAAGCGGATTGGCCGGCCGAGCGAACTTGCGCTTCGCTCCCGTGCGGCTGTCCAGATCGCGCTGTCGATTGGATCCGGGTCGGCGGCTGCGCTCGCCTGGGCGGCCAGCGCCAGCACGTCATCGCGGCTGAAGCCGGGAAAGGTAACGACCTCGGCGACCGCGATCTCGTTACGGGTGAGAGTTCCGGTCTTGTCGGCGCACAGCACATCCATGGCAGCGGCCTCATGCGCCGCCGACAAGCGAGTCAGCAGCACGCCTCGTCTGGCGAGTGCCTGAGCGGCGAAAGCGGCGGACAAGGTGAACGTCGCAGGCAAGCGACCGGGATGGTCGCGAGCAGCGCGGTCAAAGCGAGCCGGATCAGCTCCGAGAGCGGGAGCGCCATGACATATCCGGCGGCGATGATGAGAAGCGCCACGCCGCCGTTGATGAGCGAGAGATTACGGGTCACGGCAAGGACCGCCGCCTGCTCGGTGCCTTCGGCTTTCGCGACGCGCACCAATTCCGCGGTCCGCCCGAAATAGCTCTTCGCTCCTGTGGCCGTAACCTGGGCGGTTGCCAGCCCGCGGCGAACGAGACTGCCGGCATAGACTGCCCCGCCGGCGACGGCTTCAACCGGAACCGGCTCGCCGGTCAGCATCGACTGGTCGACCAGCGCAGATCCGGACGCAACCCGAGCATCTGCGGGCACCACGGCGCCGAGCGCCAGCGACACGACGTCGCCTGGCACCAGATCGAACGCCGAAATTCGGGTCCATTTGCCGTCGCGCAGCGCGAGCGCGGTGGGAGCCAGCCGCTTTTTGAGCGCCGCCAGCGCGCGACCTGCGCGGCTTTCCTGCGTAAAGCCAAGCGTCGCATTGAAGAGGAGGAGCCCGGCGATCGCTGCACCCTCGACTTCTCGGCCGCGCCAGATCTCGAGGACCATCGGGCTTCGAGCAGCCACGGGATCGGCGACCAGAATTTGGCGAGAAAGGCCAGCCAGCGCGGCTCGGCTTTCTCCGGGATGGAGTTGAGGCCGAACTGGGCCAGCCGCTGCGCGGCCTCGGCTGATGTCAGACCAGGGGCTCCGAGGTGTCCCGGATCTCTCTTTCGACCACTCCCATGGATCATGCGGCTCCAAGTGGGTTCGGCGCATGCGGAAACTTGCCTCGGCCGCTTCTGCGACCCATTGATTCTCATCAACTTCCGCCGTCGGCGAAGGTGGTACCGAACGGTGCTGCCAAGGCGCGGACCTTCCCCATGCGCACAAGGATCTCGAGGCGAACGAGAGCTGGCACCGGAATATCCGCCCAGTCGACCTCGGCGGGCTCAGTGAACCGCATGCTGTGAGCCGCTCCGTGCCGACGCGCGACGCAGCAAACCCCTCTCACCAGCCGGCAAGGTCTCTTCGAGCGCGAACCTTCTCGCCGTACTCCACCGCCGCCAGCGCTCGGTGCCCAACACATTAACCTGCATTCGCTACGTCACCTTAAAGCTAGACTTAAAGTCAAATCCTTAGGCCGCCTATCAAACTATGCAAGGCGGCCGACGGAGGATCCAGCGGAATCGCAGATACCGACGCAATTCCATCTAGCCAGAAAAGAAATGGCCTGCGCCAACGTGCCGGAGAAGCATCCGAACGGTCAGCTCTGAGAAGGTGAGGTCGATGGGCACTGATGCTCCTTCAGCCTGACCTCAGCCTCAGCCGCCACGCAGGGCTTCAAGATCGGGCTTACTGGAGAGTGCCTGCGCGCCGCCTATGGCGGCGGCACCGCAGGCGAGTGCCGTCGCGACGGCCAGCGCCAAGTAAGACCAGGGAATGGAAAGGGCTTCCGGAGGCGGATCGAATACGCCGGTTAGGATCATGACCAGCGCCTCGGCAAGACCAAAACCAGCCACGATGCCGAATATCGCGCCTCCGATGACGACCAACAGGCCTTCGCTCCATAGAAAAACGCCAAGCTGACCCGGTCGCGCACCCAGCGCCGTGAGTATTGTAAAATTGCGTCGCCGCTCAGCGAGACCCAGCGCCATGATCAACCCGGTGACGCCCACGATCATCAAGACGGAAAATCCGAGCTCGAGGGTGGTGAGGCCCTCCAGATTGATTGCCGTCAGGCTCGAACTGATGATGGCCTGGGTTTCTCCGAGGGTTGTGACCTTCATGCCCGGCAGTGACGCAGCGGTTTGGCGCGCTGCCGGCGCAACACTCTCGGCATTCGCTGAGGTCCGCATCAGGACCACCTCGGCCGCGTTTGATCCGGTCTTCTCTGCGATGTAGTTCGCGTTGGCTACAAGAAAGGAATCCTTCGGAGCCGTCGGAAACTCCCGGGCGACCCCTATAAACAGGAATGGCACGACGTGATATTGATGATCAGCGGCACTTTGCAGCCGGAGGTTCAATCGATCTCCGGGCTGCAGTTGGAAATCGTTGACGGTCTCCTGCGAGACCAGGACGCCATCGGGCGTCTCGGCCAGAAGGGCGAGGGTCTTGGCGGCGTTCCCGCCCGCAAAGTACGCGTTCGAGATCGTGGTCGCCTTCCCGATATGGGCGGGGTTGATTCCGAACAGGTCCTGCAGGTCGGAGCCGACATAGGCGAAGCGGTGCATCATCGGCTCGGCTGCGACGACTCCGGGAATGGCTTGCAGGTCCTTCAGCAAGGCACCTGCCGGATGGGCTGACGTTCCGGTGACCGTCACGTCCGCGCCATTGGTCAGTTCCGCATCAACGTGGGACTGGGCATTATAGGTCGTGTTGAAAATCGCGGTGGCCGTGGCGAACGCGAATGCAAGCGCGACCAGTGCGCTTCCGCGCGCAATGCGCACGCGCTGGCGGGACAACGAGGCAGCGACAAGCGGAGAGAGATCGAAGGACAGTGACGCTATTGCGACGGCAAGAGCACGCCGGCCGGGTCCAAGCATCAGGCTGTATAATCGTACCGACAAGAGACCGAGGCCGAGCCACAAGCACAGTGGCGCGAGAAACGCCTCGTAGTGCACCGAGGTCTGCGCAACACCTTCAGGCGCCAAGACGATCTCATAGCCGCTCTTCGCCGTGCTCCAGAAGGCGATGGCACCCAGGATGATGAAGGCAAGGTCCAGATAAAGGCGTTGCCAGAGCGGGATGCACTGCTGATTCGCGTCGAGGCGCGCCGCCGATACCGTCAAGAGCTTCGCGTCGCGCCAGGCGGGCACCAGGAAGGCTGCCATGGCGAGAACAAAACCAACGCCAGCGGCCAACGCGAACCACGGGATTGCGAGACCAAGGCTTGCGAGATGCCACCAGGCAATTGCCGTTGTGCCAGCAAGAGCAAGACCTAGCACGATCGCCAGCAGTCCGATCGCTGCGGCTTCGGTCCCGGCTAAGCCCAAGACCTGCAACAAGGATGCCCCACGTATCCGGAGCAATGCCTGCTCGCGGCGGCGGCGATCAGAGCCGGACGCCGCGACCGCAAACGTAACCAGGAGAGCAAGGACGATGCCGGGAACTCCGAGAAAGAGAAACAACACCCGGGCATAGAGCGCGTCAGCACGCACGCCGTCGAGCCGCGCGGCAAGGTTGTTGGCGATGACGGCGCTGCCGGCAACTCTGGCTTCGAGATTATTTGCCATCCGCTGTGCCTGGATGAACGCGGCGCTCGGGTCGGGTGGCAAAGCATTGCGTGCGAGCTGGACATGGATTTCGGTCTTCACCGTGTCGGGCCGAGCCGCCTTTTGTGGATCAAAGATGGCCTGCCACTCGGCCATGGGCATGAGCAGGACGTTATCCGGCGGCGCCTGAGGAGCAATGCCCTTGGCAAGGCCGATCGCCTGGAACATCGAGTCGGCGTTCGGCAGTGCGACGACGCCGGCGATCGTCACGTCGACCGGTGCCGCACCGATCCGGTCGATCGTAACGGTATCGCCCGGAGCGACGTGAAGATTGGCGGCCGTTTGCGAGGCGATCAGAACGCCGTCCGCTGAGCCGAGAATGGAGCGAATTTGATCTGGAAAATGATTGCGATAGCCCGCCTCAAGACCGAGCACCTTGCCCGGTCCCGTCGTCTGAGAGGTATCGCCGGTCGTGGCCGCGAAGCCGGCGCTGTCGGCATAGCCGACCGGTGCGAGCGCCGTGGTGGTCGCAGCCTCGCCGACCGCCTTGGTGACGGCTGAGACGTCTGCCCCCGGAGCGATCAGGACCTGCCAATCGACGGGCACGCCGGCCACCGCACGCCGCTCCATGCTCTCCGAGGAGGCGACGATGAACGCCCCCAGCGCGCCCAGCAGCCCCACGGTCAGCGCCACTCCCGCAACCGCCGCCAGAAGACGGCCCGATCGCGCGGCGACAAGCCCCTTAAGCCACAGCCTGATCATTTGCACACCCTATCTGCGGTGCCCGAAGGGTCCCGTGGTCCATAAGCCAGGTAACTTTCATCCGTTCCGCAACCATGGGATCGTGGGTTGCGATGACAAGTGCGGCATCGCTCCCATCGATTGAATTGAGCAAGGTCTCGATGGTTTGGCGTGCGGTCGGCTGATCCAATTGGCCGGTCGGCTCGTCGGCCAGGACGAGCCGAGGTTTGAGGACGACCGCCCTCGCAAGTGCCACGCGCTGCGCTTGGCCACCCGACAATTCGTCGGGCAGCTTGTCGGCGACCGCTGCAAGGCCAAGCTCCTCCAGTATGTGCATGGCTACCTTCCTTGGTCCTCTCGATACGCCTCCGACCAGGCGCAAGGGGACCTCGACATTCTCAACCGCACTGAGGGTTGGGATGAGACTCGGTGCCTGAAACACCATGCCGATATGCTTGGGGCGCAGTGCACCACTTGGGCCGAGGGCCGGCCACGTCAGTTGGCCGGTGCTTGGGCGATCGAGGTCCGCCATGAGGTGAAGAAGGGTGGATTTTCCGCTTCCCGAGGGGCCAAGCAGCGCAATGCGGTCGCCCGAACGGACCTGGAAGGATGCTGGCCGTAGGGCATAGACATCCATATTTCCCTGCTGGAAGCGACGCGTCACGGCGGCCCCTTCGATAAGAAGGTCAGGCATCGACGACCCTCCCATCCCGAAGTTGGACAATTCGATCGGCTCGGTCGGCGAGCGGTCGGCTGTGCGTTGCGACCAGAATGCCTGTTCCCGCCTGCCGTTGTTCGTTCAAGAAATCGAGAATAAATCCTTCGGTGGCGGCATCGACCTCTCCTGTCGGTTCGTCCGCCAGGAGCACACGCGGGCGGGCCGCCAGGGCGACGGCAAGGCCTGCTCGCGCCAATTCGCCGCCCGACAATTGCCCGGGACGAGCGCCCCATCGCTCTGCGATGCCGACACTCCGCAACAGTTTTTCTGCCCACGCAGGATCTTTCCTGCGTGCCAGCAGCATCGGCAATTTGACGTTGTCGCCAACGGACAAGGTTGGGAACAGGTTACTCGACTGCATCAACACGCCAACACTTGCGGCTCGTCGCTTCGCTCGCTCTGCTTCGGGAAGCCGCGTCAGACGCTCACCGAGCAGCTCGACGTGACCGCCATCAGGTTCATCGAGGCCCGCGAGGCAAGCAAGCAGGGTCGATTTCCCGCTGCCCGATGGCCCCATCAGCGCCACCATCTCGCCGGCTTCAATCCAGAGGCTGACACCGCGCAGAGCGAGGGTCTCGGACTCGCGGGTATGGAAGAAGCGGTAGAGGTCGATGGCTTCGAGGACAGTCATCTAGCGCCACCTGAAGCTCTTGGCCATCAGTAGCCACTGATCGGCATTGTCTGCCCCGAAAGGAGCCGACAGCGTCAAGGTGACGAGCTTGCCGTCCTTCCAGAAGAAGTAGCGCTCGTTCTCAAGGCGAACCGCCTTGTTGGTCACCGCGTTTGGCTCGGAATTCGACCCGTAGGAAACGACGATCGCACTGCCCGATGGCAGTGAGGTCGGCTTGACGCTCGAGACACGAACCGCCTTGCCGGATCGCTCCAGGTCGGCGACCTCCTTCTGCTTCACATTGTTCAAATCGATCGATCCGGCGCGCTGTGCGACGGTGAGTTCAATGGTGTTGTATTTGTCGCTGAAAACAACGCTATCGGATGCTTCACGCCGCGCCCACCCTTCCGGAACCTTGATCGTGAACCCAAGCGGTGACTGATAGTCGATGAAGACTTGATTGTCGGGAATGTCGCCTGGTGGGTTCTTCTCCGGCTTAATCGGGTTCTCGCGTGCCGGCAGGGGCGTCGCTCCCTGCGCCAATCCCGGCATGGGTGCAACTCCGATGGGACTCGAGACCAAGCCTATCGCGAGCCACGCGGCTGCCTTCTTCATTGATATCTCCCGTCGACCATCGGTTGGTAAGCCATGACCGAGCATAGAGAACGCGAGCTCTCCGGGATTTCGCCGGGACTATACGAATTTGTAATCTCAGATCGCTACCCGGGTGAGGTTCGGTCGTGTGAACGAGCACAAATCCGTCTTATTCTGGTACGTGTGTTGATCGGGGGCGACGCAACGGAGTGACGCGCTATGCGTGAATTTCTCTTGGCAACGGCAATTGCAGCCGTCGCGGCGACGAATGCCCAAGCGGCCGAAACTACTGGAACTGTCCGCAGCGTGAATACGAGATCGGATTCCATCACATTGAGTGACGGGACGACCTATTCGTTGCCCGAAGGCATCGAGGCTGAATCTGTGAAAAGTTGGAGAGAAGGTCAGGATCAAATTTTCTTCTAGTCACAATCAGAATCGAGCCTCTTCCCTGGTCAAGGCGAAGTAACCTGCCCGTTGGTGGACAGAGCGATCACGCTGCGAATGCCAAAAGGGTCAGCGCTGTGAGTCCGAAGGCCCAGCAGTAATAGGCAAAAGGATTTAGCGCCTGGGAATCGTGTGACACGAAAACCGCATCAATACCCAGTCCGAAAGTAAGGCAATCGCGCCGGCGAGTGCTCCCGATGCGATTGCCAGTCCGGTGAATGCCGCCCGCGTCTTGATGCCCCATCTTTCGGACTTCGAGTACCGCAGCGCCGAAGATGATCGGGGTAGCGATGAGGAAATGAGAAATGGGCCGCGGCACATGCTGGGGCTCGACCCTCAGAGAATACGATGACAAATGCAGAAACGGCGACACGAACAACCCCGGTTGACGAACGCAACAAGACCGCAAAGAGCGATAGCAAGCTGACCACGGCCCGTCAGTTTTAACGGCCCGGTCCTGCCGCTTTCGTATGCTGGCGCGACCGCCGGGATGAGCGATGCGCCTCAACATACTCCCAAAAGCTATTGTCCATCGCATTTGTCTTGCTCAGGAGATAGGGAAAATGCCCGTAGACCAGCGAAAGCTGTTGAGCAGCTTCATCGGCCGATTTGCCTTCCACTTCGGCGACGTAAAGAGCCGCCACCAGACCCGATCGGTCAGCGCCGCCTTGGCAGTGAATGAGGAGTGGCTTGGGGGCGTCGCGAACGATTTTGAGAATTTCATGGATCTGCTGTGATGTGACAAGACGGCGCGCTCCAATGCCGTAATCAAAGTGCGTTACGCTCATGCTTCGAGAGATAGCGATTTCGTCGTCGTACCAGGATGTATCAGAATTATCCCCTCGTAGGTTTAAGATCGACCTTATCGCGTACTCGTTGATTACCCGCTCAAACTGGCTCTTGTTAAGTTGCGCCGAGCGGTAAAGTTGTCCGTCTTCTACGACATGAACGTTGCCCAACAGCTGGATGATACCGCAATAGGACGCGATAGACGTCACGATGAGCAGCAGCATGGTGAGGGCTGCGATGTTCGCGGTACGACGGCAAGCCCACCAGAGATTTGAGGTGATAATGGCGTCTGATTCAGTCATGAGATTTTTTGGGGGGCAACTGGAATCACTCGACTTGTCATCGGGCAGAGCCCGACTCGGATGAAAACAGGCGCGATCGCGGGCTGGGTTGTGACGCAAAAGGCGATGATCGTCGGCGACGAGCCAAGCCGATAGGCCCCCCGGGCCAGCATTGGCCCGGATGTAAATCCGACGGACTCGACCAAACCAAGGCAAGCCGCGCGCTTCCCTTGTTCATTGGTGTTCAGCCGGCTACCGGTGATTCGCCATGGCCGAGCATACGGGCCGCAAGCTCTCCGGGATTTTGCCGAAACTATACGAATCCGTAATCTGATTCGAACTGCCGCGGTCGGGACATACGCTGGAGCTGGCGTGTATATGTTGAGGGCCGAGCATCGTAGGCTGAGCAGGCTGGTCGGGCTCGGCAGAGGCCGAGTTCACAATCACGCGTAACGTTCCATGCCCGTCGCCGCCACCTTACATACCTGGACCCATTCGGCTCCCTCTTTCTTGGCGGCATTCCTCGCCTCGCTTGTCGAATTCGTCGAAGCGCTGACCATCGTGCTGGCGGTCGGAATTGTGCGCGGATGGCGCCCTGCACTTGTTGGCACGGCAGCCGGCACCGTGCTTCTCGCCGCGATGATTGTCCTGCTCGGGCCATTACTGGGACAGATACGAATCGAGATTCTTCAGTTGGTAATCGGATTCTTGTTGCTGCTATTCGGGATGCGGTGGCTGCGCAAGGCAATCCTCAGAGCGGCAGGCATTATCCCGCTGCACGACGAAATCGCGGCTTTCTCCTCGGAAGTCATCCAACTCCGCTCCGCCGGGCCGATGGCCACCATCATGCTCGACCCGATTGCGGTCGGGACGACTTTCAAGGCCGTCGTGCTCGAAGGCACCGAAGTGGTCTTCATCGTCCTTGCAGTCGGTGCTCCCGGCAATGCGCTGATACCGGCGAGCGTTGGAGCCGCCGCTGCGTGCGTTCTGGTCATCGCTCTCGGTATCGTCTTGCATCGGCCGCTATCTCGTGTCCCGGAGAACGCCCTCAAATTTGCCGTTGGCATTTTGATCTCCGGGTTCGGAGTTTTCTGGGTCGGCGAAGGACTCGGCTTTGAGTGGCCGGGTCGCGATCTTGCGCTGATCCCGATGTTCGCGTTGCTCCTCACGACATCGCTGGTCGGGGCGCAACTCGCTCGGCGGGCGACCGTGCCATCCGGAGCCAACAAATGAGTTCTCTTTCTGGCGTGCTGCGCCAGCTTTGGCGGTTGTTCGTCGATGATGGCAGCCTCGCTGGTACGCTTGTGATCTGGTGTGTGGGCGCCGGGTCCGTTCTTCCGCATTGGATAACATTCGGCGGCTGGAACGCCCCAATCCTGTTCGTCGGATGCATTGCGATACTGCTCACAAATATTATGCTGGCGGCGCGACACCATCGCTCACGGAGACGAACGAATACCAATGCTGAGTGAGCAATCGCCTTCGAGGTTAGTAGATCGATGCAATTGGACTTACCGGTTGATGAGCAATCCATTTCAGGAAAAGAACCTTCGCCTCGCATTTCGGATTAGCCTCACGATCAAGGGCGTCTTCGCTCTACTGGAGATATTCGCTGGCATCACCGCGCATTTCGTCAGCCAGCAGTTCCTTTTGAGCGCCATCCTTGCAATAACCCGCGAAGAGCTGACCGAAGATCCTGGCGACGTCGTCGTGCGCTATCTGCTCCAGACGGCACACAGCTTCTCGCTGGACACCCAAAATTTCGCGTCGATGTATCTGCTCAGCCACGGAATAACCAAAGCCCTACTCATTGCCGGACTGCTGCGCCAAAAGCTGTGATATTACCCAGCGGCAATTGTCGTATTTGTGTCCTTCATTCTCTATCAGCTCTACAGATTTACCCATACCCATTCGGTCTGGCTCTTGCTGATCACGCTATTGGATGTAGTCGTGATTTGGTTGACATGGCACGAGTACCGCTATTTGCAAAAGCATCATGCAGCGATCGGCCCATAGCCCCGGACAATTCATGCAGTCGCCGGCCTTGCCGTTGCCAGGTGCCTCAGTGATTCAGGGCAATCAATCGCCGCGCATCGCCCTAGCTGCTGTCTCACCGCCAAAGGTATCCTTTGAGTCCTATTTCGCCGGCGCGGGGATCGTCGAGGCAGGCACGGGAAATATCGCCCATCGGAGTGTCGGTTTCCGGCATTAGTGGCGGCCGGCGAACCGCGCTTCAAGATCGACGATTTAGGGCAAGGACCACTCCTGCCGGCCCTCGCCAGAGTGAAAGTGGCACAGGCAAATCTTGCGACGACAAAGAACCTGCTCAAAGCTGGCAAAGGATTGAGCGTCGCAGGCTCTATCAGCACTATCGATGTGGACAACAGCCGGTATGACAGGAGGCTTTCAATGACCCACATCTAGCCGAGTGCGCTTGGACTGTGCCAACATCTGCGACCCCGCCAGACGGCCTCCGACGAGGAGATGATCTGCAGGATGCTCGACATATGTGCCGCGACGTGCCGGCTCATGGCCGACGAAGGGGAGGGCACGCCCAAAATGCATGAGCATTCCCGGACCTGCAGCCGATGCCGGCGTACACGAGCGCTTGCGGGGAAGTCGGGCGCGGCAGAATTCACTAGTCGCCTGCCCACGAAGGGCCCTAGAGGGTGTGCGCGTGACTACCGAACTGAGTGGGGCGCGGAGGCCACTAAGATGCCCTCCGATGTGGGACCAAGGCCGAAGAAATTGGCCTGTGCCCGATCATTCGGCCGCCCGAGGCATTCCACTTCGTTCAAGAACAGAACTAATCTGCTGTCGCCTCGTGAACCTTGCGTAGAGTGCTGGTAGTACCACAAGCGTGAGTACTGTCGCCGTCAGCAATCCGCCGATGACGACCGTGGCAAGCGGCTTCTGCACTTCCGCGCCCGTCCCTGTTGCCAGCGCCATCGGCACGAAGCCGAGCGAGGCCACGAGAGCTGTCATGACGACGGGGCGAAAGCGTGTCAGGGCTCCGTCGCGGATCGCCCGGACAGGCGCCACCCCTCGCTCGATCAGCGACCGAATCTGGGTCAACATCACCAGACCGTTGAGCACGGCTACACCGGACAATGCGATGAAGCCGACAGCTGCGGATATGGAAAACGGCATGCCGCGCAGCCACAAAGCCGCAATTCCGCCGGTCAGGGCGAGCGGCACGGCGCTGAAAACCAGTAGCGCATCGCGTGCCGACCCGAGCGCCCCAAAGAGCAGCAGGAAGATCATCGCGAAGCATCCGGGGACGACGATGGCGAGCCGCTGGCGCGCGACCGAGAAGTTCTCGAACTGTCCGCCCCAGGCCAAGTAGCTTCCTGGGGACAGCTTCACCCCTTCCGCGACCTTTTCCTGCGCTTCGGTGACTAGCGATCCGATATCCCGCCCGCGGACCTCTGCGGTGGCGACGACGCGCCGTTTGCCGTTCTCTCGGCTGATCTGGTTGGCCCCTTCGGTCTGCTCGAACGACGCGACCGCACGCAGGGGTACGGTCGCCGCCGGTGCGGTCGGATTCGAATGCGGCAACGGCACCGGGAGGTTCTCAAGCGCGGAAATGTCGCCGCGCAGCGCGTCGTTCAGCCGAACTACGATCTGGAAGCGCCGATCCCCCTCGAACACCAGCCCCGCTGCGCGCCCGCCGATAGCGGTCTCGATCAGGTCTTGGACGTCTGCGAGATTGAGGCCGCGCCTTGCGATTTCGGCCTTGTCGATCTTGATGTCAAGGAACGGCAGTCCGGTGGTCTGCTCGACCTTCACGTTTTCGGCGCCATCGATCTTCCGCAGGACGTCCGCAATGCGGGCTGCCGTACGCTGCATGTCCGCGAAGTCGTCGCCGAACACCTTGACGCCGAGGTCCTCCCGGACCCCCGCAATCAGTTCGTTGAAACGCATCTCGATCGGCTGCGAGAAGCCGACCTTGTTGCCGGGAAGCTTGGTCGCCTCCGCCTCGATGGCCTGGATAAGATCGTCCTTCGTCATCGCGGGGTCCGGCCATTCGTTTTGCGGCTTGACGATAATGTAAGTATCCGACGCGCTCGGCGGCATCGGATCGGCCGCCAGATCCGGTGTACCTGTGCGGGAGAACACGAACGCCACCTGCGGGAACTTGCTGATCACCTTCTCGATCTCGAGCTGCATGGCCTGCGACTGGGCCAGCGCCGTACTCGGCACGCGCTTCACTTCCATGACGATGTTCTTCTCGTCGAGGGTCGGCGTGAATTCCTGCCCCAGGCGGGAGAACAGGAGCAGCGAGGCCGCAAAGAGCACAGCGGCCGACGTGACGACCAGGCCGGGACTGGCGATACTGCGCGCCAGGATCGGAGCGTAGACGTCCTTCAGCCAGCGAACGAGTAAGTTTTCGCTCTCCCTTACCGGCTTGGTGAGGGCGATCGCGGTCGCAGCCGGGACGAAGGTCAGGGAGATCACGAAGGCAGTCGCCAGCGCGATCATCACAGTCAGGGCCATCGGCTCGAACGTCTTGCCCTCCACGCCCGTGAAGGCGAGCAACGGGACGTAGACGAAAATGATGATGAGCTGACCGTAGACGGTCGGCCGGATCATCTCCACAGCGGAATCGGAGACCGTCTTAAGGCGTTCGTCGCGGCTCAAGACCCGTCCCAGGGCGACTTGCCGCTCGGCGAGGTGCCTGAGGCTGTTCTCGCAGATGATCACGGCACCGTCGACGATCAGGCCGAAGTCAAGTGCGCCGAGGCTCATCAAGTTCGCGCTGATGTGCCCCCGCAGCATGCCCGTTGCGGTCAGCAACATGGTGATTGGGATGACGCACGCAGTGATCAGGGCCGCGCGGAAGTTACCCAGCATCAGGAACAGCACTGCGATCACCAGCAAAGCACCTTCGGCCAGGTTGGTCGCGACGGTGTGGATCGTTGCGTCGACGAGTTGCGTGCGGTTGAGCACCGTCCGGGCGTGGATGCCCGGCGGCAGCGTCTTGCCGATCTCCTTGATCTTGGCGTCCGCAGCGGCAGCAACGGTGCGGCTGTTCCCACCTATCAGCATGAGGGCCGTTCCGAGCACCACCTCGCGTCCATCGACGCTGGCGCTGCCGGTTCTCAGCTCTTTACCGATAGTGACGTCGGCGATGTCGTTGATCCGGACCGGAACCCCGTTTCGGGTCGAGACCACGATCTGTCCGATGTCTTCGACGTTCTCAACGCGCCCGGCGGCGCGGACCACGTAACCCTCGCCATTCTGCTCGATGTAGTTGGCGCCCCTGCTGGCGTTGTTCGCTTCGATCGCCTCGATGACTTGCTTGAACGAGAGCCCGTAGCCGACGAGCCTCGCTGGATCCGGCTGCACCTGATACTGCTTCACGAATCCGCCAATCGCGTCGGCGCCGGCCACGCCCGGTACCGTCTTCATCTGCGGCCGGACGATCCAGTCCTGCACGGTCCGCAAGTAGACCGTCCGTCGAAAGTCGTCAGTCAATCTCTCGCCTTCCGGCGTGAGATAGCTGCCATCGCTCTGCCAGCCCGGCTTGCCATCACGCACGGGCGCCGTGGCGCCGGGCTTTTCGTATTCGACCGCCCACCAATAGATCTCGCCGAGGCCGGTCGAGACCGGCCCCATCTTCACTTCCACCCCCGGGGGCAACGAGGATTTGGCGTCGTTGATGCGCTCGGCGACGAGCTGCCGCGCGAAGTAGATGTTCGTGCCGTCCACGAAGACGACGGTTACCTGAGCGAAGCCGTTCCGGGAGAACGATCGCGTCGACTCCAGGCCAGGAATGCCGGCCAGCGCCGTCTCCAGCGCGACCGTGACCTGCTTCTCGATCTCGACCGGCGTCAGCGCCGGCGCCACCGCGTTCACCTGCACCTGGACGTTGGTCACGTCCGGCACGGCGTCGATCGGCAGCTTTGTCAGCGACCAGAGGCCGGTCGCCGCAGCGACCAGCACTACCAGCAGAACCAGCCAGCGGCGCCGGACGGAGAATTCGACGATACGCGCGATCATCTCAGTCCTCGTCGCCAGGCTTGGAGAGTTCAGCCTTCAGGGGAAAGGTGTTGGAAGCCGCTATCGTTTCTCCGGCGGCGAGACCGGAGGTCACCTCAACCATCCCATCGTCGCGGCGGCCGAGCGCCACGTCCCGCTTCTCGAACCCATCGGAGGTCCGCACGAACACGACCTTGCGCCCATCCACGGTCTGGACAGCGGTCGCCGGCACTGTCACCGGGACCTGGCGGGACTGCACGGCGATGGCCGCCGTCACGAACGACCCGGGACGCCAGAGTCGATCCGGATTGTCCAAAGCCGCGACGACGCGCGCCGCCCGCGTTTCCTTGTCCAGCAACGGGCTAACGAAGATGACCTTGCCCGTCCCGACGCCGCTTCCGCCGCGGATCGACACCGCGACGCTCTGGCCTTCCCGAACCGACGGCAGATCTGACGAATTGACCATCATCTCGACCCAGACGCGACTGAGGTCGACGATCACGAAGAGTTCGGTCTCAAGGTTGTCCCTTCCGACGGCGGTCCCGAGCTCGACCTTGCGTTCGACCACCCGTCCGGAGATCGGCGCCCGTACGTTCTGCAGCCGCAGCGTCCCCTCCGGGGCCTGCGGAATCGCGGCAATTTCGCCCTCGTCGACGCCAAGCGCGAGCAGCTTTTGACGCGCGATGTCCAGACGCATCGCCGTCTGCGCGGCAGCGTTCCGCGACCTGATGTACTGTTGCTCGGGTATCGCCTTGCTGCTGTCCCAAGCAGTCTTGTCGCGGGCCGCCAGATCCTGCTGCAGATCGTTTGACAGTCGCGCGGCCATGTACTCGCTCTTAGCGTCGGCGACTTCCCGGCTCTCCAGCGCTCCGAGAACCTGTCCCTTCTCGACCTCGTCGCCGATGTTCTTGCGGAGCTCGGCGACGGTTCCCGACAGCTTCACCGACACGTGGGCGACGCGATCGGCGTCCGGCGCGATAACAGCCGGGACCGACAGTCTCGTTGCCATCGTCGCCGGGCCGGCCTTGGCCTGCTCGATCTTGGCCAGCGCGATCCGCTCTTCGTCCATCCGGATGACGGGCTTCCGCTCCTTCGCCTGCGGTCTGGATTGCTGCGGCGGCTCCGCCACAGCCAGGCCCACCGTCTTGCGCACCGCCGACGCGCCCGGCCCCCAGGCTGCGAACACGCCCGCCGCGACTATGGCGGCGAGAACTAGCGTCCAAATGAATTTTCGAGAGGACATCGGCGAACTTCCGGTCAGAGGTAGCGCGAGATCGCTTTGAACTCGGCGAGCACGTTCTTCGTCGGCTTCAAGGAGCCACCGTTGGCCGCGACGTCGAGGCAGTTGTCGACATGATCGTGGATGAGCGTCCGCTTCGCTTCGGTGATCGCCTTTTCGACCGCGTGAAGCTGCTGGGCCAGGTCTAGACAGGAGCGGCCGTCGTCGAACATCTCGATGACGCGGCGAAGATGGCCCTCCGCGCGCTTCAAGCGCTTGACAATCTGAGTGTGGCTTTCGTGGACGTGTTGCGTTGTCATCTTCGTGATCCTGTCCCTCGGGAGGGGATATTCTAATCCGGAATGGGTGAAACCATGCGCCGATGTTGACTAGTATAGGATACCCCCCTATCTTATAAGCATGTCGCACACGATCAAACACAAGTCAAAGCTGCTTGCCCGGGTTCGGCGCATTAAGGGACAACTTGACGCGGTCGAGCGGGCGCTGGAGGCGGAGCTCGGCTGCGCCGACGTGCTGATGCTGGTTGCGTCGGTCCGAGGCGCGGTCGGAGGTCTAACCACCGAACTGCTCGAAGACCACATCCGCCATCACGTCGTGGATCCCGCCCACGAAAAGGACCCGGAGAAGGCCAAGGGCGCCGCGGACCTGATCGAGGTCGTCCGAACGTACTTGAAGTGAGTCAAATGACCGACCTGTCTCAGCTGGTCCAACAGAGCAGCGCACACGCATGGCTATTCGTGCCCAGCGCGATCCTTCTCGGCGCACTGCACGGTCTCGAGCCTGGTCATTCGAAGACCATGATGGCGGCATTCATCATCGCCATCAGGGGCACCGTCCTTCAGGCCGTGCTCCTCGGACTGTCGGCAACCATCTCCCACACCGCGATCGTCTGGGTAATCGCACTCGCAGGCCTCCACTTCGGCCAAGAACTGTCCGGGCAACGCAGTGAGGCGTACCTGCAACTGGCTTCGGCCGTCATCATCATCGGCATCGCTGGCTGGATGGTCTGGCGCACCTGGAGGGAGCAGAACGAGGAGCATGACCATCACGACGAGCCGCAATCGATCACGCTGGCTGGGCAGTCGCTGTCGCTGGAGATCTTCGAAGACGGCGCGCCCCCACGGTGGCGGATCCGGAGCGAAAGCGGCGCGCTGCCGCCCGCCGATGACATCCGGGTGACGACGGTCCGCGGCGACGGCGCCGAGCAGACGTTCGCGTTTGCCACCCAGGATGGATACCTGGAGAGCCTCGGTGAGATTCCGGAGCCGCACGCGTTCAAGGCGCATGTCGCGCTCGCCGGCGACACGGCCGAGGTTCTGTTCGAGGAACAAGATCACGACCACATGGATCTCGGCGAAGAGGACGACGCGCACGCGCGCACACATGCAGCCGATATCCGTAAGCGCTTCGCGGGACGCACGGTCACGACCGCTCAGATCGTCCTCTTCGGTCTGACGGGCGGGCTGATCCCCTGCCCGGCGGCGATCACCGTGCTGCTACTCTGCATCCAGTTGAAGCAGTTCACCCTCGGCTTCGTCCTGGTGCTGTGCTTCGGCATCGGTCTCGCGATCACCATGGTCTCGGCCGGCGTCCTTGCCGCCCTCAGCCTGCGACACGTCGAGCGGCACTGGCGCGGCTTCAGCCGCTTGGCCCACCGGGCACCCTATGTGTCTGCAGCCTTGATCGTCCTCGTCGGGCTCTACACGGGGTGGATGGGCGTGCACGAACTCGTCTTGTGACGCGCAGGAAGCGCGGAGAAAGGAGCCTGGTTGTCAAGCAGGAGACCAGGGATGAGCGCACGCTTGCTCTTGATTGCCGTGATCGTCGCACCCTCCTTGCGTTGCACGCGCTTAGATCGCCGCCGATCCGCCGTGGAATCCACATCGCATCGACCAGTTGCCCGCTTCCATACGCCGGGCTGTCCTTGCGAAATGCCCATCGAAGCCCGGCGCGGCCCACTCCTTCGTGACCTACCTTGGCGGGAAGTGCACCTGCAGTACCTTCACTGCGAGGGCGTTACCTTTCTGCGACACGGCGGGATGCCAGCCTCCTTCGCCATCTGGCCGAAGGTCGCGTCAGGCGCGTCGACCTCGCTTATTCACTGTGAGAGACGCAAGATACGGCCAAGCCGTTCTCGCGTCCGGCACCCGGTCCAGAGCTCGCATCCGGAAATCGCAGCGTGATCTTGAGACCTGGTTTGTTGTCGGACAGTTCGATCACGGCTTGATGGAGGTCGGTAACGGCAGCAACCAGACTAAGTCCAAGGCCGTTTCCCGCCGTGGTGCGACTCCGCTCCAGGCGGTAAAATCGCCGGAACACGCGATCTCGCTCGGGTTCCGGGATGCCGGGACCGTCGTCGCTGACCTCCGCGATGACTGTGCCGCGCGAGTGAAATCCGCGCATGACGATACGCGTCTTCGTCGGTGTATGCCGCAGCGCGTTTTCCATCAGGTTGGAAAACAGTTGGATCAGAAGCTCGCGGTCGCCATGGATCGGAAGCTCGTCGGCAAGTTGCAGCTCCAAAGCTCGGCCGCCGTCCTCGATTGTCGGCTCGTAAGCATCCGCAACCGTCCGCATGACCTCCTCCAGATCGACCAAACGGAACGACGCGCGTCGAGCCCCGGCCTCGATTTGCGCGATCCTCAAAAGTGCCGAAAATGTCTCGAGGAGCTGGTCTGCGTTCTCGATGGCCTGATCGATGGCATGTTGATAATCGACTGGCGAGCACGCCCGCGCTTTGGCGGACTCGAGGCGCTGGCGCAGGTGAGTGAGCGGTGTCCGGAGATCGTGGGCAATATCGCTGGAGACCTGTCGCAGGCTCTCAAGCAAATCCGCGATGCGATCGAGCATCGTGTTCAAGGTCGAGGAAAGCCGATCGAAGTCGTCGCCCGAGCCCGTCAGGGCGATGCGCTGAGACAAGTCGCCGGCAATGATTGCTTCCGCAGTCCGGCTGACGTGGTCAACCCGCTTGAGCAGCGAGCGGGTGAAGAGGATCCCAGCCGCCAGACCGAGTACGAGTGCAAGGCCGAGCGCGATGAAAAACCCATTCAGGACCACATCTTCGACGTCCTCGACGCTTTCGAGATTGTCGGCAACGACGAGCGTCAAGCCGTTTGCCAATGCAGTCGACCCCACCAGGATCTGGTCGGTTGCGTCTTCGCCATTGGACCGAGGCACGATCTTCGGTCGTGCGGTCGACGTTGCGGCAAATTCAGCCAGATAGCTTTCACCGATCAGGACGTGGCCTTCGGCATTGACAATGGCATACTGCAGACGCCGCTTGGCGGCCGAAGATCGCTCCTCGATCGTAGAGCGCAAGCCCTCCATGCCGTGGCGCCGATATTCGGCCAGCAGCGACGAAGACTCCGCGTCCATGCGGTCCCGCGCCTGATGCTCAAGAGCGGACGTCACCGTGATTTCGGCAACCCAGGCGATGACAGAGACGGACAGTACGAAGACGACCGTGTGAAGCAGAGCGAAGCGGAACCCCGTGCTTCTAAAAAGTCTAGGGGCGGGCACGGAGAATGTATCCTGAACCGCGAACCGTCTCGATCAGCTCAGTGTCGAAACCGCGATCGATTTTTGACCGCAGCCGGCTAATGTGAGTTTCTACGATGTTCGTTTTTGGATCGAAATGGAAATCCCAGACACTCTCCAAGAGCATCGTGCGCGTTACGACCCGACCAGCATTGCGCATCAAATACTCCAGCAGACGGAATTCGCGGGGTTGTAAGTCGATGTCCAGACCGGCGCGCCGCACTTCTCGGCTGATCAGGTCCATCTCCAGGTCCGCGACTTTCAACACGGTCTCGACTTGGGCCATTGGCGGCCGTCGGGCCAGGGCATTGATCCGGGCCGACAGCTCGGCAAACGCGAACGGCTTGACGAGGTAGTCGTCCGCGCCGGCCTCGAGGCCTTCGACGCGATCACCGACGCCAGACATCGTTGTCAGAAAGAGCACTGGGGTCTTGAGTCCCGTCGCACGGGCCGTCTTGACCACCGAGAGGCCGTCGAGATGGGGAAGCATCCGGTCGACGATCAGGATATCGTAGGCCTCGCTGGTCGCCATGAACAAACCGTCACGACCATTTGTCGCGATGTCCACCACGTGACCCTGTTCCCGCAAGCCCCGCCTGAGATAGGACCCCGTCTCGGCGTCGTCCTCGATTACAAGAACACGCATCGCCTGCATCTCCCATCGCATGAGCCCGCCGCCTCGCGATCAGGTACGATCCTACAATGCCGGCGCGTCGTCAAACGCGCCGCTCGACCGGAACGGCCTCCTCGCCCTCGTGGCTGAGCGTCATATAGACTATCACGCCGGCAATAACGGTCAGGAACACCGCGCTCGTGATCACGGTGCCAAGTTCCAAGCCGCCATTTCCGATCGGTTGCGACAGGAGATCGCCGAAGGATGCGCCCATCGGGCGCGTCACAATATAGGCGAGCCAGAATGCGAGGATGGAGTTCATCTTCAGCCCGAAATAGCCGAATGCAATAACGGCGATGACTGTGCCGTACATCAGCCCGGCCTGCAGATAGCCCAGGTTCAGGCCTTCAGCGGCGAGGTCTCCGGCGGCCGTGCCGAGGGCGAAGGTCAACAAGATAGCCAGCCAGTAAAACAGTTCGCGCCGGGTGGTGTAGATGGTATGAATGGAAAGCGTCCTTTCGACCAGATACCATACGGCGAAGGTCGCCGCGAGGGCGATGGCGAAGCCGATGCTGGCGGCCTCTTGGCTGACGCCGAGGTGATCGACAAGGTTGTCGGTGAGCAGGGTGCCGACAATGCTGACCAGAACCACGATCACCCAGTAGATCCAGGGGACATATCTCTTCTGCGCAAACTGCACCATCAGCGCGGCGAGCAAGAGCCCGCTCATCAGCAAGGATGTCTTCGAGAGGCCGAGACCCAAATTTGCGTTGAGGAAGTCTGCCGCCGTCTCGCCGACGGTCACGGCCATGAGTTTGATCAACCAGAAGTCGACCGTTACCTTCGGTACGCGATTGTAGATGGCGCTTGCGGTCAGCTGGGTTGCATGCATCGGATCGGCTCCTATTCAAGAATTGCTGCCAATTGCGTACGGCTCCCGCGCGTTTGACACGCAAGACGACGGTCAAAAACATTCGAGAAGATGCGCGAGGGGAAGGAACTGGAGCCGCCGTGTAGCGGCCCCAGTCGTCGAGATCAGTCGTCGTCGCCTTCGTGGCCGTTCTCGTTCTGCTCGTTGTCGGCAGTGACGGTTTTCACCACCTTGCCCGATTGGGGGTCGATCAGCACCTTGTGGCGGGTGCCGCCCTTGAGGACCTGCACTTCGAGATAGACGGTACCATCTTGATCCTCGATGCCCGAGCCGACGGCCTTGCCGCCGACCGCTTGTTCTGCGGTTGCCATGGCCTCTGCCATACTGACCTTGGCGTTGGCCATGACCGCCGCTTCGTCGGTCGGAGCATCGCGGTTTTTGGCGTAAGCCGCGACCGAGCCGCCGATCGCGCCCGAGGCAAGAGTACCGGCCAGGATAGCGGTCATAAGTTTGGTGCGGAGCATTGGTGTCTCCTTTCGTCCGCCGCGAAGCGAAGGCTTCGCTGATAGGCCGAACCATGACCGGGAGAGCATTGCCTGAATTCGACCGACGCTATACGTTTTGGTAATGATCGCCCGGATATCGCGACGGGCGCCGCGACTTGCGGTCCGCCTCGGGCCCCTAAAATCCATTATGGAAAACGGATGATCACCTCGGTGATCGGCTGACGCAAGGCGACTGTCGCGCGCATCACGATGGCCGCCAATAGCGCCGTGCCCATGCCGCCAACTACGTCCGAAACGTAGTGCGTTCCGACGTAGATGCGCGAGACCATCAGCAGCGCCGCCGGAATCGCCAAGATCAGCGCGCGGAGCCGGCGATGCTGCAGCAGTGTCGCGGCGACGATCGCCATCGCGGCCGTGGCATGATCTGAAGGAAAGGAGGGGTCGGAGCTGGGTGCGACGATGAGATGGGTTACACCTAGCTCGTAGGGGCGGAGACGACTTACAAACAACAGGATAAACTGGTTGATGAGGAGACCGAAAAGAAAGGTCAGTCCGGCGTCGACCGCGAGCATCCTCTCGTTTGCCCTGTCCTCACGTTGCCACCACCGCACCGCGACCGCCAGAACCATGACCGGAATCGTGAAATCCGTCACCCCGATCATGAACCAATCGAGCATAGGACGATGTCCGGCCGAGCTGTTGAGCCACTGAGTAAGCGCGATATCGAGACCTTGTCGCATGCGTGGTGCTAAGCCTCCAGGAAAGCAATGCCAATCTGGGTTTGCGTTCTCCAGGCGACCCGGCAGGCCTTTCGCGCGTTGTCGGCGTTGACAAGAAGGATGAACTCGTCCGGAATTCCGCAGGTGTTTTCGACATTCAGCGCAGCGCCACCTCGCGACAAGTTCTTGATGGTGCAGTCGATGATTGAGCGCCCGTGGTTGAAAACAATCTTGCCACCCTTGAAGGTGCGCCGTCTCTCCGCTTGCCGCTTCTCCATGACTGCCCCGGCTCGGCGCGATCCATCCGACGAGAACCGGAGCCTAGCAGTCAACACCTGACTGGGCCCTCACCAAAACTATACCGATTTGTAATGTCGGCTCACCGATTTCTAGCGAGTACGGGGCAGTTTCAATGTATGCGACGCTCGCAGTCCTCATCTTCCGGATGAGGCGATAGCATTCGACTTGTCGTTTGCAGTCTGCCCTCGCGCCGCCTTGCAGTCCGCACAATACGAAATCGTATAGAGCCGGTAACCGCGCGGAAGGAGAACAGATTGCACTCTGCGCGTTGTCGCGTCGTTCAAATCAAGAGGTGCTCACATGCAAGAGAGAAATGCCGGTCGCCATGCAGGGCAGGACTTCTCATCACCGTCTGCTTCAATCGAACTGCAGGATTTTGCCACCAAAGTACCGGCGGTTACTCTCTCGTTCTGGGTGATCAAGATCGCCGCCACCACGCTGGGCGAGACCGGCGGCGATACCGTTAGCATGACGTTGCATTGGGGGTACCTCGCCAGCACCGCGCTGTTTCTCTCGATCCTTGCGGTCTTGGTTGTGCTGCAGACTGCAGCGAAGAGGTTCCACCCGTTCCTTTACTGGGCCACCATCATCGCATCGACCACGGCCGGCACGACCATGGCTGATTTTGCCGATCGCTCGCTCGGTATCGGCTATGCTGGCGGCTCCTCGATCCTATTTGCTTGCGTCATCTTTACCCTGGGTTTGTGGTACTGGTCGCAGGGATCGATCTCCGTCGACACCGTGAACACGCCAAAGGTCGAGGCATTCTATTGGGCGGCGATCACCTTCTCGCAAACCCTGGGCACCGCTCTGGGCGACTGGACGGCCGATTCGACCGGGCTTGGGTACGAAGGCGGGGCGATTGTCTTTGCGGCAGGACTTGCCGTCCTCGCAGCGCTGTATTATCGGACCACAGTTTCACATGTTCTGCTGTTCTGGGCTGCGTTTATCCTGACACGACCATTGGGCGCGACCGTGGGCGACTTCTTCGACAAGCCCGTCAGCCAGGGCGGTCTGCACCTGAGCCGCCCTATCGCTTCGGCCGTGATTGCCGTCTTCATCGTCGCCTGCCTCTTGATTTTCCCTCAGCGGGCCGGCCGACATCCGGCAGGGCGCCTCGCCAGCGATGCGGTCTAAACCCTCAGCCCACCTGGCAAAACGCGGCCCGGCGTCAGGTGAAGCAGCACCCAAAGGAAGCCTGTGCAGGACATGAGGATGACAACCCCATTGCAGTACGGCACCACCGCGAGAGTTCTTCACTGGCTCGTTGTCGTACTGCTGTTCGCGCAATATTCGATTGGATGGCTGATGCCGGACATTCACCGCGGCGAGCAGCCGGGCATCGCCACGACCCTCCACGCCAGCTTGGGGATCCTGATCCTGGCCGTAATGCTGCTGCGGTTCGCATGGCGGCTTACCCATCCTGTCGCGCCAGAGAGCTCGCTGTCCACCTGGCAGCGCTTGAGCTCGGAAATGGTGCACTGGTCGCTTTACGCGCTGGTGCTCGCGACGACGCTCACAGGATGGCTGTTCGCCTCTTTTCGTGGCTGGTCGGTCTCCTTCTTGTTCCTGACGCCGCTGCCGATGCTGGGTTCTGTCGATGCGACCGCCGCTCGAGCCATTGATGGCCTCCACCAAGCCATGGAATGGACCCTGCTGGCGTTCATCGTTATCCATGTGTCGGCAGCCCTATTGCACATCCTGCTGTACCGCGATGGGGTCGTGCAGCGGATGCTACGATAGAGCCCTTTCGTCGCGCGCGTTCGCGGGCGGCGTGGAGCATCGCAGCTTCATCCGCGGGATCTCGGAATCAGATAGATTTCCATGCCGGGCGCGTCATCGAGCGACCAGCTGGAAGGCCACCCGTTCAGGAGCCCGGCCCCTCCTTGAGGGGGCGGCCACGCCTCTCATGGCTTTCGCGCCCGGCCACGTTCGGAACAGCCGGCCTGCCAAGGTCCATCACAACAGACCCAGGCTGCGGACCAGCATGTAGATTGCGACTGCGAATATGAGCGCCGCAAACACGGTGTTCAACGCGCCTTTGCGGCCAGCGAGGGAGGTCGCGGAGCGGGCGCCGAGAAGCCCGCCGAGAACGCCGCCGACGATGAACAACCCGGCGAGAGACCAATCCACAAGGCCGGACAAGGCGTAGTTCGCCGCAGTTGTCAGCCCGAACGCGGTGACCGCCAGGAGTGAGGAACCCACCGCGTACAAGATCGGCATGCCGGTGGCTGCGATCAGGGCGGGCACGATCAGGAAGCCACCGCCGATCCCGAAGAAGCCGGATAAGGATCCCGTGACGAGGCCGAAGGCCACAAGCTTCGGCAGATTTTCCCGATTGAGCCTCACCGAGAGCTCGCCCTCGCCAGAGCGGCCTTTCATCATTAGCGCGCCCACCACCAACATGACGATGGCGAAAAGTGCGAGCAGCTTCTGGCCATCGATGATCTTGCCGAGAGTGGAGCCGAGAAAGGCGCCAGCTATGCCTGCAAGCGCGAACACCGAGGCGCAGCGCCACTTCACGTTACCGGCGCGGACGTGATTCGCCAGGTTGGCGGCAGCGTTTGCCGCGACGGCGATCGCGCTCGTCCCGATCGCGACATGAGGATCCGCTACCCCAACCAGATAGATCAGCAGCGGAACCGCCAGAATGGAACCGCCGCCTCCTACCAGGCCCAGCGAGAAGCCTACCAGCGAGCCGGAGGCCAGACCGAGCGCGCCTTGGGTCAGGGACAGCATGGCGACAACTCCTCCTTCATGCGGCTCGCGCCGGCGCGCCGTAAACTTCGCGGTTCCATGGCGCCCGCATGAGGATGCGGGCCATGCTGCAAAAGCCTGTGAGCCCGGCCGTCATCAGTCCGGCACCCACCAAAGCCGGCACGGCGAAGAACCAAGGCGAGGCCAAAAGGCCGAGCAGCGTGCCAGCGAAGACGAGACTTCCGGCCCCGATCTGCACCTGCCGCTGAAGCTCGATCGGCAGCCGTCGGTCGGTCACAACCGGCAGACCAGCCTTGCGCCAAGCGTCGAGCCCGCCATCAACGACGAAGGCCTCGCAAGCGGCATCGAGTGTTGCGACGAGCCGGGGCGCATTGGCTTGGGTACGGGCGCCGCTCTTGCAATGAAAGATGATCGGCTTGCGATGCCCCCCGACATCGGCTTCGTCGAGTTTCGACAATGGCAGGTTTCGCGCCCCCGGAATTATCTCGCGCGCGTGCTCGTCTGCTTCGCGGATATCGATGAGGGTGGTGCCCTCGTCGAGTAGACGGCGGGCGTCCGTCGGGTTGATAGTCGGTAGCGACATTCCTAGTTCCTTCTTGGCTTATCTGCTCTTGGCTTTGACGGGCGTGCAAAACAGCTTGTGCAGCGTGGCAAAGAGCTGCTCGATGCGCGGATCGGCGATGCGATACCAGAGCGTCTGGCTTTCCCGCCGGAAAGTGACGAGACCCTCATCGCGCATCTTCGCGAGATGCTGCGAGAGCGCCGATTGCGACAGGCCGACGGCCTCGGCGAGGGAACTCACGTTGTCCTCCCCGCATTCAACGAGCCTGCACAGGATCATCAGCCGGCGCTCGTTTGCGATAGCCCGCAGGACGGAGGCCACTTCAACTGCCTGCTTCTCGAAAGTTTCCGGATCGAA